>DASVCR010000086.1:0-42826 GCA_036381515.1 Gammaproteobacteria bacterium | reverse complement strand
GTGATCCGCAGCGAAATGCTGCGGCCTCATTGAAGCCGCTCGGCTACTGGCTCGCCGACTACGCGAAGTTCTCAGTGATCCGCAGCGAAATGCCGCGGCGCTGATGAGAAGGTGAACCGATTTTCGCCCGTGCAGAGGGGGAGGGTTGAGACTTACAACGCAGAGGAAGCCTCCGTTCTTGGTTGCGTTCGTAGATCTTGGGATGCGACCGTCGGGAAGCCCAAGCTTATGCCATAAGCCGTTCCTACTCGCGCATTGCGACTGTTCCTGTTACGGATGTGGCTCGCGCGAAATTCATAAACTTACCCACCGACACGCGCCGCGCTTGCATGACCTGATGAACAGCAAGGTGGCCTAGCGCACCCGGCTTCCGCAAGTCTGGGTGTGCGAGAAGAGCTCTGATCGTAGCGAGAGTCGCTGGCTCTTCCCAAATCGGCCATAAGAAAGAAAAGCCGTCGCGATCGAATGCCCCCCCGATGATATTCGGGCGCATACGGCCGAATCTACGCTCGGGCACAACCGTTAACGCTGCAAGGCCGATCGCGGCAAGACGGTTTGCCCCGTGCTGTGTTCCCCCTTTATACGCTGTATCAGTGGGATCACCCGCCATCAATGCGTAACGGACATCCTCCTTGGGATCCCATCGAAACGAAGCGGTCGGATCGTTGCGATGCCAAGGGCGAAACAGCGCCTCCATCAAGCACTCCGCTTCAGTCAGTGTGACGGCCTTCTTCCCCTTGCCGCGATTTGGCGGAGTTTGCAGCTTCGGCACGTCCGCCAACCGCTCCAAGAAATGCTGGTGGCCCTGCCCGAAGAGTAGGCACAATGGTGTAGGGTCGACTGCTTCGTCCTTCTCAGGCTTGATGGCTGCATCAGTCATCAGCGCCCCCAAAATATCTGCGTGCGAACGATTCCTAACCTCGGACGCCTGCGCTGCGGCCACGAGCTCTGATCTGGCCTCGTCCCGGGAAAATTTGAGATCTGCCCGGTTGCCAAAGTCGTACGCCTGGGAAAGACTGGCGATCCCGGATGCCGCCGTTTCGCATATCTCCTCCTGACTCATAGGCTGCGCCAAGAACAGCCTCGGGCGCAGAGGCAACCGATCGATATCCCAGGCTGCTCGAGGGCGCAGCTCACCATCTTCGGCGCGTTCCCTATCCGCCGCATCCATCGCGCGGAGTAGGCCGAGCAGAGCGAGAAAAGCAAGCAGGTTGTCTGGCTCAAGTCCGTCGAGGCGGTGAGAAACGGCAGTAGTCATTTACTGGACTCCTTCGCGTCTTCGGATGCCCGATGATCGGCGAGCCGCAGGATCGCTTCCATGTGCGCCAGTCCCCATGCACCGTATCGCGCGCGGAGGCGCTCGAACAGCTTAGGCCAGTCGTGCCCCCGCCAATCGAATGCGAATGACTGAGGCCCCGGCCCGGGGGGCACGCTGGTCGGCAAGTCACAGACTGCAGGCAACTGCCGATCAGTACGGTCAAGTGGATCGGCATGTGGAAAGAAGGGACGTCCGTAGCCGTGATGTACACCTACGAGCCACAAAACGAGGTCGGGATCCTTTGCCTCGGCAAAGCGCGGTACCAACGTGGCGAGCCGAACGGAGAAGGCCTCGTGGCGCCAGTTCTCGGGCAAACCCGAATCGGTGCGAGCCGAACGTGGTAGGGAACGCCCCGATTTGGCCAACACGTCCGACGTAGCATCGAAGCCGATCCCCAATGGATCTCCGTAATGGAGCCACGCCTGGAAGCGAGGATCAGCCTTTCCGAGATCGTGGAGATATCCAGCCAGCTTCAGATCATGCACACGATCGGCGGAAAGTCCCGCGGCTCGCGCAAACAGCTCAGCTCGATGCTCGACGTCCGCGGAATGCTGCGCCAAGGTGACTGGCAGGCCAAGGAGAGAACCGCTGACATCGTCCTCGGTCGAATGTAGCGTTCCCTCTTGTGCTGTCCGTCCTGATCTGATCCCGAATGGAGCGACGAACAGGACTCCTCGAGGAAAGCCCTGGTCGGTCTCGCCGTAAAGATGCAAATCGGCCATGACGCTGCTTGGCCGCCTTGCTTCGGACAGCGCGAGGAGGTCGTCGCGAATGTCCCCCGGCAAGCCAAGTTCGAGAAGTGCATCGCGCACATCTTGCCAAGGCCGCGATTCGACGTCGGCAAGCGTTTCAGCAAGCCGGTACTCCGTCTCGGGCGGGACGAGTCCCGGAGCGACTCGCACGAAGAACCTTCGTCCCGCGAATGGTAGCGCCGCGTGACGCGCCACATCGGGTACGGCTGCTGTGGATAGAACGTTCCAGCCAAACTCATCGACACCGCCATAAGATGCTGGAACGATAATGGTATCGCCCGGCCGTATCCGTTCGGGACGAATCCACGCCGAGCGGGCATCTTGGCCATTCCATCGGAACACGCGGCGCCGTTCACGCCGTGAGTTTGCCGGTTCAGCCTCTGAAACGTCGGACGGCACATCGGCCAATAGGGCGGTGCTTCTCGATCCACACAGCCAGGCACGTACCATTGCGATTGGCATCTCGATAGCCTCGGCCGGGCGTGGCGGAACCAACGTCAATAAGCGGCGCAGACGCTCGACGTCCTCCTCGTTGGCCGACCGTGAATCGATGTCGGCGCGCCAGATAACGACAACTGCATCGGGTTGCCGCTCTGGTCCATGAAGGAAGCACGCGATCTCAGGGTCGGCGGCCGGTATAGGCGAAGTCTCGCTTAGGAGATCGACGTGGGCAGGCATCAGGACGGGGGCGCCAGGCTTCGGTGACAGCGCTTCTTCGGATAAGCGTCCGGCGAAGGTGGTCGATCCGAAGTCCACCAGAAGCTCACGACCTACCTTGGAGCCAGCTTCCTTTAGTCGCTCCCAAGCATGGCTTGTGGCTTGCCCGTAGATGGGATCCTTTGCCTTCGGAGCGATATCCTCCTTCATCGCAACGATCGCCGCGTACGGAGCGATGTCTCTGCCAGCTCGGTTCAGCCTGCCGAACCGTTGGCGTAATGCGTCTAGCGGTGCCGCCTCGGTGATCAGCGCGTCGAGGTCAATATCGACGCCGGCCTCGATACACTGTGTGGCTACGAAGATGAGCGGCTTGTCGAGCGCTCGAGGCTCACCAGTCCTGATCGGCCGGAGAATCTCGGCTGCCTTGTCGCGTTCGACTTGCCTGGCAGGCCCGATCAACAACCCAGGCCGATCTATGATTCCGCTCTCGATCTCTGCCGCAAATTCCGTGCATAGGCGCGCATGTACCGAGCGTGCGCGTCCAACGCGATTAACAACAATGCCGATGGCTGGCGCTGGCGTCCCGTTCGAAGGTTCTCGAAAATGATTCAGCGCGCGTCGGACTTCTCCTACGAGTGCTGCTGTACGCCGCACCAGGGCTTGCTCGGCATCTTCTACTTCCTGGTCACCGTTTTGTTGCTCTGCTTCTTTTGTTTTCGATAGCTCAATCAGCTTCGCCGGCTTCTTGGCGCCTAGACGTCTGCGCAGCACAGGATGGTGGAGATCCTCATCTTCGAGGCCGAACTCCACGGACAGTCGTTCACCGGGAGTTGCGGTGAGGAGGGACACGCCCCAGGGCGACGTATCGGGTGCTTCGCGCCACCGCTCGCTCCGATACATCGAGACCCAATTCAGCGTCTGTCGGAATGGCTCGGCGAGATGCGCTTCATCGAGGAGAATCAGACAGTCCGCTCCCAGGAGGCCGGCCTGCACCGGTTTCATGGAATCGGAGACGCCGTATCCTCGAAAAAGCAAGCGAGAACCTACTTGGTCTACGGTCGAGCACAGAATCGTCGGCTGTGACGGCGTCCGCGCCCAATCGTCTTCCCGGGGAAGGCCGCCACGGAGGCGGCGTGCGATCAAAGGACGAAGGTTCTCCGATCCTTGCCTTTCCGCACAGAGCAGCAGCAAACGTTCAGCGACGCGGCGCGTAACAGGACCCGAAGGGCATAGTAATCCCTCAGAGAGCCTTTCGGCCCTGCGAAACGCGTCGTCGACGACAAGCCGACGGTCCACGACGTAGGTGATTCGCACGGGTGCCCGTCGTATCGCGCTATGGGCTTCCAAAGCAAGGTGGAAGACGGCGATATCGAGCGCAACGGTCTTGCCCGCCCCGGTCGGCAAGTCGAGGACAGCCGGCCAGTTGCCGTTTTCGGCAAGCCGCCGGAGCAGGCGCTCCTGCCACGGGAACGGCTCGTAGCCGTGAATCTCACAAAAAAACGCGGCGAAGTCGTTCGGCGAAAGGCTCATGCGACCTCCCGCTGCGCGAAAAGCGGCCTGCACAACCCCATGCCGACGAAGCGGCCCGCGCCGAGGATCACCGGACCTTCCACGGGAGCCGCAAAGCGGATCACGGCATGAGTCAGAAATCGACTTGCCAGTGATGCTGGCAAGCGCCAGCGCATCCAGACCGGCGATCGCGCGGAAGGGTACGCGGAAGGAGCACCTTCGAACGCGGAGTGCTTGTCGGCGAAGACCTCTTCGGGTTCGGGAAGCCCAATATTGCGGCACGCTGCTGCGATCTGATCTCGTATTTCGGCTTCGCGCTCCTTACCCTCATTCTTGAGGTGCCGATCGAGAACGATCGGTGTGACCGTCGCAAACGTGCATGCCGGGCGGATGTAGCGACGCGAGTCGAGCGAGCGTTTCACTGCCGGCGCTTCACGCGTGGCCGATAGACGGATCGAGAAGCCCGCGTTACCCGCTATGCCTTCTTTCGGCTTGACCGTCAGGATGCGTCGGTCGTGTTCCAATGGCATCACCATGCTCAGCGCGCGCAGAAAGGCTGCATTCTCGAGCAACTCGCTGCCACGGGGCGGCACGAGTGCATATCCCATGACGTGTCCGTCGGAATAAGGAAAACCGACGAACGGCATTGGGACGATCGCGAGATGAGGCCCACGACTAGGCTTTCCGATTGCATCGTGTCCGCTGACGATCTCCGGGATGTCGTTCTCCATGCCCATACGCTGATAGCCGCTCAACACGGCATCGCGTATCGTCTTGGCCACGATGGCGCAGGCCCGAAGATCCGGCATATCGCCGCCGACGTGCTCGAGGAGCAGCCAGCGCGTGTCGAATTGGCTGCCAACGTGGGTCGCATGCTCATGGTCCAGGGTAGACGCCGGCCCAGGCAACGGGCGGCGGCCGGCTTCGAAATCACGGCATAACTCGAAAAAGCGACCTGGATAGATGCGGCGCTGCATGGCTTTCGCGGCATCAGAAGAGACTGGATCAGCGACGAAAAATCGGCAGCGCGCCAGGCTGGTCGAGTGTCCGACGTATGCCGTGTCGTGTGCAAGACGCTGCAGTGCTTCGAGCGTTTCGGGCGCGGGCGATGCGTCGTCCCATTCGAGGCGAGCGATCGGGTCGTAGGGTCGCGCAGCAGGAAATTGCCGCGGCTGACGGCTTCTCAGGAACGGCAGCACTCCGCGTGCGTTCTTCTGTTTATCGCTTCGCGGATCGTTCGGGGGTACGAAGACTGTGACAGTCGTGCGCTGGACTGCGGGTGAGGCAATCACCCGCGGTGGAGATTGAGATTCCAGCCACTGCAACGCTTGAGCCTCCTGCGACTTCTGGCCGCGTGCAGACCAGGTCGCCACCAGGGCAGAAAAGACCCGGTCAGGCTGCGGGGGCCAATCCGGCGTGGGGCTCGCAGGGCTTATTGCCGCGAACGAGATGCCCGACAAGTATTCGATTTCGAGGACGAGACTCATTACTCCTCCCCGGCTCCCCCGTTCTCCTCGCCGCCTGCGCCCTGCAGCGCAAGCTCCTGGCTTTTACGTACGATCTCCACTAGCTTCGGCTGCGGGGTAAGCCGCAGCGGCTCTATAGACAGGTTGAATCCGGCGGATCGCGCTGCCTCTACTGCCTCCCCATAGAGCCTGTGCACGGTTGATCGGTCGATGGAAATCGCTTCGATCGATCCGTCCGGATGCACAAGCTCCAGCGGGGCGCTGTGCTCGCAGACGAGATCGCAACGGGAGCGCAAGGCGTAGCCGCGCGCGTCCTGCTCGACAAGCGCTAACAGTCCAAGAGCTCCCAGCAATGTGTGGGCTGCCGTATTCCGCTCGTCTCCGCCGAAGCGCAGGCGGCGCAGGGCAGCGAAGCTGAGCACGAAAGTATGCTCGAGGTACTCACACGTCACGCCTAGCGGCTGGACGGACGGAGTGATGTTGCCGTGGTTGATCTCGGAAGGCCTGACCTTCTTCGCCTTCTTGCCGGCTTCTGCTTCCGTCGTGCTCCAGCCGTTCTCTCCCTTAAAGACTTCCACCTTCCGCAGTACGCCTAGTGGATCAATGCGGCTCCCGGTACGTCGGCCAGCGGTTCGGAACTCGACTTCACCGGTTCTTGCATCAGTCAGCTCTTCCATCGGCACGTCGATGCCCACAATTTCGGATGTCAGGCAGCGCGCGAATTTTGCGCCGAGCCCGCCACCTTCACCGGTCGAGTGCCAAGCACCGAAGACCAATGCGCTCGGGGAGACTTCGAGCACGGCGGACGCATCGTCTGGTCTTGCTTTGGCAAGCCGTTTGCCCACAGCGCTCTCCATGAACGGTTCGTCGCCGAGAAGACTGTCTCGCAGGATCGCGTCATAAATGCGATGAGGAGCATCGAGCGACGTAATCTGCGTAATTCCCTCGAGCCCAGCGTCACTGAAATCGACGACGACATGCGGGATCAGTACTCCGTCTGCGATCGCACCCAGGAGGCACTCTTCAAGCCGGTTCGCCTGGGATTGCACGCTGTCGACGAGTACGCACCAGACATCCTTGCCCTCGAGCCGCCGGCGCTCGTAAACATGTCTCGGCGGGGCGTTGCGGCCTTCGCCGGGGTACGTTGGCGGGAAAATTTTGTCGCCTTTGCCGCCGACCGGTTGCAACCGCTGTCGACGACGTAGTGCCGCGTCGGCGGCTATCGAGTTACGAAGGCGAGATAAATCGAGCCGAGTCATGCAAGTCCTCCCGGGCAGTGCAGTGTCAATGTGGCCGCGGCGAACCGCGGAATTTCGCCGGCAAGGGGCGTTGTGACAGCTCAAGACCATGCTGCAATGAGAGTTTCCAGTTTATGGTATTAAGCTGTGACAAGGCAATTCCTGATTTACTTTTATCTTCGAACCCTGTACCATCCCAGTACGAGCGAAGAGAGCACGCCTATGAGACTGCGTGATGTCATTGCACAACTGGTGGTAGCACTCACCGTTGGCATGGCCAGTGCGGTCGTATCGGCGCTCACGCCAATGGTCTCGGTGTCATCCGTATGGTCCTTCCTATCCACCCCCTCCATTTCTCCTGGCACCGTACTCATTTGCACAGCGCTCCCCTACGTCGGATATTTCGCTGCCCAACGACGAGGTCGTACCAAGTCCTCTCGGCCTCGGAATAAAAGATGGCGATCGTGAGAAGTGGTTGGGCATCTCCCGCGCCGTGCATTCAGCTGGTTGGCAGCGGGACCGGATATACCACGGATGATGGGCTTTACTCTGCGGATCGATCATATGCTTTCGGCAGTTTCACGCGGCCCACTCTCAGCGCACGATAGTGCCGCATAGGGACGCTGCCGCACGGCGGTCGCCTCTAAGCCCGGGTCTACGACACGGTACGCTCGTACTTCCTCAGTTGCAGCTGTCCGGACGTTACGAGCGGGTCAGTTCACCTCGCTTCGCTACACTCATGCCTCAGTCAACGAAGTGATCGCCCCGAGAGGCACGAGAAGTGAAAAGAACGATGACCAATACCGTGCTCGACGCCTCTGCCGTGTTGGTCTGGCGCGAGGACGAGCCGCGAGCGGGTCCTGTCGAATGCGATCTCCTCGTCGAAGGCCCTGAGGCGCACTACCAGGGACCTCGGACTTTCGACGGGTGATAGAGATGTCTCGCCTTGCTTTTCGTGGACGCGCCCGTGATCACGGGCGGATCAGACATGGTCCTGAAGTCGACGTCGAGGTCGAAGTCATCCGCCGAGTTTGCTTGACCTGCAGAGCCGCCGCGGGTCAATCAGATCGAACATCGGGCGTCTGGCCCATAATTCACGCCGGGAACGAGGGACGGCGTCAGTAGCGGACCGTCATCCGATCCGGATAACAATAGAGCCACCGCTCGCCCGGCTCGGCCGACGCGACGACCGGATGACCGGTGACCTGCGCATGCCGCGTGGCATGCCGATTCATGGAGCTGTCGCAACAGTGCGTTCCGCCACAGGTTTGGCAAGTGCGAAGGTGTACCCAGGAATCTCCCGTCTTCACGCATTCGTCACAGTGGTACTGCTTCGCGTGCTTGACCGTGGTGATTTCCGCCAGGTGACTGCAGGGTGATCCTTGTGCCATCGAGGTCTCCGGGAACGACGGTTCGATCCTTGCTTCCGTGTGCAAGGATCATGCAAGAAGGCTGAGCTACGACAAATGGAAAACGAGCACACTCGCCTCGACCGCCCCGTGGACGAACGGGAGGACCACGTCCTCGGGCCGAGCAACGCGCCGATCACCCTCGTCGAGTACGGCAGCTACGACTGTCCTCACTGCCGCGCCGCGAACGAGCGTATCGCGGCGGTGCGGACCGAGCTCGGCAACCGCCTGCGCTACGTCTTCAGGCATCGGCCGATCACCGGCAGCGAGATCGCGCAGCGCGCGGCCGAGCTCGTCGAGATGGCACGGACGCCCGAGCAGTTCTGGAAAGCGCACGTCACGCTGATGATGCGCTCGGAGACGCTGACCGAGGACGACCTGCGCGTCGTCGCCGAAGAGCTCGGCGCGGACGATCCGGCCGAACAGGCCGAGAGGCAAGCCGCCGCAAAGGCGCGCGTCGCCCGCGACATCGAAAGCGCGAGAGCGAGCGGCGTGCGCTTCACGCCGACGTTCTTCATCAACGGCCGCCGCTACGACGGCGCGTGGGACGAAAGCTCGTTCAGCGATGCGATGCTCGGCACTCTCGGCTACAAGATACGCGTCGCCGCGTTGAGCTTCGCGAGCTGGGCCCCTGCGGCCGGCGTGCTCCTGCTCGTCGCGACCATCGTCGCGTTCGCGATCTCGAACTCCGCGCTCGCGGAAGCGTTCGAGACGTTCTGGGAGACACCCTTCCGACTCGCCTTCGGCAACGCGGCGTTCGAGCTGACGCTGCGCGAATGGATAGACGATGCGCTCCTGTCCGTGTTCTTCCTCGTCGTCGGGCTCGAGATCAAGCGCGAGCTTACCGTCGGGCACCTGGCACAGCGCACGTCCGCCGCACTGCCGATCGCGGCAGCCATCGGCGGAATGGCCCTGCCGGCCCTGCTCTACGTGCTCATCGTCCCTACCGGCGGCCCGTGGACCCGCGGCTGGGCCGTGCCGATGTCGACGGACACGGCATTCGCGATCGCGTTGATCGCGATGCTCGGGCGCCGCGTGCCCGTCGAGCTGCGCATCTTCCTGACCGCAGCGGCGATCGTCGACGACATCGGCGCGATCCTGGTCGTCGCGCTCTTCTATTCGGAAGGCGTCGCGATGTCGTGGCTGCTCACGGCCGCTTTCTTCACGGTGTTGCTCGCGATGCTCAATCGCTCTGGTGTCTATCGCGTATCGCCCTACATCGTCGTCGGCGTTGCGCTCTGGGCGGCCGTGCACACCGCGGGCCTCCACGCGACGCTCGCCGGCGTCCTTCTCGCCGCATGCATTCCCGCGCGGCCGCCTGCGAACTACTCGACGCTCGCCCGACAAGCCGATGCGATCCTGACCGACGAGGCACGTCACGGCGGCGAGCAGCTTCGCTTCGGCCCATCGGAGTCGGCGTTACGTGCTCTCGACGCGATCCATGATCGGCTGATGAGCCCCACCGAGCGCGTGCTGCGCACGGTCGCACCACGCTCGAGCTTCGTCGTGCTGCCCGTGTTCGCGCTGGCAAACGCGGGCGTCGAGCTTTCCGGCGCCGTCTTCGACGGGCACGAGCACTTGATGCTTGCGGTCGCCGCCGGCCTCGTGATCGGCAAGCCGGTCGGCTTTCTTCTGCTGTCGGCGCTCGCGGTGCGGCTCGGCCTCGCCGTCAAGCCGCAAAGCTACTCGTGGCGGCAGCTCGCGGGCGCCGGCTGCCTTGCCGGCATCGGCTTCACGATGGCGCTCTTCATCGCCGGGCAGGCTTACGAGCTCGACACCGAGTTTTCGGCCGCGAAGGTCGCGGTCTTCGCCGCATCCACGGTGTCGGCGCTGATCGGCGTCGTGCTGCTATGGAAACCCGCGGACGAGGAGGCCGTCGATCAACGCATCGACGCGACCGTGAGCACGCCGTTGCAGTGACGAGCGAAAGGCCGAAGCCCGAGAAGCCAGCAGCCTCCTACCGCAACGGCTTCACCTTCATGGGAATGCCCAGCGCCTCGTAAGCTCGGCTGTCAGCCACGACATCCGTGAACCAGTTCGGATAGAGCGGCGTCGGCCTGGTCGCCGCATCGAGCTCGGCGAGGTCTTCGTCCGTGAGCTTCAGCTGCGCCGCGCGGAGATTGTCATCGAGCTGCGTTGCGTTCGACGCGCCGATTAGGACCGACGCGACGGCGGGCCGCGTGAGCAGCCACGCAATCGCGACCTGCGCGGGGGACGCGCCGTGCTTCGCGCCGATCGCTCGCAGAAGGTCGACCAGATCGTACCCGCGCTCACGGTCGTACGGCAGCAGGTCGAAACCGCCGAGCCGGTCTCCGCTCTGCCCCTTGGGTTGCGACCGCGTGTACTTTCCGCTCAGGAATCCGCCGGCGAGCGGGCTCCACACCATGATGCCCACGCCGGCATCGAGACAGAAAGGCACGACCTCGTGCTCGACGTCTCGGCCGAGCAGCGAGTAGTACATCTCGGCCGCGCGGAACTGCGCGAAGCCGCGCGCTCGCTGCACGCCGACGGCCTTCGCCGCCATCCACGCCGGCCAGTTCGAGAATCCGACATACCGCACCTTGCCCTGCCGGACCAGATCCTCGAGCGCCTCGATCGTTTCCTCGACGGGCGTGAGCTGATCGACCTTGTGGACGAGATAGACGTCGATGAAATCGGTGCCGAGCCGCTTCAGGCTCTCCTCCACGGCGCCGATGAGGTGTCTGCGCGAAAGGCCCGTCTCGACGAGCCCTTGCCCCGTGCGATTGCCGCCCTTGGTCGCGATGACGACCTCCTTGCGCCTCGCACCGAGCGCCTTGCCGAGCATGCGCTCGGAGTCGCCGCCGGCGTACACGTCCGCCGAGTTGAAGAAGTTGACCCCTGCGTCGAGCGCGCGCGCCACGAGGTCGTTCGCCGTCGCCTGATCCACCTTGTACACGCTCGCAAACGGAGTGTTCGGCGCGGAGCCGAACGTCATCGTGCCGAAGGCGAGACGAGAGACGATGAGACCGGTGTCTCCGAATCGGGCATATTGCATATCGGCTTTCCTTCTCCGAAAACGAGATAGCTACTTGCGAGCAGGCCGGCGCTTCTTACGCTCGGCCGGAGGCTGTCGAGCGCCGTAGCGCAACCCGTCCGCGAGCAGCGCGACCATGCGCCGCGCCTGCTCCTGACTCCCGCCGTAGGCGTCGGTCTTGCAAAGCCGCGCAACCGCCATAAGCAGCTCGTGCGCGTCGACGTCCGCACGAATCTCTCCTGCCTCTGTCGCGGCATCGAGCAGACCCTGCAGCGCGGGCCGTACCCGACCGAGGAAGTAGCTCGGCAACGACTGGAACGCGGGATCGCCGGACGAAAGCGCGCTCGCGAGCCCTCGCTTCGCCGCGATGAAATCGACGTAGCGCTGCAGCCAGCGGGCGAGCGCTTCCCCCGGGGGGTGCCTCGCGGCAAGGCTCGCGGCCGCGTCCGCGCACGCGTCCACCTCGTTCCGAAAGACCGCGACCACGAGGTCGGAGCGATGCGGAAAATGGCGATACAGCGTCCCGACCCCGACCCCCGCTCTCTCGGCGATCTCTCTGGCCGGCGCTTCGACGCCCGACGTCGCGAACACCTTCATCGCCGCTTCGAGCAGCGCTTCGGCATTGCGCCGCGCATCCGCACGGATCTGACGCGCCGGACCTGCGTCCTGGCCTCGCGCCGGAGAGCTGGGCTTTCGGGCTCGCACCTATGAATCCATCTACACGATTGACAAGCGGAACGATGTTCCACATCATTCGGAACCACGTTCCGCTTGCTAAGTTAGCACGGCTTTGGTGCATCGGCCACAGTCCTCACCATCGCCCGTCTGCTCTGCCCGCGCCGCGATCACTCCGAACAGGGAGGCCATTGTGACTCGCTTCGATCATGAAGAACCGGTCGACGTGACAACCGTCGGCGCGATCACGATTCCGACGCGCGATCCGGGGCGCGCGATCCGCTTCTACAACCGCGTGTTCGGCTTCGAGCTCGTCGGGAAGACGAGCAGGAACGGGTCGCTACGCTTTCTGATGCGTGGGCGCGCGTACTTCCATCTCGCTATCGACGCGCATCGGGGCGCGACCGCTGCGCCGAAGCGGCTCAGGCTCGAGACGGCCTCGCTCGACCTCGCGCGCGAGCGCCTGTGGAACCTCGGCTTCGTGCCGGCCGATCGTTGCATCGAGCCGCGATTCGATCCGAAGCACTGCTGCCGGGTCGTGCCGATCCGCGACCCGGACGGCAACGAGATCGAGCTCGTCGAGTCGGAGCCGTTCCGGCTCTATCGCGTAGGGCTCGGGCGCTGCAACCGCATCGTGGATCACGACGCGCCTTGCGAAGCGGTGCAGGAAGATTCCGTCTGATCGTCCGTCTCGCGCCGGTGCGCGCGCAGGTCGACGGCCATCGACCGTCACTCTTCTCTGAGCAACGGCGCGGGCTCCGTGTTGCGCGCATGCCGTGCCGGGCCGAGCGTCGCCGCGAAGACGAGCAACGCGATGCCGACCGCGACCAGCGCGGCGACGGCCGTCGGCGACACGCCCCGCGATACGTAGCCGTCGCGCAGCCATGCGACCGCGATGAACGCGAGCAGCGTGCCGAGCACGAGACCCGGAAGGCCCAGCGCAAGGCCGCGACGCAGCACGAGCCGGCCGAGCGCCCGCGGTCCCGCGCCGAGCGCGCCGAGGATCGCGTACTCGCGCCGCCCGGCGGCAACCAGGTACCGCTGCGTGCCGTAGAAGCCGAACGCTGCGAGCGCCACGACGAGCACGGCGGCGCCGACGGTCAACGCGGCGCGTGCGCGGTCCGGCGAGATGCCCTCGGACCAAAGCTCCTCGACGCGCCTGATCTGGTTGATCGTGAAATCGAGGTCGCCGTCGTCGATCTTCCGCTGCAGCTCGCGCTGCAGCTCGGCGGCCGAGCGCCGCATCTCGACGAGGATCCACTCGAACGCCGCGACGAACGAGACCTGCTGGTAAGCCACGGGCTCCGGCTCATCGGAGGGATGCCCATACGCGACGTCCCGGATCACCCCGACGATCTCCCAGCGCGGCGCGTTCACGCCGGGCGGCACGTTGGCGAGCGGCAGCACCTCGCCGAGGACGTCCGTCCGATTCCACAGGCGCCGCGCGAGCGCCTCGTTCACGACGATGCTCGTGCGGTCCTCCGCTCCGTACGCACGGCCGGCCACGAACTCGAAGCCGAGGAGATTGAAGAAGGCGTAATCCGCCGGTTGCATGCTGAGGTTCAGCTGATCCTCCGGATCCTCCGGCGCCGCGATCCGCATCGTCAGCAGCGGCCGATATTGACCGGGCACCGATATGCCGAACGCGACGTTCTCGACGCCCGGAATCGCCGCGATCGTCTCGCGCCTGTGCTCGCGCAGCTGCAGCAGTGCATCCTCGTTGTTGTTGAGAGGACCCTGCGGAGGGCCCACCATCACGACGTAGACGTCGGGCGCCGAGAAGTTCGGGTCGAAGGTCGAAATCTCGACGAGGTACCAGACGAACGCGATCGCCGCGCCGCCGATCACGCCGGCGACCGCGACCTGCACCGTGCCGGCAAGCCGCTGCGCGATGCCGGCGCGCGCGGTCACGCTGCGGCTGCCCTCCGCGATGCCGAGTCGCTTCAGGCCGACGACGGGCGCAAGCGAAACGAGCACCGCGAGCACGAGCAGCAGCGCCGCGATCATGCCGAGCACGCGCCAGTCGAAGACCGTCACGTTGCGCCACAGCGGGGACTGCAAAAAGGAAAGCTCGCGGACGAACGTCGTCAGCCACAGGCTGATCGCAACGCCGAGCACGGCAGCGACGGCGACGAGCAGCGTCGACTCCGTCGCGAGCTGCCGCGCGAGCCGTTTGAGCGGCGCGCCGACCGCCATGCGGATCGCGAGCTCGCGTCTGCGTCCCGGTGCACGGGCGAGCAGGAACAGGCTCACGTTGCACGCCGCGACGAGCGCGAGCAGAACGCTGCCGGCGAGGAAAAGCCGCACCTGACGCAGCAGCTCCCGCTGGCGCTCGAAGTCCGTGACGATGCCGCCCATCGCGTCGAACCGCATGCCCGCCAAAAGGCCGAGGTCCTGGGCCTCGCCGTAGCGCCCGCGCAGCTCGGTACGTATCGCGGCGTCGCTCGCGCCCGAGGCCCTGCGCCCGATGCCGCGCAGCATCGCGAGCCGCCGGTAATTGCCTGCAGCGCCGAGCAGGAACTCGGCCGCCTGCTCGTACGGCATCCAAATGCCGGTGCCGACGTAGAACGTGCCCGTGATCTCCGGAGCGAGGACGCCGACGATACGATAATCCTGCATCCGCTCGCCCGCGCGCGCTTCGCCCGACTCCGACCGCAGCGTCATGTTCGGGCCGTAGACGCGAATGATCTGGCCGAGCACGTCCTCGCGCCTGCCGAAATGCTCTCGCCAGTACGCGTCGGAGATGATCGCGACAGGCGCGCCGTTCGGATCGTGGTCGGCCTCGTCGAACGGCCGGCCGAGCTGAATGCGCGGACGAACCTCCTGGAAGTAGCGCTTCGTAACGAGCTCGGTGCCGACCGGCGTGCGCTCGCCGTCGCGATCAACGTACTGCTGCGTCGGGAAAACGCCGGCGAGCGCATCGAGGGTCGCCGACTCCTCGTCGATCGCCTCGATCAAGTCGTAGCTCAAAGCCACCGCGCGCTGGCCGTCCGTCTGCACGACGGTGACGAGCTCGCCGGCGCGCTCGAATCCGGGCCGAGGCCGGAGCGCAAGGTCGCTCCACAGCGCGAGGAACGCCGTCACCGCGGCGAGCGACGCCGCGAGCACGGCGACCGCCATGAGGCTCGCCCCCGGCGTCTGCCGGTAGACCCGGAACGCATGCAGCAGGTCGGCACGGAAACCTCGCATCGCTAACCTCTCGAGAATCGGCGTGCCCCCAGACTCTTAGGCCGCCCGCGCGGCGCGCTCCTCGAGCCGCCCGTCGAGCATCCAGAACCTCCGCTCGGCCCGCTCGGCATAGCGCGGGTTGTGCGTGACGGTGACGAGGGTCGCGCCGTCGCGATGCAGCTCGTCGAGCAGGTCCATGATCTGATCGCCGTTTTCCTGATCGAGATTGCCGGTCGGCTCGTCGGCGAGAATCAGCGAAGGCTTGCCGACGATCGCGCGCGCGACGGCGACGCGCTGCTGCTGACCGCCGGAGAGCTGCGACGGACGGTGCTCGGCCCGCGCCGTCATGCCGACCCGCTCGAGCGCCGCGGCGACGGCCGCCTTCTGCTCGGCCGCCGTCACGCCTGCGCGGTAGAGCAGCGGCACGCCGACGTTCTCCGCGACCGTCATCTCCGGGATCAGGTTGAACGCCTGGAACACGAAGCCGATCTCGCGATTGCGCAGCCGCGCGCGCTCCTCGGCGTCGATCTTCGCGACGGGCACGCCGGCGAGCTCGTACTCGCCGGAGGTCGGCACGTCGAGCAGGCCGAGCAGCGTCAGCAGCGTCGATTTCCCGGAGCCCGACGGACCCTCGATCGTCACGTACTCGCCGCGGTAGATCTCGAGGTTGATGTTCGAGAGCGCATGCGTCTCGAGCGTTTCCGTCCTGTAGACGCGACTGATGTTCACGAGGCGGATCAGCGGTGTCGTCGACTCGGTCATCCGGTCCTCTCAGCGGATTCGAAGCTCTGGTTGGTCGGCCCATTCGGAAAGATCGGCGATGATGACGACGTCGCCCTCCTCGAGGCCGCTCACGATCTCGACCTGGCGCGCCGACGCGCGGCCGGTCTGCACGGTCACGCGCTCCGCGCGGGAGCCGCCGCTGCGGACGCGGAACAGCTCGAGCGTCTCGTACGCGTCGCGCGAGCCGACCGGCCGATCGAGCACGAGCACATCCTCGACGCGTTGCAGCTCGACGCGAGCGACGACGCTCAGGTCCGGCCGCAGCTCCACGGCGCCCGTGTCGACGAGCGTGACGTCGACGGTGACGAGCCGGTCGCGCACCGTCGGATCGATACGGCTGACGCGGCCTTCGATGACGTTGCGTCCGACCTCGAGGCGCACCGGCAACCCGTGCTCGACGAGCGCCGCGTCGCGCTCCGAGACGCCGATCCGCGCGATCAGCCGATCGGGATTCACGACGCGCGCGACCGCGTGTCCCGCGGAAAGACGCTCGCCCTCCTTCGCGTCGACCTCCTGGACGACGCCGTGCATCCCCGCGCGGACGGCGAGATCGGCGACGCGCGACTCGAGCCGTGCGACCTTGTCGCGAAGCTGCTCGACCTTCGAGCGCTGCGCCTCCTCCTGGGCCTGGCGGTACCCCGAGTAGCTCGCGAGCCGCGCGCGCTCCGCCTCCATGCGCCGCTGCAGCTGCTGCACGCGGAGGCGCACGCGCTCGATCTCGAGCTCAGGCGCGATCTGATCGTCGCCGAGCTCCTCGTACGCCTCGAGCTCGAGCCGCGCCGCCGTGTACTCCGCCTCCGCGCTCGCGAGCTGCGCGACGATATCGAGGTAGCGATTCTCGGACTCCATCTCCGCGAGCTTCCGCTCGGCTTCGGCGGCGGCGAGCTGCCAGCGCGCGTCGACGAGCTCCTCCTCGAGCGTGGGGCTCGACATCTCGATCAGCACGTCGTCCGGCTCGACGACGTCGCCGGGCAGCACGCGGATCGCCTCGACGACGCCTTCGTTTCGGTTCGTGACCGCGCGCAGCTCGAGCGCGACGAGCGTGCCCGATGCCGTGACCTCGTGCACGAGCTCGCCGCGCGTCACGCGGCCGGTCCAGATGTCGTCACGGTCGATCGCGGGGGGTCGGTTCGCGAGTGCCCAGGCCGTCGCGAGCAGCGCGATGAAGCCCGCAGCCGCCGCGAGTGCGGCGAGGCGCCGCGCGCGGCGCTTTTTCTGCGGATCGGGAAGCTTGATATCCATGAATCATCTCGCGAGCGACCGGTGTGACGTCGGCAGCATCGCTCGGGCGGCTCATAACTGGAACCACGAGCATGAGCCGACATCGATCGTGCTTGCGGGATGCACGACGTTTCACGAAGCCGTCTTTCGGATGTTAGCTTCCCGCAATCACCCCATGCTTGCAATAGTGCAGGCTTTTAGCGCTCCGACGCAAACTCCTCTGCGTCGCATTATCGTGCCCACGCATCTATATGTGTCTTGCGTCTGTTTCCTGGCGAGGCCGACCCGGCTGCAATCGCTCGGCCTGTGCGTCTCCGTCCCCGATCACGGCTGCTCCCGCTCTTTCCGGATCCACGCGCGAAGCGCCGCGATGGCCTCCGAGTCCTTGTGCGCGGGCAGATAGACGAAATCGTAGCGGTAGCCCTCCATCCGAAGCTCGGGGCCGAACGGCTGGACCAGCGTGCCGCGCTCGAGCTCGTCCGCGATCAGCGCGAGGCTCAGCAGCGCGACGCCGTGCCCCGCGATCGCGGCCTGGATCGCCTGACTCTCGTCCGTGAAGATCAGATCGGCCGTCGGCCTCAAGTCCGACATCCCGGCCGCTTCGAGCCACCGATCCCACGTCGCGTTCTCGCGGCGCCGCCTGCGCCACTCGAAATGGATCATCGTGTGCTTCGCGAGATCGCGCGCGTCGCGCAAGCGTAGCCGGGGGCTGCACGCCGGGGCGTACGCATCCTCGAACAGCGGCTCGGCCATGTGGCCTTCGTATTCGCCGCGGCCGTAGCGGATCGCCGCATCGGCGCTCCCCGAGCGCAGATCGACGACCTCGTCGCTCGCATGCAGCCTGAGGTCCATGCCCGGATGGTCCCGATGAAACGCCGGCACGCGCGGCGCGAGCCACCGCGCCGTGAACGCGACCGTTGCCGACAGCGTGACGACCGTGCGCAGCTTCTTCGCCTTCAGCCGGTCGATCGCGTCGGCGAACCTGTCGAACCCCTCGCGCAGCACCGGATACAGGTCTCTGCCGTGCGGGGTCAGCTCGAGACGGCGCGGATGCCGCTCGAAGAGCTTTACGCCGAGCGCGTCCTCGAGCACGCGCACGTGGTGACTGACCGCCGTCGGCGTCACCGCGAGCTCCGCCGCGGCCTTCTTCACGCTGAGGTGCCGGGCCGCCGCCTCGAATGCACGCAGCGAATGCAGGGGCGGAAGCCGTCGACGCGATTTCGAGCTGAGCATGATTCATCCGAGCGGAAAAAATTATGCGTTTGTGCGCGGGCGCAGCTTCCGCCATCGTTGAGCGCGGTCACACACGTTCGATGTCTTCGGAGATTTGCTATGAAGCTGCAACGCATCGTCACGAAGCCCGATCCATACGAGTCGTTCCGACTCGCACAAGGCTATCGAGTCGGCGACCTGTTGTTCATCTCCGGCCAGGCTGCGTACGACGACGCCGGCGAGATCGTAGCGCCCGGCGACTTCGACGCTCAAGCGAATCAGGCGTTCGCGAATCTCGAGCGGGCGCTGCGTGCCGGCGGATCGAGCCTCCGTAACGTCGTCAAGGTCACGATCTTCGTCACCGATATGGCGCATTTTCCGAAGATCGTCGAGCTGCGCGGCAAGTACTTCTCGCCGCCCTACCCGGCCGACACGATCGTCGAGATCAGCGGCCTGTACCACGAGGATGCGATGATCGAGATCGAAGCGATTGCCGTGAGCGACGCGGCGGCCGTACGGGACGCATGAGCCGGGTCTTCACACGCATGCTCGTCACTGTGAGACGCAACCCCCTTTACGATCCAATCGAACACGAGGTTACTTTCATGAGCGTGAGACACTTTACGAGCAAGGACGCGAAGCTCTATCAGTACGCCGACCGCCCGATCTTCGTCGGCGACGTTCTCGATTCGTCGAACAGCGAAACGATGAGCGTCGGCTTCTATCGGAACGGGCGGAAGGGCGAGAAGAACGAATGGATCGTCTCGTACGACGAGGCGCTGGTCGTGACGAAGGGCGTCCTCGTCGTCCGCTCCGACGGCAACGCGACGGTCGCGCGGCCGGGCGAGGTGATTTTCCTCACGAAGGGCACGGCGGTCACCTACGAGGCGGGCGAAGACGACACCGAGGTCGTCTACGTGACGTATCCACATTGGATCGACGCGCACATGAAGTCGGAGCACGTCGATCTGATGAATGATTACCACCCGCTAGACGCGAAGCACCTATGAGCGGCCATTGAGTCGCCGAGCCGGCTCGACTCGCGGCGGGCGGCTGCCGCCGCGGCGAGTCCCTCGTCGTCTGGCCGAGCCGTCGGGCGGATCGACCGATCCCGCGGCCCCGCCCGGCGGCTCTTGGGCATACGGACCGATACCGCGGGCGCGCACTCTATATTGCAAAGTACTTTTCTGATTCGTATGATCACTGCGGTCGGCAAGGAATCGCCGTTCGGAAAGAGCGACGACGACGGAGACGGAGAAAGGAATGAGCACCGCCTGCCCCCTGCGCCCCGCAGCGCCGCGCCGCCGAAAGGCGCCGTGGCTGCCGAAGGCCATGGCCGTCGCCCCGCCGCTCGATCCCGACGCGATGCCGGGCCCGATGCGCCGCCGCTACGCGCTCCTGATTAACCCGTTCTACCGCAAGGACCCGCATGCGAGCTTCGGCAAGCACGTGCTGACGCCGACGCTCGCGCTGACGTCGATCGCCGGCGCGACGCCCCAGCACTGGGAGCTTCGCTACTGGGACGAGAACCTGCTGCAGGGTCCGCCGCCGCTCGATCCGTTCCCCGAGGTCGTCGGCATCACGGTGCACCTGACGTTTGCCGAGCGCGCGTACGCGCTGGCGCGCTGGTACCGGCGGTGGGGCGCGAAGGTCGTGCTGGGCGGCCTGCACGTGCTGACCGCGCCCGACGAGGCCGCGCCGCACGCCGACGCGCTCGCGATCGGCGAAGGCGTCCAGCTCTGGTCGCAGATCCTCGCGGACGTCGAGGCGGGCAAGCTCGAGCCCGTCTACCGCGGCGACTACAAGCGCCCGTATCGCGATGACCCGATGCCGCGCCGCGACCTCCTGCCGCGCGACGGGTTCCTGACGACGTCGAGCGTCATCGCGACGCGCGGCTGCCACAATCGCTGCGGCTTCTGCTATCTATCGACACGCGGCCTGCACATGCCGTATCGCATGCGGGACGTCGAGCAGATCGTCGACGAGATCCGCGCGGATGGCCAGCCGTACGTCGTCTTCATCGACAACAACTTGGGCTCGCGGCCGGACTATCTGCGCAGATTGTGCCGCGCGCTCGAGCCGCTCGACATCATCTGGAGCGCCGCGGTCACGATCGACGTTACCGACGATCCGTCGCTCGTCCGCGAGATGGCGCTCTCCGGCTGCACCGGCGTCTTCATCGGCTTCGAGTCGCTCGAGCTCGACAATCTCGCCGACGCGCGCAAGCGCACGCCGCTGCCCGAGGACTATGCGCGGCGGGTCACGATCCTCCACGATCACGGCATCCAGGTGAACGGCAGCTTCGTGCTCGGCTTCGATCACGACGGACCGGACGTGTTCGAGAAGACCGTCGAGTGGATCGAGGCGAACCGGCTCGAGTGCGCGACGTTCCACATCCTCACGCCCTATCCCGGCACGCCGCTCTTCGCCGAGCTCGAGCGGCAGAACCGCATCGTGCATCGGGACTGGCGGCTGTACGACACGGCGCACGTCGTGTTCGAGCCGAAGCGGATGACCGCCGAGGAGCTCTACGCCGGATACGAGTGGTGCTACCGGCGGCTCTTCTCGCATCGCTCGATCTGGCGCCGGCGTCCGAAGGATTGGCGGGCCGTGCCCGCTTATCTCGCGATGTCGTACTTGTACAAGCGATCGAACCTGATCTGGCACTGGCTGATCCGGTTGCGGCTGACCGCGCTCGTCTGGCGCCCGCTGATCGAGCTGAGCCGCCGCAGGCACCTCCGCTTCAGGCGGCGACTCGCGGCGGGATCGAGCGGCGACGCGGCAGGCCGGCACGTCGTCAGCGCGGGCGTCTGAAGCGGGTCCGACGCGCCGGGCGCGGTCGCCCGAGCAGTGGTGTCGGCGAAATCGGGCTCTGACCCCATTTTCCCGACCCGTGCTCGGGTACCTCCTCCCCCGTCCGCGAATTCGGCTCGTCGGTACCCGCTTCGGCCCTCTTTTTCGGTCAGACGCGCGTCGCCGACCAGCCGACCGACGCATGCATCCGATCGCGTGGCGACTCCGCGTCGCGGCGGATGCGCTCGAGGTCGACGCCGACGAGCACGCCGCCGCGTTTCTTCACGCGTCCCGCGACGAACACCGTGTCGACGTTGCTCGTGTCGATGCCGAGCACGACGGCGCCGTACGCGTCGTTCAACGGCAGCACGTCGATCGAATCGGCCCTGAGCAGGATCACGTCGGCCTGCTTGCCGGGCGTCAGCGTGCCGATGCGCATGCACGCATTGTCTCCGTGCCGTGTCACTGCGCGTGATGTCGCTCCGGGGGCGGTCGCGCGCTCGTGCTTGTGCCGACGACGAACGAGCGTACACTTGCGCGTCACGCTCGAACGAGCCGCCGCGCGCCGAAGCGCGCCGGCTCGCCGAGCGCGATCCGACTCTTACGAAGCCGCCAATGCCGCAAGCCCTTCCGCAGCTCGATCTTTCCGCGTTCTCCGCGTCGCCGGACGCGCCCGCCAGCCGTGAGCTCGTCCGTCGGCTTCGCGAGGCGTGCCGCGATCCCGGGTTCTTCTACGTTACCGGGCACGGCGTGCCGCCCGAGCTCGACCGCGCGGTGATGCGCGTCGCGCGGCGGTTCTTCGCGCTGCCCGACGACGAGAAGCGTGCGCTCGACATCGCGGCCTCGCCGCATTTTCGCGGGTACACGCCGATCGGCGGCGAGCTGACGAAAGGCAGGCCCGACCGGCGCGAGCAGCTCGACGTCGGCGCGGAAGAGCTCGCCGAGCCGACCGCGCCGGGCGATCCGGCGTGGCGCAGGTTACGGGGGCCGAACCAGTGGCCCGCGGCGCTGCCCGAGATGCGGCCGATCGTGCTCGAGTGGATGCGCGTGATGGACCGCCTCGGGCTGACACTGCTCCGCGCGATCGCGCTCGGCCTCGGCCAGCCCGGCGACTACTTCGACCGGTACTTCACGCCGCGCGGCGACCCGCACCTCAAGATCATCCACTACCCGCCGCTCGGCGACGACGGAGCGGACCAGGGCGTCGGCATGCATCACGACTCGGGGCTCTTGTCGTTCGTGCTGCAGGACGAGGTCGGCGGTCTCGAGGTCGAGCACGGCGGGCAGATCGTTCACGCGGAGCCGCGGCCCGGCACCTACGTCGTGAACCTCGGCGAAATGATGCAGGCGGCGACGGCGGGTTATCTGCGCGCGACCCCGCATCGGGTCACGAGCCCGCGGAACGGCTTATCGCGGCTGTCGATCGCGTACTTCTTCCACCCGCGCCTCGAGTCGGTGTTTGAGCCGATTCCGCTGCCGGACGAGCTCAGGCAGCACGCCCGCGGCGGCCAGAACGCCGACCCCGCCGATCCGGTGTTCGCGTGCTTCGGCGACAACTACCTGAAGATCAGGCTGCGCTCGCATCCGAACGTCGCCGCTCGGCATTACCGCTAGAAAAACCGGGTCAGAGCCCTTTTTCCGAGGGGGAAACGGCCGCAGAGCGGTCACAGCCTTTGGAGGGGAATGGAAATCGGATCAGAGGCGCTTCTTCGCCGGACCTGTCGAGGGAATGAAAATGGGGTCAGAGGCGCTCCTTCGCCGGACCTGTCGGGGGAATGAAAATGGAGTCAGAGGCGCTCCTTCGCCGGACCTGTCGAGGGGAATGAAAATGGGGTCAGAGGCGCTTCTTCGCGGACCTGAGTGAAAAGCGGTCGGAGACCATTTCCCCCAGAAAGTTTTCGGGTCTCAGGCACCAGCTACATACCTCGTGACGACGCACGTAGAAGCTGCGACATGTCGGCATGCGGTGGGGCGGGGCGCGCGTATGTTCCGGGAAAGCGCTCTCGCACCGTTTCCCGGCACAGCCCTTAGACTTGGTAAAAGGGCTCTGACCCCATTTCACTTCCCGGCGAAAAAGGTGTCTGACACCATTTTTTCCGTCAGAAGCCGTAGGCGAGCGTCTCGCGGTACTCCTCGAGCTCGACGGCCGCGACCGCTCGCTCCGCGGCGAGCGCATTGGCCTCGTTGGTCAGCTCGCCGTGACGCTTGCCGAGCTCGGCGGCCCGCGAGACGAGCTCGACGCGCTGCTCGGTCGTGGTCTCGTCGCTCGCGATCGTCGCCCCGATCTGCGTCAGCTCCCGCTTGATGCCTTCCTGAGCGCGCTGGTTCGCGGCGATTCGCGCATCGAGCTCGCGAACGGTCGTCTCGAGATCGAAGAGCCGGCGGCCCGAGTGATAGGCGGCGAGGAAGTCGGTCTCGAGCTCGATCGGACAGACGCCGTGATACGTGCCACCGTGCCGCCCGACGTCGAAGCCTCGGCTCGGCCGGCAATAGCTCTCGACGCCCGCCGCGTGGCCCGCGCGATAGGCGTCGAGATCGGGCGCGACGCCGTGCTTCGCGCACTGCTGCCGATACGTGCCGATCGACGAGATCGGCCGTCCCGATGCGCCGTCCTCGAACCCGACGGTGCGCCAGTCCGAAACCAGACACGCCTGCTCGCTCATGCCTGCGCAGCCGGCGAGCACGAACAGCACCGACAACGAAATGCCCGCACGCCACATGATCTCGCCATCCGGTGGAGGAACCGCGCAAGTATCCGGAAACGCGAGCGGCGCTCCGAGGATCGGGATCACACTTCGCGGGCAGGAGCGCGCCGGAAGCGAGGAAACGCCGCGCGGCGTGCCTTTGCCGCGATTTTTCGCGAATATTAGGCCATCGAGCAGCGACTTCCGCGGAGGGTGATCATGCGGCGCAGCACGGAAAGGATCCTGACGACTCACGTCGGCAGCCTGCCCGAGCCCCCTGAACTCGACACCGGCGCGAAACGGATGGCCGCGGTCGCGGACGTCGTCCGCAAGCAGCGCGAGATCGGACTCGACATCATCAACGAAGGCGAGTACACGAAGGGCGGCGACTGGCTCTCGTACGTCGACTACCGCTTCGGCGGCTTCACGGAGCGTCCGCGCCGTGACGGCATCCCGCTGATCCTGCAGGGCAAGGACCGCGAGGAGTTCGCGGAGTTCTACCGCTACGCGAGCGAGCGCGGCACGCTCTTCTACGCGCCGGGCGAGCAGATCAAGCCGAAGCGGCCGAACTGGGTCTGCACGGGTCCGATCACGTACGAAGCCCACGACGAGCTGAAGCGCGAGATCGACGCGCTGAAGACGCACGGCGGCGACGGCGAGCTGTTTATGACCGCGACCGCGCCCGCGAGCCTCGAGGTCTACCGCGAGAACGAGTACTACGCGAGCGACGAGGAGTACCTCTACGCGCTCGCCGAAGCGTTGCGGGTCGAATACGAGGCGATCGCGAACGCGGGCCTGATCCTGCAGATCGACGACGCGTGGCTGCCGGCGCTTTGGGACCGGATCGGCATCAAGATGGGTCTCGACGCGTTCCGCAAGCGGTGCGTCGTGCGGGTCGAAGCGCTGAACCACGCGCTCCGCAACATCCCCGAGGAGCAGATCCGCTATCACCTCTGCTGGGGAAGCTGGCACGGCCCCCACGCGTACGACCTCGAGCTGATTCACCTCGTCGACATCATGCTGCGCGTGAAGGCACAGGCGTACCTGATCGAGGCGGCGAATGCTCGGCACGAGCACGAGTACGTCGTGTGGGACGACGTGAAGCTTCCGGACGGCAAGATCCTGATTCCTGGCGTCGTCTCGCACGCGACGGACGTCGTCGAGCATCCGGAGCTCGTCGCGCAGCGCATCCGCCGCTTCGCGAAGCGGGTCGGCCGCGAGAACGTGATCGCGGGTGCGGACTGCGGCTTCGGCGGCCGCTCCCATCCGCAGATCGCGTGGGCGAAGCTGCGCGCGCTGGTCGAGGGCGCCGCGCTCGTCGAGTGAGCCGCGCTTGTCGAGTGGGGCGCGTCAGTCGCGCGGCGCCATCTGGCGCACCTGATCCTCGAGCCTGAAGATCTTGAGCAGCACCGCGACGCGCATCCACATGCCGTTCCGCTCCTGCCGCCAGTACATCGCGCGCGGGTCCGCGTCGACGGCCGGGTCGATCTCCGGCCCCCGCGGCAACGGATGCATGATGATGCTGTCGGGTTTCAGCATCGAGAGCTCGCGAACGCCGACGCTGAACCGCGAGAAATCGACCGCGCTCGATTCGCCCGCGACGTCCCACTCCGACTGCATCCGCGTGACGTAGAGCGCGTCGAGCTCGGGCAACACGTCGTCGAGCCGCTCCGTCTCGGTGAACTCGATGCCGTGATCGACGAGATGCTGCTTGACGTCCGGCTCCATCGCGAACTGCGACGGCGCGATGAACACGAGGCGGACGTTCGAGTAGTTTTTCATCAGATAGCAGAGCGAACGAACCGTGCGGCCGCGTTTCAGGTCGCCCATCATGCCGATGACCTTGCCGTCGATGCCGCCGCGCTCGGCGAAGCTGCGGCCGAGCGTGTAGATGTCGAGCAGCGCCTGGGTCGGATGCTGGTCGCTGCCGCTGCCCGCGTTGATCACCGGGATCGGGCGCGGGATCGAGTCCATCAGCCGCGCCGCCTGCGCCGCCCGGCCGGGCTCGCGCGTGCGCATGATGATCACGTCGACGTACGAGCTGAACGTGCGGATGCTGTCCTCGAACCGCTCGCCCTTCACCTCGGACGACGTCGAAGGATCGCGGATCTCGCTCGTGCGGATGCCCAAGATGTGGCACGCGTTGTTGAACGACAGGAACGTGCGCGTCGACGGCTGCGTGAAGTACAGCATCGCTCGCCGCGTCGGCAACAGGTTCTGCAGGAACAGCTCGCCGGCGCGCGTCTTCGCGACGCGCCGCACGTGCGTCGCGAGCTCGCACAACTCGTCGAGCAGCGGGCGCTCGAACGGTCTCGGGTCGATGACGTGGAAGAGCGTCGGGGTCGGTTCCGCCGCCTTGTCGCGATCGGCTCCTGGCTGGATCACTTCGGATCAATCCTCGAAGCTAGGGCCGCCGAGTGTTCCGCGCTGCGCGTCGGGGCGGCCGGGTCCCTGTGGTGGTTCGATCTTCCGCGCTCGGCGGGCGGAATCAAGGCGGGGAGGATAGCGCGTCGCCTCCATTGCCGACTAGATGTAGAATCGATCGGGCCGCGGGGCTCCGCGGCCAACGGGGGAGACAACAATGGCTGCTGCGCTCAGAATCGCGTTCCCCGCGCTCGCCCTCGCCGCGCTGGCGGTCGTCCGGGCCGACGCCCATCACTCCTTCACCGCGACGTACTTCGAGGACCGCACGGTCCAGATCGAAGGCAAGCTGCTGCAGTTCCTGTTCCGCAATCCGCATTCGTTCGTGCACGTCGAGGCGCCGGACGAGAACGGCGAGCTGCGCCGCTGGGCGGTCGAATGGGGCGGCGCGGGGCAGCTCTCGGGCCAGGGCGTCACGAGCCAGACGCTGCGCCCGGGCGACGTCGTCACGATTACCGGGAACCCCGGACGGGACCCCTCCGACTACCGCATCAGGATGCTGTACCTGCGCCGCAACTCCGACGGCTTCGACTGGGGCCGTCGGCCCGGCGAGACGTTCGACTAGGCACAGCGGCGATGCGCGCGCTCGCGTTCCTGCTGCTCGTCGCGGCCGGGCCGGCGGCCGCGCAGCTCAGCCTTTCCGGCGAATGGGTCGGTCGGTACCACGAGGACTTCGCCGACCGGATCCCCGGCGACGTGCAGGGCGACTTCACCGGCGTACCGCTGAACGACTCCGCACGGCGGTATGCCGAGGCCTTCGACGTGACCCGCGTCGCGGTGCTCGAGCACCAGTGCCAGCCGTACAACGCGCCGCACATCTACCGCGGTCCGCTGCAGTTCCGGATCTGGGAGGAGAAGGATCCGGCGACGCAGGAGATCATTGCGTACCGCAAGTACCTCGGCACGTACCAGCAATGGCGCACGATCTGGATGGACGGCCGCGAGCATCCGCCCGAGCACGCGCCCCACACGTTCATGGGCTTCTCGACCGGCGAATGGCACGGCGACATCCTGACCGTGACGACGACGCATATAAAGAAGGAGTTCTACCGGCGGAGCGGCATCCCGAGCAGCGACCGCACGACGATGATCGAGCACTACATCCGCCACGGGAACCTGCTGTCGCACGTCGTCATCGTGACCGATCCCGACTACCTGACGGAACCCTACATCACGAGCCAGGAGTTCGTGCTGATGGAGCGCGGCAATCAGAACTGGCTCTACAACTGCGAGTACGCGATGGAGGTGCCGAAGCCGAAGAACGACGTGCCGCACTATCTGCCCGGCGAGAACCCGTTCATTCGCGACTTCGCAGACAAGTTCGGCCTGCCGTTCGAAGCCGTGTGGGCCGGGGCCGAGGCGACGTATCCCGAATACATGCCGACGGTCGAGGCACTCATGCGCGGGCAGGCACGATGATGCTCGCGCACGATCATGTCCGGCCGGGAGCCGATCCAGGGGCGGAACACGGTGCGCGAGCGGGGCGCATCGCGGAAGCATCGCGCAGCGCACGAGCGCGAACGATGAACCGGCGGGCGGCATGCTCTGCGGCCCTGCTCGCGGCCGTCGCCGCGCTGGGACGGACCGTCGACGCGCCGGCGCAAACCTCGGACGCGACGACGCAGACCGCTGCCGCGAGCGTCCGGCCGCCGATCGAGACGGTGCACGTTCAGGGCAACGTCTACATGCTGGTCGGCGCGGGCGGCAACATCGCGGTGCAGGTCGGCAGCGACGGCGTGCTCGTCGTCGACACCGGCACGGCCGAGCGGAGCGGCGACGTCCTCGCGGCGATCAGGCGGCTCTCCGACGGGCCGATCCGCTGGATCGTGAACACGCACCTGCACGCTGACCATACCGGCGGCAACGAGACGATCTCGCAGGCGGGGATCACGGTCAACGGCAACCCGGCCGCGATCATCGCGCACGAGAACGTGCTGACGCGGATGTCCAAGGCCGGCGCGCCGATCACGGCGCTGCCGCTGAACACGTTCTTCGAGGACCGGCGCGATTTCTACTTCAACGGCGAGGCGGTGTTCCTCTATCACGTCCCGCCCGCGCACACCGACGGCGACGTGATCGTGCACTTCCGCGGCTCGGACGTCGTCGTCGCCGGCGGGCTCTTCTCGACGACGCACTATCCGGTGATTGACGCGAACGCCGGCGGCGGCATCGACGGCTTCATCGACGGGCTGAACCTGATCCTCGACCTGACGGTGCCCGCGTACCTGCAGGAAGGCGGGACGTACGTGATCCCGGGCCACGGCCGGCTGTCCGACGAGGCGGACGTCGTCGAGTACCGCGACATGACGCTCTTCATACGCGACAGGATCGCGCACATGCTCGAGCAGGGCCTGTCGCTCGAAGAGGTGCTCGACGCGCGTCCCGCGCTCGATTACGACCCGAGGTACGGCAACGAAGGCGGCCCGTGGACCAGCGCGGCCTTCATCGAGGCCGTGTACCGCGACCTGCAACGGAAGGTGGAAAGCCGATGACCGCGAGCCTTCGCCCGCGGGCGCGCATCTCGTCGACTCAGGCGGCGGCGCCAAGCGAATGCAGCACATCGTCGAAGGCGAAGCCGACGCAAGCGCTCGCGACGGCCGCCGTCGCGACGCTGTCGATCGCGGCCCTGTCGCTCGCGCCCGTCGCGAGCGACGCGCAGCGCGGTCCGGCGCCGCCGTCCGCGCGAGAGAGCGCGCCGATCGATCTGACCGGCTACTGGGTGTCCGTCGTCACCGAGGACTGGCGCCATCGGATGGCGACGCCGCGCAAGGGCGACTACGAGAGCGTACCGCTGAGCGCCGAAGGCCGCCGCGTCGCCGACGAATGGGATCTCGAGCGGGACAACGCCGCGGGCCTCGAGTGCAAGGCGTTCGGCATCGGCGGGATCATGCGTCAGCCCGGGCGGCTGCACATCACGTGGGAGGACGACGACACGCTGAGGATCGATTTCGACGCGGGCTCGCAGACGCGCCTTTTGCACTTCGACCCGGCCGCGAATCCGCCTGCGGACGAGCTTACCTGGCAGGGCTATTCCGTCGCGCAGTGGGAGCGCCCGCCGCCCCGTTCCGGCGCGCCCGTGCGCGCGCCGATCGGCAACAGCGCCGGCCCGGTCGCCCCGGGCGGCGGCGGCCGAGGGCTGCGCGGCGGCCCGCCGCCGCCGAGCTCGATCGACGAAGGCGGCGCGCTCGAGGTCGTGACGACGGGATTCCGCGAAGGGTATCTGCGCAAGAACGGCGTGCCGTACAGCGCGGACGCGTCGATCACGGAGTACTTCCACCGGCTGCCGGAGCATCCGAACGGCGACGTGTGGCTGCACGTCGTGACGATCGTCGAGGACCCGCTCTACCTGACCGAGCCGTTCTACACGAGCACGCACTTCAAGCGGGAGCCGAACGGCGACAAGTGGAATCCGACGCCGTGCCGCACGGCGCCGCCGCCTCCGTAGCGGGAAATCGGGGTCAGAGCCCTTTTTCCTGAAAAAATCGTGTCAGACACCTTTTCCTCGGGCCGACACAAAATTGTGTCAGACACCTTTTTCTGTGGGATCGGTTCGGATGTTCGAGCGGCTCGGTAGAAAAAGGTGTCTGACACAATTTTGTGTCTCAATTTTGTGTCTGACACAATTTTGTCTCAGCGGCGCTGCATCGTGCGGCGGACCGCGTCG
The DNA here is from genome assembly GCA_036381515.1 of Gammaproteobacteria bacterium. GTDB lineage: Bacteria > Pseudomonadota > Gammaproteobacteria > Steroidobacterales > Rariloculaceae > ZC4RG20. The sequence goes on along the minus strand of DASVCR010000086.1, from coordinate 12,861 downwards.
AGCGCCGCCGGCGAGCCGATGAAGAGCCTGCCGGGGAACGTGACCCCGCCCGCCGTCATGCGCTTGAAGATCTCGTCCGCACGGTAGTCGTTGAGGCCCTCGCCCGCGAGGTACTGCAGGCGCAGGTTGCGGTCGGTGTTGATCTCGGCGCCGTCGAGCCAGTCGCGGAGATCGTCGAGGCCGCCCGCGTACGTGCCGAGCAGATCGGCGGCGGTGCGAAAGCCGACTTCGCGCAGCGACGCCGCGACGTCGGCGTACTCCGGGCCCGCGAGCCGCCGCTCGACGGCGTCGACGTCGATCGGCGCATCGCCCGCACGCGCGAGCAGCACGACGTCGTAGCCCGCACCGCGCACGGTGTTGGCGAACACGGCACCGTTCGGGAACACGTCGAAGAACGTCGCGATCTCGCTCCTCACGGCGTCCTCGGTGCTCTCGTAAAGCTGGACGAACACCGTGACGGCTCCGCCCGGGCGAAGCCGCGCGCGCACGAGCTGCCAGAACTCGCGCGTGTAGAGGCTCGCCGCGCCCCTGACCCACGGATCGAGCGGATCGGACGTGATCGCGTCGAACGTCTCGCCGCTCGTCGCGAGAAAGTGCCTGCCGTCGTCGAACCGCAGCTCGACGTTCGCACGATCGACGACGCCGAAGTTCTGCGCGCGAAAGTGCTGCGCCGCGATCTCGCGCACACGCGGCTCGATCTCGGCGACGACGACGTGCTCCGCGGCGGGATCGATGCTGACGGCACCCGCCGTGATGCCCGCACCGAGCCCGATCACGAGCACGCGCCTCGGCTCGTCCGCGACGAGCGTCGCGAGATGGCCGAGCATCCGCTCGAGCCGCATGTCCTGAGGATACGTCGACGCCTGCGCCTTGCCGGCGCCGTGATACGTCAGCATGCCGTCCGGCTCGCGCGTCACGGCGAAGAGCCCGGTCCAGCCCTCCGCCGTGTGGATCACGTCCGCGCCGATGCCGCGCGTCGGCGTGAAGCGGCCGTAGGCGACGGCCTCCGGCGGGAGCTCCGGCACGCCGCGCGCGAGCGCAAACGCAGCCGCAGCGACGGCGACGACCCCAAGCGCGTGCACCGCGGACACGCGCCGCACGAGCGGCACGAGCGCGACGACGCCCGCAAAGGCCGACACGAGGATCATCGCCTGCTGAGTCGCACGCCCGCCGATCGCGACGACGAGCACGAGGCTCGTCGACAGCGCGCCGACGATCGCACCGAGCGTGTTCGCCGCGTAGAGTCCGCCGACCAGCGCGCCGGGCTCCGCATCGCCGCGTGCCGCGGCCGCTGCGAGCGCGAGCGGAAAGCTCGCACCCCACAAGAGCGCCGCCGGCAGAACGACCCACGCGGCGCGCAGCAGATCGACCTGGAGCATGACCAGCGGCGAGCTCGGCAACGTCACGTCGAGCGGCCAGTACGGCAGCGCACGCGCGATCGCGAGCGCCGCCCACGCGACGCCGCCGCACAGGAGCCACTGACAGGCCGCGAGCGCCGCGGCCGGACGAACGCGCCGCGCGGCGTACGTGCCGGCGGCGCTACCCGCGCCGAGGCCGAGCAGGAAGATCGCGAGGATCAACGCGAACGCGTACACGGTCGGGCCGAAGAGCAGCGCGAGATGCCGCGTCCACAGCACCTCGGCCGCGAGCGCCGTCGCACCGGACAATCCGGCCGTGACGTAGATCGGCCACGCGCCGCGGGCGAGCCGAAACGGTGCCGGCCGATCGGGCTCCGCACCCACGCGGGGCCGCTGCGCGAGCGCCAGCGCGAGCGCGCCGAGCGCCGCCGCGCCGTTCAATCCCGCCGCCGCGTACGTCGCGACCGCGGCATCGTGCATGCGGAGCAGATAGAAGCCCGCGGCAAGACTGCCGAGCACGCCGCCCGCGATGTTCGCGGCGTAGAGCCGGCCGACCCGTGCCCAGCGCTCGGGGGACGGAGACACCGCGCGCGCGACGACCGGCAACGTTGCCCCCATCAGGACCGTCGCAGGCAACAGACAAAGCGCGGCCGCGATCGCGCGGACCGGGAGCGCGCCGCCGCCGAAACCGGCGTACAGCGCCTCGAGCCCGGGCAGCGCATGCAGCACCCCGAGCCCGAGCAGCGCGATCCCCGCCTCGAGCAGCGCGAACACGCGGAGCGGATGCGCCTCCGTGCCTATCCGCAGCGGCAGCCACACGCTGCCGATGCAGAGCCCGCCCATGAACGTGCCGAGCAATATCCCGATCGACGGCGCCGACGCACCGATCACCAGCGCGAGCAGCTGAAACCACACGACCTGGTAGATCAGCGCCGCGCAGCCGCTCGCAGCGAGCAACGCGAGCAGCGGCACGTAGACTCGATCGTTCATTACGGTTCCGGCGGACACGGGCGTCATTCTGCCGGGCAAATCGCAAGCGCGAAAATCTCGCGTGTAGTCCTTCGTATGGATTCGGCCGCAGCGGGTCACTACACTGTCGGGTTGACACGCGAGCCGCGGCGCCCCTGCGGCGCCCCCGAAGCGGAGAAGGACTCCGCCGCCCAGGCCCCCGCGCCTCACCCCGGCGAAGCTTCGCGCTGGCCCCTAAGCCTTCGTCCTCCGGCCGAAGCACACACGACCGACCGCACATGAGCAAGAGCAACGCGACGCCGCCGAGTCTCAGACATTCCATGGAGGATGGGCGGCTCTTCCGTCTGCTCGTCGAGTCCGAGCGCGACTACGCGATCTTCATGCTGGACCCTGCCGGCCGCGTCGCGAGCTGGAACGAAGGCGCGCAGGCGATCAAAGGCTACACGCGCGACGAAATCATCGGCAAACACTTCTCGTGCTTCTATCCGAAGGAGCAGATCGCGCGCGGCTGGCCGGACTACGAGCTGACGCGCGCGGCGGCCGACGGCCGCTTCGAGGACGAGTCGTGGCGGGTGCGCAAGGACGGCTCGAGGTTCTGGGCGAACGTCGTCATCACGGCGCTGCGCGACGCGAACGGCGAGCTGATCGGGTTCTCGAAGGTCACGCGCGATCTGACCGAGCGCCGGCAGCAGGAGGAAGCGCTGCGTCAAAGCGAGGAGCGCTTTCGCACGCTCGTCGAGCACGTCTACGACTACGCGATCTTCATGTTGAACCCTGAAGGGTTCGTCACGACGTGGAACACCGGCGGGCGCCAGATCACGGGCTACGAGCCCGACGAGATCATCGGCTCGCATCTGTCGCGCTTCTATCCGCCGGAAGCGATCAAGGCCGCGTGGCCGGAGCACCAGCTGCGCGTCGCGCGCATGGAGGGCCGCTTCGAGGACGAAGGCTGGCGCATCCGCAAGGACGGCTCGCGCTTCTGGGCGAACGTCGTGATCACCGCGCTGCGGGATTCGAGCGGCGAGCTGGTCGGCTTCTCGAAGATCACGCGAGATCTGAGCGAGCGACGCCGGCAGGAGCAGGCTCTCGCGCAGAGCGAGGAGCGATTCCGCCTGCTCGTCGAAGGCGTCGACGACTATGCGATCTTCATGCTCGACCGCAACGGCTTCGTCAGCAGCTGGAACGGCGGCGCCGAGCGCATCAGCGGTTACTCGTCGGCCGAGATCCTCGGCAAGCACTTCTCGCATTTCTACACGTCGGAGGACGTGGCCGCGCACAAGCCGTGGCGGCAGATCTCCGAAGCGCGCGACGTCGGACGCGTGTCGGACGAAGGCTGGCGCGCGCGCAAGGACGGCACGCTCTTCTGGGCGAGCAGCGTGATGACCGCGCTGCACGACGCCGACGGGCGCCCGTACGGCTTCGCGCACGTCATGCAGGACCTGACGCAGCGGCGGCACGCCGAGGCGCTCGCGGACCGCGCGCAGCGGATGCACGAGTTCATCGCGATGCTCGCGCACGAGCTGCGCAATCCGCTCGCGCCGATCCGCAACGCCGTCGAGCTGATGGGCCGCAAGGGGCTCGGCGATCCCGTCCTCGAGTCGATGCGGCAGACGATCGATCGGCAGAGCGCCCTGCTCACGCGTATCATCGACGAGTTCCTCGACGTGAACCGCATCGCCCGCGGCAAGTTCACGATCAGCAAAGAGCCGACCGATCTCGCCGTCGTGCTGTCGCGTTCGATCGAGACGACCCGACCCCTGATCGACGCGCAGGGACAGCACCTCGACGTCGACGTGCCGGACGACGAGCTCTGGCTCAAGGGCGACTCGCTGCGGCTCACGCAGGTCATCGTGAACCTGCTGAACAACGCGGCCAAGTTCACGCCGTACGGCGGCCGCATCAGCCTCAAGGTCGAGCCGCGCGGCACGGACGTCGAGATTCGCGTCCGCGACACCGGCCGCGGCATCGATCCCGATCATCTCGAATCGATCTTCGACCTGTTCACGCAGATCAGCCCCGAGTCCGTGCGCGGGCAGGGCGGCCTCGGCGTCGGCCTCGCCCTCGTGCGCCGCGTCGTCGAGCTGCACGGCGGCATGGTCCAGGCGCGCAGCGCGGGCATCGGGCACGGCAGCGAGTTCATCGTCCGGCTGCCGCTCGGGCTCGACGAGATCCGCGGCGTGCCTTCGACGCAGGCCGATCCGGGCGGCGACTCGAAGCGGCTGCGCGTGCTCGTCGTCGACGACAACAAGGACGCCGCGGACAGCCTGCACCTCCTGCTCGAGGCGATCGGCCAGGACGTCCTGACCGTCTATGACGGCGCGTCGGCCCTCGACGTGATCGACAAGTTCCGTCCGCACGTCGTCATGCTAGACATCGGCATGCCGCGGATGAGCGGCTACGACGTCGCGAAACGGATCCGTGAGCTGATGAACGGCAACGAGCGGCCGATCCTCGCGGCGGTCACCGGCTGGGGTCAGGAGACGGACCGGACCCGGTCTCGCGAGGAAGGCTTCCAGTATCACTTCGTGAAGCCGGTCGAGATCAGCGTGCTCAGGGAGCTGATCCGCGAGATCGCGGAGCAGCGCGTCGGACGGCGCTGAAGCGCGCGCCGTCGATCCGCTTCCGACGACGCGCGATTACGACGGCGCCCTGCTCCCGATCACGTCAACGCCCTGCGCTCGATCCCGAGCAGCCGGCCGATCGTCGCGAACAGCTCCCCCGGCTGCGCCGGCTTCGCGACGTGCGCCTGGAAGCCTGCGACGAGCGCGTGCACCCGGTCCTCGGAGCGGGCGTAGCCGGTCAGCGCGATCGCCGGCATCCGATCCGCGAGCGGGAACCGGTGCTCCGCCTCGAGCGCGCGCACGCGGCGCAGCAACGTGTAGCCGTCCTCGTCCGGCAAGCCGATGTCGGAGATCATCAGGTCCGGCCAGTCGTCCCGCGCGAGGCCGCGGAGATACGCGAGCGCCTCGCGCCCCCCGGCGAAGCTCGTGACGTCCGCGCCGCGCGCCTCGAGCAGCGCGCCAAGCGTCTCGCGCGCGTCCTCGTCGTCGTCGACGACGAGGAGGCGCTTGCCGTCCAGCGCGATCGCGTCGAGCGCCGAGTTCCACGCCGCCTGCCGCGTGCCCTCGTCCGGCTCGGCGACCGCGCGGACCGGCAGCGCGACGGTGTACGTCGTGCCCGAGGGCCCGGCGTCGACGACGACGCGGCCGTGATGCTCGTCGACGATGCCCGAGATCGTCTCGAGGTCGAACGGCAAACCCTGCGTCGGCGCCACCGCTCCCGTCGCGGCCGGACCGGGCGGGACCTCCGGCGGCGCGGGCACGAGCTCGAGCTCGCCGAGCTCGGGCTCGGGGGCCCCGGCCGCAACGGGCTCGACCGTCGCAGGGACCGGCGGCGCGGCGCGAGCCGTCGTGTCGGTCACGCGCAGCAGCACCTCGTTCCCGACCCGCTCGACCCCAACCTCGACGCGCGCGCCCGGCCGGCTCACGTCGACGGCGCGCGCGAGCAGCGCCCAGACGACGTCCTGAAGTGCGCCGGGGTCGCCGGTCACGAGCCCGACGTCGAGGCCGAGCGTCGTGTAGAGGTTCAGACCTTTCGCGTCGATGTCCGGGCGCGCGGCGTCGACGGCGCCGGCGATCAAGGTCGCGAGGTTCACCGGCTGCAGGCTCGCGCGCCGCTCAGAGCGGCGCAGCGCGCGCTCCTGCTCCTGCAACGCCCACATCTGCGCGTAGAGGCCTTCGCCCGCGAGGAGCTCGTGATGCCGGCCGCGCTCGACGATGCGGCCCGACTCGAGCACGAGGATCTCGTCCGCGTGCACGACGGTCGCGAGCCGATGCGCGATCGTCAGCGTCGTGCGCCGGCGCGCGAGCCGCACGAGCGCGTCCTGGATCGCGCGCTCGGAGCGCATGTCGAGCGCCGACGTCGCCTCGTCGAGCACGAGAATCGGCGGGTTCTTCAGGATCGCGCGTGCGATCGCGATCCGCTGCTTCTCGCCGCCGGAGAGCTTGAGCCCCCGCTCGCCGACGATCGTGTCGTACTGCTCGGGCAGCGCACTGATGAAGTCGTGCACGCTCGCGGCCTTCGCGGCCTCGACGATCTCCTCGCGCGTCGCGCCCACGCGTCCGTACGCGATGTTGTACGCGATCGTGTCGTTGAAGAGGCTCGTCTCCTGCGGCACGACGCCGATCGCGGCGCGCACGCTCTCGGGCGAGAGCGCGCCGATATCCTGCCCGTCGATCGAGATGCGCCCGCTCCACGGCTCGTAGAAGCGCAGCAGCAGGCGTGCGAGCGTCGACTTGCCGGAGCCGCTGCCGCCGACGACCGCCACCGTCGTGCCGGGCGCGATGCGGAACTCGACGTCGCGCAGCACCTGCCGGTTCGGCTCGTAGCCGAAGCTCACCCTCTCGAAGCGCACGTCGCCGGCGCGGATCTCGAGCGCCGGCAGCTCCGCGTCGACGTCGACCTCGGGCGGCTCGCGCAACAGCGCGAACAGCCGCTCCGCCTTGACCATCGCGTCGCTGGCCTCGCGGAACACGAACCCGAGCGAGTTGAGCGGCAGACAGACCTGGATCACGTAGGCATTCACGAGCACGAGGTCGCCGACCGTCATCTCGCCCGTGAACACGCCGCTGCCCGCGAGCAGCATCACGGAGCCGACGCCGAGCGCGATGATGCCGCTCTGGCCGATGTGCAACAGCGTCAGTGCGCGCTGGTTGCTGATGTTCGCGTCGATCCAGTCGTCCATAATCGACCTGAAGCGCATCGCCTCGAGCTTCTCGTTCGTGTAGAACTTCACCGTGTCGTAGTTCAGCACGCTGTCGACGAGGCGGCTGTGCGCGTTCGAGTCGAGCTCGTTCACGCGGCGCTGCCGGATCGCGCGCCGGCGCGTGAAGACGACGCTGAAGATCGCATAGAGCACGAACGTCACGGCGATGATCAGCGCGAAGCCGAGCGGATAGTTCACGGTGAGGATGCCGACGACGATCGAGATCTCGACGATCGTCGGCACGATCGTGAACAGCGCGACGTTCAGCAGGAAGCCGATCGACGACGTGCCGCGCTCCACGTCGCGGGTCAGCGCCCCGGTCGAGCGGTTCGCGTGAAAGCGTGCGCCGAGCGCATGCAGGTGCCGGAACACGCGGACCGTGTAGTCGGCGACGGTCGTCTGCGACACGCGCACGAAGATCAGATCGCGCAGCTCGCCGAACAGCGTCGTCGAGAAGCGCACGAGCGCGTAGCCGATCAGGAGCCACACGGGCAGCGCGGCGAGCGTCTCGGGCCGACTCAGCACGTCGACGATCCGCTTCAGCATGATCGGCACGGAGACGGCCGCGATCTTCGCGACGACGAGCAGCACGACCGCGGCGATCACACGGACGCGAAACGTCCAGGCCTTCACGGCGAGCGTCCAGAGGACGCGCTCTTCGCGCGTCGCGGTCACGCCGCCCCGCGCGCCCGCGCGCCGTCGGGCAAGGCCTCGCGTGTCGCGGCGCAAAGCGCGATCGTCGGCATCACCGGCCCGGCCAGGAGCTCGCAAAGGTCACCGCGCGATCCAGCACATATCATGCCAATCGGGAATCGCACGCCGCGCGTCGGCCGCTCGTCGAATCGCGTTCGGCCGCGTCCGATGAACGAGCTTTCGCCCCGCACGCTCGTCCGATGAGCAAGCTTTCGAGACGGCGCGCGACGCGCTCGAGTTTCATCGTGAAAAAGGGCTCTGACCCCAATTTCCCTCGGCTCGGCATAGAATCGACCGACCGCGTACAACAGAAGTCCGCAATGCCGCAAACGATCGCCGTCGTCGCGACGGGAGAGATGGGAAGCGCCGTCGGCGCCGCGCTCGCGCGGCGCGGGCACCGCGTGATCACGGATCTGACGGGACGGAGCGCCTCGAGCCGCGCGCTCGCGGCGCAGGCCGGCATCGAGGACGTCGGCTCCGCGACCGCGCTCGTCGAGACGGCCGAGATCGTGCTGTCGATCGTGCCGCCCGCCGTCGCGCCGGCGTTCGCGCGGACGATCGTGACGGCGCTCGAGAAGACCGGCGCGCGCCCCGTCTTCGTCGATTGCAACGCGGTCGCGCCGGCGACCGTCGCCGAGATCGCGGCGCCGTTCGACGCGCTCGGCGCACCGTTCGTCGACGCGGGGATCGTCGGGCCGGCGCCGCGGCCGGATCGCGCGCCCGTCCGCTTCTACGTGTCCGGCCGCCCGCGCGCCGCGCTGCTCGCGCTCGACGTGCCCGAGATCACGGTGATCGACATGGGCGACGAGGTCGGCCGCGCGTCGGCGATCAAGATGTGCTACGCGGCGCTGAACAAAGGCTTCGACGCGCTGCTGACGAGCGTGCTGCTCGCGGCCGAGCGCCTCGGCGTGCGGGCCGAGCTGATGGACGAGATGCGCGCGAGCCAGCCGGAGGCCGCCGCGCGCTCGGCCCGGCGGGTCCCGACGCTCGCGGCGACCGCGAAGCGCTACGTGCCCGAGATGCGCGAGATCGCCGCGACGTTCTCGGCGGCCGGCGTCACGCCCGACTTCCACCGCGGCGCCGAATGGCTCTATGCCGTCCTCGCGCGCACGCCGCTTGCCCGCGAGACCCGGCTCACCGCGCCCGCGGACCGCTCGCTCGACGAGGCGCTCGCGATCTTCCTCGACGCGCTCGGCACGTAGCGCCATTGCGGGAGCTACGGGTACCGCCGCCTCGGGCGCCGGGTCAGAATCAAGGACATGCCGAGGTCCGAAACGAGTGCGCCGGCAAGGCGCGAGGAGGACGTAACATGGCGATCGAAATCTCTCGCGACGTCGACCGTCTGCGCAGCGAGATCGACGAAATGCGCAAGGACCTGAAAATGCTGACCCGCGCGATGCGCGACACCGGCGCGGAGAAAGGCAAGGAGGCGCTCGAGCACGTCGAGCATCTGCGCAGGCAGGCGGGCAGGCACGCCGCACGCGCCGAGCAGCGCATCGAGCGCGGCATCGAGGAGCGGCCGTTCGTCAGCGTCATGGCGGCGTTCGGCGCCGGCTTCCTGGTCGCGAAGCTGCTCGATATGGGACGCTAGGACCGCCTTTCTGTCTTCCCCGCGTTCGAGTATCGTCGGACGCATCCGTGTAGGGGAGGACACCATGACCAGCATGCGCTTTTCGCGGCGCCCGGCGCTCGCCGGGCTGACCGCGGTCGCCGCCCTGTCGACAGCCGTCGCGTTCGCGCAGCCGCCCGCCGGCGCGAATCAACGCCCGGGGGCCCAGCGCCCGGCCCAGGCCGTGAACCTGCCGAGCCAGCCCACCGCCGTGCCGCTGCCGACGCTTTCCGACGAGATCCAGGGGCCAGGGCCGATGTTCGACTCCGCGCCTTCGCACGCGGAGGGCCTGGGCCCCGAGGACTTCGATTACGTGACGCGGGAATACTTCGTATCCGGGACCGCGAACGGCAGCCCGTACACGACCCGCGTCGTCGTGCGGATGCCGAGCGACCCGAGCCGCTTCAGCGGGCTCGTCCTCGCCGAGTCGATGCACTCGAGCGGAGCCGCGCACGCGTACGAGTTCACGGCCGCGTACACGATGAGCTCGGGGCATGCGGCCGTCGAGATCCTGACGACGTCGCCGGCGCAGTTCGTCGAGTTCAACGCCGAGCGCTACGCCGACCTTCGGGTCGAGAACGGTGAGGCCAACGACATCCTCGCGCAGGTCGGCGCGCTCGTGAAAAGCCCGAACGGGCCGCTCGGCGGCGTGACGGTCCGCAAAATGGTGCTCGCCGGCACGTCGATGAGCTCCGGCACGCTGTTCAACTATCTGCCGGCACACGCGGTCTATCGCACGCCGGACATGCAGCACATCTACGACGGCTACCTCCCGACGTCGACCGGCGCGACCGCCGCCGAGGTCGACGTGCCGATGATCCAGATGCCGACGATGCACGAGGTCGAGGGCAACGTGACGCGGCGCCAGGACAGCGACGAGCCGGGCCGGCAGTTCCGGCTGTACGAGGTCGCGGGCATCGGCCACGTCGATTCGCGCGACAACGTGCGGCTCGTGCCGAACCCGTGCACCCGGCCGCTCAGCACGTTCCCGCTGCAGGCGTACATGTCCGTTGGGCTCTATCACCTCTTCCGCTGGGTCGACGAAGGCATCGTCCCGCCGCGCGCGGAGCGGATGCTCGTCGACCGGGATACGCACGGCGACGGCACGATGATGGCGACCGACGCGCATGGCAACCCGCTCGGCGGCATCCGCAACCCGTACGTCGACGTGCCCGTCGCGAGGTACGCGCCGGTCAACACGGCGCGCGAGCCCGTGATCGATAACCCGAGCGAGTGGATCGCGAAGAACGGCGGCCTCCAGGGCGCGCAGATCATGTGCCGCCTGAGCGCGTATCAGGAGCCGTTCTCACCGGAGAAGCTGCGCGAGCTCTACGGCAGCAAGGAGAGCTACATGCGGCAGTTCGAGGCACGTCTCGACGAGCTCCAGCACGAGGGCTGGTCGCTGCCGGTGTACCGAGACCTGATCCTGAGCGACGCTGCCAACGTGACGTTCTGAGCGACGCCGCGCGGCCGACGGCGGATCGCCTCCGCCGCGGCCGCGTTCCCGCCGGACGACGCATCGAGACCGGTCCCGACGTCGGGCCGACGACCGAATCCCGATGTCGAGCGGCGGGCGCGGGCGCGCCGTGGACCGCCGCGAACCGCCTTCTGAACCAACCCCGCTCCCGAGCCAGCCTGCCCCCTCCGACGCCCTTCGGGCCCGACACCCCCTTTCCCGCTTCCGAGACCATCGCGGTATGACGTCGCCGGCCCACGCGCTCCTCTGGGAAGCCTGGCGGCTCACGCGCGCGCGCTTCCTCACCGCCGTGCTGCTCGCGACGATCGGCGGCGCCGCGCTGCTCGCGGCGGCCGGAGACAGGGCGAGCGCGGCCGCCGTCATCGTGCCGATTCTCGTGACGACGATCGCGGTCATCTCCGTGCTCGACCTCCCGCTCACGAAGCTCGGGTTCCCGTACTCGGCAAGCTTCACCCGTCCCGTCGCGACGAGCGTGCTCGTCGTGACGCCGATGCTCTACGCGGCCGTGCTCGGCGCCGCGCTGTACCTCGTCCCGGTCGCCGTGCTCCGCGTCGCCTTCGACATCCCGTTCCCGCTCGCGACGGTTCCCGCGTGGATCGGCGCGGGCGTCCTCGCGCAGACCGCAGCGAGCTGGGGCACGAGGGGCGGCACCGTTCGCCTCGTTGCCCGGATCGTCGCGCTGTTCGCGGTGCTTCAGCTCGCGGTGCGCCTCAACCCGTCGAGCCCGTTTCCCCGGGACATCCTTGCCGCACGCGCATCCGGAGCGCTGTCGTTCTCGGCCGCGGAAGCCGCGGTGCTCGTTCTGCTCGGCGCAGCGGCGATCGGCTGGGCGGTAGCGAGCGTGCGGCGCCAGCGCCATGCGTGCGACGGCGGAGCCCTGCCCGGCGCGGCCAACGAGGCCGGACTTCTCGATACGGCGACGGCAGAACGCCGCACCCGTGGGCGAGATCGCACCGCGCCGCTCGCCGGCATGCTTCGCTGCCCCACCCGCTCGCCCATGCTCGCCGAGCTCTGGCTCGAAACGCGGCGCAGAGGGCTCGTCGTCCTCGGCGCTACCCTGCCGATCGCAGCCGCGATCCCTCCGTTCCTCGCGATCGGCAACGCGTACGGTTGGCGCTTCCCGCTGTTCTTCGCGTTCGGCAGCTTCTTCGTGCCGCTCTTCGCCGGTCTCGGCGTCGTACGGACGGGACGGGCCGCGTCGCCCGGCGGCATGACCGCTTTCGAAGCGTCGCGTCCGATCTCGACCGCACGCCTCGCAGCCGTCCGGGTCGCCGTGCCGGCCCTGTCGATGCTGGCCGGCTGGATGATGATCGCGTGCGCGCGCTGTGGCTCGGGCTGCCGCTTTTCGACGATGTCTGGGACTCGACGGCGTTGAGGCAGAGCATCGGCGCAGGCTTGTCCGCTGCCTCTCCGTTGCGGCTCGCCGGCTGGACGATCGTCGCCGCCGTCGTCTATGCGAGCGTGGTCGCCGCGTTATCGGCGCTGAACGCATTTTTTGTGCGTACCGCCGCCGCCTGACGGCTGCACTCTTGCTCTCGTTCGGCTACGCCATCGTGCTCCTCGGCGCGGCCGTGACAGGCGCGATCGGCTTCGGGGCCGTCGTTTGGCACGTCTGGGCGCTCGCGGCGGCGGTCGGCGCGAGCACCGTCGTCGTCGCCCGAGCGGTCGGGGCGCGCGTTCTCGACTGGTCACACATCGGCGTCGCCATGCTCATGTGGGCCGTGTACGCTGTGGTCTGGGCCGCGCTGACCGGCGACGGAGTCGCGCAGTCGGGTCCCCTTTCCGTCGCCGCGCCGGCGGCCGTAGCCGTGGCGTTGATGCCGTTGCTCTCGTTCGCCCTCGCACCGTGGTCGCTCTTTCAACTGCGTCACTCCTGAGGAGACCGTCATGACAAGAAGAATCGAGGCCGTTCTCCTGAGCCTCCTGTCGCTCGGCGTGATGGCCCCGGCCGCCGCGCAGGACGGCAACACCGGCCCGCCGCCGCTGATCG
>DASVCR010000085.1:0-73154 GCA_036381515.1 Gammaproteobacteria bacterium | reverse complement strand
GGCGCTCGAGCAGAACGAAGCGAAGATCGTCGAGGAGCTGACCGCGGTGCAGGGCCGGCCCGTCGACATCGGCGGCTACTACCATCCGGACCCGAAGCTCGTCGCCGCGGCAATGCGGCCGAGCGCGACGCTGAACGCGATCATCGAGTCGATCTGAGAAAAGGGGCGTAAGCTACTGTTTGGTAGGGCAGTACGAGTCGCCCGGGCCGGATAATCGACTCGACCTGAGAAACGAGCTGTAACTTCCTATCTGGCCTGAAGTAATGGCCCTCAGGCTGAACAAAGGGCTCTTCTTCGCGTGTCGCGCTTGACGACCAGACGGTTCTTCTGCACTATACATTTCAGAAATTACTGAAAACTTCGCAGGCGCAGGAATGAAGCTGAGTCCCCTCATGGAGAAGTTCATCCTCCACTGGGGCGAGATGGGCACCCGCTGGGGCGTCAACCGCACGGTCGCGCAGATCCACGCGCTGCTCTACCTGTCGCCGCGCCCGCTTCCCGCCGACGAGATCGCCGAGACGCTGTCGGTCGCCCGCTCGAACGTCAGCACGAGCCTGAAGGAGCTTCAGGCCTGGCGCCTCGTGAGCGTCACGCACGTCCTCGGCGATCGGCGCGACCACTTCAGGACGACGAGCGACATGTGGGAGATGATCGCGACGATCATCGAGGAGCGGAAGCGCCGCGAGATCGATCCGACGCTCGCGCTGCTCAGGCAGTGCGTCGACGAGATGCAGCACGACGACGAGACGCCGAAGGAGGTCAAGGAGCGGATCAAGAGCATGCTGGCCTTCATCACGATGCTGACCGGCTGGTTCGACCAGATCATGGCGCTGCCGCGCTCGACGCAGCGGACGCTCTTGAAGCTCGGCGCGAAGATTGCGCGTTTCCTGCCGCAAGAGACGGCGGCCGAGAAGTAGGCGAGTTTTTTTGTCCGTTAGTTTCTGTCTAGACAGAAATGAACGAAAGGTCTGATTGAAGGAGAAGGACGATGCTAGTCGAAACGACCTACCTCGCGTATCTCGGGATCAGCACGGCGCTGACCGTCTGGGTCGCGCGCACCCTCAGCAAGAACGGGCGGCTGTTCCTGATCGACAGCTTCGATCAGAACGAGCGGCTCGCCGATTCGGTCAACCACATGCTCGTCGTCGGGTTCTACCTGATCAACATGGGCTACGTGACGCTCGCGCTGAAGCTCGGCGCGAAGCCCGCGACGACCGAGGAGGCGATCGAGTCCCTGAGCACGAAGGTCGGCCTCGTGCTGCTCGTGCTCGGTGCGATGCACTTCTTCAATCTCTACGTGATCGCGAGGTGGGGCAAGCGGGCGGCCGCGGCCGCGACGGCGGCGTAGCCCGCGCTCGGAGCCTGCGACGCGCGGCAACGAGGAGGGTGAAGCGGTGCTCCTCGCCGCGCTCACCGGTCGAGCGGGTCCGCTCGAGGCCGTCGCGCTCGCGATGGCGGCGATCGCGGGCGCCGCGGCGATCGTCGGGCACCTCACGCTCTGACGTCGTCAAAAATGTGTCAGACACCATTTTCCATGGAAAATGGTGTCTGACACATTTTCGTTCTCCACGATGCAGATCGGCCGCCACTCGATCGACCCGCCCCTGATCCTCGCGCCGATGGCCGGCGTGACCGACAAGCCGTTTCGCGTCCTCGCGAAGCGGCTCGGCGCGGGCTATGCCGTGTCGGAGATGACGACCGCGGATCCGCGCCTGTGGGCGACGCCGAAGAGCCGCTCGCGGCTCGACCACGTCGGCGAGCCCTCGCCCGTCGGCGTGCAGATCGCGGGCGCCGATCCCGCGGCGCTCGCCGATGCGGCGCGTTACAACGTCGACCACGGCGCCGAGATCATCGACATCAACATGGGCTGCCCGGCGAAAAAGGTCTGCAACGCGTGGGCGGGCTCGGCGCTGCTGCGCGACGAGGCGCTCGTCGGCAGGATCCTCGACGCGGTCGTCGCGGCGGTCGACGTGCCCGTGACGCTCAAGATCCGCACCGGCTTCGACGCCGCGAGCCGGAACGCCGTGCGCATCGCGCGGATCGCCGAGGAGGCCGGCATCGCGGCCGTCGCCGTGCACGGCCGCACGCGCGACATGCAGTACCGCGGCGAGGCCGAGTACGACACGATCGCGGAGGTCAAGCAGGCGGTGCGGATTCCGGTCGTCGCAAACGGCGACATCGACTCGCCGCGCAAGGCGCGCGACGTGCTCGCGCAGACCGGCGCGGACGCGCTGATGATCGGCCGCGCGGCGCAGGGACGCCCGTGGATCTTCCGCGAGATCGCGCATTTTCTCGCGGCGGGCGAGGAGCTGCCGGAGCCGTCGCTCGCGGAGGTGCGCGAGATCCTGCTCGGCCACGTGCGCGCGCTGCACGCGTTCTATGGCGAGGAGCGGGGCGTCCGGATCGCGCGCAAGCACCTCGGCTGGTATGCGAAAGATCGCCCCGAGAATGCGGCGTTCCGCGCGATCGTGAATCGCGCGGAGTCGGCGTCCGACCAGCTGCGCGTGACCGCGATGTACTTCGACTCGCTCGAAGCCGGCGTGGACGCGCGACGAGACCTCGCTGCCTGACGGTCGCACGAAAAGGGAACCACGATGAGACGCATCGCATCCGTTCAAGCGGCAGCAGGCCTCGGCCTCTCGCTCCTCGTCGGCGCCGCGGCGCACGCGCAGAGCGAAGCCCGGATCGAGCCGCTGTTCGACGGCACGCTCGAAGGGTGGACGGTCGAGAACGGCGCCGCCGTCTCGGTCGCGGACGGCGTGCTTCGGATCGACGAGCCGCGGGGCTGGCTGCGCTCGAACGAGCAATACGGCGACTTTTCGCTGCGCATCGAGTTCCGCTTCGTCGACGACGATACGGACAGCGGCATCTTCGTGCGTGCCGTCGCGGACGGCACGTTCGGACCGGGCTGGCCGAACGACGCGTACCAGGTGCAGCTGCGGAACCCGATCGGCGAGAGCCGCTTTCCGCCGGTTGGCGGGATCTTCCGGCACGGCAAGCCGCCGGGCGAAACGCGCTTCGATCCCGCCGATGCGGAGCGGGTTTCGCTCGGCACCGGCGTCTGGCAAACGCTCGAGATCGACGTCGAGGGAGAGGCGCTCCGCGTGCGGCTGAACGGCGAGCCGCTGACGGAGGCACTCGGCATCGAGAACCCGACCGGCTACATCGGCATCCAGGCGGAGCGAGGCGCGATCGAATTCCGTGCGATCGAGATCGCCGAACGGTGACGACTCTGCGCCGGGCGCGGAGCGGACGGCTGCGCCGGACCCGTCGGCTCTCCGTTCGTCGATCCGAGCCGCCGTGGGCTCGAGAGGGAAGGCGGCCTGCGCCCGCTACGCGGCGCCGCCCGACGTGCTCGACGCGCTCGCGCGTGTGCTCGACGATCCCCGCATCGAGCGCATCGCGGTCGTCTACCGGCCGTGGTACGTCGCGAGTCATCTCGCGTTCATCGGCGCGCGGCTCGGCTCGGTCACCCGTTTCGAGCGCATCTACACGAACATCCCGGAGCCGCTCTTCTTCAGGCTCGACGGCCATGTGCTGCACGAGTACTTCCACGTCGTGCAGCAGTGGGGCCGGGAGCGGATGACGCGGCTCGGCTACCTGCTGAACTGCCGGCGCCGCGAGCGCGAGGCGGCCGATTTCGTCGCTGCGAACCTCGCGCGCTACATCGAGCTGCGCGCGGCCGCCGCGAGGCGGCGCGCGGCGACGACGCGGGGCGGGTGACGCTCGCTCGTGCGGTGCGGCTCGTCCGTGTGCAGCTTGTTCGTTGCGGGCGCTTGTTCGTTTGGAGCTTGTCCGTGCGGCGTGTGCTCGTGCAGCGCGTGTTTGTGCTGCGCGTGTTCGTGCGGCGCTTATTCTTGATGCGTGTTCGTGTGACGCGTGTTCGTGCGGCGCGTGTTCATGCGGCCGGCGCGTGTTCGTGCGAAGCGTGTTCGTATGACGCGTCTTCGTGTGACGCCTACTCGTCGTCGTTTCGCCGGCGGCGCCTGCGGGGCTCATCGTCGGCCTCGTCGATCGCCTGCTTCAGCGCCTGCAGGTCCCGTATGGCCTGGTTCAGCTCCGGGCTCGTGTTGACCGCGAACAGGATCTTGTCGACGAACTCGTTCTGCTTCGCGACCAGGGCCGCCGTCGGGTCGTAGTCGCCGCCGGCAAGCGCCTCACGGCTCATACGGGCAAGCTCGTCCTCCTGAAAGCGCGTGCGGCATACGCGCCGCGAGATCGTCGAGCTCGGCGGCTTCTCCTGGTAGCAACGCACCTCGAACTCGGGCTCTTTCAGGAAGTCGTTCAACATGGCCCAGAAGCGCTCCGTCGCGCGTCCCGCCTCGCGGTAGAGCTGCAAGCGCGTCATTCTGCCGCGTACGACGACCTCCTCGAGGCCCTCGTCGCCGGGCACGTCATCGGGCGCATCATCGAGACCCTCGATCAGGACCTGCTCGGTCAGCGACGGATCGAGCGTCGGCCGCTCGCCCGCTTCGACCTGCTCGCTCGGGAACGTATCGAGCGCGGGCCGCTCTCGGGCGTCGTTCTCCTGCGCTTCCGACGACGCGGCGAGCGCGAGCGCGGCGACGGCAGCAGCGAGCGCCGCGCGCTGACGACGCGCGCGAGCGCAGGGCGGGGCGCCTTCGGCGGGGACAGCGTGAGTCATCGTTCTCTGGGCGGCGATCTAACCGGCCTCGGAAATATATCACGCGGCGAAGGCGTTGAACGCCGTTTCACACGATCGACGGCGTCCCGTCGCACGCGATCGCGGCGTCTGCCCTCGATTCGTCTCACTCGATCGACGGCGTCGGCCCCGATCGGTCTCACGCGATCGGCGGCGTGAGTCCTCGGTGGAAGACCCACGCGACGATGTACGCGATCGGCGCGATCACGCACGCGAGCGCGACCGCATAGAGCAGCGCGAGCCGGCCCATCCCCTTCAGCTTCGAGAAGTCGGTGATGATGCCCATCGCGACGAAGGTCAGCATGAACATCATGTGACGCATCGGGCTCTGCAGCGCGCCCGTGCCGGCGTCGAGCGTCTCGGCGTGCTCCGGCGACAGCGAGGCAATCAGCAGGAAGCCGAGCCACGCGATCAGATAGCCGAGCACGAATTTCGGGAACCTGAACCAGATCTCGGACGCGCCGACGCCGACCTGTCCCGGCCGCTTTTCGACCTTGTAGACCCAGACGACCGCGAGGACGAACGTCCAGATGCCGATGAAGACGTCGATCCAGACCTTCGTCAGCACGGCGGAGCTCAGGATCCACCCGGTCTGCCACTGCTCGCCCGTCTCCTGCAGATGCTGCGCGATCATCAGCTCGTCGAGCAGCCCGCCCGCGGCCGCGTCCGCGCCGTCGGTCTTCACGGTCATGCCCATCGCCGCGCCGTTCACGATCGGCTGATCCGGGAAGAAGGCCGCATAGAGGCCGGGGAGGACGAGCAGCTCGATCATCGCGAACACGACGACGAGCATCGATACGGTCACCGGAATGATCGGCCGCGCGCGGATCGCGCCGCCGGTCGCGATCGCTGCCGAGACGCCGCAGATCGAGATGCCGGACGCGAGCACGGCCGACGAGTCGCGCCGCAGCCGGAATACGCGCCGCGCGAGCGTATAGACGAGCGGCCAGAAGAAGAGATACGCGACGAACGTGGCCGCCGCGCCGGTCAGGATCAGGTCGAGCGCGAACTCCGTCGCCTCGAGCGTCATCGAACCGAGGTTGACGCCGAGGAACACGATCGCCGTCTTGATGAACCACTCGGGCTTCGCCGCGTCACGCAGCTTCGCGGCCCATCCCTTCGCGAAGTTGCCGATCGCGAGCCCCGTCAGGAGCGCGAGCAGATAAGGGCCGCCTTCGCCGAGCTGCAATCCCCACGAGAGCTCGTTTTCCCGGTACGCGTTCGTGCCGTCGACGACCGCGTCGACGGTCGTCAGGTGCATCTCGTTGCCGAAGATCCAGCACGCCCACGTGACGACGAAGATCGTCGTGAAGCCGACCACGAAGCGGCGCATGTCGAGGCGCTGGAAATACGCGCCGATCGCGAAGAGGGCGGCGAAGACGACGTACGTGGCGAGCCATGCCGCGAGCGGATGCCACGCCGCATACGCGGCGCCGGAGGTGCGCAGCAGCTTGCTCCATTCGAAGTCGCCGACGACGTTCGTCCACTCCCACACACGAGGGCGCGACATCCAGCCGACGAGGTCGACCCCCGCGAGCGACATCAGTGCCGCGGCGTAGATCGCGAGGCCGACCCATACCGCCCACCAGTCCTCCGTCGTCAGCATCCCGCTGGTCCAGCGCCGGTTGGTCACGCCCGTTCACCTCCGCCGATATGCAGCACGTAATTGAAGTAGTGGGCCTGATATTGCCGTAGCCACGCGGGCAGCACGCTCGTGTCGAAGCGCACGTGCGCCGTCGTCGCGCCGCGGCCGCGGAGCGCGTGCACGATCATGCCGTCGAGCGCGCCGAGATCGGCATCGCAGACGTCGACGCCCGCTCCGACGGCCCGCCACCGGCCGCGCTCCCAGCGCAGCGTGAGCTCCGCAACGTCCGCGCCCGCGGTCACGACAGGATGAAATAGTCGACCAGAACGCCGAGCACGACGAGGCCCGCCGCGCCCAGCGCGAGACTGATCAGCACGAGCCGCGTCTCCCAGGGCTCCCACGCCTCGGCCTCGCCGGCGAGCGCATCGGCGGGACGGCCGCGCGCCTCGTGCTCGTTCAAATCGGTCAGCTCGGTGGTTGCCATCGATTTCTCCGTTGCGGTGCTCTCGGCAAAACGTCGCGAGGCGCGGAATGTTTCCGGATGCCGATGCTCGGGTTGCCGAGTATAGCGAGTGACGGGCTTCGATCGAACCCGGGGGCGTCAGCGTGCGCCGTCGTTGCCCGCGAGCTCGTCGATGATCGGGCAGGTCGGCCGGTGATCGCCGTGGCAATTCTCGACGAGATGCACGAGCGTCCTGCGCATGCCGTCGAGCGAGCGGATCTTCTCCTCGAGCTCGGCGATGTGACCGAGCGCGACCCGCTTGACCTCCGCGCTCGGCCGCCGGTGCTGCCACAGCGACAGCAGCGTCTTGATCTGCTCGATCGAGAAGCCGAGATCGCGCGCGCGCCGGATGAAGCGCAGCGTGTGCAGGTCGTCGGGCCCGTAGACGCGATAGCCCGCGAAAGTGCGCGTCGCCTTCGGAATGAGGCCGATCGACTCGTAGTAGCGGATCATTTTCGCCGAGATGCCGGTCGCGTCGGCGGCCTCGCCGATGTTGCAGAAGCCCGCCTTCCGCGCGGCGTCGAGCTCGACGGCCGTCGCGTTTCGTTTGGCCATCCGCGTATCGTACGCGTCGACGGTTGACCTTCCAATCATTGGAAGGCGCATCCTGCGACGCATCCGGTACACCTCGGTGGGCGTTCGAGGAGGCGAGCGATGGCAACGCAGGATGCGCGCGGGCACGCGTGCGGTCACGCCCAGCGTCTCGGCGACGGGGCGGGCGCGTGCGCACACGGCCGCGGTCACGAGCATGGCGCGGACGTGCACGCGCACGGCCGCGGTGCCGAGGAGGCCGGTCGCGGCGCCGCGGAGGCCGGCAGCCGTGCTGCCGCGGCGGCGAGCGGCACCGCCCGCTGGACGTGCCCGATGCACCCCGAGATCGTCCGCGACGCGCCGGGCGCCTGTCCGATCTGCGGCATGGCGCTCGAGCCGATCGCGGTCGCGGGCGGCGACGTGCCCGAGAACGAAGAGCTGCGGGACATGACGCGGCGATTCGTCGTGAGCGCGATCCTCACGCTGCCGCTCGTGATCGTCGCGATGGCCGACATGATCCCCGCATTGCCGATCGGCGGCCTGCTGCACGGCGGCGCGATGGGCTGGATCGGCCTCGTGCTCGCGACGCCGGTTGTGCTATGGGGCGGCTGGCCGTTTTTCGTGCGTGGCGCAACGTCGATCGTCACGGGGCGCCTCAACATGTTCACGCTGATCTCGCTCGGCGTCGCCGCGGCCTTTACGTACAGCGCCGTCGCGGTGCTCGCGCCCGGCGTCTTTCCCGCTGCGTTCCGCGGCAGCGGCGGCGAGGTCGGCGTGTACTTCGAGACGGCCGCCGTGATCGTGACGCTCGTGCTGCTCGGCCAGGTCATGGAGCTCCGTGCGCGCGACCGCACGGGCGCCGCGATCCGCGCGCTCCTCGAGCTCGCACCGCGGACCGCGCGGAGAATCCGCCCGGATGGGCGCGACGAGGACGTGCCTCTCGAGCACGTCGTGCCCGGCGACAGGCTGCGGGTCAGGCCGGGCGAGAAGATCCCGGTCGACGGCGTCGTGCTCGACGGGCGGAGCGCGGTCGACGAGTCGATGATCACGGGCGAGCCCGTGCCGGTCGAGAAGGGCAGAGGGGACGAGGTCATCGGCGGCACCGTGAACGGCACGGGCACGCTCGTGATGGAGGCGCGCCGCGTCGGCGCCGAAACGCTGCTCGCGCAGATCGTCGACATGGTCGCGCAGGCGCAGCGCTCTCGCGCGCCGGTGCAGCGCCTTGCGGACGTCGTCGCGGCGTACTTCGTGCCCGCCGTCGTCGTCGTCGCGATCGTGACGTTCGTCGTCTGGTCGCTCGTCGGTCCCGAGCCTGCGCTCGCGTACGCGCTGATCAACGCGATCGCGGTGCTGATCATCGCGTGCCCGTGCGCGCTCGGGCTCGCGACGCCGATGTCGATCATGGTCGCGGCGGGGAAGGGCGCGAGCGTCGGCGTGCTGTTCAGGAACGCCGAGGCGATCGAGCTGCTCCGCGACGTCGACACGCTCGTCGTCGACAAGACCGGCACGCTGACCGAGGGCCGGCCGCGGCTCGTGTCGATCGTCCCGACCGGCTCCGCCGACGAGGCGCGCATGCTCGCGATCGCGGCGAGCCTCGAGCGCGGCAGCGAGCATCCGCTCGCGGCCGCGATCCTGTCCGGCGCGGAGGCGCGCGGCGTCGCCGTCGAGCCGGTCGAGGGCTTCGAGTCTTTGACGGGGCGCGGCGTGACGGGCGTGATCGGCGGGCAGCGGGCCGCGCTCGGCAATCGCACGCTGCTCGAAGCCCTCGGTGTCGAGCCGGGCGATGCCGAGGCGCGCGCCGAAGCGCTTCGCGCCGACGGTCAGACGGTGATGTACGTCGTCCTCGGCGGCGAGCTGCTCGGCTTGCTCGGCGTCGCCGATCCGATCAAGGCGACGACGCCCGACGCGGTGCGCGCGCTCCGCGCGGACGGCATCCGCCTGATCATGGTGACCGGCGACAACGAGACGACGGCGCGCGCCGTCGCGGCGCGGCTCGGCATCGACGAGGTGATCGCGGGCGTGCTGCCCGAGCGGAAGGTCGACGTCGTGCGGCGGCTCGAGGCCGACGGGCGAAGCGTCGCGATGGCCGGTGACGGCGTCAACGACGCGCCGGCCCTCGCGGCCGCGCGCGTCGGGATCGCGATGGGCACGGGCACGGACGTCGCGATGCAGAGCGCCGGCGTGACGCTCGTGCGCGGGGACCTGCGCGCGATCGCGCGAGCGAGGCGCCTGAGCCGCGCGGCGATGCGGAACATCCGTCAGAACCTGTTCTTCGCGTTCGTGTACAACGCGATCGGCGTGCCGATCGCGGCCGGCGTGCTCTACCCGGCGTTCGGCGTGCTGCTGTCGCCGATCGTCGCGGCGGCGGCGATGAGCGCGAGCTCGGTCTGCGTGATCGCGAATGCGCTGAGGCTCCGCCGCGCGCGGATATGAATCGGGGTCAGAGCCCAAATTGTGTCAGACACCATTTTCCCGTCCGGGAAAATGGTGTCTGACACAACCGCAGGGCGAAATCGGGGTCAGAGCCCTTTTTCGCAGCGCGCTGTTGCCGGAGAAAACGGCGCAGAGTCCTTTTCGGCGTCGCCAATGGCCCGATTGCCCATCGCTTGCTTGCCGTAGGTGGCACGCGTGAACGGTGGGTTAGACTGTCGCTCGATCGTCCGTCGAGCAGCAGGTCGATGACTGCCGTCAGCGTCAGAGAGGCAGATTACGTCGCCGATTACGCGGCGATCCGCGCGATTCGCTTCGCCGTGTTCGTCGACGAGCAGGGCGTGCCGGCGAGCGTCGAGATGGACGAGCGCGATCCGGAATGCATCCACGTGCTCGCGTTCGTCGGCGACGAGGCCGTCGGCACGGGCCGGCTCGACGTCGCTAAGCGCGGCAAGGTCGGCCGGGTCGCCGTGCTCGCCGCCGCGCGCGGCACCGGCGTCGGGCGCGCGCTGATGACGCATTTGCACGAGATCGCGCGGCGGCATGGGCTCGCCGACGTCTGGTGCCATGCGCAGGTTGCCGCTGCGCCGTTCTACGAGCGGCTCGGCTACCGCAGGGTCGGCGCCGTCTTCGAGGAGGCCGGCATCGACCACGTTCGGATGGTCAGGAGCCTCAGCGACGCCGCCGAAAATCGTGTCTGACACGAATTGGGGTCAGAATCGGGGTCAGAGCCCGACTTAGTCAAAGGGCTCTGACCCCGGGCCTGACGCGAGGCGAGGAAAAGGGCTCTGACCCCGGCCTGACACGAGGCGAGGGAAAAGGGCCCTGCCCCCCGGCCGGACCCGAGCGAGGAAAAAGGGCTCTGACCCCAATTTCCTGCGGGGCCCTGACCCCGGGGCGTGACGCGAGGCGAGGAAAAAGGGCTCTGACCCCGATTTCAGGCGGCGGACGCGGCCTGGCCGAGCACGCGGCGGCGCGTGCGTACGGCTTCCGCGAGCCGCTCGAGCACGTCGACCGAGGTCTCCCAGCCGATGCAGCCGTCCGTGATGCTCTGGCCGTAGGTCAGCGGCCCGCTGCCGAGCTCCTGGCGGCCCGCGACGAGGTGGCTCTCGACCATCACGCCGACGATCCGCGTCTCGCCGCCTTCGATCTGCGCGGCGATCGCGTCGACGACCTTCGGCTGGTTCTCGGGCACCTTGCCGCTGTTCGCATGGCTCGCGTCGATCATCACGCACGGGCGGAGCCCCGCGCGCTCGAGCATCGCGCACGCGGATTCGACGGAAGCCGCGTCGTAATTCGGCGTCTTGCCGCCCCGCAGGATCACGTGGCCGTCCGGATTGCCGGTCGTCGCCGCGACGGCCGACCGCCCGTCCTTCATCACGGCCAGGAAATGGTGCGGATGCGACGCCGCGTGGACCGCGTCGACCGCGATCTTCACGTTGCCGTCGGTGCCGTTCTTGAAGCCAACGGGGCACGAGAGCCCGGACGCCATCTCACGATGCACCTGGCTCTCGGTCGTGCGGGCGCCGATCGCGCCCCACGCGACGAGGTCGGAGATGTACTGCGGGGTCGTCGTGTCGAGGTACTCGCAGCCGGCCGGAAGGCCGAGTGCGTTGATGTCGCAGAGGAGCCGCCGCGCGAGCCTCAGGCCCTTGTTGATCTTGCAGCTGCCGTCGAGGTCCGGATCGTTGATCAGCCCCTTCCAGCCGATCGTCGTGCGCGGCTTCTCGAAGTAGACGCGCATCACGATCTCGAGCGCGTCGCCGAGCGTGTCGCGCAGCGGCCGGAGGCGCTCCGCGTACTCCATCGCCGCGTCCGGATCGTGGATCGAGCATGGGCCGATCACGACCGCGAGCCGGTCGTCGCGGCCGTGCAGCAGCGCGTGCAGCGCGTGACGTGCCTGCGTCACGGTCGCGGACATCGCATCGCTGCACGGGAATTCCGCGATCAGCTCCGCAGGCGTGACGAGCGGATGAAACCCGCGGATGCGCAGATCGTCGGTATGGGGGGCCATTTCTACTCCTTTCTCACGCTTCGGCCCGCGATCTCCGGACGGCCCAAAAAGAAAGAGCCGCCAGGTTCGCTGGCGGCTCTTTCGGTATTGCTTCTCGAACGGACGTTCAGATCGATCGCAACCCTTCCTCCGCCAGCGGCATCGGAAACCCGTAATACCAAAAGTAAAACCGGGAACGGGACGCGATCATGCGCGCTATTGAACCACAGGGCGAGCGTCGAGCCAAGCGGCGGTCATCGGTCACGCTGCCGCTGTTCGCGCCATAGCCGATAGCTTCGGTAGAGCAGCGCGAGCCCGCCCCATGCGGCGAGGACGGCGGCGGGATACGCGAGCGCACGCGGGAACAGCGCGAACACGACCGCGAGGCCCGTGAGCACGACGCCGCCGGCCGTCATCAGCCTCGCCTCGACGGGGCCGAGGACGCGACGGTCCGTGAACGCCGCGCCGATCGTGTTGCCGATCCGAAGCGCGCCGGCGGCCGCGCGGCTCGCGCTGCCGCGACGTCCGATCGGCCTGTGCCCGGGGCCCCGGCGCAGCGACGGACGTCGAAGGCCGCGCGGCATGCGAGGGCGCGGCAAGCGCGGCCGAGGGCGCTTCAGGTCGAGGACGATCTCGGTCGAGTTGTCGAGGTCCTCGAGATACGCCTGCTCCATCTTCGCCGCGAAGTCGGCGTCCTCGATGACCGCGTCGAGCTCGCAGTTGCCGAACCAGCTCGCGACGTTCAGGTTCGTCGAGCCGACGCGCGCCCACGAGCCGTCCGCGACCGCGGTCTTCGCGTGCAGCATCGTGCCGTTCCACTCGAAGATGCGCACGCCGGCCTCGAGCAGCGGTCTGTAGCCCGCGCGGGACAGGGGCCGCATCAGCGGCAGGTCGGTCGAGTTCGGCACGAGCAGGCGGACGTCGATCCCGTCCTTCGCGGCCGCACGCAGGGCCTGCACGTACGACGTCGTGCCGGCGTAGTACGCGTCCGTGAGCCACAGGCGGCTCGTCGCGAGCGTCGCGACGAGCTGGTCGACGCGCAGCATGCCGGCGGTCGCAGGCTCGGTCGCGACGATCCTGAGCGTCGTCGACCCGGCCGCGCGCGCCGTCTGCGGCAGCTCGTTCACCGCGATCGGGTCGCCGAGCATCGCCCAGATCCGCGCGAACGCACGCTCGATCGCCGGCACCGCGCGGCCGCGGATCGCGACGCCGGTGTCGCGCCACGGTCCGATGCCGCGCGCGGGATCGCCGACCCAGTCGCGGCCGACGCAGAGGCCCGTGATGAACGCGATCTCGCCGTCGACGGACAGCATCTTGCGATGGTCCCGCGACAGCCAGCCGAACGGGCTCTCGAGCCGCGGCGGGTTGTAGCAGCGCACATGTACGCCCGCGTCCCTCAAGCGCTGCCAGAAGCGCCGCGACGCCTTGCCGAAGTTGCCGATCCAATCGTAGATCAGCCGGACGGTGACGCCGTCCCGCGCCTTCTCGATCAGCGCGTCCGCGAACTCGCAGCCGACCTCGTCCTCGCAGATGAAGTAGCTTTCGAAGTAGACGTGGTGGCGCGCACCTCGGATCGCCGCGAGCCACGCCGGATAGTTCTCCTGCGCGTCGCGCAGGAGCTCGACGTGGTTGCCGTGGATCAGCGGTGCGCCCGCCGCGCGCGAGAACGCGTCGTCGGCAAGCTCGTGCAGCGGAAGGTGAGGCAGGTGCTCGTCGGGCGGCAGGACCGGCGGCGCATCGGTTCGCATGTGCGGGTCGGCGTCGCGGCTCATCGGCGCGTCACGGCGTAGGCGGCGGCTCGGTTTTGGAGACCGTCGCCGCGGCCTCGTCCCGACCCTCGCCGGCCGCGGGATCCTCGTCGGCGCCCGAGCCCCCCGTCGCACCGTCGCCTTCGACGACGGCGGCGTCGTCGAACGCCGCGAAGTCGGGCTTCGTCGCGGTGAGGATCTCGAGTATCGCCGAGCGGTCGTCGGCGGACAGATGCGCGAACTTCTCGGACAGGTCGTCACCGCCGAGGACCGCCTTCAGCCGACGGTACACCTGCGCCTTCGCGACCCCGGGCAGCGCATCGAAGGCCTCCGAATAGATCTGATAGCTCAGCGGATAGCGCATCAGCCTGCCGTCGAGATCGAGCTCGCGCAGCGAGCGGCCCGCCGGATCGGCCGGCCCGCGCCGCTCGAACCGCTCGCGAAACTCGGAGCTGCCGACGATCGGCCCTTCGAGCGACGCCTCGTCGACGAAGAGCAGCGTCTCGACGAGCGGCTCGACGAGCGCGGCGACCGCGGTCCGCGACAATTCCGGGCCCTCGCGATGGAGCGCCGCGCGGACCTTGTAGCTCACGCGCGAGATCTCGTTCTGCACGTCGACCTGATGCTGCAACACGAGCAGCGCGACGATGTCGCTGCCGGGCGCCGCATAGACCGACGTGTCGACGAGGCCGTCGAGCGAGTCGATGTTGCCGACCCTGAGCGCCTCGAGGTTCTCGAGCGCGTAGACGTCGGGCACGACGATGTTGCCGAGATGCACCTGGTCGCCGTGACGTCCCGTGACGTACCAGCCGCCGAATCGGTTCCTGAACGGCGTCTGCTGCGTCGTGATGATCCAGCCCTCGTGCGAGACGACGTTGCCCAGCTGGTCGATGTAGCCCGACCCGACGATGAAGCGCGGCACGCCTCCGCCCGTCAGCGACAGCGAGTCGTGACACTGGAGGCAGCGCTCGTTCTCGACCTCGGGCTTCGCGCCGTTCGAGTGCCGGAGCGTGTAGAAGACCGGCCCGAGCTCGGGATCCATCGAGGCGATCTCGATCGGGCCGCCCTGCACCCACGCGACGTAGACGTCGTCGTTGAAGTAGATCGCGCGCGGCGTGCTCGGCCGGATGCGGCCGGCCTGCAGGCTGGTCGCCGAGAACACGAGCGCCTGGGACGCGGGATCGATGTCGAGGGCCGCGAGGAGCGAATCGAGGAGACCGCGCGGGCCGCGGAGCTCGAGCCGGGCCTCGCCCGACTCGATCCGCCGGACGAGATCGGCCACGGCGTCCGTGCGCGGCGCGGTCCGGTACGCGATGAACGGGTATTCGACGTCATAGCGGAACGGCTCGTGCTCGACGTCGCCGCGGCCCGGCTCGGCCGACGGGACCTCCTGCCGACGCAACCCGATCGCGGCGGCCGCGACGATCACGGCGACGAGCGCGGAGACGAGGACGAGCGAGAGTCTTCTCATGGGGGCGATCGAAACCGTCTTGGATTCCACGGAACGCTACCAGAGCCCGCGGAACGGTCACAAGCGTTCACGAGCGCCGCGCGGCCGTCCGCATGCGCGAGCATCGGGCCTTTCGGGACGCTCGTGGATATGCAGTTGCCGAAGCGGCGACGCGGGCTACACTGGGCGTTCGACACGGGAGGAACGATGGCTCGGCGAGTCGTGCACACGATAGGCCACTCGACGCGTCCGATCGGCGAGCTCGTCGACCTCCTGCGGCGGAACGGCATCGATACGCTCGTCGACATCCGCACGGTCCCGAAGTCGCGGCACAACCCGCAGTTCGAGGCACGCCGGCTCGAGCAAAGCCTCGAGGAGGCAGGCATCGAGTACCGCTACGCGCCGGAGCTCGGCGGGCTGCGCCGTCCGGCGAAGGATTCGATCAACACCGGCTGGCGCAACTCGTCGTTTCGCGCGTATGCCGATTACATGCAGTCGGACGCGTTCGCGCAGGCGGTCGACGCGCTTGCGGCCCTCGCGAGCACGCGGCGCCCCGCGATCATGTGCGCCGAGGCCGTGCCGTGGCGCTGTCACCGTTCGCTCGTCGGCGACGCGCTGCTCGTGCGCGGCGTGGACGTCCTCGACATCATCGACGGCAGCTCGCCGCGGCCGCACAAGCTCACGCCGTTCGCGAAGGTCGACGGCACGCGGATCACGTATCCGGCGGCGGGGAAGAGCGGCTGACGCTCGCGTCCGGCGGCTTCGAGGACGCGTGACCGGAGCGGCTTCACATGCGCGAACCGGTACACTTGTTGGCACGGTCCTGCGGGCGCTAAGCTCACGACATTTCTAGCCACGGGAAGACCAGGGATGCCGATCGCAAGAGCAGGGAAGGGTTGGATCGCGGTGCCGCTGTCGTGTCTCTTCGCGTTCGCCGCGCACGCGCAGGAGATCAGCGGCCCTTACGTCGGCCTCGGAGCGGGCTTCTTCAGCTACGAGGAGCAGGACGACGAGACGGGCTTCGTGGTCTCGGACAACTCCGGCATCTATCGCATCGTCGGCGGCTATCAGCTCAACAGCAACTATGCGATCGAGGTGAGCTGGGGACGCAGCGGCGACGTCGAGGAGCATCTGTTCTTTCCCATCGCGACCCCCACCGGCTTCGACCTCGTGCCGCTCACCTTCGGCGTCGAGACCGAGATCAAGACGCTGCGCGTCCTTGCGTTCGCGCCGTTCTCTGGCCTGAGCATGTTCGGCAGCCTCGGGTACTACGACGCCGAAATCGACCGCTCGGTGCTGATCGACTTTCCGCAGGATCCGCTGCGCGACGCGTTCAAAAGCTCCGAGAGCGGCGTGACGGTCGCGGGCGGCATCCAGTACGACTGGCCCCGCATCGCGTTGCGGGGCGAGTACGAGTGGTTCGACACCGACGATATAGACACGAGCGCGATCAACGTGATCGCGGTGTTCAGATTCTGATCACGACGCGGACGCCGCGCCGCCCCGCGTCGGCCGGCGTCCGGCATGGCATCCTCCCGTTGTATCTCGAATGATCGCGTGTATGCTTGCTCGGCAAAGCGCACCAACACGGTGCATTCTGAGCATGAAGTAAGCACTCGATGTCATAAGGGACAGTCAGGAGGAAGCATGGCACTGCACATCGGGGACGTGGCGCCGGATTTCACGGCGAACACCACGCAAGGGCGAATCAACTTCCACGAATGGATCGGCGATGGCTGGGCGATTCTGTTCTCGCATCCGAAGGACTTCACGCCGGTTTGCACGACCGAGCTCGGCTACATGGCGGGCCTGAAGCCCGAGTTCGACAAGCGCAACACGAAGCTGATCGGACTGAGCTGCGACACGGTCGAGGATCACAACGCCTGGGTGAAGGACATCGAGGAGACGCAGGGTCACGCCGTCAACTATCCGATCATCGACGGCAGCGATCTGTCGGTCGCGAAGGCCTACGACATGATCCACCCGAACGCGAGCGGCGACCCGAAAAGCCGCACGGCCGTCGACAATCAGACGGTACGCTCGGTCTTCATCATCGGGCCCGACAAGCGCATCAAGGCGACGCTGACCTACCCGATGTCCACCGGACGCAACTTCGACGAGGTGCTGAGGCTGCTCGATTCGATCCAGCTGACGGCCAAGCACCAGGTCGCGACGCCGGTGAACTGGAAGCCCGGCGAGGACGTGATCGTGCCGCCGAGCGTCTCGGACGAAGCGGCGAAGGAGAAGTACCCGAAGGGGTTCCGGAAGCTGAAGCCGTACCTGCGGTACGTCGAGCAGCCGCGCTGACAGGCGTCACGCCCGCCCGAGCCCGTCGGGCGGGCGTGTTCGTCAGAGACGGTATGCGCCCGCGGAACGGGGCGGAACGCGGGAAGGCTCAGTCGCGATCGTCGAACTCGTCGCCCCAGTCGTCGTCTTCGTCGTCGTCCTCGTCCTCGTCCTCGTCGTAATCGAGGTCTTCGTCGTCGTCCAGCTCGACGGTGCCTTCCCACTCCTCGGGATCCTCGACCATCTCGAGCTCCATGTCCTCCCAGGCGGCCTCGTCGATCTCCTCGATCTCGCCGTCGAGCAACCGGATCTCGATGATGCCTTCGTCCTCGTCGACGGAAAGGACGGTGAAAATCTCCCCGTCGTCCTCGCGCCTGTACCACCTACCGACGATCGGCTCGAGTTCTTCGTCCACGACTGCTGCGCTCTCTTTCGTTGATGTGGCCGGCCATTTTGGCCGTGACGGTTCAGAACCAGATATCGAGGGAAGTGCCTATTTTGCGCGTCCGCGGGCGCTTGCGGAATACTCCCCGCGCCGGAGCCGAGTTGGCGCGGCGCGGGGCGTCCGGCGGCGCTTTGCCCCCGGGCGGGATGCGTTTATGCTGCGCAGCGCCATGGAGCCGAACGCGAGCGCAGCGACTCTGCCGGGACGGGTGGCGGCGCGCCGCATCACCGTGCCCTCGACGTCCCGGCAGAGCCGCACGTGAGCAGCGCTCCGCTCGCCGTCGCGCTCGTCGCGTTCGTCGTGCTGATGTTCGGCATCGGCTTCCGCGCGCGTGCCCGGATCCGGACCCTCGAGGACTACCTCGTCGCCGGCAGGAAGCTGTCGTGGCCGCTCGCGAGCGCGACGCTGTTCGCGACGTGGTTCGGTGCCGGCACGCTGCTGACCGCGACGGACGAGGCGAGGAGCGAGGGCCTGCGCGCGGCCGCGCTCGAGCCGATCGGCCCCGGTCTCTGCCTCGTGCTCGCGGGGCTCTTCTTCGCCGCTCGCCTGTGGCGGATGAAGCTCTTGACGCTGCCCGATTTTTTTCGCCGTCGCTTCGGCGTGCGCGCCGAGGTCGTCGCGAGCGTCATCATGGTGCCCGGGTACTTCGGCTGGATCGCCGCGCAGTTCGTCGCGCTCGCGGGCATCCTCGAGGTCTTCTGGCACGTGCCGATGCACCACGGCATGTGGCTCGTCGCGGCCGTCGGCACGGCCTACACGCTGCTCGGCGGGATGTGGTCCGTGACGCTGACGGACGCCGCGCAGGTCGTGCTGATCATCGCGGGTCTCCTCGTCCTCGCGGCCACCGTGCTGGTTGAGCTCGGCGCGGACGCAGGTCCAGCGGCGGGCTGGGCACGGCTCGTCGCCGCCACGCCTCCGGAGCATTTCGTGCTCGTGCCGACGGAGAGCGCGGCCGAGCTGATAGGCTGGTTTTCGGTCCTCGCCGTCGGCGCGCTCGGCAACATCCCGGGGCAGGACCTCGCGCAGCGGATCTTCGCGGCGCGCACGGAGCGCGCCGCGACGACCGCATGCTGCGTCGCCGGCGTGCTGTACGTGCTGCTCGGCATGGTGCCGGTCACGACCGGCCTCGCGGCGGACGCCCTCGGCGTCGGCGGCGAGCTCGGCACGCTGCCCGCGCTCGCCGCGACGGTGATGACGCCGGTCCTGGCGATCGTGTTCGTGCTCGGCATCGTGTCCGCGGTGATGTCGACGATCGAGAGCGCGATCCTCGCACCGAGCAGCGTGCTGTCGAACAACCTGCTCGCGAAGCTCCGGCCGCATGCCGATCCCCTCGCGCTCGGCCGCATCGCGATCCTGGCCGTCGCCGGCGCGAGCCTCGCGGTGTCGTATGCCGGCGCCGGGGCGTACGAGCTCCTCGAGACCGCGTACGCGATCGGGATGGTGGCGCTGTTCGTGCCGCTCGCGCGCGGCCTCACCGGGCGAGGCGACGAAGCGGCGGCGCTCGCTGCGATGACGGTCGGCACGGCGCTCTGGGGCAGTCATCTCGCGCTCGGCTGGGAGACATTCGGCGGTCCGGCGCTCGGGCTCGACGCGATCCCGCAGGAGCTCGCGGCGACGTTCTGCGCGTGGATCGCGTACGAAGGCGTCGCGCGGCGCAAGCGCTTTGCGCGCCTCGTGCGCGTGCCGGCCCCGCTGCCGAGCGTTCGGCAGTGAGCGTTGCGGTGCCTGGATAGGGCGCCACGCGGCGGGCCGAAGGAGCTCGAGCAGCGACCGCTCATCGCGGGCCGTCCCTATTTTTGCGCCGACCCCCGTGTGCGGAAATGAACCGGCGAGCGGCAGGGCCAACCCCATGGACGCGATCGACGTCATCAAGCGCATCGAAAGCGCTCTCGAGCACGAGCCGAAGGTCAATCTCCATCGTTCCGACATCGCGATCGAGTTCGCGGACGGCACGGCGATCCTCTCCGGCGAGGTGGAGAACATCGCGGCGAAGCGGCTCGCGCTCGAGCGGGCGGCCGCGCTTCCGGAGGTGTCCGGCATCGTCGATCGGCTGCACGTGAAGCCGGCCGAGGCGATGGGCGACGGCGAGATCGCGTCTCACATCGAGCACGCGCTGACGTCGGACAGCGCTTTCGACGACTGCGCGGTCGCGAAGACCGTCGGGGAGACGCGCGAGGTCGTGAGGCCGCGCGACCCCGATCGGCAACGGTGGTGGATCGACATCCGCGTCGAGGACGGCGTCGTCACGCTCGACGGCGTCGTGCCGAGCCTGTCGCACAAGCGGCTCGCGGGGGCGATGGCCTGGTGGGTGCCTGGCAGCCGCGACGTCGTCAACGGGCTCGGCGTCGAACCGGACGAGCGCGACAGCGACGCGGAGATCGTCGATGCGCTCGAGCTCGTGCTCGAGAAGGATCCGCTGCTCGACGCGAGCCAGATCCGCGCGACGTGCAAGGACGCCGTCGTCACGCTGCGGGGCTATGCGCGCAACGAGACCGAGCGCGACCTCGCCGAGTTCGACGCGTGGGCCGTGTTCGGCGTCGACGACGTCGTGAACGAGCTCGCGGCGCCGGCCTCCTGACGCGTCCCCAGAGCGCTTCCCGAACCCGAACTCGTCGATTCGACCGCTCCCGCGGCGCGCGCGTGCCTCCGTGCGCGGCCTATACTGACGCCCGCGAAACGCGGAGTCCGAAGATGACGGAATCGGCGCTGATGGAATGGATCCCGCCCGGCTGGCGCATTCTCGCGTACCTCGCGATCGCAGGTGCGACGCACCTCCTCGTGCTCCTCATCAAGCGGGCCGTCGCGCGCTTCGTGCAGGACACGGACCACCGCAAGAACCGGAAGCTCCGCTCGATCGCGACCGTGATGACGAGCGCGCTCGTGTTCACGCTGTACTTCCTCGTCGTCGGGCTGATCGTCGAGGAGCTCTTCCCGAACTTCGAATGGACGACCTATTTCGCGAGCGCGTCCGTCGTCGCGCTCGCGATCGGTTTCGGGTCGCAGGGCATCGTGCAGGACGTCGTCACGGGCCTGACGTTGATCTTCTCCGACCTGATCGACGTCGGCGACCTCGTCGAGATCTCGGGGCAGGTAGGCGTCGTCCGCAGCATCTCGATGCGCTTCGTCGAGCTCGAGAACGCGCTCGGCGCGACCGTGTACATTCCGAATCGGACGATCAGCAGCGTCGTGAACTATCCGCGCGGCTACGTGCGCTGCCTCGTCGACGTCACGCTGCTCGGCGACGCGCCCGCACAGCTGCGGATGCAGGACGCGGCCGCGCGGCTGATGACCGCGTTCCACGAGCAGTATCCCGGAATCCTGATTACGCCGCCGTCGATCGAGGGCCGCTACCGGCTCGCGTCCGGCAAGGAGATCTGCCGGCTCAAGTTCCGGATCTGGCCGAACCGCGGCGGCCCGATCGAGACGACGTTCGTGCAGGAGCTCGTCGCGACGCTGAAGCGCGAGAACGAGGAGTACCAGCCGTGGATGGTCTCCGTCACGTACGAGGTCGAATCGCGCGCCGTGCGTCCGGCCGCGTCGCTGCTGTGGCCGCTGCGGCCGCGGCGCGGCGCCGCGGAGCCCGAGCGGCCGCGCTCGACGCCGAGCGCCGACGCCTGAAGGGCGTCAGGCTCCTCCGCGCTCCGCGCGGCCGGCCGCGACTGCCGCGTCGAGCGCCTCCTCGATGTACCGCGGCAGCACGAATGCCGCCCCGTGATGGCGCGGGCCGTAGTAGCGGGTCGCGAGCCCGGCGTCCGCGTAGCGGTGCTCGAGCTCGGTCGCGTCTACGCCGAGCGCCGCGTCGTCGTCCGAGCAGAAGCCGAGCACGAGATGCCCGCCGAAGTAGGTCGGCACCGCGATCGCGTAGGCCGCGACGTGCCGGAACGTCGCGCCGAGCGCCTGCATCGCCGCCGCGAGCTCGTTCGCCTGCAGGAACGGCACGCCGTTCTGCGTGACGAGCACGCCGCCGGGCTTCAGCCGCTCGCGCACGTTCGCGTAGAACTCGCGCGTGAAGAGCACCGCGCCCGGCCCGACTGGATCCGTCGAGTCGACGAGCACGACGTCGAAGCAGTCCGAGGCGTCCCGTGCGTACGCCGCGCCGTCACCGATCACGAGCTCGAAGCGCGGGTCCGTGAAGACGGGCGCGTTCATCTCGGCGAAATGCTCCCGCGCGAGCTCGACGACGTTCGGGTCGATCTCGACCTGCACGAGCCGGCGCACGGACGCGTGCTTCAGCACCTCCTCGGCGAGGCCGCAGTCGCCGCCGCCGACGATCAGCACGTCGCGCGCGCCGCCGTGCGCGAGGATCGGCACGTGCGCCATCATCTCGTGATAGATGAACTCGTCGCGGCTCGTGACCTGCACGGCCGCGTCGAGCAGCAGCACGCGGCCGAACACGTCGTTCTCGATCAGCGCGATCTCGTGCTCGCCGGAGCGCTCGTGCACGAGCACGCGGCTCGCCTCGAGCGCGAGCCGCGTGTGCGGCGTCAGCGTCTCCGCGAACCAGCGGTCATCGCGCATCACGGCCCCGGCGGGCGTGCGGGCCCGCGCCCCGGGCTAGCACGCTTCCTTTCCCCGCAGGATCTCGCGGACGGTCATCCGTTCGGCGCTGAACGCGCGGCGCAGAACGTCGAGGCAGCGCTCCGGGCGGGTGCGCCCGCACATGAAGATATCGAGCGCGGCATAATCGCGCTCGGGCCACGAATGGATCGAAATGTGGCTCTCCGCGAGCACGGCCACGCCGCTGATGCCGCCGTTCGGCTCGAACGGATGCAGATGCACGTGCAGCAGCGTTGCGCCGGCGGCCTCGACGCATTCGACGAGCGTGCGCTCGACGTGCTCAAGGTCGTCGAGCCGTTTCCCGCCATAGATGTCGATGATGTAATGCGAGCCCGCGCAGCGGACGCCGTTCTTCTCGATGAAGAAGTCGTGCGCAGCGTCGGTCGGACCCGGGTCGGCGGTCTTCTTCGCGGCCGGCCGCGGAGCGTCGCGCGTCGGCCTGATACGTACCAGGTCTTCCTTTTGGGCGGTCTTTGGAACGTCCAAATCCATCCCCAATTGGAAGAGGGCGTCGTGAGACATGGCGTCCTCCCCAACCAGCAGATGATCGGTGGCAATTCGAGGGGCCGTTACTATAAAGGCATCGTCTCGTGTGTCAACGCCGCGTGTCCGCCATCGTCGCCGGATTCGCACCTATCGCCCGCGAGACCGCGTCTCAGCAGAATGCAGTGAAGGCCGGCAGCGCCGCACGACGCGGCCGGAGAGGCGCATCGAGGAGGGCAATCGATGGCGAAGGCCGATCGACGGCCGTGCGTCGACTGTTTGATCGTCGGCGCGGGCCCGGCGGGCCTGACCGCGGCCGTCTACCTCGCGCGCTTCCGCCGCCGCGTGATGCTCGTCGATGCCGGCGAGCCGCGGGCCGCGCTGATTCCACGAAGCCGAAATTGCCCGGGATTCCCGGACGGCATCACGGGGCCCGATCTCCTCGCGCTTATGCGCGCTCATGCCGCTCGCTGCGGTGTCGCGATCGATGCGGGCACCGTCGTCGGCCTCGCGCCGACGGGCGTCGACGGCGGCTTCGCCGCGGACTGGCGGCCCGCGGCCGCGCCGGGCCGCACGCTCACGTGCGAGGCTCGAGCCGTGCTCCTTGCGACCGGTGTCGTCGACGTCGAGCCGCGGCTCGCCCGAATCGAGCGCGCGATCCGCGACGGCTACGTCAGGCACTGCCCGATCTGCGACGGCTTCGAGGTCGTCGGCGAGAGGATCGGCGTCATCGGCTTCGGCGCGGGCGCGCTCGCCGAGGCGCTGTTCCTGCGGACGTACTCGAGCGACGTGACGCTGCTGACGCTCGGCGAGCCGATGGAGCCGAC
This sequence comes from Gammaproteobacteria bacterium, assembly GCA_036381515.1. Taxonomy (GTDB): domain Bacteria; phylum Pseudomonadota; class Gammaproteobacteria; order Steroidobacterales; family Rariloculaceae; genus ZC4RG20. The sequence goes on along the minus strand of DASVCR010000085.1, from coordinate 49,654 downwards.
CGACGCCGATCGGCGGCAGCTCGCCGAGGCAGGTATCGCGGTCATCGAGGAACCGATCGTCGAGCTCGAGGTCGCCGACGGCAAGATCAAGTGCCTGCAAACGGCGAGCGGCGAGCACCGTTTCGACACGCTCTACTCGGCGCTCGGCGCGAACGTCCGCTCGGAGCTCGCGCTCGCGCTCGGTGCCGCGCACGACGAGACCGGAGCGCTCTCCGTCGACGATCATCAGCGGACGTCCGTGCCGGGGCTCTGGGCCGCCGGGGACGTGTCGAGCAGCCTGAACCAGATCGCTGTCGCGGCGGGTCAGGCGGCGATCGCGGCAACGGCGATACACCGCGCGCTGCCCGCGGCGTATCTTTGAGCGCCCGCTTCGGCGTATCGTTTGCGGTCCGGCGCGCGTGCCGCGAGGCGGCGCCGTCTCACCATCGGCAACGGAGGGTCATCGCATGTCGGATCGCGACGTCGAGAAGGTTTACTCGAATGCGGAGTTCGCGGCGAAGCTGAGGCGGCTCGCGGACGCGGTCGAGACGGGCAAGCGTTTCGATATCCAGATCGCGGGCGAGCGGATCTACGTGCCGTCCGGCGCGACGTTCAGCATCGAGCACGAGCGGCTCGGCGACGAGGAGGAGATCGAGTTCCAGATCAAATGGCCGCGCGAGAAGTAGCGCGCGGCGCTTCGGGCGCCGATCGCCGCGGCGACGGCGTGCTATCCGCGTCGCCAGTCGGGATTCGTCAGCGCCGTCAGCACGTGGTCCTGCCAGCGGCCCGCGATCAGCAGATAGTCCCGCGCATAGCCCTCGGGCACGAAGCCGAGACGACGCAGCAGGTTCGCGCTGCGCACGTTCGTCGGCAGGTGATTGGCCATGATCCGGTGCAGGTTCAGCGTGCGGAAGCAGTAGCCGATCGCCGCCTCGAGCGCCTCCGTCATCAGGCCCTGGCCGACGAAGCGGTGATCGAGCCCGTAGCCGAGGAAGGCGGCGTGGAACGGATAGCCCGTGATGCCGCTGAACGTGCATTGCCCGATGATCGCGCCCGACGGGTCGTCCTTGCGAACGAGGACGAACGGCAGGGAGCGGCCCGCGGCCGCTTCCTGCAGCATGATCTCGAGCCGGCCGCGGCAGCCCGCGACCGTGAAATAGGTCTCGTCCCGCTGCGGGTCCCACCGCGCGAAATGCGCGCGGTTCTCCGTGACGAAGGCGGCGAGCGCCTCCGCGTCGTCCGGCATCGGCACCCGGATCACGAGCCGACGCGTTTCGAGGCGGGGCAGCGCCGGAGCGTTGCGAATCGGCATGACTCTACTCGCGATCCTCGGAAGGTATATAGTATTCGCATTCGAAAAATGCTGCGGGGACGCAGCAGCTTACGGGTCGAGGAATGATGCGCATGTTGCGACGACCCTGGGGATGGGTTGCGGCCGCAGGCGTCGCTGCCATCGCCGCGGTGACCGTATGGAGCATCGGCGGCTTCCGCGAGCAGCAACGCTGGGCGCTGCTCGAGACGTACTGCACTGACTGTCATAACCCGCTCGACCTCGCTGGGGACCTGAGCTTCGAAGGCCTGACCCCGGAATCCGTGCCGCAGCACGCCGAGGTCTTCGAGGCGGCGATCAAGAAGCTGCGGGGGCGGCTGATGCCGCCGCCCGGCGCCCGCCAGCCCGAGCAGGAGGACGTCGACGCGCTGATCGCGTGGCTCGAGCGGTCGATCGACGAAGGTGCGGAGTACCGCACGGTCGGCCACGTCGCGGCCCAGCGACTCAATCGGACCGAGCTCTCGAAGGCCGTGCAGGACCTTCTCGACGTCGAGATCGACGCGACGGAGTATCTGCCCACGGAGATCGAGGTCGACGGCTTCACGAACATCGCGGCCGCGCTGAGCGCGTCGCCCGCGTTCGTCGAGCAGTACCTCGAGTTCGCGAGCGCGGCGGCGCATCTCGCCGTCGGCGAGCCGGTCCCGAAAACCTTCACGGCCTATTTTCCGCCTCCGGCCGGCGGGCAGGACGGCTATATCGAAGGCATGCCGCTCGGCACGCGCGGCGGCACGAAGATCGTGCACACGTTCCCGGCAGACGGCGAGTACCGGCTGACGATCAAGGACGTCGGCGTCGGCCTCTATCCGACCGCGGTCGAGACGCGGCACACGCTCGTGGTGCTCGTCGATCGGGAGGTCGTGTTCCGCGAGGACATCGGCGGGCCCGAGGACTTCGCGCTCGCGAACAAGGGCGGCGCGCCCGGCAAGGCCGAGATCGAGAGCCGGTTCGCGGACATTCCGCTCTACGTGAAGGCGGGCACGCACGAGATCGTCGTGACCTTCATCCACCGCTCCCACGCGTCGACCGACGAGATGATCTCGACGTTCTCGCCGCGAGAGAGCTTCAGCTACAACGGCGCGCCGCGCGTGCCGCGGATCGCGGGCGGCATCGACCTGACCGGTCCGATCGATTCGACGGGGCTCTCCGCGACGCCGAGCCGCAGGAAGATCTTCGTCTGCGAGCCCGAGGTGCCGGAGCGCGAGCGCGCGTGCGCCGAGCAGATCACGGCGACGCTCGCCGAGCGGGCCTACAGGCGCCCGATCGACCAGGCGGACCTCGATCGGCTGATGCCGTTCTTCGAGGAAGGGCGCAGCGGGCCGGGCGGTTTCGACGAGGGCATCGAGGTCATGATCACGGCGTTGCTCTCGAGCCCGGATTTCCTGTACCGGTTCATCGCGCCGCCGAAGGACCCGACGACCGATCGATACGCGCTCGGCGATTTCGAGCTCGCGTCGCGCCTCGCGTTCTTCCTTTGGAGCCAGGGGCCAGACGACGAGCTCCTGAAGCTCGCCGCGGACGGCAAGCTTTCGCGCCCCGACGTGCTCGACGCGCAGGTGATGCGCATGCTCGCCGATCCGAGGGCCGAGGTCCTGGTCGACGATTTCGCGCTGCGGTGGCTCAACGTCGACGATCTCAATGCGGTGCAGCCGGACCAGAACATCTTCCCCGAGTTCAGCGAATCGCTGCGGCGGGATTTCGCGGAGGAGATCCGGCTTTTCCTCGGCAGCATCCTGCTCGAGGACCGCGACGTGCGGGAGCTGTTGACCGCGAGTCACACGTTCCTGAACGAGCGGCTCGCGCGCCACTACGGCGTGGCCGGCGTGTTCGGGCCGCAGTTCCGCCGCGTCGAGCTCGACGATCCGCGGCGCCACGGCCTGCTCGGCAAGGGCGCCGTGCTGCTGCGGACGTCGTACGGCGATCGCACGTCGCCGGTGCTGCGGGGCGCTTGGGTGCTCGAGAAGCTGATGGGCACGCCGCCCGCGCCGCCGCCGCCCGGCGTCGAGACGGATCTGACGACGAAGGCAGGCGAGCAGCCGAAGACGCTGCGCGCCCGTCTCGAGCAGCACCGGGCGGATTCGGTCTGCAGCGCGTGCCATGGCGTGATCGATCCCTATGGCCTCGCGCTCGAAAACTTCACGGTGATCGGCGCGTGGCGCGACTACGATAAGGACGCGGATGCGCCGATCGACGCGAGCACGGTGCTGCCCGGCGGGATCTCGGTCACGGGACCGGTCGAGCTTACTGCCGCGCTGCTGCGCCGCGAGGACCAGTTCGTTCAGGCGCTGACGCAGAAGCTCATGATGTACGCGCTCGGCCGCGAGCTCGAGTACTTCGACATGCCGGAGGTGCGCGAGATCGTGCGCGCCGCAAGGTCGGAGGACTATCGCTTTTCGGCGCTCGTGCGCGGCATCGTGAGGAGCGAAGCGTTCCGGATGCAGGGCGTCGTGCGCGACGACGCGACCATTCAGGCTTCCGTGGCCCGAGTGTCCGCGTCCGCGCGGTAGGGGAGGCTGGACGATGTATCTCACGAAAAAGCATCTTTCTCGGCGTACCGTCTTGCGGGCCGCGGGTGTCTCGCTCGGCCTGCCGCTGCTCGACGCGATGATCCCTGCGGCGACCGCGCTCGCGCAGACCGCGGCGGCCCCGCAGCTTCGCGCCGGCTTCTTCTACCTGCCGCACGGCGCGATCATGTGGAACACGCCGTTCGGGGCCGAGATGGATCACTGGACGCCGAGCGGATCGGGCGCGGACTTCAAGCTGAGCCCGATCCTCCAGCCGCTCGAGCGGTACAAGCACTACGTGGCGTCGTTCAGCCATCTCGAGAACAAGGCGCCGCGCGGCTCCGTGCACGGCCTGTTCCCGGCGACGTGGCTGTCCGCCGTGCGGCCCGATCAAAAGGCGACCGGCGCGATGATGGCGCCGACGATCGATCAGCTGATCGCGGACCGCATCCGCGGCGACACGGTGCTGCCGTCGCTCGAGGTGTCGTCCGAGACGACGGTGCAGGCGGCCGCGTGCAACAGCGGCGCGTGCTACTACAGCTCGACCCTGTCGTTCCGCAACGCGACGACGCCGCTGCCGATGGAGTTCAACCCGCGCAAGGTGTTCACGCGGCTCTTCGGCGCGGGCGACACGCCGGAGGAGCGCGAGACGATCGCGCGTCGAAGGCTCAGCATTCTCGACATGGTCCTCGAACGCACGCACGAGCTGCAGCGGGAGGTCGGTCATCAGGACCGCGTCGTTCTCGAGCGCTATCTCGAATCGGTCCGCGAGACGGAGCAGCGCATCGAGAAGGCCGCGGCGCGCGATCTCTCCGACATCGACCTGCCGGATGCGCCGATCGGCGAGCTGCCCGACTTCGACGAGCAGCTCAAGCTGATGTTCGACTTGATCGCGCTCGCGTTCCAGGCGGACCTGACGCGCGTCGCGACGTATTTCATGGTCGGCGAGGCGACGACGCGGCCGTACAACCACATCGGCGTGCCGGACGGCTTCCATCCGCTGTCCCATCACGCGAACAACAAGGAGCGGCTCGAGAAGCTCGTGCGGATCCAGCGCTACCACGTCGAGCGGTTTGCCGAGTTCGTCGCGAAGCTCGCGAGCATCGAGGAGGGCGACGGCACGCTGCTCGACCACTCGATGCTGATGTACGGCTCGAACATGAGCAACAGCGACCGTCACAACAACTACCCGCTGCCGATCATTCTCGTCGGCGGTGCGTGCGGTCAGCTGCGCGGCGGCCAGCACGTCGAGCTGCCGGAATACACGCCGCATGCGAACCTGCTGCTGACCGTCGTGAACAAGGCAGGCCTCGAGATGCAGTCGATCGCCGACAGCACCGGCGAGATCGCGGGCGTGTAGGACGAAGCGCGTGCGCCCGAATGGATCGTATCGGCCGAGCCGCAGGGCGGTGCTCGGCGGCCTCGCGGCCGGGCTCGCAGGTCTCGTGGTCGCGCCGAGGAGCTTGGCGGCCGACACGCTCGAGCGCTCGCAAGTCGCACGGGGGCTCACGCTTCTCCGGGGCGCCGGCGGCAACATCCTGGTGCTCGAGACGAACGCGGGGAAAGTCGTCGTCGACACCGGCGCCGCAGCGTACCGCGACGCCGTGACCGCGGCCCTCGCCGATCTCCCCGGCGGCGCGGTCGCGGCCGTGTTCAACACGCATTGGCACCTCGACCAGGTCGGCGGCAACGAGCCGCTCGGCGGCTCGGGGGCCGCGATCTTCGCGCACGAGAAGACGCGCATCCGACTGACGACGGGCTACTACCTGCCGACCGAGGAGCGCTACGAGGAGCCGCTGCCCGAGGCGGCGCGGCCGACCGAGACGTTCTACACGAGCGGTTCGACGACCGTCGGCGGCCGACGCATCGAGTACGGCTATCTGATCGAAGCGCATACGGACGGCGACATCTACGTCGCGTTCCCCGAGTCGAACGTCATCGCGGTCGGCGACGTGGTGGCGCCCGAGCTCGATCCGGTGTTCGATTGGTTCGGCGGCGGCTGGCTCGGCGGGCGCGTCGACGCGCTCGCGAAGCTGCTCGACATGAGCGACGCCGACACGCGCTTCGTGCCGAGCTACGGCCCGGTCGTCGGCCGCGCCGAGGTGCAGGCCGAGCACGACCTGATGCTCAAGTTCTTCGAGCTGATGGTCGAGCGCATACGCCGCGGCGAGAGCGCCGAGGACATGCTCGCGGCGAACGCGCTCGCCGTTCTCGGCCGCACGTTCAAGGACCCCGCGAAGCTCCTGTATGACGTGCACAAGGGCTTCTGGGCGCATCACAACAAGCTGACGCACGACATCGTCTGACGCGGGCGGGGGACACATGAGACGCGCAATCCTCGCGGCGATCACGCTCGTTGCCACTCACGGAGCGCTGGCCGAGAGTCAGCTCGCGGACCTGATCGAGCGGGGTCGTCGCGACGCGGCGATCGAGCTGATCGAGGACGGCGCGGACGTCAACGCGACTCAGAACGACGGCACGACGCCGCTGCATTGGGCCGCGCACAAGCTCGATCTCGAGCTCGCGCGGATGCTGCTCGAGCACGGCGCGAACCCGAACGCGCAGAACCTGTTCGGCGCGACGCCGCTGGGCGAGGCGGTCAGCGCGGCGAACGTGCCGCTCGCGAGGCTGCTGCTCGAGGCGGGCGCCGACGCCGACTCGCCGAACTTCGACGGCGAGACGGCGCTGATGATCGCCGCGCGCACCGGTAACGTCGAGCTCGCGAGGCTCCTGATCGAGCACGGCGCGGACGTGAACGCACGCGAGCTGTGGCGCGAGCAGACCGCGCTGATGTGGGCCGCCGACGGCGCGTATGCGGAGCTCGTGCGGATCCTGATCGATCATGGCGCCGACGTCACGGCGCGCGCGGCCGTCAACGACTGGGGCTCGCAGATCACGTCGGAGCCGCGCGCACAGTACCGCCCGACCGGCGGGCTGACGCCGCTCCTCTATGCGGCGCGCTCGGGCTGCGCCGAGTGCGTGCGCGCGATCGTCGCCGCCGGCGAAGATCCGGATCGGCCGACGCCGGACGGCGTCACGGCGCTGATGATCGCGATCGACAACTACGAGTTCGACACGGCGAACGTGCTGCTCGACCTCGGCGCGAACCCGCACTACGCGGACTGGTGGGGGCGCACGGCGCTCTATCTCGCGGTCGACCTGAACACGTACGTGCCGCGCTCGCCGGCGTTCCCGAGGTCGACGAACGCGACCGGGCTCGACATTGCGCGGCGGCTGCTCGAGATGGGCGTCGAGGTCAATCCGCAGCTCAACTTCCACCGTCCGGGGCGCGGCGGCAACAGCGCGCGCTTCACGGATGATCTTTTGACGACCGGCGCCACGCCGCTGCTACGCGCGGCGATCACGCACGATCACGACTCGATGCGTCTCCTGCTCGAGCACGGCGCGCACGTGGATCTCCCGAACGTCATGGGCGTCACGCCGCTGATGGCGGCGGTGGGCATGGGCGTGCGCTCGATCAACTTCGGCGCGCATCGGCAGCCGAATTTCGAGGATCCGACGATCGAGGACCAGGTCATCCAGTCGCTCGAGATCCTGCTCGGCGCCGGCGCCGACATCAACGCACAGGTGACCGACACGACGAGCCGCACGGCGCGGATCGCGAGGCCGAGCGGCATGACGGATCGCGAGGGGCAGACCGCGCTGCACCAGGCGGCGTCGCGCGGGTGGGCGCGGGTCGTCGAGTACCTGGTCGAGCACGGCGCGGACGTTCACGTCCGCGACAAGCTCGGCCGGTCGGCGCTCGACATCGCGATGACGCCGGTCGACGGGCAGCGCGTGCCCGGCACCGAGGCCGTCGAGGAAATCCTGAAGAGGGCAGGGGCGACGCCGTCGGCGACCTTGTCGAAACTGTAGCCGCCTCCCCTGAGCTTGCGCCGCCCATCGGCGCGCACTGTTACTTCGCCGGCGTGCCGCCCGGCGACCACCACTCGCCGTAGAGGTTGTCGATTTCGCCGTCGCAGTCTTCGCCACCCTGCTGAATGCAGCGCTCGACCTCTGACGGGAGCTGGATTCGTGGGATCTCCACAGCGTTGGCTCTACCGCTTGTGCGCGCCGGTCCGCGGCGCGCGGCGGCCTTTGGTCGCGGCCTCAAGCTTCACCCCCACCTGCCGATAAGCGGACCACGATCTTGCCCTTCTATGAGGAGACGGAGACCAAGACGATGTCAGCAGGGATAAATCAGTCAAACCGACTTCGGATCGTCGCTACCTCGCTGGGAGTCATCGGCGCCGTTCTTTGGTTCATGCCATTCGTCGAAGTCAGGTTCATGGGAGTGTCCGCGTTTCAGACCGGCTCCCATATCGGAGGCATCGCATATCTCCTGCTGCTCGCCTGCTTCGCATACGCCGCGCTGTCGTGGATGAACATGCACGTCCCTCGCGCGATTGCCGCTTTCACCGGTCTTGCGATCTGCCTTCTCTTCATCGCGCAGGCAGGGAGCGCGACGATGTGGGGGTTGGGCACACTGTCCGTCGTCATGGTGGCCTCGGCCGCGCTCGCGCTCATCGATTGCAGACGCGAGGCGCGATCAGCTGCGGCTTCCTGCACGTTCGACGACTCGCTGCAAGCGACGAGAGGTGCCCGGCAATGATCAGACGCCCTTGTCTCCTGAATGCACGGGCCCTGACCCGATTCGTCGTGGCGCTCTCGAGCGCTCTCGCGCTCGCCGGGTGCACCGACCCTTTGGATAGACCACTCGTGACCGGGGAGGGCATGGCGGCGTTTCGCGCTTCCCTCGAGCCCATCGCCGAGAAAATGACGCCGGAGCAACGCGAGGCATTCGAGTGGGCAGTGTCGGACTTCGATCTGGAGCGTCTTCACCGCGAATATCCGAACAAGTCCGCTCGAGAGATCATTAGCGGCGAAGTCCAAATGGTGCTCGAGACCTATCCGCGGCGGATTGCCGAGCTGGAGCCACGCGCCGCGGAGCTGAGACGCGTCCGAGAAGCGTTGGGCAGAGTGGAGGCCAAAGACGCCCGATTCCTCATCGACACGGATACTTTCGGTTTCCAGCCGAAAATCCGAGCCACGATCCTCAATGGCTCCGATCTGCCCATAAGCACCCTCGACTGGCATGCGGCACTCTTCATCGACGGGAAGAGCGAGCCTGTCGCCACCAGCGTTCTCACGAGCAGCTTTCGCAGCGAAGGAGGCCTTTCGCCGGGTGACGAGCGCACCGTCACGTTCAAGATCGGCTTCGTTTCGGGCGATCGGAAGTGGACGACGCTCGAAATAAGGAACGCTACGGATACTCGAGTCGTCCTGAAACCGGATATCGAGAGTGTTCGGGACTTCGGCGATCGTCGCTATATCGATAGCGACGTGGAGACGCAAATCCTGCGGCTTCAGGAGGCTATCCAAGCGGCGAGGAAGTACCAGCAAATTTGACGCGAACCAGCGGGAGGTCGTGCGTCTCTCCCCCGGGTCCTCCGCGATGCTCGTCGACGTTGCCGGACGTCGCTCGTGCTGTCGTCACCGCGCGGGGCGGATGCGGCGAACGTTGCGGGGGGCTTTGGGATCTGGCGGAGGGAGTGGGATTCGAACCCACGGTACGGAAAAACCGTACACTTGATTTCGAGTCAAGCCCGTTCGACCACTCCGGCATCCCTCCGCGCGCAATTCTAGCAGAGTTGTACGACGAGGCGGGGACGAATATCGGCTTGCTTGGACGTCGCCGCTGAGGTATGCGCACCCGAGTGTGTTCGTTTGGGTCACCGCGATAGCGCGGACGCGGCGGCGAAACCGATCGAAACGGCGAGAAAGCAGAGGCCGACCGACGCGAGGACGTTCACCGCGGCACCGACCCACTGACCGTCCCGCACGAGGCTCAGCGTTTCGAGGCTGAACGACGAGAACGTCGTGAAGCCGCCGAGGACGCCGACGAGCAGAAACGCGCGTGCCTCCGACGACAGCGGCGCGCGGCCGTCCGCCGCGAGCGCGGCCAGAACGCCGATCAGCAGCGAGCCCGAAACGTTGACGATCAGCGTGCTCCACGGGAATGCGCCTTCGGCGAAACGCGCGACCACGCGGCCGACCGCGTAACGGCTCATGCTGCCGAGTGCGCCGCCGAGGGCGACCCATAGATAGCTCATTCGTCGCGTGTCCTCATCGATTCAAACGGCGCCGTGCGGGGCCGGGCCAATACCGGGCCGGCATGATAAGCCATCGCGGCCGCGAACCGTCCGGCGGCAAAGCCGATCCCGCTCGCCTCGGCGGGCGGGAGTTCGTGCTGCGCCGCGTCGCCGATCGTCGTCCGCAGACCCCGCCGATACAATGCCCCGGTACCGGCGCCCCCGCGCCCGCGATCCCCGACTCGACAGTGGCCGACCAGATCCTCGAAACCGCCGTCGTCGCGCTCGCCGCGTTCTTCGCGACGATCGGGCCGCTCGACGTCGCCGCGATCTTCGCGGCGCTGACGCCCACGGCGACGCGTCGCGCACGGCGGATGATGGCGATCCGCGGCGTCCTCATCGCGGCCATCATCCTGGTCGCCGTCGCGCTCGTCGGCGAGCCGCTGCTCGACGTGCTCGGCGTGTCGCTGCCGGCACTCCGCACCGCGGGCGGCGTGCTGCTCCTGCTGATCGGGATCGAGATGGTCTTCGCGCGCTCGGTTGGCGGGCACTCGCCGACCGAGGAGGAGACGCGCGAGGCCGAGGCGAAGCAGGACATCTCGGTTTTTCCGCTCGCGACGCCGCTGATCGCGGGCCCCGGCGCGATGGGCGCCGCGATCCTGCTGATGAGCAACGCGTCGGGCAACATGCTGCTGCAGGCGGTCGTGATCGGGAGCCTCTTGCTGATGCTCCTCGGGACGCTGATCGCGCTGCTCCTCGCCGGGGAGATCGTCCGGCTGCTCGGCGTGACCGGCATGGCCGTCGTGACGCGGATCTTCGGCATCGTGCTGGCCGCGATGGCCGTGCAGTTCATCTTCGACGGGATCGCGCAGAGCGGCTTGCTGGAAGGCGCTCGCTAGGACTCGCCGCTAAGGCGCTCTCGCGGCCCGGAGCCGCCCCGTCGAGTGAAGCGCCCACAACGCGACGGACGCGGCGCCCGTCAGGGCTGCCCCGGCGAGGAACGTCGCGTCCGGCCCGAACCGCTCCCACAGCACCCCCGCGAGCACGCTCGCGGCGAGCAGCACGACGCCGCTCACGAAGTTGAACACGCCGAACGCGGTGCCGCGCACGCGATCGTCGGACGCGTCCGCGACGAGCGCCGCGAAGAGCCCCTGCGTGAACCCCATGTGCAGCCCCCAGAGCACGACGCCGACGAGCGTCGCGGCGACCGTGTCCGCGAACGCGAGCACGACGTCGCCCGCGATCAGGAGCAGCGCACCGCAGCCGAGGACGCCGTACCGGTCGAGCCGGTCCGAAACGAGCCCCGCCGGATACGCCGACAGCGAGTAGGCGACGTTCATCACGACGAGCACGATCGGCACCAGCGTGACCGCGAGCCCCGCGTCGTCGGCCTTGAGCACCAGAAACGCCTCGCTGAAGCGCGCGAGCGTGAAGAGCGCGGCGACCGCAATCAGCCACCAGTACGCGCGCCCGAGCGAGCCGAGCGCGAGCCGGAACGCGTAGGCGGGGCCGGCTGGTGGCGGCTCCGGCGGCTCGCGCACGAGCAGGATCAGCACGGCGACCGAGAGCACGGCCGGAACGACGGCGATCCAGAACACGGTCCGCAGCGCGTCGCCGGTCGCGGCCATCAGCGCGATCCCGAGCAGCGGACCCGCGAACGCGCCGACGGTATCGAGGGCCTGCCGGAGCCCATACGCGGCGCCGCGGGTTTCCGCGGGGACGAGCTTCGCGACGAGCGCGTCCCGCGGGGCGCCGCGGATGCCCTTGCCGACGCGATCGATGAAGCGCGCGGCGAGCACCCAGCCGGCGGTCGGCGCGAGCGCGAACATCGGCTTCGTGACGGCGGCGAGCCCGTAGCCGAGCACCGCGAGGGGCTTCCGCCGGCCGATCCGATCGCTGACGGCCCCGGAGAAGATCTTCGTGATCGACGCGATCGCCTCGGCCACGCCTTCCATCACGCCGACGAACGCGTAGCTCGCGCCCAGCGTGCCGACGAGGAAGACCGGCAGGAGCGCATGGATCATCTCGGACGAGACGTCCATCAAGAGACTGACGAGACCGAGCGCCCAGATCCCGGCGGGCATCGAGCGCAGGCCGCCGGCGCGGCGGGCCGGGGTCGCGCGGCTCACGCCGGTGCGTCCTCGCTCGTCGCCGGATCGATTCCATTCACGGCCGCGCGTCACACAGCGTAGATTGGCTTGCGCGATAATGCGCCCGCAACAGGAGCCGATCCCCTGGACCGAACGCGCGCACTCGAAGCCATCGCCGACGTCGTCGGGCCGTCCGGCGTCGTGTCCGGCGCCGACGTCGAGCGTTATCTCGTCGACGAGCGGCGCCTGTACCGCGGCGAGGCCGCGCTGATCGTGCAGCCCGCGTCCGTCGACGAATGCGCGCGGGTCCTCGCGATCTGCCACGAGGCCGGTCTCGGTGTCGTGCCGCAGGGCGGCAACACGGGCTACTGCGGCGGGGCAACGCCGTTCGACGCCGAGCGCCATGTGCTCGTGTCGACGTCGCGGCTTCGCCGCATCCGTGACGTCGACACCGTCGGCTTCACGCTGACCGCGGAGGCGGGCGTCGTGCTCGCGGATGCGCAGGCCGCGGCCGCGGAGCACGGCCTTCTGTTCCCGCTCAGCATGGGCTCGGAAGGCTCGTGCCAGATCGGCGGGAACGTGTCGACGAACGCGGGCGGGCTCGCGGTGCTGCGCTACGGCACGATGCGCGACCTCGTGCTCGGGCTCGAGGTCGTGCTGCCGAACGGCAAGGTGCTCTCGGAGCTCAAGGGGCTTCGGAAAGACAACACGGGCTACGACCTGAAGTCGCTCTTCGTCGGCGCGGAGGGGACGCTCGGGCTCGTCACGGCCGCCGTGCTGAAGCTCTTCCCATTGCCGACGGCGCGCGAGACCGCATGGGTCGCCGTCTCGAGTCCGGCCGCAGCGTGCGCGCTGCTCGCGCGGGCGCGCCGCGACAGCGGCGATCGAGTCGTCTCCGCGGAATACGTGTCCCGCGCGTCGCTGGAGATCGTGCTGAGGCACGTCGCGGACGCGCGCGATCCGCTCGACGCGGCGCATCCGCATTACCTGCTGCTCGAGCTCGCGTCGAGCGACGCGGACGGCACGCTTCGGGACGCGCTCGAGCGGATCCTGACCGGCGGCATCGAGGCGGGCGAGGTGATCGACGGCGTGATTGCGGAGTCCGGCCCCCAGCGCGAGGCGCTGTGGACTCTGCGCGAGCGCGTGCCGGAGGCAGAGCGCGTCGAGGGCTCCGTGAAGCACGACGTCTCCGTGGGGATCTCCGACGTGCCGCGGTTCCTCGAGCTCGCCGCGGCCGAGCTCGCGCGGATCGCGCCGCATCGCCTCTCCGTCTACGGGCACATCGGCGACGGCAATCTGCACTACAACCTGTTGCCGCCGCAGGGCTCGACGATCGAGCATTTTCGCGAGCGCTCGGCCGAGTCGCTCTCCCGCGCCGTGCACGACCTCGCGGCGCGGCTCGGCGGCAGCTTCAGCGCGGAGCACGGGGTCGGCGTGCTGAAGGCGGCCGAGCTCGAGCGCTACCGCTCGCCGGAGGCGCTCGCGGTGATGCGTGCGATGAAGCGTGCGCTCGATCCGAAGGGCATCATGAATCCCGGAAAGGTGCTGCGCGGCGCAGCAGGTGCCGGGACGGCGAGGCTCAGCGAATGAGGATTCCCGGGGACACGACGGAGATGCCCGCTCCGGACCGGTTGATCACAGAGATGCTCTCTCCCCGTTCGATCATCCTGTAAGCCTGCTGCCGCATCTGCGGGTTCGTGACGTACCGATCGACGAGGCGCCTTGCCGCGTCACGGTCGCGCCCGCCGAGCGTCGCCGCGGCGCTCACCACCGCGTTTTGACGCATCGCATCGCTGCTGAACGCATCGAGCAGTTGCCGGTCGATCTCACCATCCCGCACGGTCGTCATCGACAACAGCCGTTGCAGCGCCTGATCGCGAACGTCGCCTCGGGGCTGGCCGAGCACCCAGCGCCGTGCGCCGTCCAGGTCCTGATTGGCCCAATTGCCGACGACGCTGTTCAACGCGTTCAAGCGCATCGAATCGTCGAGCTGCATCGCCCAATCGGCGGCCGCGACGGGATCGCTCACGGCCCACGCGGCCGCCACCTGGGTAACGGTGAACGTCGCGAGCGGGCCGTCGATTCGATCGACCATGCGCGCGGCCGCACGCGGATCGACCTGGGCAAGCGCCGGCGCGATCGCCGCAAGGCCTTCGGTAAAACCGGGCCGGCCCTGGTATTGCAGAATCCACGTGGCCGCCGCCTCGGGGTCGTACTGCGCGTATCCGGCCGCGACGCTCTGCAGCCAATCGCCCTGAAGGTCAGGCGGTAGACGGTTCATCACGCCGGCGGCGGTCAACGGGTCGTCCGCCGCGAGCTGGGACGCAAGCTGCGTGAGCGCCGGCCGTCCTGCGCGCTCGGCGTTCCGAATGAGCCATTCGAGCGCCGCGTCCGGGTCGGTCCGCGCCCAGCTGAACATCAGCGGTCCGAGCTGGTTGACCGCGTTGGCGCCGTTGCTCGCGGCGAGGCGATCGGCGATCGCGGCGATTCGCGCCGAGTCCTGTCCGGCTAACCTGTTCGACATCAGCAGCCCGGGCAGCATCGGCAGCCGCGATGCACCAAGGTCCCCATCGAGCATGAGGTCGACGGCGCGCTCAGGATCGACCGCCGCGATCCCGTTGATCACGGACATCAGCACGTTCGCCGACGGTCGGGGCCGCAGCGACCTTGCCCACTCGAGCGCGCCGTCCGGGTCCTGCCGTGCGAACGCTTGCGCGATCAGCGAGAGAAGCTGATCGCGATCGCGGTTCCTCGGCATCGCGTCGAGCTTCGCGATCGCTGCGTACGGATCGCGCTCGGCGATCAACCCGAGGGCGGTTTGCTCCGCTAACCGGCGCGCATCGCCGGTCAGACCGTCGGCGAGCTCGAGCACGGCGTACGGGTCCGCCGGCGCGAGTGCCGACAAGATAGAGAAGAGCTCGTTCGGGTCGGCGACGGCGTCCAGGCTGGCGCGAACGTGCTCGAAGACGGCGTCCGGATCGATCCGCGCCCACTCGGACAGCACGTTCAAGCGGTAATTGCGGCGCAGCGATTCGTCCGTGATCGTGTCTACCAGCGCGAGCGCGGCGGCCGGGTCCTGCTGCGCCCATTCAAAGGCGATCCGGGACACGGCACGTAACCGCGACGCCGAGTCGCCCAACGCGAGCGCGCGCCGCAGCGCGCGAACCGGATCTCGCGCGGCCAGTCGCACCGCCGCATCCTGACGGAATGCCGGAATCTGTGCCGGGGAGAGCACGGCCTCGATCCGCGAGAGCCCGCGCTCGTCGTCGCCGAGCACGTCGAGCAGCGCGAGCGCGATCTCGCGCACGGCCCCAGCATTGTCGAAGCGGCGTATCTCCGCGAGGGCCGCATCGGCATCGCGCTCGGCCCACCACTGGAAGAGCGGCACGAGGCGTTCGGTCTCGAGCCGCAGCGTGCGCGCGAAACGCACGGCGCGCTGCGGGTCGATCTCCGCGAGGCGCAGCAGCAGCGCGTCGAGCTCGAACGTGCGCCGATGCGAAGCCGGCAGCGCGGCCGTGCGCTGGATCAGGTACTCGAGCTCCTCCGGCTCGGTGCTCTCGCTCGTGTAGGCGTAGACCGCGAGTCGTTCCGCAGTGGGCAACGGCGCGGGCACCGTGTCGGGCGTCGCGCGCGGCGGAGGGGCGGCGGCGGGCGATGGCGTCGTCAGGGCCGTCAGCCCCGAGCCGCTCGGCGCGCCCGCCTCCGTGCTCGTTCCCAACATGACGTACGTGGCGGCGCTGCCGACGATCGCGCCGGCGACCGCGCCGATCGCGAGAGGTGCGACGCGCATGGTCGTATTCCGGACTCGGGGTCTGTCCTAGCTTGTAGCAGAAACGGCTGCTCTTGTGAATGCGAAGCTTCGGGACGCGCAAATACCCGGCCCGGCGGGACGCGCAAATACCTCGGCCCGGCGGAACAGGCAAATACCGCGGGCAGGCGGGGCGGACGGAGCGGGGCCGGGTCGAGCCCGCGCGCGCTCGGCACGTCGATCCCGTGGCCCGCTCGGCCCCCGGCTGCCCGCTCGGCCCGACGCTACCGGCCGCGGTACGACTCGACCGGCGGCAGCTGCGATCCCGTCCCCTGCGGCGGCCGCTCCTCGGCGACGACCGACACCTCGAGCGTGCCGATGCCTTCGATCGTCGCGGTGATCGTCTCGCCGGGCCGAAGGAACCGCTGCTCGCCGCGCACGGCCGTGCCCATGCCGACGCCGCCCGACGTGCCGTTGTTGATCACGTCGCCGGGGAACAGCGTGATGATCGACGACGCGTACTCGACCAGCTCGTAGAGCGAATGGATCATGTCGCCGGCGCGCGCCTCCTGCATCAGCACGCCGTCGACGGTCAGCGTCTGATGCAGCCGCTCCATCGGATCGCCGTAGAACTCCTTCGGCACGATCCACGGCCCCTGCGGCGCGAACGTGTCGTGGCCCTTGCCGACGAACCAGTCCGTCGTGAACGGCGCGCCGCCGGGCGGCCGGCCGCCGCGGTCCGAGATGTCGAGCGAGATCATGTAGCCGAAGATGTAGTCTTCGGCGTCGGCCGCGGACACGTACTTCGCCGGGCGGCCGATCACCGTCGCGAGCTCGATCTCCCAGTCGGTGCGGTCGCGGCCGTACGGGATCTTGACCGTGCCGCCGTGGCCGACCACCGCGCCTCGGCTCGGCTTCAGGAACAGGTACGGCACGCCGCGGTTCTCGCGCCGCTGCCGCCGCGCCTCGGCGATCTCCTCGGGCGTGCCGGTCTCGTTCACGTGCGAGTAGAAGTTCACTGCCGCGTTCAGGATCTTGCCGGGATACATGATCGGCGGCAGCGTGCGGAGCGCGTCGACGTCGTGCACGTAGGCGGGCCGGCTCGGGCCGTCGAGCGCGCCGGACTCGACGACGTGATCGACGATCTCGTAGAGCCTGCGCTTCATCCCGTACTCGTAGCGGCCGATGAGCCCGAGCATGTCGTCCGGCATCGGAATCTCGACGTAGACGGGATCGAGCTCGAGCGCGGCGTTCGCCTCGTCGAGCTCGACGACGAACCTGTCGCGCAGCACGATGCCGACCTCGGGCCGGCCGTCGATCTCGAACGTGCCGAGCTTGAACGGCTCGGCGACCGCCTCGCCGCCCGTGGTCTGCGCGGCGGCCGGCCACACGGCAAGGACCGACAAGAGTCCCCCGACGAGAACCTCGTTGACTCGCATGGATGCACCCCCTCACGCGGCTCGTCCCGTCCTCGGAGTCTACTCCGGGCCGAGAATTCGTGTCAGACACCATTTTCGGTGCCCGGCGCGTTGGCATCGTGCACGGAGGCGAGCCCGGTTCCGTCGCTCGCTTTCGGGATTTCGGCCGTCGTTCTCGGAGCGCTTGGGGCTTACTTCGCGCGGAGCATCCGCATGCCGTTCAGCGTGACGAGCACCGTCGCACCGACGTCGGCGAGGACGGCCATCCAGAGCGTCGCGAGGCCGGGGATCGCGAGCGCTAGGAACGCGAGCTTCAGGCCCAGGCTCAGCGCGATGTTCTCGCGGATCAGGCGCCGGGTCTTGCGGCTGATCCGCACGGCCTGCGGCAGCCGCGCGAGATCGTCCTGCATCAGCACGACGTCCGCGATCTCCATCGCCTGGTGCGAGCCCGCGCCGCCCATCGCGATGCCGAGGCGTGCCGCCGCGAGCGCGGGCGTGTCGTTGATCCCGTCGCCGACCATCGCGACCGCGCCGTGCTCGGCCTCGAGCCGCCGCACCGTCTCGAGCTTCTGCTCGGGCAGGAGCTCCGCGTGGATCTCGTCGATGTTGTCGAGCTCGTCGCCGAGCGACTCCGCGACGCCGCGCCGGTCGCCGGTCAGCATCACGACGCGGTAATCGCGGTCGATGGCTTTGAGCGCCTTCAGCGCCGCCGCGGTCGTCGGGCGCGGCCGATCCTCGACCGTGATGTAGCCGCGCACGGCGTCGTCCTCTCCGACGAGCATGAGGCTCGCGCCGGCGCCGCTCTCCGCGACGAGCGCGTCGACGTCCGGCGACGGCCGGAACAGCGCCGTGTGGCCGACGGTCACGCGGCGTCCGTTCAGCGTGCCACTGACGCCGCGCCCCGAGTGCGTCGTGATGTCGGATGCGTGGCCGTAGCGGTGCACGACCCGCCGCTCCTCGGCGGCGTGCACGACGGCGCGGGCGAACGGGTGCGCCGAGCCCCGCTCGACGGACGCGGCGAGCGCGACCAAGTCGTCGCACGGCGCGCACTCGCCAGCGTCCTCGCCGTCGCGGGTCCGATGCGCGCCGCCCTGCACGCAGTCGAGCGAGCGGACCGCCGACACCGTCGGCCGGCCCCGGGTCAGCGTGCCGGTCTTGTCGAACGCGAAGACCTTCGCGCGCGCGAGCTCGTCGAGCCGTGCGCCGCCGCGGACGAGCACGCCGAGGCTCGCAAGGCGCGTCAGCGCGCTGACCACCGTCACCGGAATGCTGATGATCAGCGCGCACGGGCACGCGACGATCAGGAGCGCGAGGCCGCGGTAGAGCCAGCCGGGCGTCTCGCCGTCCGGCGTCGTGAACGGCTCGCCGAACGCGAGCGGCGGCACGACCGCGACGGCGACCGCGAGCGCGACGACGGCGGGCGTATACCACTGCGCGAACCGGTCGACGAAGCGCTCGGCCGGCGAGCGTTGCGCCTGGGCCTGCTCGACGAGCCGCGCGATCTGCGCGATCGTCGAGTCCTCGGCCGCGCGCGAGGCGTCGACCTCGAGCGTGCCGTCGCCGTTGATCGTGCCGGCGAAGACCTCGTCCTCGGCGTCGGCCGACACGGAGACCGGCACGGCTTCGCCGGTGATCGCGGACTGGTCGACGGACGATGCGCCGGCGACGACGCGCCCGTCCACGGGAATCCGCTCGCCGGGCTTCACGAGCACGCGGTCGCCGGGCCGGAGGTCAGCGGCCGCGACCGTCCGATAGTGCCGATGCCCGTCGTGCTCGCGGATCACGGTCGCCTCGGCCGGCTTGAGCGCGAGGAGGCTGCCGAGCGACGCGCGGGCCCGCGCGGCGCTGTAGGCCTCGAGCGCCTCGCCGAGCGTGAAGAGCAGCACGACGGTCACCGCCTCGCCGGTCTCGCCGATCGCGATCGCGCCGACGGCGGCCGTCGTCATCAGGAGGTCGATCGTGATGCGCCGCGCGTAGAAGAGGGACGTGGCCGCGCGGCGCGCGATCGGGAAGCCCGCGATTGCGATCACCGCGAGGTGCAGCAACTCGACGAAGCGCTCCGCGCCGGCCGCCGCACCGAACGCGAGCGGCGCCGTTGCGAGCACGACGAGGCCGAGCACGAGCGCGAGCCTGAGCGGCGGCTCGCGCCACAGGAAACGCATGAACCCCGCGAGGCCGCCGGGCTCGTCGCCCCGTGCTGCCGGAACGTCGTCGACGAGCCGGTACCCGAGCGCCTCGACCCGCTGGCGCACGACCTCGGCCGCGACCGTCCCGCACCCCTCGATCGTCTCCGTCGTGAAGCTGACGCGGACCTCGTCGACGCCGTCGAGCTCCGCGAGACCGCGCTCGATGGTTTTCGCGCAGCTCGCACAGTCCATGCCGCCGACCTTGTAGCGGAACGGCTGGGACGCGTGCTGTCGATCGATCGTGTCGGGCGCGGCGGACACTGCCTCCGAATGGCCTCGTATCGTGAAAGCTTGCGGCAAGCGTAGACCTTCAAGTGGGCTTGAAGGTCAAGCGCTTAAACCCGGTGTGTGCGGGAGTTCACGGCGCGGCGCGGCCGCCGGCGTGCTCGAGATCGAGGAAGAACTGCGCGAACAGGAACGCCTTGTCGCCCTCGGCGACGAACAGGTAGCCCTCGTCGGTGCGCTCGAGCCGCGGCGCCTCGTGGGCGTGGCAGTCGGCCTCGACGCGGGCGATCGCGGAGAGCGCGGCTTCGAGCCGCGGGTCGTGCCCCGGCACGAGCACCCGGTAACCCGCGTCGTCCCGCCAGATGTGGATGTGCCGTCCCTCGAGCGCGCCGAGCACCTCGTCGCGGTCGAGGCTCGCGAGCGCGCAGCCGGTCCGCTCGAGCAGCCACGCGAGCGCCTCCTTCGGCGGGGTCGTGCCCGGCTCGTGCCCGCAGACGCGCCGCACGAGCTGCTGATAGAGATCGCGGGCGCTGCCGGCGCCGCTCTCGATCCGGGTATTGAGATCGGACAGGAACGCCGCCATCTCGTGGCGCAGCACCAGCAGGTCGGTGAGCTGGCGCTCGATCTGCAGATAGCGCTCCTCCGCGAGCTGGACGAGGGTCTCGTCGAACGGCCCGTCGCCGCCGAGCCGCTCGATCAGGACCTGGATGTCCGCGAGCGAGAAGCCGAGCCGCTGCGCCCGCTGGATGAAGAGCAGGATCTCGGCCGCGGACGGCGAGTACAGCCGGTACCCCGCGGACGTTCGCGCCGCCGGCTTGAGGAGCCCCTGCTCCTCGTAGTAGCGGAGCATCGAGCGCGACACGCCGGCCATCTTGGCGAGCTCGCCTATCGTGAGTTGCTTCATCGTCAGGAGGCGGTGGCGACGCGGCTAGGATACGGCATCGGACCCCGGGCGTCCCGTTTGACCGGGAGTGTTCCCGGACGGATGATTGACGCGCCGGCGCGTGTCTTCGTGTGCCGGGCTGCCCGCCGCACGAAGCCCGATCGGGAACGGATCCGCGCCGAGTCGTCTTTCGGAATGGGGTCAGTCGGAGCACAGGATCGCCGGAGCCGACCGGGTTCCCGGCCGTCAGCCCGTTGCCGGCGCCGGCCTCTCGACGAGCTCCGCGAAGCATCGGAACCTTAATTAGCTCTGCAAAGTATCGTGACGACGTCCTTGCTGAAGGCGCGACAGAAACTCGGAAAGTATCGCATCGAGCGCCGCATCTCGAACGGGCCGGTCGCGGCCGTGTACCAGGCGCTCGACACGATCCAGGATATGCGCGTCGCTCTGAAGGTGCCGCACGAGAACGGCATGAGCGACTACTTCCTCGTCGACTTCAAGCGCGAAGCCCGTCTCGCGCCGCGGCTCGAGCATCCGAACATCATGCCGATCCGGGACGCGTCCTACATCGACGGGCATTTCGTGATCTCGATGCCGCTCGGCGAGCTGTCGCTCGCGGAGCGGATGCGCCGGCGCATCTCGACCGAGACCGCGCTGCACCTGACGGAGCAGGCGCTGGCCGCGGTCGCCCATGCGCACCGCTGCAACGTCATACACTGTGATATCAAGCCGGATAATTTCATTCTGTTTCCGGATAATCAGCTCCGGTTGACGGATTTCGGATACTCGAAGGTGGCTCAGCACACGCTGAAGGCGTCCGGATCGGGTACGGTCGGGTATATCGCGCCGGAGCAGGCCGTCGGGCGGCCCATGTTCCAGTCCGACGTCTTCTCGCTCGGGCTCGTAATCTACGAGCTCTTCTCCGGGCACCTGATCGAGTGGCCGTACGACTGGCCGCCGCCCGGGATCCAGCGCGTGCGCGCGAAGCTGAAACCGAAGCTCGTCGACTGGCTGCGCAAAGCCGTCGCCGTGCGCCCGGAGGACCGCTACAGGAACGCCGTCGTCATGTACGAGGAGTTCAAGCGGCTCAGGAACGGCGCGGCGAAGAGGAAGCGCAGCACGAAGCGAAGCAACGGCGCCGAGGATCCCGCGCTCTGGCAGAAGGTGCTGTTCCGCCAGTTTCAGCGCAAGTACCGCAAGGTCCTCGACACGCGTTACGAATGCCGTTACTGCACGGGCCCGGTCTCCGAGCCCATGCTCGCGTGTCCCTGGTGCGGCGCCGACAAGCCGCTCGACAAGTTCGAGACGACGTTCCCGGCGACTTGTCCCCGCTGTCACCGCGGCTCGAAGCTCGATTGGCAGTATTGCGCATGGTGCTACGGTCCGGGCTTCGAGGTGCAGACGAGCCGCACGTACGGAGACCGCCGCTACACGCATCACTGCGAGAATCCGGGCTGCCGCGGACCGCTGATGCCGTTCATGCGGTATTGCCCGTGGTGCCACGCGAAGGTGAAGCGCGCGTGGGCGCTTCCCGGCAGCAAGACTCGCTGCCCGTCGTGCCGATGGGGCGTCGATACGGATTTTTGGCATCACTGTCCCTGGTGCACGAAAGCGCTGGCACGATGAGCACATCCGATGAACGCGTCCAGTTATTCCTAGGCGCGTCAGATCACGTTTCGGTGGACAGGGAGCTTCCGCAGGGCCTGGTCGCGCTGCGGAGCCTCCGCTCTCCGGAGAAGGACACGCCGAACGAGGACGCGGCGGCCATCATCTGGTTGTCCGACGATGCGCTCGTCCTCGCCGTCGCGGACGGCGTCGGCGGCACGCCGGCGGGGCGCGAGGCCTCGAACGTCACGGTCGAGACCCTGTCCAGAATCCTGACCAGCCGCCCCGATCCTGCCGCGGGCTTGAGGCCCGCGATTCTCGACGCGATCGAGGAGGCGAACCGCTCCGTGATCGAGCTCGCACGCGGCGCCGCCACGACGCTCGTCGTCGCGGAGATCGTCGAGCAGCGGATGCGCAGCTACCACGTCGGCGACTCGGAGCTCATCGCCGTCGGGCAGCGCGGGCGCATCAAGCGGCGCGTCGTGCCGCACTCCCCGACGGGCTTCGCCGTCGAAGCGGGGCTCCTGGACGAGGACGAGGCCGTGCAGCACGCGGAGCGGCACGTGCTGTTCAACGTGCTCGGCACCGAGGACATGCGCGTCGAGATCGGCGGCGCCGTCAAGCTCGCGACGTTCGATACGGTGCTCCTCGCGAGCGACGGGCTGCTCGACAACCTCTTCGCGGACGAGATCGTCGACATCATCCGCACCGGGCCGATCCGCGCCGCGGCGGACCGGCTCGTCGAGAAGGCGGTCGGACGCATGAAGAGGAACGGCTCGGGTCAGCCGAGCAAGCCGGACGACCTGACGATCATCCTCTTCAGGCCGTATCGGCCGAAAGCGCGGATCGCGCGCGGCGCGCGCAAGCAGGCCGCGGCGCCGCCGCCGGCCTGACGCTCAGCCTGCCTGCCGCTCCGCCGCCGGCGCGGAGCCGTTCCGTGCGTGCCCGAGCTCGTGCTCGTACGCCTGCGCAAGATCCTCGAGGAACTGCAGCGGCAGCTCGCCCGGCGGATGGTGCGCGACGACGTCGTAGAGGTCCTTGTAGAGGTCCCAGTACTTCAGCCGGTTCGCCGCGTTCACGAGCACGTTGCCGCGGCCGCCGCGCGCGAACTTGTGCTCGAGCTCCTCCGGATCGAGTCTGGCGACGAAGGCATCGAGCGCGCTGCGGATGGATTTGAGCAGGAGCTGCTGATGCAGCTCGAGCTCCTCGAACGCACCGCGTACCGCGTCGACCGGCGGGACTTGGCCCGGCGACTCGCGGAGGAACAGGCTCGCGAACGTCTCCTGGTATCCGGCCAGGAGCTTGAGCGGATTGTCGTCCTCCTCGTCGGCCGCCGTGCTCGGGAGCCGCAGCGCGTTCTTCTGATCCGCGACCAGATGCAGGCTCTCGGTGAGATGGTCGATCATCGCGCGCACGACCTGTCCGACGCTGAACAGGAACGCGTCGACTTTCTGCGGCGGCACGGCGGCCGAGATGCCCGCGCCGCGGAAGAACGGCTCGAGGTCGGCCGCGCGTGCACGTAGCGGCGCCGGCTGCGCGGGCGACTCGGGCCGCCCTGACGAAGCGGGTTGCGCGGACGAAGCAGGTGGCACGGACGAAGCGGCCGGCGCGGGCGATGCGGGTGCCGCGGAGGGAGCAGGTCGTGGCGCGCCGCCCGCGGGCGCCGAAGCGACGTCGGCTGCGCGTCCGCCGGGCGCCGCGCCGGGCTTTCCGGCAAGCGCTCTCGCCGGCGAGACCTGCGCGGCTTTCGCGGCGCGAGCGGGGGGCGACGGCAATGCCGGGCCCGTGCCGCCGGCCGCCGTCGCCGCGGCCGACGGACGTGCCGGGGCCGGCGCTTGCGCGGCGGCGGATCCGTTGATCGGGCTTCGCGCCGGGGCCGTCGCCTGTACCGCGTTCATTGGTGGGGCCGCGGCCGTCGGCTGTGCCGCGGCCGTCGGCTGTGGCGCCGTCGCGGGCTGCGCCGAGCCGGACACTGCACCGTTCAGCGCCGCGGCAGGCTTCGAACCCGGCTTCGCCGCGCTCTCGGGCTTCGCCGCTCCAGCCGTTGCCGCGGCACGCCGCGGCGCGAGCACGGCCGGCTGCGTGGCCTCGAGGATCTCGAGCGTTTCGACGCGCATGGACGGCTCTTCGGCCCGGGGCCTCGCCGCAGGCGAGGCGGCGGCTCCGGAGCCGTTCCGTGCCGATGCCCCCGCGCCCGCATCGTCGTCGACGATCTCGAAGTACGCGCCCTTCGATTTCAGCGGCGCGCCCAACGTCTCGAGCTCGTCTTCCGTCAGCATCATCTCGATGCCGACGCCCGTGATCTCGTACGCATCGACCATGTCGTCGCTGGTCGGCTCGGGCGCCTCGACGCGCTGCGCGAGATCGACCGGATCGATGTGGTTCTCCTCGATCAGAGGCGCGATCGGATCCTCGTCGATCTCGACCGTGATCTCGTACTCGCCGAGGCGGAGCCTGTCGCCGTCGAAGAGCCGCTGGGGTTTGCCGCGCCCGACCGGCTGCTCGGCATCGTTCACGTACACGCCGTTCATCGACGTGTCGACGATGTAATAGCTGCCCGAGCGGAAATCGATGCTCGCGTGCCGGCTCGACAGATAGCGCTTCGGATCCGGAAGGGCCCAGTCGCACTCGAGCGAGCGGCCGATCGTGCCGCCGTTCGGCCCGAACTCCTTTACGCTGCGTGTGCCGAGCTTGGGGCCGTTGCTGCTGACGATGGTCAGACGAAGCGCCATCGCAGCCGTCCTTGGGTGGGGGCCGAGATCGTAGCCACGAGAAACCTCTGTCGGCGGTCCGGATCGACGAAGTATAGCCACGCCTCTCCGCATGCCCCCGCAGCGGTTGCGCGTACTGTGACACGGGTCTCAGCGGGGGCGCGGCGGAGCGACGGCGAGCGCCCCGAGCGCCCCGTACTTCGCGCCCGGAGAAAGCGTGCTAAGCTCGGCGGCTTCCGAGAGGCTGGAGCCGCGAGGATGTCGTCGAAGCCGATTTACAGGGTCTTGTTCCTGAACCAGGGTAAGGTTTACGAGATCTACGCCCGCAGTGTCAGCCACGGGTCGCTGTTCGGTTTCGTCGAGGTCGAGAAGCTCGTGTTCGGCACGCGCTCGACCGTCGTCGTGGATCCCACCGAGGAGCGCATCAAGAGCGAGTTCGAGGGCGTGAAGCGGACCTACCTGCCGTTGCATTCGGTGCTGCGCATCGACGAGGTCGACAAGCAGGGGATCAGCAAGATCACGAACATCGAGGGCGGCAACATCGCTCAGTTCCCGATGCCGATATATTCGCCGCCGGGAGGCGGCAAGAGCGGCCCCCGCGAGTCCTGATGCCGGCCGTGCGCCGGGCGCATCGAGAGTAGCCGGCCGTGCTGCGCTTCGCGTCGCTCGCAAGCGGCAGCCGCGGCAACGCGCTGCTCGTCGAATCGGGGCCCACGCTCCTGATGATCGACTGCGGGCTGCCGTATCGCGACGTCGAGCAGCGCCTCGCCGCGGTCGGCCGGGCGCCCGCCGACGTCACCGCCGTGCTCGTGACGCACGAGCACGGCGACCACGTGCGCGGCGTCGCGACGTTCGCGCGCCGCCACGGCACGCCCGTGCTCGCGAGCCACGGCACCGGGCGCGCGCTCGCGGCGCTCGCCGGCGACGACGCGGAGATCGAGCTCGAGTGGTTCTCGGCCCATCGGGGGCTCTCGATCGGCGGCATCGACATCGAGCCGTTTCCGGTGCCGCACGATGCGCGCGAGCCGTGCCAGTTCGTGTTCGCGGCGCGGGGCCGGCGGCTCGGGCTGCTCACGGACACGGGGCACGTCACGCCGCATATCCGCGAGCGGCTCGCCGGGTGCGATGCGCTCGCGATCGAGTTCAACCACGAGGCCGAATCGCTCGCGCGCGGCACGTATCCGCCCGCGGTCAAGGCGCGCGTCGCATCCGCATACGGGCACTTGAGCAACGCGCAGGCCGCGGCCTGCGTCGAGGCGCTGCTGCACGGCGGCCTGCAGTGGATCGCCGCGATGCACGTCAGCGAACGGAACAACTCGCGCGAGGACGTCGAGCGCGCGCTCGGCGGCGTGCTCGACGGCCGCGCCGTGCGTTTCTCGATCGCCGAGCAGGATTCGGTGAGCGGCTGGATCGACGTCGAATAGCGGCGGTATGATAGCGGGCCCCCGCCAAGGCGCTGCTTTCGCCCCGTATCCATGACGATGCTGCAGCTGGCCGGTCCCGCGGCCGAGACTGCGTTCCGCCTCGCGAAGCTTCGCGAGCGTCTCCGCGAGCGCGTCGGCGCGATCGAGGACGTCGCCGCGCGCTTCATGCACTACGTGCACCTCGAGCGGCCGCTCGACGACCGCGAGCGCGGCGTGCTCGATGCGCTCCTCGCGTACGGCGACGGCAAGGGCGTCGAACGCGGTGCCTTAGACCTTTCGGGCCCGGCCGACCGCACGGCCGCCGCGCTCTACGTGGTCCCGCGCCTCGGCACGATCTCGCCGTGGGCGTCGAAGGCGACCGACATCGCGCGGATGTGTGCGCTGCCGGTGCACCGCGTCGAGCGCGGCCGCGTCGTGCTGCTCGCGGGCGCGCGGCCGCTCGGCGCGGACGAGATCGCGCGCATCGCGCCGCTGCTCCACGACCGGATGACCGAGACCCTGCTCGATGCGCCGCCGCGCGAGGAGGTGCTCTTCGCCGCGCACTCGCCGCGCGCCGGAGAGCGCGTCGACGTGCTCGGCGCGGGCCGCGCGGCGCTCGAGCGTGCGAACGCGGCGCTCGGGCTCGCGCTCGCGGACGGCGAGATCGATTACCTCGTCGAGCAGTTCCGTGCGCTCGGACGGAACCCGACCGACGTCGAGCTGATGATGTTCGCGCAGGTCAACTCCGAGCACTGCCGCCACAAGGTGTTCAACGCCGACTGGCTGATCGACGGGCAGCCCGCGCCGAAGAGCCTGTTCGGGATGATCCGCAACACGCATGCGGTGTCGCCGCGCGGCGTGCTTTCGGCGTACAGCGACAACGCGGCGGTGCTGCAGGGCCCGATGACCGAGTGGTGGCAGCCCGACCCCGAGACCGGCATCTACCGCGCGACGCTCGAGCCCGCGCACCTCGTGATCAAGGTCGAGACGCACAACCATCCGACCGCGATCTCGCCGTTCCCCGGCGCGGCGACCGGCGCGGGCGGCGAGATCCGCGACGAGGGCTCGACCGGGCGCGGCGCGCGCCCGAAGGCGGGCCTCACGGGCTTCACGGTCTCGCATCTCGAGCTCCCGGACTGGCCGCGGCCGTGGGAGGCCGAGAGCCCTGGTCGCCCCGCGCGGATCGCGTCGCCGCTCGCGATCATGCTCGACGGGCCGATCGGCGCCGCGCAGTTCAACAACGAGTTCGGGCGGCCGAACCTCGCCGGCTACTTCCGCACGTGCCTGCTTCCGGCCGACGGCGAATGGCGCGGGTATCACAAGCCGATCATGATCGCGGGCGGCGTCGGCAACATCCGCACGTCGCAAATCGAGAAGCGCAAGGCGCGGCCCGGCGCGAAGCTCGTCGTGCTCGGCGGCCCCGCGATGCTGATCGGCCTCGGCGGCGGCGCGGCGTCGTCGCAGGGCAGCGGCGAGGGCGAGGAGAGCCTCGACTTCGCGTCCGTGCAGCGCGGCAATCCCGAGATGCAGCGCCGTGCGCAGGAGGTCATCAACGCGTGCTGGGCGCTCGGCGAGCGCAACCCGATCGCGGCGATCCACGACATCGGCGCCGGCGGGCTGTCGAACGCGGTGCCCGAGATCGTCGATCACTCGGGCTGCGGCGCGGTCGTCGACCTCGCGAACGTGCCGAGCGACGAGCCCGGCATGAGCGCGATGGAGCTCTGGGCGAACGAATCGCAGGAACGCTACATGCTCGCGATCGAGCCCGCGGACCTGCCGGTCTTCGAGCGGCTCTGCGAGCGCGAGCGCTGCCCGTTCGCGGTGATCGGCGAGCTCACGGCCGAGCGCGACCTCGTCGTGCGCGACTCGCGCTTCGGCGATACGCCGGTCGCGATGCCGATGGACGTGCTGCTCGGGCGTCCGCCGAAGATGACGCGCAGCGCGCGGCGCACGAAGGCGCCGATCCCGGCGTGGGATCACGCAGGGATAGCGCTCGACGAGGCCGTGCGGCGCGTGTTGTCGTTCCCGGCCGTCGCGGACAAGTCGTTCCTGATCCACATCGGCGACCGCACGGTCGGCGGCATGTCGTCGCGCGATCAGCTCGTCGGCCCGTGGCAGGTGCCGGTCGCGGACGTCGCCGTCACGACGTCGGGCTACACGGGCTACACCGGCGAGGCGATGGCGATGGGCGAGCGCACGCCGGTCGCGATCAAGCGGGGACCGGCGTCCGCGCGGCTCGCGATCGCGGAGGCGGTCACGAACATCGCAGCCGCGGACGTCGTGTCGCTGGGCGACATCAAGCTCTCCGCGAACTGGATGGCCGCCGCGGGCTTCCGCGACGACGACTACACGCTGTTCGAGACGGTGCGGGCCGTCGGCGAGGAGCTCTGTCCCGCGCTCGGAATCGCGGTCCCGGTCGGCAAGGACTCGCTGTCGATGCGCACGGTGTGGAGAGAGCAGGGCGAGGCGCGCTCCGTGACCGCGCCCGCGTCGCTGATCGTCTCCGCGTTCGCGCCGGTCGCGGACGTGCGCCGCACGCTGACGCCGGAGCTCGCGCGCGGCGTCGGCGACACGGTGCTGCTCCTGCTCGACCTCGCGGGCGGGCGGCTCCGTCTCGGCGGCTCCTGCCTCGCGCAGTGCTACGGCGAGTACGGCGGCGAGCCGGCCGATCTCGACGATCCGGCGAGGCTCGTGCGCTTCTTCGCCGCGCAGCGCGCGCTGCGCGAGCGGGGGCTCGTGCTCGCCTATCACGACCGCTCGGACGGCGGGCTCTTCGTGACGCTGGTCGAGATGTCGTTCGCGTCGCGGCTGGGGCTCGAGATCACCGTGCCGCCCGGCGTCGATCCGCTCGCGTGGCTCTTCGCGGAGGAGCCGGGCGTCGTGATCCAGGTGCGCGCGCAGGATCTGCCCGCCGTCACGTCGATCCTGATGGATCACGGGCTCGCCGGCGACACGCATGCGGTCGCGGTCCCGACGACGAAGCGGGACATCGTCGTCAGCCGCGGCGACGACGTGCTGTTTGCGGCGCCCCGCGTCGAGCTGCACCGGATCTGGTCGGAGCTCACGTTCCGCATGGAGTCGCTGCGCGACGATCCGGACTGCGCGCGGGAGGCGATGGAGAGCCGTCTCGACGAGACGGATCCCGGCTTGAACGTGCGCCTCACGTTCGACGTCGACGACGTGCCGGCCGCGGTGCGCGCGGCCGGCCGCGGCGCGCGGCCGAGGGTCGCGGTGCTGCGCGAGCAGGGCGTCAACAGCCATCGGGAGATGGCGGCGACCCTCGCCCGCGCGGGCTTCGAGCCGCACGACGTGCACATGAGCGATCTGCTTGCGGGGCGCAAGCATCTCGCGGACTACGTCGGCCTCGTCGCGTGCGGCGGGTTCTCGTACGGCGACGTGCTCGGCGCGGGCGAAGGCTGGGCGAAGACGATCCTGTACCACGAGGGCGCCCGCACGATGTTCGCGGAGTTCTTCGCGCGCGAAGACACGTTCGCGCTCGGCGTCTGCAACGGCTGTCAGATGCTCGCGGCGCTGAAGTCGCTGATCCCGGGCGCGGCCGCGTGGCCGAAGTTCGTCAGGAATCGCTCGGACCAGTTCGAGGCGCGCCTGTCGCTCGTGCGCGTCGAGGAGAGCCCGTCGATCCTGCTGCGCGGGATGGCGGGCTCGAGGATGCCGATCGTCACGTCGCACGGCGAAGGCCGCGCGGCGTTCGCCAGCGACGCGGATTTCGAAGCGTGCGACCGGGCTCTCGCGGCGCTGCGTTATGTCACGGGGCGGGGCGCGCCGGCGACGCGCTATCCCGCGAACCCGAACGGCTCGCCGAACGGCATCGCGGGGCTGACGAACGAGGACGGCCGCGTGACGATCCTGATGCCGCATCCGGAGCGGGCGTTCCGCACGGTGCAGCACTCGTGGCATCCGGCGGGGTGGGGCGAGCGCGCGCCGTGGCAGCGGCTGTTCGACAACGCCCGCGAGTGGGTCGGCTGACGCGAGCGCCGCGCGGCACACTTTCCCTCCTTTCAACATTCTTCCTGCCCGTCGTAACAGCCGGCTCCGGCAATGTCGGAGTTTCGATACGTCTCCGCGCGCCGACAGTTTGCCGGTATCTGCTTGGGCCGCTTAGTGTTCGGCGGCGACCGGCTCGGCTCGGCAAGCGGCCGACGAGGGCAGTGCTTCTGGACTGAGACCTGGCTCATGGACCGAGCCTCGGCGGCGGACGTATGGTCGCTCGGCCGAGCCGGCGCCGGCGCGAATTCGACGACGGCGCGGCCGTGCGCAGACGAAGAAGAATGGTGTCAGACGCCTGTTTCGGAGGACGTCCGCGGCCGAGCTCGGAATCGACGCATGAAACTTAGCCTTTCTACGTTTACGGTTGTGCTCGCGGCCATTGCGGCGACCGGCCTCGAAGCGGCCGAGCCTGTTTCCGGGGCCGAGGCCCCGGACTTCGTTCTGAAGAGCGTCGCGGGCAGCAACGTACGGTTGTCCGAGCATCGCGCCGACGTCGTGATGCTCGCGTTCACGGCGTCGTGGTGCAGCGAGTGCCGGGCGCACGACGAGCATCTCGCCGAGCTGTATCGGCGCTATCGCGACGCGGGTCTCGTCCTCCTCGTGGTCAGCCTCGACAAGGACGGCCGGGGTGCGGAGAGCATCGCCTCCCGCCTCGATGCCGACTTCCCGGTGCTGATCGATTCGCGCGGCGAAACGGGTCGTCTCTACCGCGTCGACGAGCTTCCGACGCTCGTGCTGATCGATCGCGCGGGCGTCGTGCGCGACGTGCTCATCGGCGAGGCGCGCGACGTCAGGCCGGACGAGCGCGTGAGGACCCTGCTGCGCGAGCTGTGAGCATGGACGAGCCGGAGCGTGGGATGAACGAACGATCGAAATCGCCGGACGAGCACCGGGCGGCCCGCACGCGTGATCCGCGCGCGGGACGCGTGGCGGCAATGCTTGCGGCCGTGCTCGCGGCCGGCTTCGCGCTGACCGCGGCGGCGCAGGACGCGGGCACGCCGGCCCCGCAGTTCGCCGTCGACGACACGGCCGCGGCGAGGGCCGAGGAGTTTCGGACGCTCGACGAGGAGGTGCAGGAGCTCAAGAAACTCGCGGTCGACCTGAACCGCGATCTCTTCCTGCTCGAGGAGGAGCTCCTGTTCCCGGCGAGCACGCAGGTGTCCGTCTTCGTCTCGATGGACGTCGGCGAGTTCTTCGCGCTCGACTCGATCGAGCTCGAGCTCGACGGCAAGGACGTCGCGAGCTACCTGTATACCGACCGCGAGGTCGACGCGCTCTATCGCGGCGGCGTTCAGCGCCTCTTCGCGGGGAACATGCGCGCGGGCGAGCACGAGCTCGTCGCGTTCTTCACGGGCAAAGGTCCGCACGAGCGCGCGTACCGGCGCGGCGCGACGCTCACGTTCGAGAAGGGCATCGGCCCGAAGTACATCGAGCTCAAGATCTCCGACCGCGAGAGCCGGCTGCAGCCCGAATTCGTCGTCGTGGAGTGGGAGTAGGCCGTGAGCCGGGCGGGATCGCGTGACGCGAGGTCGCGCGCGGCGCCCGTCGCCGCGCTGGCCGCCGTCACGGTCCTTGCGGGCATCGCGCACGCCGACGAGCCGCGGAGGCCCGGCACCGTCCAGGACCTCGCGTACGGCGAGGTGCTGTTCTATTTCTATCAGCAGGATTATTTCAGCGCGCTCGTGCGGCTCCTCGCCGCCTTCGAGCGCAACGAGCTGACGACGCACGCCGCCGAGGCCGAGCTTCTGCTCGGCGGGCTCTATCTGTCGTACGGCCAGCATCGCCTGGCCGGCGAAATCTTCGAGCGCCTGCTCGACGAGCGCGACGATCCGGCGTTGCGCGATCGCGCATGGTTCTTCCTCGCGAAGATCTGGCGGCAGCGCGGCTATTTCGCCGAGGCCGAGGCCGCGCTCGCGCGGATCGGCGGCACGCTGCCGCCGGAGCTCGAGCCCGAGCGCCGGCTGCTCGCGGCGCAGCTCGCGATGGACCAGGGCAAGTTTGCCGAAGCCGAGGCGATGCTCGCCGGCTGGGCGCCGCGCGACGACGAGTGGGCCGGCTACGCGCGCTACAACCTCGGCGTCGCGCTCGTTCGTCTCGGGCAGACGGCGGCCGGCACCGCGATGCTCGAGCAGGTCGGCACGGCGCCGTTCGAGCCGCTCGACGAGACGGGCAACGCGCTGCGCGACAAGGCGAACGTCGCGCTCGGCTACGCGTGGCTGCAGGCCGGCGAACCGGCGCTCGCGAAGCCGGCGTTGCAGCGCGTGCGGCTTACCGGGCCCTTTTCGACGAAGGCGCTGCTCGGCGTCGGCTGGGCCGACTCCGAGCGCGCCGACCATCGCGCGGCGCTCGTGCCGTGGCTCGAGCTGAAGGGCCGCAGTTTGCTCGATCCGGCGGTCCAGGAATCGCTGCTCGCCGTGCCTTACGCGTTTGCGCAGCTCGGCGCCGACAGTCAGGCCGCCGATCACTATCTCGAGGCGATCGACGCCTTCGACGCCGAGATCGCGCGCATCGAGGGCTCGATCGCGGCCGTGCGGAGCGGCGCGCTGCTCGACGCGCTCGTCGACTCGCGGCAGGACGACGCGAGCGGCTGGTACTGGCGCCTCGATGCCGTGCCCGATTCGCCCGAGAGCCGCTATCTCTACGAGCTCCTGTCGACGCACGGCTTCCAGGAGGCGCTGAAGAACTATCGAGACCTCCAGCTGCTCCTCCGCAACCTCGAGTCGTGGAGCGCGAGCCTCGGCGCGTTCGACGACATCCTCGACACCCGCCGCCGCGCGTTCGAGCAGCGGCTGCCTCCGATCGAGGAGCGGCTCGAGCAGATCGATCTCGAGCGGCTCGACGCTCGCCGCGTCGAGCTCGAGGCCGAAGTCGCCCGCATCGAGCGCACGCAGGATTACGCGGCGCTCGGCACTGCCGACCAGCAGCGTGCGTGGCGCGAGCTGTCCGCGCTCGAAACCGACCTCGCGCGTCTCGGCAACGACGCCGACGCGGAGCGCCTGCGCGGAAAGCAACGCTTTCTGAAGGGCCTCCTCGCGTGGGATCTCGAGCGCGACTTCAGGTTCAGGCTGTATCAGGAGAGAACGAACCTGCGTCAGCTCGATCTGTCGCTGAAGGAGGCGCAGGCGCGTCGTTATCGGATCCTCGCGGCGAAAGAGGCATGGCCGGACGAGTTCGCCGCGCTGCGCGCTCGGATCGACGCGCTCGAGCCGCGGATCGCGGCGCTCCGAAGCGCCGCGCTCGACGCGCTCGGCCGCGAGCAGCGCTTCGTCGAGGCGCTTGCGATCGAGGAGCTCGAGGCGCGCCGGGAGCGTCTCGCGGCGTATCGCGTGCAGGCGCGCTTCTCGCTTGCCGCGCTGTACGACCGGGCGTCGTCGCAGGCGGCCGTGATGCGCGCACCGGAGGGGACCGAGTGACCGCGAGCCCGATGGTCGCCGCCGCCGTGCTCGCCGCGCTCTGGCCGTTCGGCAGGCACCGCGACGACGAGCCGGTCACGATCGAGGCGCTCGAGGAGCGCGTCGTCGAGATCGACGTCGGCGCGCCGATCCCGGCGA
The DNA here is from genome assembly GCA_036381515.1 of Gammaproteobacteria bacterium. Lineage (GTDB taxonomy): Bacteria > Pseudomonadota > Gammaproteobacteria > Steroidobacterales > Rariloculaceae > ZC4RG20. Next base: position 15,924 of record DASVCR010000085.1, on the reverse strand, counting down.
GCGAGGAGAAGGCGATCGAGAGCTACCGCCGATTTCTCGAGCTCGCGGCCGAGGATCCGCTGCTGCGCGCCGAGGCGATGCGCCGGCTCGCCGATCTCGAGATCGAGACGGCCGACATCGCGGCCGCGGACGGCGACGATGCGCGGCTCGACGACAGCATCGCGCTCTATCGGCAGCTTCTCGACAGCCATCCCGGCTACGCGAAGAACGATCTCGTGCTCTATCAGCTCGCGCGCGCGTACGAGGCGCGCGGCGACGTCGATGCCGCGCTCGCGACGCTCGACCGGCTCGTCAACGAGTATCCGGACACGATCCACTACGACGAGGCGAACTTCCGGCGCGGCGAGGCGCTGTTCGTCAACGGCCGCTACGCGGAAGCGGAGGACGCGTATCGCCGCGTGCTCGAGCGCGGGCCCGGGACCGCGTTCCACGAGCAGGCGCTCTACAAGCACGGCTGGTCGCTCTTCAAGCAGGAGCGGCACGAGGCCGCGCTCGAGTCGTTCCTCGCGCTTCTCGATATCAAGCTCGGCGCGGAGCCGGGCGTCGACTCGGCCGCGCGCTTCGCGGCGATGAGCCGCGCGGATCAGGAGCTCGTCGAGGACACGCTGCGCGTCGCGTCGATCGGCTTCTCGTACCTCGAGGGCCCCGCGTCGATCGCGGACGCCCTCGACCGCGCCGGTCCGCGGCCGTACGCGTACATCCTCTACATGAACCTCGGCGACCTCTATATCGAGCAGGAGCGCTGGCACGATGCGGCCGGCGCGTACCGTGCGTTCGCCGAGCTCGAGCCGTGGCACGAGAAGGCGCCGCTGCTGCAGGCCGAAGCGATCGGCGCGTTCGAGCGCGGCGGCTTCGCCGACCTCGTGCTCGACGGCAAGCGCGACTTCGTCGAGCGCTACGGCCCGGGCAGCCCTTACTGGCAGCAACACACGTTCGACGAGCAGCCCGAGGTCGTCGCGCAGCTGAAGAGCCACCTGACCGATCTTGCCGCGCATCACCATGCGCGCGCACAGGAAACGAAGGCTCCGGAGGAGTACGCGGCCGCCGCCCGCTGGTATCGCACGTACCTCGCGTCGTTCCCGGACGGCGAAGACGCGGCCGCGACGAATTTCCTGCTCGCCGAGGTGCTCTACGAGAGCGGCGACTTCGCGAGCGCCGCCGAGGAATACGAGCGCACCGCGTATGCGTATCCGTTCCACGCGAAGTCGAGCGAGGCAGGCTATGCCGCGCTCCTCGCGTACCAGCAGCACGAGGAGCGCTTGACGGGCGCCGAGCGGGCTGCGTGGCACCGTAAGAGCATCGATTCTGCGCTGCGCTTCGGCGCGACGTACCCGGAGCATCCGCAGGCGGCGGCGGTCGAGACGAACGCCGCCGAGCGGTTGTTTGCGCTGAACGACTTCGTCGCCGCGCGCGACGTCGCGATGCGCGTGGTGCTGCGCGAGCCGCCCGCGCCGCCGGAGCTCGAGCGCACCGCGTGGATCGTCGCCGCGCACAGCGAGTTCGACCTCGGCAGCTATGCGGACGCGGAGAGTGCGTACCTCGCGGCCCTCGACCTCGTGCCCGCCGACGATCCGCAGCACGCGCCGCTGATCGAGCGGCTCGCGTCGTCGATCTACAAGCAGGGCGAGGAGGCGCGTGAGCTCGGCGACGATCGCGCGGCCGTCGAGCATTTCCTGCGCGTCGGCGTCGCCGCGCCGACGTCGACGATTCGCGCGACCGCCGAGTACGACGCGGCCGCCGCGCTGATGCGCCTCGGCGAGTGGACGCGGGCCGCGACGGTGCTCGAGGACTTCCGCAGGCGCTACCCGGACAACGCGCTCGTCGCGGATGCGACTGCGAACCTCGCCGTGGCGTACCTCGAGTCCGGCGATGCCGCGCGGGCCGCGGGCGAGTTCGAGCGCATCGCCGAGTCCGACGGCGACCCCGCCGTGCGCCGGGAGGCGTCGTGGCGCGCCGCCGAGCTCTGGGCCGAGAGCGGCGATCCGGCGCGCGCGGCGCTCGCGTTCGAGCGCTACGTCGAGCGGCATCCGACCCCCGTGTCCGCGGCGATCGACGCCCGTCAACGGCTCGTCGAGCTCGCGCGGGCACGTAATGACCGAAACGCGGAGCTGCGCTGGCTTGCCGCGATCGTCGACGCGGATGCGGCCGCCGGCGCCGAGCGCACCGACCGCACCCGGCTCCTCGCCGCGCGCGCGCAGCTCGAGCTCGCGAAGCCGCAGCGGGATGCGTTCCTCGGCGTGCGGCTCGTCGCGCCGCTCGAACGAAACCTCGCCAGGAAGCGCGAGCTGATGGAGGCGGCGCTCGCCGCCTATCGCCGTGCGGCCGACTACGGCATCACGGAGGTGACGACGGCCGCGACCTACGAGATCGCCGAGCTCTATCACGCGCTCGGCCGCGACCTGATCGAGTCGGAGCGGCCGGCCGAGCTCGGGCCCGCCGAGCTCGCGCAGTACGAGATCCTGCTCGAGGAGCAGGCGTTCCCGTTCGAGGAGCAGGCGATCGAGGTGCATGAGGTCAACGTCGCGCGCCTCGCGGACGGCGTCTACGACGAGTGGGTGCGCGCGAGCCTCGCGGCGTTGGCGGAGCTGATGCCGGTACGTTATGCGAAGGAAGAGATCGGTGAGGAGCTTGTCAGTGCGGTGCGCTGAAGCGGCGCTCGGCGGCGGGCCGGCGGCCTCGGCGCGTGGCGCGTCGGGTGCGGGCCGCGCGGGACGTGCAGCCGACGCGCGCGTCGCGTCGGCCGCGAAGGCGCTCGTCGTCGCGGGTGCGCTGCTCGCGTCGCTCGCGCTCGCGGGCTGCGGCGGCACGCCGACGCGGCCGGCGGCCCACCCGCGCGACGCCGCAGGCGCACGCGCGGCACCCGACGCGCCGGTGCCGGAAGACGTGCTCGCGGCGCATGCGCACGCCGTCGAGCTGATGCGGAGCGGCGAGGATGCGGCTGCGGCGGCCGAGCTCGAGGCGATCGTCGCGGCGCATCCGGAGCTGCCCGGGCCGCACGTCAATCTCGCGATCCTGCATCGCCGGGCCGGCCGCGACGACGACGCGAGGCTAGCGCTCGAGCGCGCGCTCGCGATCGATCCGGATCATCCCGAGGCGAACAACGAGCTCGGCATCCTGCTCCGTGAGCGGGGCGAGTTCGAAGCCGCGGAGGCCGCCTACCGACGCGCGCTCGCCGCGCGCCCCGATTACGCGCTTGCGCTCTACAACCTCGGCGTGCTGCTCGACCTCTACCTGCAGCGGCCGGCCGAGGCGCTCGAGTGCTACGAAGCCTATCAGCGCGCGGCGCCGGAGCCCGACGAGCGCGTCGCGCGCTGGATCGTCGATCTGCGCAGACGCGTGCCCGAGGACGCCTCGGCCGCGCGCCTCGCCCGAGGGAACGAATCATGAGCGAACGAACCGTGAATGCGAAGCGAGCGGCGCGGGCGGCTGCCCTGCTGATGCTCGCGACGGGCGTCGCCGCCGGACAGGACCGGCCGCAGCCCGAGAACACTCTGGATCTGGGAACTACGTCCATCACGGGCAACCGCGAATTGCCTAAGGTGCTCTACATCGTGCCGTGGAAAACCTCGGATCTCGGCGAGATCGTCGGTCGGCCGGTCAACACGCTGCTCGACGAGGTGCTTGCGCCGATCGACCCCGAGGTGTTCGAACGGCAGCTCGATTACTACGCGATGCTCGAAGCGTCGTCCGCGGTATCCGCCGAGGACGCGCGCGACGGCGGCCGCGACGCGCAGACGCAGGAGGACTGATCTCATGGGTGTCTATTCCACCATCGTCGAGTTCTTTCAGGACGGTGGCGTGTTCATGTATCCGATCGCGCTCGTGCTCGCGCTCGGACTTGCGGTCGCGATCGAGCGCTGGCTGTTCCTCGTGAGGACGACGGCGAGTAACAAGGCGGTCTGGAACAAGGTGGCGCCGTACCTCAGGGCCGGCAACATCGCCGGCGCGCTGCAGGTCACGAGCAAGTCGAAGGCCGCGATCGCGCAGATCATGACCTACGGGCTCCATCGCGTGCGCTCGGCGCGCCGGCGCGAGGACGTCGAGCAGGCGATGGAAGAGAGCCTGATGGAGATCATGCCGAGGCTCGAGAAGCGCACGCATTATCTCGCGACGTTCGCGAACATCGCGACGCTGCTCGGCCTGCTCGGCACGATCATCGGCCTGATCAACGCGTTCACGGCGGTGTCGAACGCGAATCCGGCGGAGAAGGCGGACCTGTTGTCGGCCAGCATCTCGGTCGCGATGAACACGACCGCGTTCGGTTTGATCGTCGCGATCCCGCTGCTGCTCGTGCACACGCTCCTGCAGACGAAGACGACCGAGATCGTCGACAGCCTCGAGATGGCGTCGGTCAAATTCCTGAACTCGGTCATGGAGCGGGCGACCGCAGAGCCGGGCTCCGCAGGCTAGGACGTCGGGACGCAAGACATGGCCCGCCGCCGCTGGCGCAAGCACCGCCGTCACGACGCCGATGAGCTCAACATCACGGCGTTCATGAACCTGATGGTGGCCCTCGTGCCGTTCCTGCTGATCACCGCGGTGTTCTCGCGCATGTCGATACTCGAGCTGAACCTGCCCGGCCCGTCCGCCGAGACGGTCGAGCAGGACGAGCCCGAGTTCCGGCTCGAGATCGTCGTGCGGCGGGACACGATCGAGGTCGGCGAGCGCAGCGCGGGAATCCTGCGCCGGTTCGGCACCGAAGCGGGCGAGTACGACCTCGACGGGCTTTCGGACTATCTGCTCGACGTGAAGCGCCGCTTCCCCGACAAGCTCGACGCGACGCTGCTCCTCGAGCCCGATGTGTCCTACGAGCACATCGTCGCCGTGATGGACCGCGTCCGCGCCGTGGAGCGCTTCGACGAGCGCTCCGGCCGGCCGGTGATGGCGGAGCTTTTCCCCGAGATCTCGATCGGCGATGCGCCGCTCGCGGCGGTGAACTGACACGATGCGCTACCGAGGCCGCGCCGCGCGGATGAGGCGGCACCACGAGCGACACAAGCGGAGCGCCGCGCTGAACCTCGTGTCGCTGATGGATATCTTCACGATCCTCGTGTTCTTCCTGCTCGTGAGCTCGGGGGAGGTCGAGTCGCTGCCGAGCCCGCGCGACGTGCGCCTGCCCGAGTCGACGGCGGATACGCCGAGCCGCGAGACGGTCGTCGTCCTCGTGACGGCCGACGAGGTGCTCGTGCAGGGCGAGCCCGTCGCACGGGTCGCGGACGTCCTCGCGACCGACGAGATCGTGATCCCCGCGCTCGAGGCCGCGCTCGAGGCGCAGACGGCCCGCATGATCCGGTCCGACCTCGCGGAGGACGTGGCGAGCCGCGAGGTCACGATCATGGGCGACAAGGCGCTGCCGTACCGGTTGCTGAAGAAGATCATGGCGACCTGCACCGAGGCGGACTACGGCCGGGTGTCGCTCGCCGTGCTGCAGAAGACGTCGGACGCTCAGGTCGCGGCGTTGGGCAACTAAGGAGCAGACGAGCGGATGGCGTACGCGGCCGTGCAATATCGCCACTACGATCTTCCGTGGACGCTTGCCGCGGAGCAGGAGGAGCGCTTCAAGCGCGTGCTGAAGGGCACGCTCGGTGCGGTGCTCGCGCTCGCGCTGCTCGTGTCCCTGCTGCCCGTGCCCGAGCCCGATCCGGCCGTCGTCGAGGAGATACCGCCGCGCTTCGCGCGCCTGGTCCTCGAGCGAGTCGAGCCGCCTCCGCCTCCGCCGCCGGTCGTCCGCGACGAGCCGGAGCCCGTGCCCGAGCCCGAGCCCGTCGTCGAGAGAGAGGTCACCGAGGCGCCGCCGCCGTTGCCCGAGCCCGAGCGCGTCGTCGAGGAGCCGCCTCCGGCGCCCCAGCCCGAGAACCGCGTCGAGCAGGCGCGCGAGCGGGCGCGCTCGGCAGGGGTCCTGCCGTTCGCCGAGCAGCTCGCGGCGCTGCGCGACACGGCGCTCCTCGACGATCTCGCCGGACCCCAGACCACCGTGACCTCCGCGGCCGCAGACGCTCCCGCGGCGCCCGAGCGCTCGCTGATCACGTCGCGCGCGGGCGCGAGCAGCGGCGGCATCAATACGGCGGCACTCAGCCGCGACACGGGCGGGGTCGAGCTCGCCGGGCGCACGACGACGCGGGTCGAGAGCCCGGTCGAGGGGGCCGCCCCGTCGGGCTCCGGGTCCGCCGCCGGCGGCGGCGGGGGCGACGCGCCTCCTGCGCGCAGCCGCGAGGAAATCGAGCGCGTCTTCGACCAGAACAAGAGCGCGATCTATGCGCTCTACCACCGGGCGCTCCGGGAGAACCCGTCGCTCGAGGGCAAGCTCGTGCTGCGGCTGACGATCGCACCGGACGGCACCGTGACCGCGTGCGAGGTCGTGTCGTCCGAGCTCAACGATCCGGAGCTCGAGCAGAGGCTCGTGCAGCGCGTCATGCTGTTCCGCTTCGAGCCGAAGGACGTCGCGCCGGTCACGACGACGAAACCGATCGACTTCTTCCCGGGCTGAGGCGGCGCGCCGAGCCGCCGCGGTGTGCGGGAGCGGCCGGGGGCGCCGGCGGGGGTCCATCGGCCATAATGCCGGCATGACACGCACGAATATCCCGATCCTCGAGCTCGAGGATTTCGCGATCGAGCTCGCGCAGACCGCCGGCAGCATCGCGAAGGCGCACTTCCGCAAGTCGTTCACGATCGAGAACAAGGGCGCCGACGCGTTCGATCCGGTCACGAGCGCCGACAAGGCGATCGAGCGCGTGCTGCGCGCGGCGATCGCCGAGCGCTATCCCGATCACGGCATCGTCGGCGAGGAGGAGGCCGAGCGCGGCGGCCAGTCGCCGTACCGCTGGTATATCGATCCGATCGACGGGACCCGTGCGTTCATGATCGGCTCGCCGCTCTGGGGCACGCTGGTCGGGCTCACGCATCACGACGTGCCGCTGTTCGGGCTGCTGTGCCAGCCCGTGCTCGAGGAGGTGTTCCTCGGCTCCGACGGCGGGAGCTGGCTGATCAAGCCGGACCGGCGCGAGCGGCTGCGCGCCCGCCAGTGCACGGAGCTCGGCACCGCCGTCCTCGCGTCGACGCATCCGGACCTGTTCGACGCGGACTCGCGCCGCGCGTTCGAAGCGCTCGGCCGCGAATGCCTGATGACCCGCTTCGGCGGTGACTGCTACAACTACGCGATGGTCGCGGCGGGCTTCGTCGACCTCGTCGTCGAGACGGGGCTGCGGGCCTACGACATCGTTCCGCTGATTCCGATCCTCGAGGGCGCGGGTGCGGTCGTCACGGACTGGGAGGGGCGTGCGCCGATGAGCGGCGGCTCGGTCGTGGCGGCCGCGACGCCGGATCTGCACGCCGCCGCGCTCCGATTCCTGATGCATGCCTGACGCTGCGCCGCCGGCTCGTTGCTCTGTCATGAAGGGCGATGACCGCCTTGCGGCGACGACGTCGAATCCCGTTTTGCCGATGTTTTAATTCGCAAAATGGGGCGAATCAAGCTAAATAAAAAACATAAATCGCCAAGTTCGACAACTTACATCTCGTATGATATATTGCGGTATAATTCGCAAAGATAGGCGAATTGGCGGCGAATTCGGACATACGTCGCAAGATTAGGCGATTTATGCAGATCACTTCGGGCCTTTCCGACACCGCAATTCTGCAGCTACTCGGCGAGCGAATCACCCAGCACCGGCTGCAGGCGAACCTGACCCAAGCCGAGCTCGCCGCCCAGGCCGGAGTCGGTAAACGCACGCTCGAGCGTATCGAAGCAGGCGGCGGTGCCGAGATCACGACCCTCGTGCGGATCCTGCGGGTCCTCGATCTCGTCGACGGGCTCGATCGCCTCGTGCCGGAACTGCCCCCCAGCCCGATCGCCCAGCTCGAGCTCCGAGGTCGGCGCCGCCGGCGCGCTTCCGGCCGTCGCGGCGCAAGACCGCAAACGGAGCCCAAGCCCTGGGCGTGGGGAGAGGAGTAAGCGGTGGCGACCCTCGCCGAAGTCCGGCTCTGGGGCCGACGCATTGCCGCCGTCTCGTTGGAAGACGGCGCGGATATCGCGACCTTTCAGTACGACCCCGAATTCGTCGGGAGCGGTATCGAGGTCTCACCGATCGTCATGCCGCTCTCCTCGCGGATCTATCGCTTTCCCGCTCTGCCTCGCGAGTCTTTCCGCGGGCTGCCCGGCCTCCTGGCCGATTCCTTGCCGGACAAATTCGGCCACGCGCTGATCGATGCGTGGCTCGCCACGCGAGGCCGGCGGCCGGAGAGCTTCAACGCGGTCGAGCGCCTCTGTTACATCGGACGACGCGGCATGGGGGCGCTCGAGTTCGCGCCCGCAATAGGCCCGCGACCGAACCGCGGGAAGGCGCTCGAGGTGGAGGCTCTGGTCGAGCTCGCCTCCGAGGTGCTGGCTCGGCGCAACGAGATCGGCGGGCACTTCACGTCGGAGGGCTCGCACGCGGCACTCGAGGACATCCTCCGCGTCGGTACGTCTGCAGGCGGCGCAAGAGCCAAGGCCATCATCGCCTGGAATCCCGAGACGAACGAAGTTCGTTCCGGCCAGATCGACGGCCTGGACGGCTTCCAGTATTGGCTGCTCAAGTTCGACGGCGTCAGCGGTAACCGGGACAAGGAGCTCGAGGACCCTCAGGGCTATACCGTCATCGAGTACGCCTACTCACGCATGGCACGCGATGCGGGTGTCGAGATGTCCGAGTGTCGGCTCTTCGAGGAGGGGGGGCGGCGCCATTTCATGACGCGGCGGTTCGACCGAACCCCTGACGGGAAGAAGCTTCACATGCAGTCTTTGGCGGCACTGATGCATCTCGACTTCAATGCGGCAGGCGCGCACTCCTACGAGCAGGCCTTCGACGCCATCCGCCGCCTCGAGCTTCCGATGAGCGCGATCGAGCAGCAGTTCCGTCGCATGCTCTTCAACGTCGTCGCCCGCAACCAGGACGATCACGTCAAGAACATCGCGTTCCTCATGGATCGGCACGGAAAGTGGTGGCTCGCTCCCGCATACGACGTCACGTACGCGTACAACCCGACGGGCGTGTGGACGTCGAGGCACCAGATGACGATCAACGGCAAGAGCGACGGATTCACCATCGGCGATTTTCGAGCGTGTGCCGCGACCGCGGGGCTCAAGCGTGGTCAGGCGGAGCGGATCCTCGCAGAAGTGGTCTCCGTGGTATCTCGATGGCCGGAATACGCCGAGGAAGCGGGCGTGCGAAAAGACCAGCGAGAACGGATTCAGGAGAATCTGCGCCTCGGCTTCCCTAGATCCGATTGACGATATCGAGACGTGGAGATCCTTTCGGGCAGCGCCGCGGAATTACGATCGAGACCGCTTCGAGCGTGATCATGCGCGGCTCGTGATCCGCGCGTTCGAGCGAGAGCCGACGCGTGGGCTTAGAGCGCTCAGCGCACGATCTCGCTGCACGACGACCCGAACGCAAAGCAGCTGTAGCAGCGGTGGTGCTTCAGCATGATCCGCTTGCCGAGGCTCTCGCGCAGCGTCCCGCCGAGATCGTACGCGTCGTCGTCGTCGACGAGCGTGCACGCGTAGACGCGCATCCGCCCGTTCTTCTTCACGACCATCTTCGAGAATGCGCACATGAATTTGCGGCGCGACTCCTCGGTCTGATAAGTCGTCATGCAGTGCTCGGTGATGTTCGGCACGTTCGCGTGCGAGTAGGGCGGCAGAAAGTCCGGGAACGAGACGATCGTCGTGTCCGCGGGCAAGCCGTTTTCCGCGATCAGCGCGCGGAACGCCGCTTCGACCGCCGCCGCGTCCTCGCCGCGCACCGCCTGACGCGCGAGCGACACGCGGAACCCGCGCCGATGAAGCTCGCGCAGCGCGCGCCAGGACTTGTCGAAGCTGCCGGCGCCGCGCCCGGCGTCGTGCCGTTCGCGGTCCGGATAGTCGATGCTGATCCGGAACGACACGGGATGCGGCGCGTCGAGCAGCGTCTCGATCTGATGCAGCCGCTTCAGCACCGGATCCGTGCCGTTCGTCAGCACGAGACACGGCCTTCGCGCGGCCGCATACGCGAGGATCGCGATGATGTCCTTCACGATGAAGGGCTCGCCGCCGGTAAACGAGAACTGCTCGACGCCGAGCTCGACGGCCTCGTCGATCAGCGGGCGGACGTCGTCGAGCCGGATGCGATCGAGCCGCCGGTCGCCGGGCTTCGAGCCCTCGAGGCAGAACGGGCACGCGAGGTTGCACGCGGTGCCGGTGTGAAACCACAGCTCCCGCAGCGCGTGCGGATCGATGTACCCGCGCGGCTCTCCGGCGGGCGTGAAGCGGAGCGGGTCGAGGCGCGCGTTCATGCGTGTGATGTTACGACGCCGAGCGCCTGTCGGGGCGGTCTCTGCGCACGTACGCCGCGGCGAGCCGCTCCGGCGGCGCCCCGCACGCGTAGCGAAGCGCGAGCCAGCGGTTCTCGACCGTGCGCTTGAGCCACCCGTCGCGCTCCCAGCGCCGCGTCGAGACGCCTATCCGCTCGGGCAGGACGCGGAACGTGCCGCGGCGGCGCAGCCGCCTGACGAGTCTCGCCTCCTCGAAGAGCGGCTGATCCGCGAAGCCGCCGCACGCCTCGTACGCGGCGCGCGTCGCGAAAAGCCCCTGGTCGCCGTATGCGATCCCGCCGAGCCGGACGCGCGCGGCGACGCCGAGCTCGATCGCGGTCTTGTACCACGCCCGCCCGCCCTGGAACGCGAACGTGAAGCAGCCGCTTTCGGCCCCTGCGTCGAGCGCGCGGCGGATCGCGGCGATGCCGTCGCGCGGCGCGGACGAGTCGGCATGCAGGAACCACAGCACCGGCGCGGACGCGCTTCGCGCGCCGAGATCGAGCTGCGCGCCGCGGCTCCGACGGCTCTCGACGTAGCGCGCGTCGTACGCGCTGCAGAGCGCGGCGAGGGCAGGGTCGCGCTCCGCGGAGACGACGACGATCTCGCAGGGGGCGGGCGACCACGTGCGCGTGGACTCGAGGAGCGCGCCGACGGCGCCGGTGTCGCGCCATGCGGGCACGATCACGGAGACCTCGCCGTCGCCCGCTCGCGCCGCCATCGTCGGGCCGCCTCCACGCTCACGCGCGCCAGCCGAGCCACGTCTCGAGCAGGCGCTTGCGGCCGGGCGTGAGCTTCGTGCGACGGTACCTGTCGGCGGCCTTTCGCAGGAACTCCGCGCGGGTCGGATAGGGCAGGACGACCTGGCCGAGCTCGCCGAGCCCGATGCCGAGCGTGACCGCCATCGCGACCGGCGCGACGAGCTCGCCCGCATCGCGGCCGACGATCGTTGCGCCGATGATCCGGTCGCCGCCCGCGGCCGTCAGGATTTCCGCGAAGCCTTCGTCGCGTTGCATGCGGCCGCGGTCGAGCTCCTCGAAGTCGATGCGGTATGCATCGAACGCGGTGCCCGCGCGCGCGAGCTCGTCGGCGGTCGGCCCGATCTGCGCGACCTCGGGGTCCGTGTACGTGCAGCGGGGGATCACGAGCCCGTCGGTCTTCGCGGTCGGCGCGAACAGCGCGTTCTGCACGACGATCCGTGCATGCGCGTCCGCGTTGTGCGTCAGCTGAACGGCGGAGCAGACGTCGCCGGCCGCGTAGATCTTCGGGTTCGTCGTGCGCAGATGGCGGTCGACGATGATGCGGCCGTGCGCGTCGAGCTCGACGCCGACGGCGGCGAGATTCAGCTCGTCGGTGTTCGGACGCCTGCCGGCGGCGACGAGCAGCTCGTCGACGCCGATCTCCTCGACGCCGTCCGCCCGCGCGAGCTCGATCGAGACGTGTGCGCCGCGCCGCTCGACCGCGACGACCGACGCGCCGAGCTCGAGCACGACGCCGGCTTCGTCGAGCGCGCGCTCGACGAGCGCGCTTGCGCGCGGATCCTCCTTCGGCAGCACGCGCGGCGCGCTCTCGATCAGCACGACGTCGACGCCGAGCCGCGCGAAGGCCTGCGCGAGCTCGCAGCCGATCGGTCCCGCGCCGAGGATGCCGAGCCGCTTCGGACGGCGCTTCAGGTCGAACACGGTCTCGTTCGTCAGCGGCCGGCTTTCCGCGAGCCCGCGAATCGGCGGCAACAGCGGATGCGAGCCGGTCGCGATCACGGTGCGCCGCGTGACGAGCCGAACGGATCCGACCTGCACCGTGTGCTGATCGACGAACTTCGCGGAGCCGTGGAAGACGTCGACGCCGGCTTGCGTGTAGCGCTCGACGGAATCGTGCACCGCGATCGCCGCGCGCACTTCGCGCAGCCGCTCGAATGCCGCGTCGAAGCGCTCCGCCTCGTCGTCGTCGAGCGCGGAGCCGCGCGTGAACTCGAGCAGCGCCTTTGACGGCACGCAGCCGACGTTGAGGCAGTCTCCGCCGAGCGCGTTGCGCTCGACGAGCGCGACGTGCGCGCCGAGGCCGGCGGCGGCGATCGCGGTGACGAGGCCCGCGGGGCCCGCGCCGATCACGACGAGGTGGTAGCGCTCGCGAGGCTCGGGCTGCGGGTAGCCCGCCGGCAGCACGAGCCGACGCCACCTCGCGTCGTGCTCCGCGCCCGGGTAGCGGGCGAGAGCCGCCGCATTCGACGCCTCAGCCATCGCGCGACTCCGCGGCGAGGTGCGCGGCGAGCGCCCGGTTCGCCTTGCGCGTGATGACCACGGTCAGGACGATGGTCGCGACGAGACCCGCCGCGAGCAGCGCGAGCTGCGCCGGTCCGCGTTCGAGATTGCCGGCCGTGAGCGCGGTCAGATCCTTCGCGAGCGTGCCGACGTACACGTAGACGACCGTCGCCGGCAGCATGCCGATCCAAGTCGCCAGGAAGTAATCGCGGAATCTCACCGCCGTGAGCCCGAGGCCGTAGTTCAGCAGGTTGAACGGGAAGAGCGGCGACAGCCTCGCGAGCAGCACGATCACGAAGCCTTCGTGGCGGGTCGCCAGGTCGAGCGCGCGAAAACGGGGGAGATTCGCGACGCGCTGCGCGACCCAGTCGCGCGCGAAGAAGCGGCCGACGAGAAACGCCGCGGCGGCGCCGAGCACGCTGCCCGCCGAAACGAGCACGACGCCCATCGTCAGGCCGAAGACGAAGCCGCCCGCGAGCGTCAGGATCGAGCCGGGGATGACGAGCACGGACGCGACGACGTACGCGCCGATGAACGCAAGCTCGGCCGAGCCCGGATGCGCTTCGATCCACTCGACGCCGGCCGTCAGCCATTCCGAGACCGGAGACAGCGCGACGATCGTCAGCAGCGACAGCAGCGTGCCGGCGAGGATCAGCGGTTTCAGGTGTTTCGTCATGCGGTCCCTTCGATGCCGGCCGCGATCTCCTCGAGCCAGCCGCGCAGCGCGCGGCGGGCGGGACGCATGTCGCCGGCAAGCGTTCGGCGGAGGCGTGCGAGATCGTCGCACGTATCAATATCGGTCCTCGGTGCGAGCGTCGCAACGCTCGCGCCGGCCGCGCGGCATGCGGCCTCGAGCGCGGCGCCGAGGGCGGGCGTGCTCCACGGCAGCGGCTCGAGCGGCGGCCATGCCCGGCGCGCACCCATCAGCACGACGCCGCCGTCGTCCGCGGGGCCGAGCACGAAGTCGTGCTCGTCGAGCGCGGCGGCCGCGCGCTCGAGGTAGGCCGCGTCGAGCTCGGGGCAGTCGATGCCGATGAAGATCTGCATCTCGAGATTCTGCGCGCGCAGCGCCGCCGCGACGCGCGCGATCCGCGCGCCGAGGTTGCCGTCGCCCTGGGGCACGATCGCGAGCCCGGCCGCCGCGTCGCCGAGCCAGTCGAGGTCGCCCGGTGCCTCGGGCGCGAGCCGCGTCGGGCCCGGCCACGCGGCGAGATCCTCGACGGCGCAGGCCGCGAGACGGCGCGCGGCTTCCGCCGCGGCCGCGTCGCCGAGCCGCGCGGCAAGCCGGCGTTTCGAGCGCTCGGGCGCCTTCAGCATCAACACGAGCGACGTGCGGGATGCGTTCCGGTGCGTCAAATCCGCTGGCCGCCGTCGATCTCGAGGACGCGGCCGTTCATGTAGTCGTTCTCGAGCAGGAACAGGGCCGCGTGCGCGATCTCGTCCGGACGGCCGAGGCGGCCGGCCGGGATGCCGGCGGTGATCTTCTCGAGCACGTCCGGACGCATGCTCGCGACCATTTCGGTCGCGACGAAGCCCGGCGCGATCGCGTTCACGCGGATCGAGTAGCGCGCGAGCTCCTTCGCCCAGACGACGGTCAGCGCCGCGACGCCCGCCTTCGCCGCCGAATAGTTGCTTTGGCCGAAATTCCCGTGACGGGAGAGGCTCGAGATGTTCAAGATCACGCCGCCGCGGCCGAGACGGGCCATCTGTGCCGCCGCCTCGCGCCCGCACAGGAAAACGCCGGTCAGGTTCACGTCGATCACGGCCTGCCAGTCGGCGAGCGAGAGCTTCTCGATCGGCTTGCCTTCCTTCGCCTTGATCAGCAGCCCGTCGCGCAGGATGCCGGCATTCGCGATCGAGGCGTCGAGGCGCTCGAAGTCTTCGACGACGCGCGCGTAGAGCGCGGTGACCTGGTCCTCGTCGGCGACATTCGCCGCGTACGGGCGCGCCGCGACGCCGTGCTTCTCGCAGGCGGCACACGTCGGTCCGAGGGTCTCGACGTCGAGGTCGACGAGCGCGAGGTCCGCGCCGCGGGCGGCGACGGCCTCGGCCATCGCCGCGCCGAGCCCGCGGGCCGCGCCGGTGATCAGAACGGTCTTGCCCTTCAGCTCCATCGGTCGGCCTTTCCGGTCCCGCCGTCCATCCGGGACAGCTTAGCAGGGTTGAATGATGCTATGCTCGCGGCCCCCGACCCGAGGTCTCGCCGTGCCGCCAGTCCAAGGCCCCCCAATGAGCTTGTCCAGGCACTTCGATCGGATTGCGATTGCGTTGTCCGCGATCTGCATCGTGCATTGCCTCGCGATCCCGCTGGTCGTCGCGGTGCTGCCGCTCGCTGCGCTCGGGCTCGGCGGGGGGCACTTCCACGGCGTCATGCTGTGGCTCGTCGTGCCGGTCAGCGCGCTCGGCTTCGCGCTCGGTTATCGCGTGCACCGCCGCATCGACATCGTCGCGGTCGGCGTCGGCGCGGTCGCGCTGCTCGCGGTCGCCGGGATCTACGGCCACGATCAGTGGCCGGTCGCGGCCGAGGCTGCGGTCAGCGTCGTCGCGAGCCTGATCCTCGCCGGCAGCCACTGGGTCAATTTCCGCGAGGTGCGCCGGCTGCACCGGCATTAGGGAAAATCGTGTCAGACACCTTTTTCGCGGAAAAAGGTGTCTGACACGATTTTTCTGCCGCTGGCTGCGATCGCGCCGCGCTCGAGGACGAGCTCGTGCGTGTAGCGGTCCTCGGCGATCGCGAGATGCGACGCGCAGACGATGTGCGTGCCCTCCGCGATCGACTCGTCGAGGCGGGACGCGAGCAGCGCGGCGTTGTCCGGATCGAGGCCTTCCCACGGCTCGTCGAGCAGCAGCACCTTCGGCCGGCGGACGAGCGCCCGCGCGAGCAGCACGCGGCGGAACTGCCCGTACGAAAGCTCGGTCAGCAGCCGGTCCGCGAGCCGCGTCAGCTCGAAGCGCTCGAGCAGCACGTCGACCCGCTCGGCCTCGTCGGCCGAGAGCGCGCGGACGAGGCCGAGGCTCGAGTCGAAGCCGGACCCGACGCAGTCCCGCACCGTCGCACGGTAGCGGTAGCCCGCCTGCAGCTCCGGCGACACCCACGCGACACGCCGGCGCAGCGACCAGACGCCCGGCTCCGCGTTCAGCGCGGGCCAGCGGATCGTGCCGCCGACGGCCGGGCGCAGCTGGCCGTGCAGCAGGCGCAGGAACGTGCTCTTGCCCGCGCCGTTCGCGCCCGTGACGAGCCAGTGCTGACCCGGGTGGAGCTGCCAGTCGATGCCGTGCAGCACGCGGCGATCGCCGAGCCAGACGTCGGCGGCGCGCACGTCGATCAGCGGAG
>DASVCR010000084.1:0-15455 GCA_036381515.1 Gammaproteobacteria bacterium | reverse complement strand
CGGCGCCAAGGTCCGCGGCGGCATCCGCCGCCCCGACCCGAATAAAGCCTCGCGGAGCGCGAGACGCGCCAGGGACGATCATTGCGCCGCCACGGCAGCGGTCTGACGCCGGTAGTCCTTCATCATCGCGACGAACCGGCGGAACAGCGGCCGCAGGTCGTGCGGCCCCGGGCTCGCTTCGGGATGCCCCTGGAACGAGAACGCCGGCGCGTCCGCGAGCTCGATGCCCTGCAGCGTGCCGTCGAACAGCGAGCGGTGCGTCGCGCGGACGTTCGGCGGCAGCGTCGCCTCGTCCACCGCGAACCCATGGTTCTGGCTCGTGATCAGCACCCTGCCCGAATCGATCTCGAGCACCGGGTGATTCGCGCCGTGATGGCCGAACTTCATCTTCACCGTCTTCGCGCCCGCGGCGAGGCCGAGCAGCTGATGGCCGAGGCAGATGCCGAACTGCGGGATCCGCAGCTCCGCGAACCGCCGGATCGCGTCGATCGCGTACGTGCACGGCGCAGGATCCCCCGGCCCGTTCGAGAGGAAGATCCCGTCGGGATTCAGCGCGAGAACGTCCTCGACGCTCGTCGTCGCCGGCACCACCGTGATCCGGCAATCGAGATCGGCGATGAGCCGCAGGATATTGCGCTTGATGCCGAAGTCGTACGCGACGACGTGGAAGTTCGCGATGCGCTTCGAGTAGATGTTCGGGCGCTGCGGCCAGATGCTGCCCTGGTTCCACTGATAGACCTGCTTCGTCGTCACGAGCCGCGCGAGGTCCATGCCGTTGATCCCCGGGAACTTGCGCGCCGCGCGCACGGCCTCCTCGGGGGTCGCGTCGGGCCCCGTGAGGATGCAGCCCGCCTGCGCGCCCTTGTCGCGGATGATCCGCGTCAGCTGCCGCGTGTCGATGTCGGCGATCGCGACGGTCTCGGCGCGGATCAGGAAATCCCGCAGCGCCCACTCGCTGCGCCAGTTGCTGACGACCCGGGAAAGGTCGCGGATGACGAGACCCGCCGCGAACGTGCGCCGCGACTCGAAATCGTCCGAGTTCGTGCCGACGTTGCCGATGTGCGGGTACGTCAGCGTGACGATCTGTCGGTAGTACGACGGATCCGTCAGGATTTCCTGATAACCGGTCATCGCGGTGTTGAACACCACTTCGCCGAGGCTGCGACCGGGGGCACCGACGGAGATACCGTGGAACACGGTTCCGTCTTCGAGCGCTAGTATCGCCGGCTCTGTCACGCTGAGCTCCTGATTTTACGGTATGCGCCTTGCACGAGGCCGCGGGTCTGCCGCAGGCGCGCGGCAACCCGGAGAGCGTTTAGCAAGTGGGGGCTCAGGACGCCATTCTACCCGGTCGGTAGTCCGACTTGAAACGTCGCGAGCGCGAGCGAGGTCGGGCTCGGCCGTTGCAGCTCTGCCGGTCGTCCTTCGGCCGGGCTGTCCGTGTCCGCCACGCTCTTCGAGCGTCGCGGTGCCGGCGAGTTCAATGGAAGGATCAGCGCTCCGCAGCCAGCCCGAGCACGTCCGCCATCGAGTAGTAGCCGGGCGCGCGCCCCGCGGCCCAGCGCGCGGCGCGCAACGCACCTCGCGCGAACGCGCTGCGGTCGCGGGCACGGTGAGTCAGCTCGACCTGCTCGTCGCCGGCGACGAACATGACCGTGTGATCGCCGACGATCTGTCCGCCGCGGATCACCGAGAAGCCGATCGTGCCCGGCACGCGGGGGCCCGTGCGGCCCTCGCGCGCGTAGACCGCAAGGTCGCGCAGCGGGCGTCCGCGCGCCTCCGCGACGCACTCGCCGAGCGCGAGCGCGGTGCCCGACGGCGCGTCGACCTTGTAGCGGTGGTGCGCCTCGACGATCTCGACGTCGTACTCCTGACCGAGCGCACGTGCAGCGCGCGCGACGAGCTCCATGAAGAGGTTCACCCCAACGCTCATATTGCGCCCGTAGACGATCGGGATCTCACGCGCGGCGCGCTGCATCGTCTCGAAGTGCTTCGGCTCGAGGCCGGTCGTGCCGACGACGAGCGCCGCGCCGTGCGCCGTGCACGCCTTGACGTTCGCGTCGAGCGCGGCGGGAAGCGTGAAATCGATCGCCACCTGGGCGTTGTGCAGCGCCTGCTCGCGATCGTCCGTCAGCGGCACGCCGAGGGGCTTGAGCCCCGCGGCCTCGCCCGCGTCCCGGCCGATCTCGGGATCGCCGGTCTTCGTGACCGCGCCGACCAGCCTCACGTCGGTGAGCTCCGCGATGCAGCCGAGGATCGCGCGCCCCATTCGCCCGGACGCGCCGAGCATCGCGACTCTCAACAAGGCCCTACGCCCCCATCCGCTCGAAGAAGCTCTTCACGCCGTCGAACCACGAGCGTGCGCGCGGGCTGTGCCGCTCCCCGCCGCCCGAGATCGACTCGTCGAACCGCCGCAGCGCCTCCTTCTGCTCCGGCGTCAGGTTGACCGGCGTCTCGACCTGCACGCGGCAGAAGAGATCGCCGTAGCCCGGCGCCCGCACCGAGCGGACGCCCTTGCCCTTCAGCCGGAACACCTTGCCCGACTGTGTCTCGGGCGGGATCTTCAGCGCGACGTGGCCGTCGAGCGTCGGGACCTCCACCGTGCCGCCGAGCGCCGCGGTCGCGAAGCTGATCGGCACCTCGCACGACAGGTCCTGGCCGTCGCGCGTGAAGATCGGATGCGGCTTCACGACGATGTCGACGTAGAGGTCGCCCGGCGGGCCGCCGTTGCGGCCGGGCTCACCCTCGCGCGCCAGCCGGATCCGGTCGCCGGTGTCGACGCCGGGAGGCACCTTCACCGAAAGCGTCCGGATCTTGCGGACCACGCCCGCGCCCGAGCAATCGGGGCACGGCTTCTCGACGCGCGAGCCCGCGCCTCGGCAGACCGGGCACGTCTGCTGGATCGAGAAGAAGCCCTGCTGCACGCGCACGCTGCCGTGGCCGGCGCAGGTCGAGCACGTCACCCGCTGCGTACCGGGCGCCGCGCCCGTGCCGTCACAGGTTGCGCACGCGACCCGGCTCGGAATCTCGATCTCGACCGTGTCGCCGGTGACCGCCTGCTCGAGCGTGAGCTCGAGCTCGTAGCGCAGGTCCGCGCCTCGGTACATCTGCTTCCGGCTGCGCGGTCCGACGCCGAAAAGGTCGTCGAACACGTCGCCGAAGATGTCGCTGAACGCGTCCGCGCCTGCAAAACCATTCGAGCCGAAGCCGCCGCCCGCGCTGACACCCGCGTGGCCGAACCGATCGTAAGCCGCGCGCTTCTGGTCGTCCGACAGGACCTCGTAGGCCTCCTTGGCCTCCTTGAACTTGGCCTCGGCCTCCGGATCCGGATTCCGGTCCGGGTGATACTTCATCGCCAAGCGGCGGTAGGCCTTCTTCACGTCCTCGGCGCTCGCGTCGCGCTGCACGCCGAGCACCTCGTAGTAATCGCGCTTGGCCATATCCTCGATCATCCCCTGAGTCCCCAGCCGCGGTCGGCCTTTGCCCCGTCAGGTCGGCGCAGATTGTCGCCCAAATCGGCCGCCCGTGGGCCGTTCGATTTCTCTATCCGGCGAACGGGGAGAAATTGGGGTCAGAGCCCTTTTTCCCCGCGTCAGCGGCCGCGACGGAGGCAAAGGTGGCCAGCGCCCTTCTCACATCGGCGACCGGGGTCGGTCCGGAAAAAGGGCTCTGACCCGGGTCGGTCCGGAAAAAGGGCTCTGACCCCTTTCTCCGTTCCGCCCTCGGGCGTCAGGCCCGCTTCTGCTCGTCGTCCTTGACTTCCTCGAACTCCGCGTCGACGACGTTGTCGTCGCCACCGGCCTGCTGGCCCTCGGTGCCGCTTGCCCCCTGCGCGCCGTACACCTTCTGCATCAGCCCCGCCGAGACGTCGCTGAGCGCCCTGATCTTCGCCTCGATGCCGCTCTTGCTGTCGCCCTTGAGCGCCTCCTTGAGCTCGGCCAGCGCGCTCTCGACCTTCGCGCGGTCGTCCGCAGGCACCTTGTCGCCGAGATCCGCGAGCGACTTCTCGGTCGCATGCACGAGCGCGTCGCCCTGGTTCTTGACGTTGACGAGCTCCTTGAACTTCTCGTCCTCGGCCGCGTGCGCCTCGGCCTCCTTGACCATCCGCTGGATCTCTTCCTCGGTCAGGCCCGACGACGCCTTGATCACGATCTTCTGCTCCTTGCCGGTGGCCTTGTCCTTGGCCGACACGTTCAGGATGCCGTTCGCGTCGATGTCGAACGTGACCTCGATCTGCGGCACGCCGCGCGGCGCCGGCGGGATGTCCGTCAGGTCGAACCGGCCGAGCGACTTGTTGTCGCGCGCACGGCTCCGCTCGCCCTGCAGCACGTGGATCGTGACCGCCGTCTGGTTGTCCTCCGCCGTCGAGAAAACCTGCGTCGCCTTCGTCGGGATCGTCGTGTTCTTCTCGATCAGCTTCGTCATGACACCGCCGAGCGTCTCGATGCCGAGCGACAGCGGCGTGACGTCGAGGAGCAGCACGTCCTTGACCTCGCCGGCAAGCACGCCCGCCTGAATCGCGGCGCCGATCGCGACGGCCTCGTCCGGGTTCACGTCCTTACGCGGCTCCTTGCCGAAGAGCTCCTGCACCTTCTGCTGCACCTTCGGCATGCGCGTCTGGCCGCCGACGAGGATCACGTCGTCAATGTCGCTGACCGAGAGCCCCGCGTCCTTCAGCGCGATCTTGCACGGCTCCATCGTGCGCTCGATCAGGTCCTCGACGAGCGACTCGAACTTCGCGCGCGTCAGGCTGATGTTCAGGTGCTTCGGACCCGACGCATCCGCCGTGATGTACGGCAGGTTGATGTCGGTCTGCTGCCGCGACGAGAGCTCGATCTTCGCCTTCTCGGCCGCCTCCTTGAGGCGCTGCATCGCGAGCGGGTCCTTCGTGACGTCGATCCCGCTCTCCTTCTGGAACTCCTTCGTCAGGTAGCTGATGATCCGATTGTCGAAGTCCTCGCCGCCGAGGAACGTATCGCCGTTCGTCGCGAGCACCTCGAACTGATGGTCGCCGTCGACCTCGGCGATCTCGATGATCGAGATGTCGAACGTGCCGCCGCCGAGGTCGTACACCGCGACCTTACGGTCGCCGCGCTTCTTGTCGAGCCCGTAGGCGAGCGCCGCCGCGGTCGGCTCGTTGATGATGCGCTTGACCTCGAGGCCCGCGATGCGCCCCGCGTCCTTCGTCGCCTGGCGCTGCGAATCGTTGAAGTACGCCGGGACCGTGATCACGGCCTCGGTGACCTTCTCGCCGAGGTAGTCCTCGGCGGTCTGCTTCATCTTCGCGAGCACGCGCGCGGAGATCTCCGGCGGCGCCATCTTCTTGCCGTTGACCTCGACCCATGCGTCGCCGTTGTCGGCCTGGACGATCTTGTACGGGACCATGTGCGTGTCCTTCTCGACCACGGCGTCGTCGTACCGCCGGCCGATCAGGCGCTTGATCGCGAAAAGCGTGTTGTGCGGATTCGTGACGGCCTGGCGCTTCGCGGTCTGCCCCACCAGCACCTCGCCGTCCTTAGTGAACGCGACGATCGAAGGCGTCGTGCGATCGCCTTCGCTGTTCTCGATCACTTTCGGCGTGCCGCCTTCCATGATGGCGACGCATGAATTCGTCGTTCCCAGATCGATCCCAATGACTCGTCCCATGACTGCTACACCTCAGCTCGCCAGAATTGAAGAAACCGTGCTCGATTCGCCCGCGCCAGGAAAATTGGTGTCAGACACCTTTTTTCTCGGGGCCGATCAGAGGTCTCGCTACGCTGCGTAGAAAAAAGGTGTCTGACACCATTTTTTCGAAGCCCTTCTCGGCCCGAATCCCGTTACAGTGCCGTAAATGGGGGACGAGCCTCGCAATTCAACCCCGTTTGTCAGGCCTCGCCTTGCGTCACCGGGGCGGCCACGATGACGCGGGCGGGGCGCAGCAGCCTGTCGTGCAGCTCGTAGCCCTTCTGGACGACGGTGACGACGGTATTCGGCTCGTGGTCCGCGCTCGGCTGCACCGCCATCGCCTCGTGCTTGGTCGGGTCGAACGGCTGTCCCGTCGGGTCGATCTCGCGGATCCCGACGCTTTCGAGCGCCTGGTCGAGCAGCCTGAGCGTCGCGCGCTCGCCCTCGATCAGCGTCTTCACGTCGACATTGTCGGCTGACGCGAGCGCCGCCTCCATGCTGTCCCGGACCGGCAGCAGCGCCTGGCCGAGCCGCTCGGCCGCGTAGCGTCGCACCGTCTCGAGCTCGCGGGCACTGCGCTTGCGGTAGTTGTCGAGCTCGGCCACCGCGCGCAGGTACTTGTTCCAGTTCTCCTCCGCGGTCCGCCGCAGCGCTTCGATTTCGTCGGCTGCGCCGCTCGGCTGGTTCGAGACGCCGGCGTCGCTTTCCGAGGCCGCGCTCCCTTCGGCTTCCGCCGCGCCCGCTTCGGCCCGCTCGATCGCGCCCTCTTGCTCGGCGGCGGCCCGTTCCTGGGCTTCACGTGAATCCCGTTCCGTGGCTTCGGTCATGAAAAAGCTCCTCCGTCGGCCGCTGGCCGCAGGTCCCAAACCGTGAAACGCAGCTATGGGGGCTAGTTGTCGGACTTCAAGGCGCGTCCGAGCAGCTTCGACGTCAGATCGACGATCGGAATGACCCGTTCGTAAGCCATACGGGTCGGCCCGATCACCCCGAGCACGCCCATCGTATCGTCCTCGGTCGTGTACGGGGCCGCGACGATGCTGCACTGCTCGAGGATCTGGTAGCCCGACTCCTGGCCGATGAAGATCTGCACGCCGTCGGCGTTCAGGCTCTGGTCGAGCAGGCGCAGCATGTCGTGCTGCTGGCTGAACGCGTTGAACAGCGACTTCAGCTTCTCCATGTCGCCGAGCTCCTCGAGGAGCAGGTTCGACTCGCCGGAGAGCACGTACCCCGCCTGGGCGGTCTCGTCCGGGAAGGCCTGCTGCGCGAGCTCGATCGCCTCGACCATCAGCGCATTCATCGACTCGCGGGTTTCCTCGAGCTTCTTCACGAGGTCGACACGCACCTCGTGCAGCCCCCGGCCGCCGAACTGCTCGGTCAGGTAGTTGCCGGCCTGACGCAGCTCGTCCTCGGAGAAGTCGCGGTGCACATGCAGGATCTTGTTATGGACCTCCCGCTCGTTCACGACGAGGATCGCGAGCACGCGCCGATTCGACAGCGGCAGGAACTCGATCTGACGCAGCGACGAATGCGCCCGCCGCGGCACCGTGACGATGCCGGCGAGCTGCGTCAGCATCGACAGAAGCGTGGAAACGGACGTCGCGAGCGCCTGGGGATCCTCGCCGGAGATCTCCTGCAGCTTTTCGCGGAAGGGCAGGAGCTCCTCCTCCTTCGGCGGCGTCAGCTTGATCAGCGTGTCGACGAACAGCCGATAGCCCTTGATCGTCGGAATACGCCCGGCGGACGTGTGCGGAGACGTGACGAACCCCATCTCCTCGAGGTCGGCCATGATGTTGCGGATCGTCGCGGGGCTCAGATCGAGCCCGGAATCGCGTGAAAGCGTCCGCGAGCCGACCGGCTGACCCTCACGAATGTATTTGTCGACCAGCACTCGCAGCAGATGCTGTGCGCGCTCGTCGGGTAAGTCTTCTCTCCTGACCGCCATAGCGTCGGCAATGCCCATCCGGGGCGAACCGCCCCCGAGCCGCAACCCCTTGTAATCGCCCGGATTTGCGCGATGTGCAACCTAGCAACGCGCTCGCGCGACTGTCAAGCGCAGAGCGCGTCCTTTCGACACGCTCGGCGCCGTTCACGTTCCGCCCGGGTTTACCGCTACAATGCCGCCCCGGGGGCGTCCGATCTACCCGCGGTCCGCATGGAGTACAAATTCAAGCACGTCGGCTTCTGGGGGCGGCTGTCGGACGCGAAGGTGGCGGAGACGGCCTCCCGCGTCATCGCACACGTCAGATCCCGCAACGCCCGCATCGTCGTGCCGCCGTCCGCCGAGGCCATTGCCCGCCGGCTCGGCGACGTCGAGCTCGTCGACGAGGCGGAGCTCGCGACCCACGCGGACGTGATCGTCGCGATCGGCGGCGACGGGACGATGCTGCATGCGGCGCGCCGCGTCGCGTTGCACGGCGTCCCGCTGCTCGGCATCAACCTCGGCAAGCTCGGCTTTCTGACCGACATCCTGCCGGAGCAGGCGCTCGATGCGATCGATTCGATCCTCTCCGGGGACCACCTGGCCGAGGAGCGGCGGATGCTCGAGGCGGAGCTCATCGGCGACGGCGACCGGCCCGGTCCGATGATCGCGCTGAACGACGTCGTGCTGCAAAAGCGCGGAAGCAGCAGAATTCTCGACTTCGCGACGTGGGTCGACGGCAGCTACGTTAACACCCACGGCGGCGACGGGCTCGTCGTCGCGACGCCGACGGGGTCGACCGCATACGCGCTGTCGTGCGGCGGTCCGATCATCCAGCCGAACCTGAACGCGATCGTGATGGTGCCGATCTGCCCGCACACGCTGAGCGACCGCCCCCTCGTGCTCGATCCCACCAGCGTGATCGAGGTACGGCTGCAGGCCGGCACGCAGGTCCCCGCCCTCGTCGCCTGCGACGGCGACGAGTACGGGAGCCTCGTGCCCGACGGTGCGCTGCGCATCCGTGCCTCCGACGCGCGCGTCACTCTGCTGCACCCGCGGGACTATAACTACTACGAGCTGCTCCGTTCGAAGCTGAACTGGGGCAGCGCGACCCGGTTCGGCCGCCCGCTGCCGACGCGATGAGGTCGAGCCCCATGGCCGCCCGCGGCCGCCCCGCTCGCCGACCGACCGAACGGCGCATGCCGCGCGGGCCCCGCCGCGCCGCCGGGAGCGCGCGATGCTGAGCCTGATCCGCGTGAAGAATTTCGCCGTGATCGACGAGATCGAGGTCGAGCTCGGCGACGGGTTCTCCGTCGTGACCGGCGAGACCGGCGCCGGCAAGTCTATCCTCGTCGACGCGCTCGGCCTCGCGCTCGGCGACCGCGCGGACGCGAGCGTCGTCCGCCACGGCGCGGACAGGGCCGAGATCAGCGTGCTGTTCGAATGCCCGCCCGGGCACGCCGCGCTCGCGTGGCTCGAGGAGCTCGGCCTCGACGACGAGCGGCGCTGCGCGCTGCGGCGCATCATCGGCCGCGACGGCCGCTCCCGCGCGTTCGTGAACAACCAGCCCGTCACGCTCGCGGACCTGAAGCAGATCGGCTCGCTGCTCGTCGACATTCACGGCCAGCACGCGCATCAGTCGCTGCTCGACGGCGCGAACCAGCGTGCGCTGCTCGACGCGCACGGCGGCCTCGGGCAGCTCGTGCGCGACGTCGCGGCGGCCTATCGCGAGTGGCAGGACGCGCACGCGAGGCTCGAAGCGGCGCAGGGCGGCCACCGTCAGCGCGATGCGGAGCTCGAGCTGCTGCGCTTCCAGGCGGCCGAGCTCGAGGCCCTCGCGCTCGAGGAAGGCGAGCCCGCGCGCCTCCATGCCGAGCGCGGCCGCCTCGCGAACATCGACAGGCTCGCGGGCGGGCTCGACGTCGCGATCCAGGCGGTCTACGAGGCGGAAAGCGGCAGCGCACACGCGCTCGTCGCGCGGGCCGCACAGGAGCTCGCCCGGCTCGTCGAGCACGACGACGCGCTGCGCCAGCCGGCCGAGATCCTCGCGAGCGTCGAGATCGAGCTGCGCGAGGCGGCGCTCGCGCTCGTGCACTACCGGGAGCGCCTCGAGCCGGATCCGGAGCGGCTCGACGCGGTCGAGACGCGGCTCTCGAGGATCCGCACGCTGTCGCGCCGCCACGGCGTCGCCGAGGACGAGCTGCCCGGCGTGCTCGCGACGCTCCGCGCGCGCATCGCCGAGCTCGACGGCGCGGCCGAGTCCATCGATGCGCTCTCCGCGGCCGCGGAGCAGGCGGAGGCGGCCTACTTCACGGCGGCGAAGGCGTTGTCGAAGGCGCGCCGCGCAGTCGCGGCGAAGCTCGCCGAAGCGGTCACCGCGCAGCTTCCGGAGCTCGGGCTGCCGCACGGCCTCTTCGAGGTCGCGATCGACGAGAAGCCGGTCGACCGTGCCGACGGCACCGGTCTGGACCGCGTCGAGTTCCGCGTACGGCTGAACCCGGGCCAGCCGTTCGGGCCGCTCGCGAAGGTCGCGTCTGGCGGCGAGCTTTCGCGGATCGGGCTCGCGATCGAGGTCGTCGGCGCGGACGCATCGCCCGTGCCGACGCTCGTGTTCGACGAGGTCGATGCCGGCATCGGCGGCGGCGTCGCGGAGATCGTCGGCCGCAAGCTCGCGAAGATCGCCGCGAACCGGCAGGTCCTCTGCGTGACGCACCTGCCGCAGGTCGCGAGCCAGGGACGTCACCACTATCACGTCGCGAAAGAGACGGACGGCAAGACGAGCCGGACGACCGTGCGGCGCCTGTCTCGCGAGGAGCGCGTCGAGGAGCTGTCGAGGATGCTCGGCGGCGTCGAGATCACCGCGGTCACGCGCGCGCACGCCGAGGAGATGATCGGGCGCGCGGCGAAGTCCGGCCCGCCGACGCGGACGCGGTCGACGAAGCGCGGCCGCCGAACCGGCGCGGACGCCTGACGCGGGCCGCGCCGTAACCGGGCGCGCGCGGCGACACGCTGCAGAGAGAACCGAGAGCCGGAGGAGCTCCGCTCAGTTCGCCTTCGGCCGCACGTAGAGCACGAGGCTGTGGTCCTCGATCTCGTAGCCGTAGCGGCGCGCGATCTCCCGTTGGATCTGCTCGATCCGCTCGTCGAAGAACTCGATGACCTTGCCGGTGTCGAGGCACACCATATGGTCGTGATGTGTGCGGTCGGCCAGCTCGAACACCGCGGTGCCCCCCTCGAAGTTGTGGCGGGTCACGAGGCCTGCGCGCTCGAATTGCGTGAGCACGCGATACACGGTGGCGAGGCCGAGCTCTTCACCTGCGTCGAGCAGCGAGCGGTAGATCGCCTCCGCCGACAGGTGGCGCTCCTCGCTCTTCTCCAGGACCTCCAGGACCTTGAGCCGCGGCGAAGTGACCTTCAAGCCGGCTTTACGAAGATCCTGCCCTTCCACTGTCTACTCCGCTGTGCCAAATGGGGTATGATCCGCCGCTCAATTATGGCCCAGACACGCAGAGCACTCCACCTCTCGCGACGCGCACCGCGCGGCTCCGCTCGCCGCACGCGCGCGGCGCTCGCCGTGCTGTGCGCCGCCGTCGTCGCGGCCGCGGCGAGCGGCTGCGCGTTCCGCATGAGCGTGCAGCAGGGCAACATGATCGAGATGGAGGATCTCGAGCAGGTGCGCGAAGGGATGACGCGCAGTCAAGTGCAGTTTCTGCTCGGAACGCCGTTGATTTCCGATCCGTTCCATGCCGAGCGCTGGGACTACACGTATTTCTTCCGGCAGGGACGGAAGCGCCAGGTCTCGCGTTACTGGGTGACGATCTATTTCGAGGACGACCGCGTCGCCCGCATCGAGACGCATATCCCGCCGCGCGACACGACCCCCGTGCCCGTCCCTGAGCCTGACCCCGACCCCCAGCCCGTCGAGCAGACGGAAGTCGCCTCGAACGGCGACCGGACCCGCTAGGCGCCGCCTTCGCTCCGCCGGCTCGCCGCGCTGGCTCGCGGCTCAGCGCGACTCGCCGCCGCTATTCCGACCCGCGCCGTGCTTTCGCCCCGCAAGGCCCATAACCTGCCCCTGCTTCAGCAGCTCGCGCCGCAGCGTGCGCGGGTCGCGCAGCAGCGGCCGGCAAATCTCGACCCGGTCGCCGGGCGCCAGCGGGCGGTCCGGCTCGACGGGCTCGCCGTACACGCCGAGCACGAGCGGCCTCGCATTGATCTCGGGGAACGCGTCGAGCAGCCCGGACGCCTCGACGGCGCGAAGCGCCGTCATGCCGGGCGAGAACGGAAGCGTGACGATGCGCTGCTCGTCGGGCGTCGCATAAACGACCTCGACGGTCTCGCGATCCCGAGTCTCACGATCATCGGCCTCATCGGCCATAGAGCTCCTCCGCCCTCTGCACGAAGGCCGCGACCTGCGCGCGCACGAGCTCCTCGAAGACCATCGAGAACACCATCGACAGCGGCGACGCGATCACCTCGAACGACAAGGTCACGGACACTTCGCACTCGCCGTCGCCGACCTCCTCGAACTCCCACAGGCCGTCGAGGTGGCGAAACGGGCCGCTGACGAGCTCGATGTCGAGCCGGTGAGGCCGCTCGAACGTGTTCAGCGTCGTGAAGCTCTTGTGGACGCCGCCGACGCCGACGTCGAGCGTCGCCTTCATATAGCCGTCGCCGCGCTCCTCGATGCGTGCGTCGCGTACCCAGTGCAGAAACTCCGGATACGCTTCGATGTCGTTGACGAGGTCGAACATCTCCTCGGCCGTGTGCGGCACACGGCAGCTCCGGTGCACGGTGCGCATCGGCTCAGAATATACCGACGCCGTTCAGCAGCACGAGCGCGACCGCGATGGGTGCGACGTAGCGGGCGTTCCAGCGCCACAACCGATAGGCGCGCCCCGCGGACGGGTCGAGCTCCTCCGCGGTCGAGTTGCGCGCCATGACCCAACCCGCGAAAACGACGATCACGAGGCCGCCGAGCGGCAGGAACACGTTGTTCGACAGGAAATCGATGTTGTCGAACCACGTGCCTCGCCAGAACGTGACGTCGGACCACGCGCCGAACGACATGACGGTCAGGAACCCCAGCAGCCAGATCATCACGCCGACGAGCAGCGCCGCCTTCGGGCGGTCGAACCCTCGCGTCTCCATGAAATATGCGACGGCGGGCTCCATCAGGCTGATCGCGGACGTCCACGCGGCGAACGTCAGCAGCACGAAGAACAGGACCGCGACGAACGTTCCGCCCGGCATTTGACCGAACGCGAGCGGCAGCGACTGGAACACGAGTCCCGGGCCGGACGCAGGATCGAGCCCGTTCGCGAACACGATCGGGAAGATCACGAGCCCCGCGAGGAGCGCGATGGACGTATCGACGGCCACGACAGCCAGGCACGAGCGCGGGATCGACTCGTTCTCCTGCAGGTACGCGCCGTATGTCATCACGGCGCCCATCCCGACGCTGAGCGTGAAGAACGCCTGCCCGAGCGCAGCGAGCGCGCCGTTGCCGCTGAGCTCGCCGAACCTCGGCTGGAAGAGGAATACCACACCATCCATGAAGCTGCCGGTCGTCATGCTGAAGCCGAGCAGCACGAGGAGCAGCGCGACGAGCGCCGGCATCATGATGCGCACGGCCCGCTCGAGGCCCTGCTCGACGCCGAGCACGACGACGCCGATCGTCAACGCCATGAACAGCGTGTGCCACGCGCCCGTCGCGAGCTCGTTACCGACGAGCGACTCGAAGACCGCGCCGACCGCGTCCGCGCCCGCGTTCCTGAACACTCCGGACGCGCTTTCGATGACGTACGCGATCGTCCAGCCGGCAATGACGCTGTAGAACGACAGGATCAGAACCCCGGTGACGATCCCGAGCCCGCCGACGACGCGCCAGCTCGACCTGCCCGTCTCCTCCTCGCCGAGAAGCTGCATCGTCGTGACCGGGTTGCGCCGACCGCGCCGCCCGATCAGCACCTCGGCCATCATGATCGGCAACCCGATGCCGAAGACGAACAGAAGGTACACGAGGACGAACGCCCCGCCTCCGTTCTCTCCTGCGAGGTACGGGAACCGCCAGATGTTCCCAAGCCCTACGGCGGAGCCGGCGAGGGCGAGGATGAAGCCGAGGCGAGAGGTCCACTCGCCGTGCAGCGAGCGTCGCCGCTCTGCTGCGCGCTCATTCATAAAGGAAAAGCCTCCGGGAGATGTTTTTTGTTTTGCATTCTAGGATCATTGCGCTCCCATGGCCAGGAAGCAGGGAAAGCAGCACGCCGAGCGGACGATCGCGCTGAATCGGAAGGCGCGGTTCGACTACTTCATCGAGGAGGACTTCGAGGCCGGCCTCGAGCTGCAGGGCTGGGAGGTGAAGAGCCTGCGCGCAGGGAAGGCGCAGCTCACGGAGGCCTACGTCGTGCTGCGCGACAACCAGGCCTGGCTCCTCGGCGCGCACATCACGCCGCTGCTGTCGGCGTCGACCCACGTCGAGACGGACCCGACGCGCACACGCCGGCTGCTGCTCCACCGCAACGAGATCGACCGGCTGACCGGCCTCGTCGAGCGCCGGGGGTACACGCTGGTGCCGCTCGAGCTCTACTGGAGCAAGGGCCGCGCGAAGCTCGCCGTCGGTCTCGCCCGCGGCAAGAAGCAGCACGACAAGCGCGCGGCCGAGAAGGAGCGGGACTGGCAGGTCGAGCGCGCGAGAGTGCTCAAGGGGCGGTGACGCGGCGTTCGGCCCGAACGGGCCGGCTCGAGGGCCACCCGACTTTC
The DNA here is from genome assembly GCA_036381515.1 of Gammaproteobacteria bacterium. Classification (GTDB taxonomy): domain Bacteria; phylum Pseudomonadota; class Gammaproteobacteria; order Steroidobacterales; family Rariloculaceae; genus ZC4RG20. The sequence continues at coordinate 1,108 of DASVCR010000084.1, read as the reverse complement.
GAGCCCGGCGCGTCCGGCGCCGAGCCCTCGACGGAACGCTCAGCACCGGCGGGCGACGGAATGATCGTCACTGTCAGTGACCGAACGACCGACGGCGGCGGGCGACGGAACGAGGGCACCACGCCGGCAACGGAACGATCGGCGGGTTTGCGGGTCTCAGGCTCCGGCGCCGGAGTCGGCCATATCCGTAGCCGCGCGGCGTGACGAACGAGCGTCACCTGCGCTTCGGCCTTGAATCGGCCGAATCCGGCCTTACACTGATCGAGACTTGGGGGCGACCTGGTTTCGACGTGGGTTGCGAAACCCGAGGTGCATGCCGAGGTGCAGATTACCTCGTTAAACCGTCTGCAAACCAAATAGTTGCCAACGACGACAACTACGCACTCGCCGCTTAATACCCGGTAGGGTGCCGTCTGACTGGAGCCGTGCTTGTGCGTCCAGCCTCAGGCGTCGCATCTCACAAGCTCGCGATGAGGCGCGTCCGCCGCCGATTCGCTAAAACCCAAGCGGACTCGCTGCAGAGCGCGCCCCGTCCGCCGGGTTGCTCGCAGCTAAAAAGAAAGGCGGACTAAGCATGTAGAGCCGAGGGCGGAGAGCTTGCGGACGCGGGTTCGATTCCCGCCGCCTCCACCACAACCTCAATAAGAACAAAGACTTAGAAGGCTCAGAACGAGCTTCCCAACCTAGTTCCCACGACCGACGCCGCTCCTGCATGTACGGCTGCATGAGCGACGCCCGCGCTCGCCTGCACTTCCTCGGGATTCTTTTCCGCCGCTCCGACCAGCGTTTCGAGCGGCAGCTCGCCGAATCCTGCCGACCGGCAGGTAAGCGGCCCGGCCGAGTGATAGCGACACCCGGCCGAGCCTGACCACAACGCACACGCCACAGGGAGTGCGCATCATGGCTACTACCACTGTATCCGACCTCGACCTCAGCCGCCTCGAAGCAAGTCTCACCCGCTACAACCTAGCGGTAGGGGAATGGCACGACGGAGGCTTCCGCCTGTATCGCCTTCACGGTTCGTGGAGCCGTCATTTCGGCTCGATCAGCGAAATCGAGGCTTGGGTGCGCGAGATCTACCCGGAGTTCTGCCGCGATCACGCCAGGG
>DASVCR010000083.1:0-2474 GCA_036381515.1 Gammaproteobacteria bacterium | reverse complement strand
GATCGGCGCGATGAGCCACGCCGGGCAGCTGCTCGCCGAGTCGGCAAGCATCTCCGCGGAAGACCGGCGGCTCACCGACATCATCCGCGTCAATGCGGAGCGGGTCAGCCAGATCGTCGAGAGCGTGCTGTCGCTGTCGCGCAAGGACCGGACCCGCCCGGAACGGCTCGCGCTCAAGGGCTGGGTCGAGGGGTTCGCCCGCGAGTTCATCGCGACGCAGGAGCTCTACGAGGGCGCGCTTTCCGTGACGTCCGACTCGGTCGACGTCGAGGTCGAGATGGATCCGACGCACCTGCATCAGATCGTCTGGAACCTCTGCGAGAACGCCGTCAAGTATGCGAGCGCGACGGCGGGCGCGATCGCCGTCGACCTGACGTGCGGCGTCATCGAGACGTCGCGCAGGCCGTACCTCGAGGTCGCCGACCGGGGGCCCGGCGTCGACCCGGACAAAGCCGAGCAGATCTTCGAGCCGTTCTTCACGGGGCAGCCGGGCGGGACCGGGCTCGGGCTCTACGTCTGCCGCGAGCTATGCGAGCGCAACGGTGCGACATTACGGTATTTACCTCGGCCGGGCGGGGGCAGCATCTTCCGGATCGTCTTCGCCGATCCGAATCGCTGGCGAGTGAGCGCTCGGTCCCGGGCCGAAGGCCTAGCAGTCGATTAGCGGAACGATGAAACCCGTCGCACTCGTCGTAGACGACGAACCGGACATACGCGAGCTCCTGTCCATCACGCTCGAGCGAATGGACATCGCGTCGCGCACGTGCGAAGACGTCGCGTCGGCCAAGCGCGCGCTCTCGCGCGACTCGTTCGACCTGTGCCTGACCGACATGCGCCTGCCCGACGGCGACGGCCTCGAGCTCGTCGAGTGGATCCAGCGCGAGGCGCCCGGCACGCCGGTCGCGGTCATCACGGCGCACGGGAGCGTCGAGGCAGCCGTCAAGGCGCTGAAGCTCGGCGCGTTCGACTTCGTGTCGAAGCCGCTCGATTTGAACGACCTGCGCAAGCTCGTGGCCTCGGCGCTGCGGCTCAAGGGTGCCGCGCCGCCCGCGCGCGGCGGCGCGGCGCAGGAGCTGATCGGAGCGTCGCCGGCGATCGAGCGCGTGCGGGAGATGATCGCGAAGGTCGCGCGCAGCCAGGCGCCGGTGCACATCTCCGGGGAATCGGGCACCGGCAAGGAGCTCGTCGCGCGCATGATCCACGAGGCCGGACCGCGGCGCGAGGGGCCCTTCGTGCCGATCAACTGCGGCGCGATCCCGACCGAGCTCATGGAGAGCGAGTTCTTCGGGCATCGCAAGGGCAGCTTCACCGGTGCCGTATCCGACAAGATTGGGCTCGTGCAGACGGCCGAGGGCGGCACGCTGTTCCTCGACGAGGTCGCGGACCTGCCGCTGCACATGCAGGTGAAGCTGCTCCGCGTGATCCAGGAGAAGGCGATCCGGCCGGTGGGACAGACGAGCGAGCTGCCGATCGACGTGCGGATCCTGAGCGCGACGCACAAGGATCTCGGCGAGCTCGTCGCCGAGGGGAAGTTCCGCGAGGACCTTTATTACCGGATCAACGTGATCGAGCTGCACGTGCCGCCGCTGCGGGAGCGCGGGGACGACGTGCTGCTGCTCGCGCAGCGAATCCTGGAGCGGCTCGCCGCGTCCCAGGGTGTGCCTGCCCCGCGTCTGACGAAGGCGGCCCAGGCGGCGTTGCTCGGGTATCGGTTCCCGGGGAACGTGCGCGAGCTCGAGAACATTCTCGAGCGCGCGCTGACGCTGTGCTCCGGCGACGAGATCGACGTCGGCGACATCCGGCTGCGGCCGGGTCCGGAGGAGGCGCCGTCACGCCGGGCCGCGTCCGTCGGCGCGGGCGGGCCGGACGGCGGCCCGCTCGAGGCGCAGCTCGAGGAGATCGAGCGCGAGAGGATCATGAAGGCGCTCGAGCAGACGCGCTACAACAAGACGGCGGCGGCGCAGATTCTCGGGATCAGCTTCCGTGCGCTGCGGTATCGGATCAAGAAGCTCGGGATCGAGTGACGTCTCGCGGCCGGCATTTCTCGAGATCCGGCATTTCCTTGGTCTCTGCCGCTCCGCTGTCGCCGGGTGACGACGCAGGGTGACAATTTTGGTCACATTGTGACGTTTATTCGGCTGCCGCCGCCCCGGACGTGACCGGCAATATGTCGAACCGGGAGCAGCGCGTGAAGCTCTTCACGGTTCGAAGACGCGACGCTACAAGAGTTTTGACATAGTGCCTTACCCTTGGCACATCGGTTGCAAAGTGCCCTCGCAAGACGCGCTTTGCGTCCTATGAACTGAACGAAGAAAACGCTTAGAGGAGCATTCTCGAATGAAGAAGATGCAGCAAGGCTTCACGCTCATCGAGTTGATGATCGTCGTGGCCATCATCGGGATTCTGGCGGCGATCGCCATTCCGGCGTATCAGGACTACACGGCCCGTGCGCAGATGAGTGAGGCGATGAGCCT
>DASVCR010000082.1:0-70860 GCA_036381515.1 Gammaproteobacteria bacterium | reverse complement strand
TCGTCAGGCACGCGCGCCGGTCGGCGCGCCCGAGTGGAACCGAAAGACGCGGTCGGGCTCCGTGGCGAGCTCCGCTTCGCGGCCGGCGAGAGCCGCAAGCCTGCGTTCGCTCTCTACCTTACCCTCGGAGGTGTCCGCACGGCGCGCGAGATCGAGATAGAGCTCGAAATGCCGCGCCTCGGAACGCTCGAGGGTCGCATAGAGCTCGGCGACGGGCTCCGGAAGCCGCGGAACGAGCAGCCTGAAACGCTCGGCCGAGCGCGCCTCGATCAGCGCGCCGACGAGCAGCACATCGAGCTTGCGCTGCGGCTCGACGGTGCGCATCGCAGCGCGCAGCCCAGCGGCGTAGCGCCCCGGCCGTTGCCGGACGGCGGGAACGCCGAGCTTGTCCATCAGACGCTGCACCTGCTCGAAATGGCGAAGCTCCTCGCGGGCGAGGCGCGACATCGTTCCGGTGAGCGTGCGGTCCTCGGGATAGGTGAACATCAACGACAGGGCCGTCGACGCGGCCTTCTTCTCGCAGTTCGCATGGTCGACGAGGAGCGCGGGCCAATGCTCCACGGCATAGTCGACCCATGCCGCGGGCGTCGACGCGAGTAGAATGGTCGATTCAAAGGACATGTCGTACGTCGTTCGATACGCAGGACGCGTATTGTACGATCCGGATGAATGAACCGCTCGCACGAGCGGCGCGATCGACGACGATCGCCGGTCGCTCCGAATCCGGCTCCGAAGCAATGTAGCTCGACGGCATCGCCCGCGAGACTAGGCAGGCACGTAGGTCAACCTGATCACGTCCTCGTCGATCCGGTCGTGAGCCACGAGGCGAAGGCGCGGCCGCGCTCCCGCGAAATACGGCTTGCCGCGGCCCAGCACGACCGGGTGAAGGTATATCCGGTACTCGTCGATCAAACCGAGCTCGGTGAGGCTTCGAGCCAAGTCTGGGCCGGCAACTTCGATCTCCCCTTCGCGCTCCGCCTTGAGCTCCCGAATCACTTCCTCGAGCTCACCCTCGACGAGCTTCGCGTTGGGACCGACCGACTTCAACGAACGTGAGACGACCCATTTCGGCTGGTTCCGCCACGCCGCAGCGAATGCCTCTTCGTCTGCACCCCACTCCGGATGGTCGTCGTCCCAGTAACGCATGACCTCATACATCTTGCGACCGTACACGCTGCCCGCCTGCCCCCGGGCCTCCTCGATGAAATGCCGGAAAAGCGCGCGGCTTGGCGCGAACGCCATGTGATCGACGTAGCCGTCCAAGGACTGGTTCATTCCGAACACGAGCTTAGCCATGCCCACTTCCTTTGCCCTCGGCACCCGAGCGAGCAATACCGACTTGGGGCCCACGAATAATCGCGCCGAGCTGACCCGATGCGAGAAGCCCCGGGCCCAGGGGGCCCGATCTGTTCACCCTGACAGGCGGAAGCGCCTGGAAGGCCGCATCGCCCGCCTCAACGGCTTCCTTCAGGAATGGCACCAGTTGCCCCACCTGTTCCGATTCGGCGTCCTGCTCGCTTCTCCAGATACCTCCAAAATTCGCCGACGTCCTCGACCCCATGATCCAGAACGGCGGTATAGATGTCTTCACTGGAGAATGACCGGCGGTACTCCGGATGCGCCCAGCAGTCCGACTTGATGGTCAATATCGTTACTCGCCGAGACTCCGTCAGCCGCTCCACGATTGCCTCGCAATATCTCCGGACGCGGTCCAAGCCCTCTGGTCGAGTCGCCCAGATATCGATCTTCCAGGCGCCCTTACGCTCGTCTCCCAGATAGACGCCCCAGTAGAGTCCGTCGGGCAATCTCGATTCCCCGCCTCCAACCTCGTCCCGATAGTGCATCCGCTTGGCCGATAGAAGCGATGCAATCCGTCCGCCGAGCGTGAAGAACGTTCGTCGGTCCATCGTGTCAGGGACGAGATGGATATCCAAATCACGCCATGCCATTAAACGCATCATGTAACTGCCGACGACATGGACCGAGCCGTAGCTGGTCAGGACATCGAGCAAGCCGGAAGCCATCAGCCGATCCGCCTCGGCACGCAGAGCGGCTTCCGCTTGGAGCATCCGTTCAGTTACCGCCATCATTGCCGAAACGCGCTGAACGTTGCGCGATAGCTTGCAAGTACACACCGATCAATCTCGGGGGAAACTGCGGCTGCCACCACGACGTACTCCTGCCAATAGGCCGACAGCAATCCGACACTGCCGCGACAGCAAACCGCAAATGGCCCGAAGCTGCCGGCGTCACGCTCGCGGAGCCTTTCGGCGTATCCAAAGCACCCCAGCGCCTGCCATGAGGGCAACCCGGCATGTCCCGATCACGTGTTGTCGGCTTTGCGGCTTCTATCCACAAAGACCAATCCCGTTGCTCACCTCATGGGTCGGGCGCGGCGCCGCCAACCAGGTAGTCCGCTACCGCCTTCTCGAACTGCTGCTCCTTCCCCGATGCTACACGCCAACGACAGAGCACCACGAACATGAGATTGGCTTTTTTCTCCGCAGCAAAGCGCCTGAGACGTTTCTTGCAAGCGTCAGGCACCCCCGTCTCCCGTCGGCTCACCGGCGCACCTGGACGCTTTCCTTACGCGAGCAACGCAAGCGACACTTCGACACGTCCGTCTTCAGCGCGTTGCCGGTCTCCCGTTCATCGCAACCCTTCAGCCCGGATTTTGAGCGAAGCCGCCTCCCGAGCGAGATAGTGCTCGATGATCGAGCGGAAGAGCTTGCCCATGAGCCCCCCGAGCAGACTGCCAAATGAAAAGCGCAGAAAAACGGCCGACGAGTCCGGAGGTCGTGGAGTGACGACGTGCTCCGCGAGCATGTGAAGGCCTGGTGACCGAGCTTCCCACACGAAAAGGTGCGGAGCCTCGAGCCGGGTGACCTTCCAAGTGGCCGGCCTGAGCTTGGGCTGGTAGACCACGAAGCGCGCCCCGGGAGCGATCGCCGCACCGTCGAGCGGCACCACCCTTGTGACCGTAGGCAGCCAGTTGGGCCAGTTGGCTACGTCCGAGAGCACGGACCAGACCGCCTCGGCCTCGGCAGCGATGACGATGGACGACTCGAACGTTGGCATGCGGGGCTGTTAGTCCGGCGGTAGAATTCCGAGCTCCTTGGCCGGCGAGCGGCGTACGACGGTGTCGTCTGCCGTTGCGCGACGGATGGACAGCATTGTTATGCGTCACTGCTTGGTGGCCAGCCTCGACTCGTGAACCTCGAGCTCCGCATCGGCCCCGCGCTGACCACGCCTCGGCGCGGCGCGGACGCTCGTCGCCTGGCCGTTATCCATTTCGCGTCCACTCCAGCGCGTTCTTCGGCGTCGCGCGAGCCGACAACCGGGAGAAGAGAAAGATCGCGATTCCCAGCATGATGGCAACGTCGGCGAAATTGAAGATGCCCGTCCGCAGGCCGCCGACACCGATGTTCAGGAAGTCCACGACGCTCCCGTGAAGCGCACGATCGATCCAATTGGAGATACCGCCCGCAAAAAGCAGCGCGATGCCGAGCGAGGGCCAGAACGACCAGCGCGAACGGACCAGGCCGATCAGCAGCACCGCAAGAACGACGCCGGCCGCTACCGTGAAAACTGAAGTTCGTACGATCGGCGAGAGCTCCGAGCCAAGACCGAGAAAGCCGCCCATGTTTTGCGCGTACTGGAGGCGAAGAGTGTCGCCGAGAAAGGACTGCGTCGCCTTATCGGCCAGCACCGCCGTGGCCACGTGCTTCGTAACCCGGTCGCAACCGATGGTCGATGCCATGACCAGCGTCAGGAGCAGGAGACGTAGGCCGGCTCTCACTGGAGGATCCAGATCTACCCTCGACGCACCAAGTGTAGCCGAACTTCCGAGTGCGACTCGACTCTCCCGTGGTGATCGCGAAGCCCTCTCGAAGCCACGGGCTCAGCGCTTCGGTATGTAAAGATCCGTGACGGTCCCGGCCGCGACCTCGGCCGCAAACGCGATCGTCTCGGACAGCGTAGGATGCGGATGCACCGTCAGTCCGATGTCCTCGGCATCGCAGCCCATCTCGATCGCGAGCGCGGCCTCGGAGATCAGGTCGCCCGCATTCGGACCGACGATGCCGGCGCCGATCAGGCCCTTCGTCTCGGCATCGAACAAGAGCTTCGTCAGCCCGTCGGAGCGGCCGAGCGACAGCGCACGGCCGCTCGCCGCCCACGGGAAAGTCCCCTTCTCGTAACGAACACCGCGGGACTTCGCGTCGTCCTCGGTCACGCCGACCCACGCGATCTCGGGGTCCGTGTACGCCACCGACGGAATCACGCGCGCATCGAAGAAGCTCTTCTCGCCGGCCGCGGCCTCGGCGGCGACCTTGCCCTCGTGCGTGGCCTTGTGCGCGAGCATCGGCGGCCCGACGATGTCGCCGATCGCGAAGATGTGCGGCACGTTCGTCCGCATCTGCTTGTCGACCTTGATGAAGCCGCGCTCGTCGACCGTGACGCCCGCGGCCTCGGCGCCGATCACGCCGCCGTTCGGCCTGCGCCCGACCGCGACGAGCACGCGTCCGTAGACCTCTTCCCCGGAGGGCGCCGCGTCGCCCTCGAAGCGGACCACGATGCCGTCTTTGCGCGCCTTCATCTCGACGACGCGCGTGCCGAGCATGATCGCTTCGTAGCGCGCGTTGAGCCGCTTCTCGAGCGGCCGAACGAGATCGCGGTCGCAGCCCGGAATCAGCGTCTTCGTCAGCTCGACGACCGACACCCGCACGCCGAGCGCGTCGTACACGGTCGCCATCTCGAGGCCGATGATGCCGCCGCCGATCACGAGCATCCGCTTCGGCAGCTCCTCGAGCTCGAGCGCGCCGGTCGAATCGATGATGCGCGGATCGTCGGGCAGGTTCGGCAGGCGCACCGGCTCCGAGCCCGCAGCAATGATGCACTGATCGAAGTCGACGGTCTCGATCTCGCCGTCGCGCACGACCTCGATCCGATTCGGCCCGGCGAATCGCCCGGTGCCGTTCACGACGCGCACGTTGCGCTGCTTCGCCATGCCGGCAAGGCCGCGCGTGAGCTGCCCGACGACCTCGTTCTTCCAGCCGCGGAGCTTGTCCGTGTCGATGCGCGGCTCGCCGAAGTCGAGGCCGCGCGCCGCCATCTCCTTCGTCTCCTCGATCACGCGCGCGGCATGCAGCAGCGCCTTCGACGGGATGCAGCCGACGTTGAGACACACGCCGCCGAGCGACGGCCAGCGCTCGATCAGCGTGACGTCGAGCCCGAGGTCCGCCGCGCGGAACGCCGCGGTGTAGCCGCCCGGCCCTGCGCCGAGCACGACGAGCCGCGAGCCCCGGCCGCTCAGTGCCCGAACCGTATCCGTGGTCGTCGTCTCGCCGGGCGCCCGCTCGGGCACCGTGCCGACCGGCGGCGTGCCTCGCGCCTCGGACGGCGCCGCGGCGGCAGGGGCCGCGTCGAGCGTCTCCTTCGCCGCGTCCGCGCCCGGACCGGCGTCGGCACCCGCGGCGGCGCTTGCGCCCGCCGCGTCGAGCATGACGATCGTGTCGCCCTTCGATACCTTGTCGCCGACGGACACCCGCACATCGACGACGACGCCCGCCTCGGGCGACGGCACGTCCATCGTCGCCTTGTCGGTCTCGAGCGTGATCAGCGGGTCGTCCTTCTCGATGCGATCGCCCGCCGCGACGTGCACCTCGATCACGTCGACCGCTTCGAAATCGCCGAGATCGGGGACGCGGATTTCCGTTCCGCTCACGGAATCGCCTCGATGAGCCGATCGACCTGGCCGAGCGTCTCGGCGAGCCGCGTCGTGAAGCGGACGGCATCCGCGCCGTCGATGACGCGATGGTCGTACGACAGGGACAGCGGCAGCATCAGCCGCGGCACGAACTGGCCGTCCTGGTAGACGGGTTTCCACTGGCTGCGCGAGACGCCGAGGATCGCGACCTCGGGCGCATTGATGATCGGCGTGAAAAACGTGCCGCCGATTCCGCCCAGGCTCGACACGGTGAAGACGCCGCCTTGCATGTCGTCGGGTCTGAGCTTCCCGTCGCGCGCACGTGCGGAAAGCTCGCCGAGCTCGGCCGCGATCTCGTAGATGTCCTTGCGGTCGACATCGCGGATCACCGGCACGACGAGGCCGTTCTTCGTGTCGACGGCGAACCCGAGATGCGTGTACCGCTTCATGATCAGGCTCTGGCCGTCCTTCGACAGCGACGCCTTGAAGTGCGGAAACTCGTCGAGCGTCAGCACGCACGCGCGCAGGATGAACGCGAGCGGCGTCAGGCGAATGCCGCGCTCCTCGGCCTGCGCCTTCAGCGACTGCCGCGTCTCCTCGAGCGCCGTGATGTCCGCCTCGTCGTGCTGCGTGACGTGCGGCAGATTGACCCAGCTCGCATGCAGGCGCGCGCCCGAGATGCGCTGAATCCGCGACAACGGTTTGAGCTCGATCTCGCCGAATTTCGCGAAGTCGACGTCCGGCACGCTCGGCAGCCCCGCGCCGGGCGCGCCGCGGCCCTGCACGATCTCCTTGACGAACGCCTTCACGTCGTCGGGGCGGATCCGGCCCTTGACGCCGGTGCCGCGCACGCGGCCGAGATCGACGCCGAGCTCGCGCGCGAGCTTGCGCACCGACGGGCTCGCATGGGCCTTCGAGAACGCGGCTTCGTCGATCGGCATCGGCGCCGACACGTGCGGCGACGGCCTCGTACGGACGTCGTCGGGCTCGCCGCTCGGCGTGGTCATCGGGCGCGGCGCCGCAGGCGTCTCCGCGGATCGGGGCGCCGCGACGGATGCACCGCCGGACGCGCTCGTCGCCGCTTCGGCCGCGCGCTCGCCGGCGTCGGCGCCCTGCGTGCCCGATGCGAGCGAAGGCTTCAGCAGCAGGATCTCGTCGCCGGCGGACACGCGGTCGCCGACCTTGACCTTCAGCGACACGACGACGCCCGGCTCGGGCGCCGGCACGTCCATCGACGCCTTCTCGGTCTCGAGCGTGATCAGCCCCTGCTCGGCCTCGACCTCGTCGCCCTCCGCGACGAGCACCTCGATGACCTCGACGTCCGTGAAGTCGCCGAGATCGGGGACGACGACCGGTCGAGGCTCGGCCTCTCCGCCGTTCGCCCCGCCGCGACGCGGCGCCGTCTGCGAGCCCGACGGCTCCACGGGCCCGCCGGATCGAGCGGCGTCGCGCGCGTCCGCCGACGGCGCTTCACCGCCCGGCTGCGCGTCCTCGGCGGCGGCTTCGACCGATGCCGCCGCGTCGTCGCCGTCGACGACCATCAGCACGTCGCCGGTCGACACGCGGTCGCCGACCGACACCTTGATCTCCTTGACGGACCCCGCGGCCGGAGACGGCACGTCGACCGTCGCCTTTTCGGTCTCGAGGCTGACGAGCGGATCCTCGGGCGCTACGCGGTCGCCGACCTTGACGAGGATGTCCGTGATCTGTACGTCGCTGACGTCACCCAGATCGGGTACGGAAATCTCCACGACAGTACGCCTGCAACCTTAGAGCGTCACCGGATCGCGCCTGTCGGGGTCGATGCCGAACTCCCGAATCGCACCCGCAACCACGTCGTGCTTCACGCGCCCTTCGTCGGCGAGCGCCTTGAGCGCGGCGACGACGATCGAATGCCTATCCACCTCGAAGAACTCCCGCAGCGCCTTGCGCCCGTCGCTTCGGCCGAACCCGTCCGTGCCGAGCGTCACGTAGCGGCCGGGCACCCATTGACGAATCTGGTCCGGCACCGTCTTGATGTAGTCCGTCGCGGCGACGAACGGACCCTTGCGATCCGCGAAGCACTGCGCGACGTAGCTCGTGCGCGGCTTCTCGAGCGGATGCAGCTCGTTCCAGCGCTCGACCGAGAGCGCCTCGCGCCGCAGCTCGCTGAAGCTCGTGACGCTCCAGACGTCCGCATCGACGTTGAAGCGCTCATCGAGAATCTTCGCGGCCGCCTGGACCTCGCGCAGGATCGTGCCGGAGCCCAAGAGCTGCACGCGCGGGCGGCCCTTCTTGCCCTTGCCGGCGTCGTCGAGCAGGTACATGCCCTTCAGGATGCCTTCGGCAACGCCTTCGGGCATCGGCGGGTGCACGTAGTTCTCGTTCATGCAGGTGATGTAATAGAAGATGTTCTCCTGCTCCTTGCACATCCTCCGCATGCCGTCCTGCACGATCACCGCGAGCTCGTACGCGTAGCACGGGTCGTACGCGCGGCAGTTCGGCACCGTCGTCGCGACGAGCTGGCTGTGGCCGTCCTGATGCTGCAGGCCCTCGCCTGCGAGCGTCGTGCGTCCGGCCGTGCCGCCGATCAGGAAGCCGCGCGCCTGCATGTCGCCGCCGGCCCAGATGAAATCCCCGATCCGCTGGAAGCCGAACATCGAATAGAAGAGATAGAACGGGATCATCTGCACGCCGTGATTCGAGTACGACGTGCCGGCCGCGGCCCACGAGCAGAACGAGCCCGCCTCGTTGATCCCTTCCTGCAGGATCTGACCCTTCTTGTCCTCGCGGTAATACGTGAGCTGGTCGGCGTCCTGCGGCGTGTAGAGCTGCCCGAGCGGCGAGTAGATGCCGATCTGCCGGAACAGGCCTTCCATGCCGAACGTGCGCGCCTCGTCGGGCACGATCGGCACGACGCGCGGCCCGATCTTCTTGTCGCGGACGAGCGCGGTCAGCATGCGGACCATCGCCATCGTCGTCGAGATCTCGCGATCGCCGCTGCCTTCGAGCTGTGCGCTGAAGAACTCGAGCGGCGGCGTCTCGAGCGGATCCGCCTTCGGGCGCCGCGCCGGCAGGAACCCGCCGAGGCGCTTGCGGCGATCGAGCAGGTAACGCTGCTCCTCGCTGTCCTCGGCGAACTTGCAGTACGGGATGTTCGCGATCTCCTCGTCCGAGATCGGGATGTTGAAGCGGTCGCGGAACGCCTTCAGGTCGTCCTCGTCGAGCTTCTTCTTCTGGTGCGTGATGTTCTGGCCCTCGCCGGCCGCGCCCATGCCGAAGCCCTTCACGGTCTTCGCGAGGATCACGGTCGGCCGGCCCTCGTGACGGACGGCCTGGTGGTACGCGGCGTAGACCTTGATCGCATCGTGCCCGCCGCGATTGAGGCGCCAGATGTCGTCGTCCGACATGTCGGCGACCATCGCCTTGAGCTCCGGATGCCGGCCGAAGAAGTGCTCGCGTGTGTACGCGCCGCCCTTCGCCTTGAACGCCTGATACTCGCCGTCGACGCACTCTTCCATCGTACGGCGCAGGAGGCCCTTCTCGTCCTTCGCGAGCAGCCGATCCCAGCGCGAGCCCCAGATGACCTTGATCACGTTCCAGCCCGCGCCCTGGAACGCGGCTTCGAGCTCCTGAATGATCTTGCCGTTGCCGCGCACGGGGCCGTCGAGGCGCTGCAGGTTGCAGTTGATCACGAAGATCAGGTTGTCGAGGCGCTCGCGGACCGGCATCGTGATCGCGCCCATCGACTCGGGCTCGTCCGTCTCGCCGTCGCCGATGAAGCACCACACCTTCCGGTCCTGCTTCGGCAGGAGGCCGCGGTTCTCCATGTAGCGCATGAAGCGGGCCTGGTAGATCGCCATCATCGGCCCGAGGCCCATCGAGACCGTCGGGAACTGCCAGAACTCGGGCATCAGCCACGGGTGCGGATACGACGAGAGGCCCTTGCCCTTGCCGACGACCTCCTGCCGGAAGTGCTTCAGGTGCTCCTCGGTCAGGCGGCCCTCGAGATAGGCACGCGCGTAGATGCCCGGCGACGAGTGCCCCTGGAAGAACACGAGGTCGCCCCCGTGCTCGGCGGTCGGCGCGCGCCAGAAATGATTGAAGCCGACCTCGTACAGCGTCGCGCACGACGCATAGCTCGCGATGTGGCCGCCGTACTCAGAGCTCATGCGATTCGCCTGCACGACCATTGCCATCGCGTTCCAGCGCAGGTACGCCTCGATCCGCCGCTCGATCGCGCGGTCTCCCGGATAAGGCGGCTGCTGGCCGACGGGGATCGTGTTCAGGTACGCGGTGTTCGGGCTATACGGAAGATAGGCTCCCGAGCGGCGCGCATGGTCGATCATGCACTCGAGCAGATAGTGCGCGCGCTCCGCGCCGTGCACGCGGAGAACGGAATCGATCGACTCGAGCCACTCTTGAGTCTCTTCTGGATCCAAGTCGTCTTCGGCCGCCCTGAACGTCGGCAAAGGTCGTGCGGTCGCCATGGACGTCTCCTCGACGAAACGCGGCAATTCAAGGCCTTAGCTATGAATTCCCGCGGTGCTCCTGCTACGATGCGGGCCCGATCCTGAATTGTACCCTCGCGGGCGGCGCTATGATCGGGGTTTGCCCAACAAGGGTCAAGGCGACAGGAATGCTCGAGCTCCCGGATTTCACACCGCTCAAAGTCACGCAGGCAACGCGCGCATTCAACGAGTCGCAGCTCGCATCGTTCGATCACGTTGCGATCGTGCTGCCGAAGGAACCGCCGGGTTCGGCATTTGCCGAGCTGCCGCTCGGCCGACAACTGCACAAGCTGATCGACCGTGCTCGTGCGCAGGGGTTGAAGACCGTTTTCACGCGCCTCGGCAACGCGCGGGCGACCGGCGTCACGGCGGCGCTGCTCGACGGCTCGTCGCCGTTCGGGCTCCTCACGTGGGCCCGGGAGGTCATCGCCGACTGCCTGCGCGAGCGTCCCGGGAAGCTCGCACTGTTGAGCGCCGGCCTCGCCGAGAGTCTTCGCAGCGAAGCGCTGTCCGCGCTCGTCGCGGCCGCGCACGCGGCCGCGTTCAAGCTGCCTTCGTTCAAAACGGACGAGCAGCCGCGGCCGATCGATCTCGAGCAGGTCTCGGTGCTCGATCCGAAGCCGAGGCTCCCGCTCGACCGGCTGCACGCGGAGGCCCTCGGCAACAACGTCGCGCGCTGGTTCACGACGCTGCCGCCGAACCGCCTGACGGCGGCGACGTATCGCGGTGCCGTCGAGGAGATCGCCGCGCAGCATTCGCTCGGCTGCAAATTCCTCGGCGAGAAGGAGCTCGAGAAGCTCGGCGCCGGAGCGTTCCTCGCGGTCGCGCAGGGCAATCCCCATCGCGACGCAGGCATCCTGCGCGTCTGCTACCGGCCGCCCGGCAGCCACGCGCCCGAGCTGTCGCTCGTCGGGAAGGGCGTGCTGTTCGACACCGGCGGCACGAACCTGAAGCCCTTCAAGGGCATGCTCGACATGCACAAGGACATGCAGGGCAGCGCCGTCGCCCTCGGCGTGCTGCTCGCGCTGAAGAAGCTCGAGGTGCCGTACGCGGTCGACGCGTGGCTCGCGGTCACGGAGAACCGGATCTCGCCGTCGAGCTACATGCCGCAGGAGATCGTTACGGCGGCAAACGGGACGAGCATTCAGGTCATCCATACCGACGCCGAGGGCCGGATGATCCTTGCGGACACGCTCGCCCTCGCCGCCCGTGACGAGCCGAAGCTGATCATCGACTACGCGACGTTGACCGGCAGCTGCGTCTCGGCGCTCACGCAGCGCTACTCGGGCGTCTTCACGAATCGGCCGCGCGGCAACGCGCTGCTGCAGGAAGCGGGCGCCGCGTCGGGCGAACGGGTCTGGCCGTTCCCGATGGACGAGGATTTCGATCAGCTCCTGCGCAGCGACGTCGCGGACATCAAGCAATGCGCGGTCGAGTCGCACGGCGACCACGTGCTCGCGGCGCGCTTTCTGTCGCGCTTCGTGCCGAAGTCGATCGCATGGGTGCACGTCGATCTCTCGGCCGCCGAGCACAAGGGCGGGCTCGCGCACGTGCCGACGGATACGACGGGCTTCGGCGTGCGGCTCACCGTGCAGCTGTTGCACGGCACGGGACCGTCGGCGCTCGCCAACGCGATGTCGGAGCCATGAGCACGGGCAGCAACCACTCCGCGCCGCTCGACGACGAGGAGGCCGGGCAGAGCCGCGAGGCCGAGGGAACCTCTGCGATCGCGCAGCGTTTCCGCGGCTTCCTGCCCGTGGTCATCGACGTCGAGACCGGCGGCTTCAATCCCGCGACGGACGCGCTGCTCGAGGTCGCGGCCGTGCTCGTGCGCATGAACGAGCACGGCGATCTGGTGCCCGCCGAGAAGTCGCGCTATCTCGTGAAGCCGTTTCCGGGCGCGAACCTCGAGCCTGCGTCGCTGCAGGTTACCGGCATCGATCCGTGGCACCCGCTACGGCCCGCGCTCGACGAGGCCGACGCGTTGCGGCGGCTGTTTCAGGAGATTCGCAAGGAGGTCAAGGAGCAGAAGTGCAACCGGGCGATCCTCGTCGGGCACAACTCCTTTTTCGATCTGCAGTTCCTGAACGCGGCCGTCGCGCGCAACATGATCAAGCGCAATCCGTTCCACCCGTTCTCGAGCTTCGACACGGCGACGCTCGCCGGCGTCGCGTTCGGGCAGACGGTGCTCGGCCGGGCCGTCGTCGCGGCCGGCCTCGAATGGGACGACGCGCAGGCCCACTCGGCGCTCTACGACGCGGAGATGACGGCCGAGCTGTTCTGCAGGATCGTGAACCGCTTCCGGCCCGTGTTCGAGAGCAAGGGGGGGCAGACTGACGGAGTCTGACCCCCGACTTCTGCACGAGGCGGCCTGGACCGAAGCCTCGGACTGAGGGGCTCCGACCCCTAAGGGGCTCTGACCCCGATTTCGTCAGGACGCGGGCGCCTTGGCCTGCTTGACGATCTCTGCGAGCTCGCCCGACTGATAGAGCTCGAGCGTGATATCGCAGCCGCCGATCAGCTCGCCGTTCACGTAGAGCTGCGGAAACGTCGGCCAGTTCGAATAGGCCTTGAGGCCTTCGCGTATCTCCGGGTCCTCGAAAACGTTCACGTAGGCGAACTCCGCGCCGACGGCACGAAGCGCGGCGACGGCCTGGGCCGAGAAGCCGCACTGCGGGAAATCGGGCGTGCCCTTCATGTAGAGCAGCACGGGATGCTCCGCGAGCTGCTTCCGAATCCGGTCATTCACATCCATGGATCGTCCTCCGTGCAGTCGATCTCCGGCCGGGAGTAACCGTCGCCGCGACGCGCGGCAGGCCGGCCGCCGGTTCCGAAGACCCGGGACGGGCGCTCGAAGGAAGGCGGGGGACGGCCGGATCGTTGAACTGCCACAATCTGTCACCTATTCTTCTAGACTCGTTCTGCCGGAGCAAGTCCCGGCCGCATCGACAACGACAACAAGCCGCGGGAAAGGCCGCCGAGTCGTGGGGCCTTTCAGGGGAGATGCGATGAATCCGTTGAATTCGATCTGGGGGACGATCGCGGCCGGCGTCGTGCTCGCCGTCGCCGTCGGGCTGATCAACGGGTTCGCCTTCAGCGACCTGACGTTCATCGTCTGGGTGCACGTGCTCGCGGGCATCGTGTGGATCGGCCTCCTCTACTACTTCAATTTCGTGCAGGTGCCGGCCCTCGCCGCGGCCGCGGCCGATACGGGCGGACCGGGCGGTTCGGGCATCTCGAAGTACGTCGCGCCGCGCGCGCTCGCGTGGTTCCGGTGGGGAGCGGTCGTCACGTGGCTCAGCGGAGCCGCCGCGCTGCTGCGGTACCGCATCTTCGACGACGCGTTCATGCTCGGGCTGAATCAGGGTGCGCCGGAGAACGCGTGGATCATCGGCGTCGGCGCGTGGCTCGGCACGATCATGCTGTTCAACGTCTGGGTGCTGATCTGGCCGAACCAGAAGAAGGTGCTCGGGCTCGTCGAGGCCAACGCGGACGAGATCAACCGTGCACGACGCGTCGCTTTCCTCGCGTCGAGGACGAACACGATGCTGTCCGTGCCGATGCTCGCGAGCATGGTCGGCTACGGGCACGGCGCGTTCTTCGTCTAGCCGAGGGTCCGCCCGCGCCGCGCTTCGAGCGCACCCTGCGCGATCGCCTGCGGATTCGTTTAGACTGGCCGCCGCGCCTTGGGCGCCCGAAGAACGTCTATGCCGGACGGCCTGGCCGTCCCGAGCCCGGGGACATGGAGTCCTGAACCGATGCAGCCGCCGCCCTCTCCCGCCGATATCGCCGCCGACGTCGCCCGCGCGCTCGCCGAGGACCTCGGCACGGGCGACGTCACCGCCGCGCTGATCGAGCCGGAGCACATGGCGGAGGCTTTCGTCGTCTGCAAGGAGCAGGCGGTGCTTTGCGGGGCGCCGTGGTTCGACGAGGTGTTCCGGCAGATCGATCCGGCGATCGCCGTCGAATGGAAGCTCTCCGAGGGTGCGGACGTGCCGGCGAACACGACCGTCTGCACGCTCCGCGGCCCGGCCCGCGCGATCCTGAGCGGCGAGCGCACCGCGCTCAACTTCCTGCAGACGTTGTCGGGCACGGCGACCGCTGCGCGGCGTTACGCGCAGGCCGTCGCCGGCAGCCGCGCGCGGATCCTCGACACGAGGAAGACGCTGCCGGGCCTTCGACGCGCGCAGAAGTACGCGGTCCGCTGCGGCGGCGCATCGAACCACCGGCAGGGGCTCTACGACGCGGTGCTGATCAAGGAGAACCACGTCGCCGCGGCGGGCGGCATCACGGAGGCGGTGCGCCGTGCCGTCGCCCGCAATCCGAATTTGATGATCGAGGTCGAGGTCGAAACCGTCGACGAGCTGCGCGAGGCGCTCGCGACCGACGCGCATCGCGTGATGCTCGACGATTTCGACCTCGACGGAATGCGCGAAGCCGTCGCGATCCGCGACGCGCATGCGGCGGCAACCGGCACGCGGCCGAAGGAGCTCGAGGCCTCGGGCAGCGTCGACCTCGACACGCTGCGCGCCGTGGCCGAGACCGGCGTCGACTTCATCTCGATCGGCGCGATGACGAAGCACGTGCGCGCGATCGACTTCTCGATGCGCTTCCGCTAGCGGAAATTGGGGTCAGAGCCCTTTTTCGAGTCGGGGCTCAGCGGAGAATTGGGGTCAGAGCCTTTTTCGAGTTGGGGGTCAGCAAGAAGTTGGGGGTCAGATTGGGTCAGATCCCTTTTCAAGAAAACGGGGTCGGAGCCCTTTTTAAGAAATTGAGGTCACAGCCCTTTTCATAATGGGGTCAGAGCCCTTCTAAATGGGGTCAGAGCCCTTTGCCTCAATCAGCGGTAGGGCTGCATTTGGGGTCAGAGCATTCGGGGTCAGAGCCCTTTTTCGGGCAGGGCGTCGGTTCCGGAATCGGTGTCAGACGATAAGGGCTCTGACGCCAATTCATGAAGGGGGTCAGGGCGGGTCGGAGCCTTTTTTCGGGCGCGCGGGCGGCGATTCCGGAATCGGTGTCAGACCCAAAAAGGGCTCTGACCCTAGTTCGCCCAGCTGACCCTAGTTTCGCCCCGCCCCCAATTTCCCGCGGAGTCGTCGAACAAAAGGCTCTGACCCCGATTTGCCGCTTTCCGGGCGCGCGGGTGGTGGTTCCGGAGTCGGTGTGACGAGAAAGGGCTCTGGCGCCACAGGCAAGCGGGGCAATGGGGAGAAAGGGGAAAAACGGAAAAAGGGAAAAAGGGCTCTGCCCCCAATTACGCGCCGCGGAAAAAGGGCTCTGACCCCGATTACGCGACGGCTTCGAGGAGGCGCTTCGGCTCCGAGACGCCGTACCCCTGTGCGTAGTCGACGCCGATCGCGCGCAGCATCGTGATGATCTCCTGGTTCTCGGCGAACTCGGCGATCGTCTGCTTGCCCGTCAGGTGGCCGATCTCGTTGATCGAGCGCACCATCTCGCGGTCGATCGGGTCGTGCAGGATCTCCTTCACGAAGCTGCCGTCGATCTTCAGGAAGTCGACCGGGAAGTGCTTCAGGTAGCCGAACGACGAGAGGCCGGTGCCGAAGTCGTCGAGCGCGAACCTGCAGCCGATCTCCTTCAGCGCGTGGATAAAGCGGTTCGCCTGCGCGTAGCTCGCGATGGCGGCGGTCTCGGTGATCTCGAAGCAGATGCGCCGGCCGTCGAGCCCGCTGCGCTGAAACTGCTCGATGACGAACGGCAGGAACTTCTCGTCGGCCAGGCTCTGGCCCGACAGATTGATCGAGCAGAGCGCGAGCCGCTCCCGCTCGTCGGCCTCGGACACGAGCCAGCGGAACGCCTGTGTGATGACCCACCGATCGATCGCCGGCGTCAGGCCGTAGCGCTCCGCCGCGGCGATGAAGAGCTCGGGCGAGACGAGCACGCCGTGCTCGTCTCGCATCCGGAGCAGGAGCTCGTAGTGCGCGCCCGTGTCGAGGCCCGGCTGGAGCGGCTGGATCGTCTGCCTGAACAGCTCGAAACGCCCCTCCTCGAGCGCATTGCTGATCCGCGCCGCCCACTGCATCTCCTTGCGGCGCTTCATCAGGTCGAGGTCGTTCTCCTGATAGCTGTAGACGCGGTTGCGGCCCGCGTCCTTCGCGGCGGCGCACGCGCTGTCCGCGGCCGTCAGCAACGCCGCGACGTCGTCCGTGCCGGGCGTGATCGGCACGACGCCGATGCTCGCGCCGAGCCGGAACGTTCGATCGTCCCAGACGAACTTGAAGTCGTTGATCAGCTCGCGAAGCGTCTCCGCCGTGCGCAGCGCCTCATCCATCGTGCAGCTCTCGAGCAGCACGCCGAACTCGTCACCGCCGAGCCGCGCGAGCGTGTCGCGCCAGCGGATCTTCGCCTTCAACAGCGCGCCGATCTGCTTCAGCAGCTCGTCGCCCGCGCCGTGCCCGCACGCGTCGTTGACGATCTTGAACTGGTCGAGGTCGATGTGCAGGACCGCGTACGACGTCTCCCGCGCCTTCGCGCTCTTCAGCGCGCGCTCGAGCCGGCTCTCGAACTCGCGGCGGTTCACGAGCTCGGTCAGGATGTCGTGGCTCGCCGCATACGACAGGCGCCGGTTCAGCTCGCGCGACTCGCTGACGTCGTGGAACACGAGCACGCCGCCCGTGACGTTGCCGAGCGGATCGCGGATCGGCGCGGCCGTGCTCTCGATGTAGAGCTCGTTGCCGTCGCGGCGGATCAGCAGTGTCGGCCGGACGGACTTCGTCGAGCGGTTCCGCCGCATCGCGACCGCGACCGGGTTCTCGACCGGCTCGCACGTCTCCTCGTGGAAGCCGCGGAAGATCTCGTCGATCTGCCGCCCGACCGCGTCGTCGAGCTTCCAGCCGGTCAGCTCCTCGGCGACGGGATTCAGGTACTGCACGCGACACTCGGCATCCGTCGTCACGACACCGTCGCCGATCGACTGCAGCGTGATCTGCGCGCTCTCCTTCTCGCGGAAGAGCGCCTCCTCGTAGAGCTTGCGCTCCGTGATGTCCGTCTCGACGCCGACGAGCCGCCGCAAGCGGCCGTGCTCGTCGACGCGGCCCTTCACCCGGCTCTGCACCCAGCGCCACTCGCCGTTCGCGTGCCGCATCCGGTGCACGCTCTCGAAGAGCTCGGTCTTGCCTTCGAGGTGCTCGCGGATCTGCGCCTGCACGCGCGCCATGTCGTCCGGATGGACGAGGAAGCGCCACTCCGGAATCGGCTCGTCCTCGCCGTAGCCGAGCATCGCGCGCCAGCGCGGCGAGAAGTACATCGAGTTGTCGCGGACGTCGTAGTCCCAGAGGCCGTCGTTCGCCGTGTTCGTGACGAGGCGGTCACGCTCCTGGACCGTGAGCAGGTCCTCCTTGAGGCGGATGCGCTCGAGCCCGCTCGCGCAGCTCATGCCGATCAGCTTCAGCGCGAGATGCAGGTCGGCGCTCCAGTCGGGGTTCGGCGTCGAGCTGCAGATGCCGAGCATCCCGGCAAGCCGCTCGCGGATATCGAAGCCGACGACGAGGATCGCGCCGACGTTGAGGCTCGCGAGGTTCTCCGCGTCCCGGCGCTGCCCGAGCGGCGCGCGTGCGGTGTCCTCGATCTCGAGCAGCCTGAGGTGCTCGAGCCGGCCGCGAATCCACGGGAAGTCGCCGAGCTCACGGCCCTTCAGGACCTCCGGATTACAGGTCGAGAAGGTCGACCGCCCGGCGTACACGGTCTCGATCTCGGTCGCGTCCTCGTCGAACAGCGCGATGAACAGCGAATCGGCGCCGTAGGCGTCGGTAAGCTCCTGCAGCCCGGATTTCAGACGCTCCTCGGCGTTCGTGAGCGTGATGGACTGAAAGTCGATCGCGACTTTCGTGCAGATCAGATCGAGCCCGTATCCACGAGGTAGCTGCGCCGCCCTGCGAACAAGGGTGGTTGCCACGCCCGCCTCTTGGGATTGATCCTCTTTAATAGCGTCAACGCTCCCGCGGCTCACCCTCGTTCCGGAACGGCTCTGGGAACGTCTCCGATGCTTACCTGACCCCGACTGCGGCCACATTCTGACAGTAATGGTCAAGAATACAAGCGACTAGTTCCCGAACCGAGACGTGCGTCATTGTCCCACGGCCGCCCGCGCTGCTGCACGCCCGGTTCGCCAAAATTAATGGAGAGCCTCGAAATACCCTGACTCCGGAACGAAAAGCAGCCCCCGCCCGGGCGGACGGCATCGAGCCGTGGAGAAGGCTCGGGACATCCCCGAGCGCGTCGTCCCCGCGCAACGCCGACCGGCGTGGGTCGTCCCCGCTCCTGCCCGCCCCTACCCGGCCTTTCGCAGCATCAGCACGTTCCGTCTGCACACGGCGACGAGCACGTCCCGCTGGTTGTACCCCCGGTGCTCGAGCGTCAGGATCCCGTTGTGCGGCCGCGAGCGGCTCGGCCGCATCGCGATCACCTCGGTCTCGACATGCACGGTATCCCCCGCGAACAACGGCGCCGGGAACCGCACGTCCGTGAGGCCGAGATTCGCGACCGTCGTGCCGAGCGTCGTCTCGTGGATCGAGATCCCGACGATCAGCCCGAGCGTGAAGAAGCTGTTGATCAGCGGCTCCTTGAACTCGGACTGCGTCCGCATGTACTCGCGGTCGATGTGGAGCGGCGCCGGGTTGTGGGTCAGCGCGCTGAACAGCACGTTGTCGGCCTCCGTCAGCGTCCGCCTGATGGCATGGCGGAACACCTGACCGACCTCGAACTCGTCGAAATAGCGTCCGGCCATCGGCTTTACCTCGCCACGCTCAGGCCGCGGAGAGCTCCCGGCTCCGGTCCGCGGCCGCGCGCACGGCGCGCTCGAGGAGCCCGTCGAGCCCGCCGTCGCCCATCAGCACGCGCAGCGCCGCCTCGGTCGTGCCGTTCGGGCTCGTGACGCGCCGGCGGAGCTCCGCCGCCGGCTCGCCGGAGCGTTCGGCATACGCGCCGGCGCCCGCGACCGTGGCCGTCGCGAGCCGCTCGGCGAGCTCGGGGTCGAGGCCGGCCTTCGTGCCGGCGCGCGTGAGACACTCGATCAGCAGGAACACGTACGCGGGCCCGCTGCCGGACACCGCCGTCACCGCGTCCATCAGCCCCTCGTCATCGATCCACGCCGTCGACCCGACGGCGCCGAGCAGCTCGTCGGCCAGCGCACGTTGTGCGGGCGCGACGCCGGCGGACGGCGTCATGACCGTCATCCCGCGACCGATCGCGGCGGGCGTGTTCGGCATTGCGCGCACGACGGCCGCCCGCTCGCCGAGCACGCGGGTCAGCGACGTGATCGTCTTGCCGGCGGCGATCGACACGAACAGCGTGCCGCCGTCCGCGAGCGGGGCGAGCGGGCGCACGGCGTCCTCGACCTGGTGCGGCTTCACGGCGATCACGACGGCGTCGGGGCGCGCGGCGAGCGCGCGCTCGTCGACGGTCTCGCTCGCGTCGATCCCGAGCCGCCCGGCCGCCGCGCGCGACGCGTCGACGGGATCCACGACGCGGATCCGCGCGGGCGCAATCCCGCGCTCGAGCCAGCCTCGCACGAGCGCCTGGCCCATGTTCCCGAACCCGATCAGCAAAACTTTACGGTCCATCGTCTCCCCTGGTCATCCGTCGGCGGTCGGCGCGGGCACCGGCCGTGCGGCGCCCGCCGTGTCCTCCCCGCCGGCCTCGCGGTCGTTGTAGACGGCGAGGTCCAATGCTCCCTCGGAGCGCGCGACGATGCACGTCACGACGCAATCCCCGAGGACGTTCGCGGCCGTCCGCAGCATGTCGATCAGCCGTTCGACGCCGATGATCAGCGCAATGCCGTCGACGGGCAAACCCACCTGCTGCAGGACCATCGCGAGCATGATCACTCCGGCACCCGGCACGCCCGCCGTGCCGACCGACGCGAGCGTCGCGGTCAGGACCACGGCGACGAAATCGCCGAAGCCGAGGTCGATGCCGTAGACGTTCGCGATGAACACGGTCGCCGCACCCTGCATGATCGCCGTGCCGTCCATGTTGATCGTCGCGCCGAGCGGCACCGTGAACGCGGCCACCGAGTTCGATACGCCGTGGCGCCGCTCGAGCGCGGCGAGCGTGACCGGGATCGTCGCGTTCGACGACGACGTGCTGAACGCGAACGTCACGACGCCGCGGACCTTCGCGAAGAACGGCACCGGATTCAGCCCGCCGACGCGCAGCAGCGTCGAGTAGACCAGCGCGACGTGCAGCGCGAGCGCGCCGACGACGACGAGCACGTAGCCCGCGAGCGGGAAGATCAGCTCGAGCCCCTCGGTCGCGAACGTGCCGGCAAGCAGCGCGAAGACGCCGATCGGCGCGACGCGGATCACGAGCGTGACCATCCGCATCACGACATCGTTCAGGTCGGCGAAGATCGCCGCGACGCGCCGGCCGGCGTCGCCCGAGACCGAGACCGCGAAGCCGAGGAGCAGCGCGAACACGATAATCTGCAGCATCTCGCCGTCGGCCAGCGCGCGGACGGGATTCGTCGGCACGATCCGGGCGAGCACGTCGACGACGCTCGGCGGCTCGCGCGCCTCGTAGGTTGCCCCGTCGGCGAGCGCGTACCCCTCGCCGGGCGAGAACACGACCGCGAGCGACAGCACGAGGATCAGCGCGACCGCGGTCGTCCCGATATAGAGCGCGAGCGTCTTGGCACCGAGCCGGCCGAGCGCGCGCACGTCGCCGAGCGACGCGACGCCCGTGACGAGCGAGAACAGCACGAGCGGCGCGACCATCATCTGCAGGAGGGCCACGAAGACGCGCCCGACGATCCCGAGGACGCCTCCGACGACGACGTCGTCGACGAACGGGACGCCGCCGCCGAGCTCGCCGAGAAGCCACCCTGCGACGATGCCGGCCGCCATCGCGATCAGGATCTTTTGCGTGAAGCTCATCGCCGCCGGCTCCTCCGTCGCTCGCCGCGGCGCGGCTTCTCGGCCGCCACACCGCTCGGCGTCCCGAGCAAGAGGCCCGCCGCCGTCCTTCGCCGGCCGCGCCCGGGCCATCGGACCCGGCGAGCATATTGGTTAATATATGCTTCCTCGAATCCGGCCGCGCAGCGGCCTCCGCCAACCCACGACAAGAGGAAGCAGCGCATGCATCGCGACGTCGAGTCCCGCATCGAGATCGACGCGAGCGAAGTCCCGACGTCTTGAAGTGCGTCCGGGTTCGGATGCCTTGGGAAAGAGACGCGAGCGAGGCTCGCGTCTCTCGTTAGGGGAAAGGATGTCCCGCCACGCTCGAAAACCGCTCCCGATGACCGAGTTCCCCGCATCGCGTCTCTCTGCACTGGAGGCCGCGTGAGAGACGTGTACATCATCGGCGTCAGTCAGGCGCCGATCACCCGCGAGGCGGCAGTCCGTGGACGGTACCTCGCCGCGTCCGTCGTCCGTGAAGCGCTCGCGGACGCCGGCGTCGAGAAGGACCAGGTCGACGCGCTGTACGTCGGCAACATGACGTCCGGGCTCCTCGCCGGGCAGCAGCAGCTCGGCGGGCTGATCGCCGACTACGCGGAGCTCGCGGGGATCGACGCCGTCACGGTCGAGGCCGCGTGCGCGTCGGGCGCGGCCGCCGCGCGGATGGCCTACCTGACGATCGCGGGCGGGATGCACGACGTGGTCGTCGTCTGCGGCCTCGAGCGGATGACGCACGTCGACCGGGACACCGCGACGCGCGCACTCGCGACGGCCGCAGACTGGGAGCTCGAGGGTGCCCGCGGCGAGTCGTTCATGTCGCTGAACGCGAAGCTGATGCGCGAGTACATGAACCGCTACGGCGCGTCGGCACGCGACTTCGCGCCGTTCTCGATCAACGCCCATCGCAACGCGCTCGGCAATCCGAATGCGCTGTTCCACAAGCCCGTCGACGTCGACGGGTACCTCGCGTCACGCGTCGTGATCGATCCGATCCGCGTGTTCGACGCATCGCCGATCTGCAACGGCGCTGCCGCCTTCGTGCTCGCTTCGGCGGACGCGGCGAAGGGGCTCGGGGGACGCACGCGCGTGACCGTCGCCGGGTCGGCCGCGGCCACCGCGCCGCTCGCGCTCGAGCGGCGCGCAGACGTGCTGTGGCTCGATGCCGTCGAGGTGTCCACGCGCAAGACGCTCGAGCAGGCCGGCGCGCGGCATCGCGACGTGAGCTTCTTCGAGCTGCACGACGCGTTCACGATCATGGCCGTGCTGAGCCTCGAGGCGGCCGGCTTCGCGGACCGGGGCACCGGCACGCGGCTCGGCACGGAAGGCAGGATCGGCATCGACGGCGACCTGCCGCTGTCGACGATGGGCGGGCTCAAGGCACGCGGGCACCCGGTCGGTGCGACGGGCGTCTATCAGATCGTCGAGGCGTATCTGCAGCTCACCGGCGCGGCCGGCGACAACCAGGTGCGGGGCGCGGAGCTCGGCCTCGTGCAGAACATCGGCGGGACCGGCGCGACCGTCGTGACGCACGCGCTCCGCCGCGTCGGCTGAGCGGCAACGCAGGAAGCGCCCGGTGCCCCGGCCTTCGCCGGGAAAATGTTAGCCTAGAACCCGATAGCGCAACGCAAAGGGACGAGACAGATGGCACAGCAGCCCGCGGACGCCGACATCGCAATGGACGGCGCCAATCTGTATCAAGAGGAGACGTTCACCGATCGGCGTATCGGCACCCTGCTGAGGCTCACGCCGGTCACGGCGGCGGGAGTCCGGGACGAGACGCGTCCCGTGCTGTACGTCGGTCAGACTCAGGTGTTGACGCCGGCCGGCGCCCTGCCGATCAGCTTCGAGATCGACGCGTCGAGCCTCGAGGAAGCCGTGCAGAAATTCGGCGCCGAGGCCCAGGAAGCGCTCACGAATACCGTGAAGCGGCTCGAGGAGCTGCGCCGCGAGGCCGCGTCGTCATTGATCGTGCCGGGCAGCGGCATGGGTCCCGGCGGCCCCGGCGGGTTCGGAGGCCCGGGCGGGTTCGGCGGGCCGGGCGGGCCGCGCGGCGGAGGCATCCAGCTTCCCTAGCCCGTCCTTCGGGCCGTCAGCGGCGGCGCGCGGAGGCCGAGCGAAGGCGGCGCCCCGGCGCGGCGCGGCGGACCGTTCCGGAGCTTCGCGATGATGCGTTGGCTGATCCTGCTGCATCGATACCTCGGGATCGCGATCGGCTGGCTCGTCGTCCTGTGGTGCCTCTCCGGCGTCGTGATGATGTACGTCGGGTATCCGGAGGTCACGACGGCCGAACGGGCCCGCCTGCTGCCGCCGCTCGATCTCGAGCGGTGCTGCGCGTTCGACCCCCTGTTCGGCGGCATCGGCGTCGACGGCGCGCACGTCGAGATGCTCGGCGACGAGCCGGTCATGCGCGTGACGGACGATCTCGGCCGCGTCTGGACGCTCGGGCTCGCCGACGGCCGCTTCATCGATGCGCCGGATCACGCGGCGATCGAGTCGGCCGCGGCCGCGCTCGCCGCATCGCTGCCCGATGCCGAGCCCCGCTATCTCGGTACCGTCGAACGCGATCAGTGGACGGTCACGGCGGCGTTCGACCGGCATCGCCCGCTGCACCTCTTCGCGCTCGGCGACCCGGCCGGCACGCTGTGGTACTTCTCCAGCACGACCGGCGAGCTCGTCCAGGCGAGCACGCGCGCCGAGCGCTTCTGGAACTGGCTCGGCTCGGTGCCCCACTGGCTGTACCCGACGCTGCTCCGGCAGAACGGCCCCCTGTGGGTCGACGTCGTCATCGCGACGTCGCTCGTCGGCCTCTTCCTGACGGCGATCGGCGTCTACATCGGCATCGCGCGGCTGAAGCGGAGGCGCAGCGGCCGCTGGTCGCCGTACCGCGGCCTTGCGCTTTGGCACCACTGGCTCGGGCTCGCGTTCGGGGTGCTGACGCTGACGTGGCTCGGCAGCGGACTGCTGTCGGTGAACCCGTGGGGCCTGCTCGAGCCGACGGGCGCCCGGGCCGAGCGCGAGAACCTGCGCGGCGCCGTCCTCGACGTCGACGACCTGCGGCGCTTGAGCGCGGCCCTCGCGCGGCGGGAGCCCCCGCCCGGCACGGTGCGGCTCGAGCTCGCGCCGTTCGCCGGGCGGATCGGCGTCCTCGCGTACGACGCGGAAGGACGCACGACGCGGCTCGACGCGGAGACCTTGGCCCCCGCTCCGCTCGACGCCGCGGAGCTCGAGCGTGCCGCACGCTCGCTCGTCCCCGGGACCGCGATTGCGAGCGCCGCGCTCGTGTCGACCGAGGACGCGTACTACTTCAGCCACCACTCGGAGCGGCCTCTCCCCGTGTATCGCGTGATCCTCGCGGACGACGCCGCGACGCGCTATTACATCGACCCGGCGAGCGGCCGGCTGCTGCTGAAGGTGGATGGCGCGCAGCGCGGTTACCGCTGGCTCTTCGAAGGGCTCCACCGCTTCGATTTCACGGCCACGATGCGCGCGCGGCCGCTGTGGGACGTGCTGATGATCCTGCTGCTCGCGGGCGTCACGGGCGTCAGCGCGACCGGCACGTGGATGGGCTTTCGCTACCTGCGCCGGCAGATGGCGAGATCCGGCGTCGGCGCAGGCGGACCCGGGCGCAGGCGCGAGCTCGAAAAGCTCTACGCCGAGCGCCGGCCGGGGCTCGGCGCGGCGCCGAGCGAGCCGCTATAGGACGACGTCACGGGGCCGCACCGTCGTGAGGCGGCCGGGCCGCAACCTGGGTCACGCCGCCCGACCCGACCGTGGTCACGCGGCCGTGCCGTCCTCGGAGCGCCGCCCGAACGCCGTCAGGAAGCGATCGACGACGCGCGTGGCTCGATCTCGGATCGCCTCGCGGTCCGGGCTGTTCCCGAGCAGCAGCGCCTCCATGACCCACCAGTGCACCATCATGCCGAGCAGGAACTCGGCGGCCTCCTCGGCGCTGCCCGCATCGAGCACCCCGCGGCGCTCGAGCTCGGCGAAATACGCCGCGAGCATCGCCCGGCTGCGCAGCGGCGCGCGCTCGTAGTACATCTTCGCGAGATCGGGGAACCGCTCGCGCTCGGCGATGATCAGCCTGAGCAGCGCGTGATGCTTCGACGAGAACAGCACCTCGAGGCGCTGCACCGAGAAGTCGATCAGCGTCGTGCGGGGGTCGGCCGTCGTCTCGAGGCGCGGATCCTGTGCGGACGCGAGCACCTCGTCGATGACCGCCCTGAACAGATCGTCTTTCGTCGGGAAATAGCTGTACAACGTCGCCTTCGACCCGCCCGACCGCTCGAGAATCGAGTCGATCGACGTTGCGCCATAGCCGTCCTTCAGGAACAGCTCGGTGGCTGCCTCGAGTATCCGCGCCAGCCTTTCTCGTCCTCGGGACGACTGGGGCAGGACCACATTGCTCGCCGAATTATCCATGGCTTGGCCCATCCTGGTGAATGAATCAAGGTCGTAGAACGACGATTTCGCCGACATCGCGCCTCTTTTGACTCGGAACGGCCCGCGGTATTCCGTACCAGAAGAGGCCGACGAGTATTTCCGCCCGGGGATCGATGCCGACGATCTCGAAGAAGCGCGGCTCGCGCGTCACGGCCCCGGTCGTCCATTTGACGCCGAGCCCGCATTGCCACATGTACAGCATCAGGTTCTGCACGGCGCAGCAGCAGGCGGCGTAGTCTTCCCGCTGCTGAAGCTCGTCGTCGCTCCGCGCGCACGTCACGACGAAAAACGCGGGGATCGCGCTCCAGCGCCTGCGCCGCGCTTCCGCGGCCTGCTCGCCCTTCGCAGCCCTCTCGACCTCGACCGCGAGATCGACGATCGCGTCCGCCGTCTGCCGCCCGAGCACGTAGAAGCGCCACGGCTGCGTCAGCCGGTGATTCGGCGCCCAGCGCGCGAGCTCGATCGCCTCGAGCAGCCGCTCGGTGCCCGGCGGGTCCGGCTCGAACAAGTCGATCGAGCGGCGCGACCGGATCGCGTCCGCGAAGCGGGCGAGCTCGTCGTTCGAGGGCTGCGGAACACTGTCGGGCATCAGGAGACCTCCGCTAGACTTCGGCGGGCAGCGGACCGCCCATTCTATCAGTCGGGCCGCTCGAACCGTCGAACGGGAGGACCATGGAGCCGGAATTCGATGTCGTCGTCGTCGGTGCGGGAGTCGTCGGCCTCGCGGTCGCGCGAGCGCTCGCGCTCGCCGGGCAAGAGGTCCTGATCGTCGAGAAAAACGCCGCGATCGGCGAGGAAACCTCGTCGCGTAACTCCGAGGTGATTCACGCCGGCATCTACTATCCGCGCGGGAGCCTCAAAGCCGAGCTCTGCGTGCGCGGCCGGGACGCGCTGTACCGCTACTGCGCCGAGAAAGGCATCCCGCATCGACGCATCGGCAAAGTGATCGTCGCCGTCTCGGACGAGCAGCGGGCGGACCTCGAGCGGCTGCGGCTGGCCGGGCGGGCGAACGGCGTCGGCGACCTCGAGTGGCTCGACCGCGACGGGCTCCATGCGCTCGAGCCCGAGGTCAGCGGCGTCGCGGCGCTGCTGTCGCCGTCGACCGGCATCATCGACAGCCACGCACTGATGCTTGCGCTCCAGGGCGACCTCGAGCAGGCAGGCGGCCAGGTCGCTCTGCGGTCGAGGCTCCGCGACGGGACGTCCGCCGGAAACGGTCTCGAGCTCCGCGTCGAGACCGACGACGGCATCGTCGAGCTCCGTGCCCGCGCGGTCGTGAACGCCGCGGGCCTCCACGCGGACCGCGTCGCACGCGCGCTCCCCGAGCTCGCAACGGCAGCGATCCCCACCCTGCGCTACGCGAAGGGCAACTACTTCGTCTACGGCGGCACGAGCCCGTTCCGGCACCTCGTCTACCCGCTCCCCGAGCCAGGCGGCCTCGGCGTGCACGCGACGATCGATCTCGCGGGCCGCACCCGCTTCGGGCCCGACGTCGAGTGGACCGACGCGATCGACTACTCGCTCGACGCGAGCCGGGTCGAGCGCTTCTATTCGGCGATCCGCCGCTACTGGCCCGGCCTCCGGGACGGGACGCTGAGCCCAGGTTATGTCGGCATCCGGCCGAAGCTCACAGGGCCCGGAGCCCCGGCCGCCGATTTCATGATCGTGTTCGGCGCGGCGCCGGGCGGCGGCCGCATCGCACATCTCTTCGGCATCGAATCCCCGGGCCTGACCTCGTGTCTCGCGATCGCGGAGCACGTCCGCGACCGGCTCACTGGGTAAGAAACGCCCTTGCGGCGGGCACCCGATGCGCCGCGGGCCAGTGAGCCGCAGCCGCTCCGGCGATGCGACAACCCGGAGACGCCTGCAAACGCGGCCCCTTATGAGCGCGGTGACGCAGTCCCGGATGTGTGCTCACACGCGCGCTCGCGCGACCGTGCGCGGCCACGGACGGCCGCGCCCGAGCGTCATGGACGATCTTCCCGCGTGTCCCGCGAGCGCGCGTGTGAGCGCGCATCCGGGACGGACGACCGGTCCGACGCCATCCAAAGCAGTTGACGTAATCCGAACCCGGTCCGACGCCATCCGACGCAGTTAACGTAATCGGAAGCCGATCCGACCAGTCGAAGCGATCCGACGCACGCAACGCATTCCGAGCGGGCAGCCCTGCCCGAACGCGTCACGAGAAACACACGTCAGCGCGATGCGCTGAACTGCCGCTCGAAGAAGTCGTACGCGCTGCTCCGCAGCAGCGGGAAGTAGAACACCGACGTGCGGTGGCCCGTCGGCAAAAACAGCGTCTCCGGCTCGCCGAGCTCGTCGCGAAGGCGCTGCTGCGTCTCGAACGGCACGATCATGTCCGTGCGCGTCATCACGAGCAGCACGTCCTCGGCGTCGACGTACGGCGCGAACACGAGCGGATCCGACCTGATCAGCTCGTCGAGCCGCTCCTTCAGCCGCTCGCGGCTCAGGCCCGTCTCGCGCAGCGAGCGGTGGACCTGACGCGCGACGGCCCGATAGCTCGTATTCACGAGCAAATACGGCAGATCGCCGCCCGCCATCGCGGCGACGATCGCGTCGACGCGGTCGTCGAGCGCGGCGAGCATCACGGCCGCCATGCCGCCGAAGCTCAGCCCGAAGACGCCGATGCTGTCGATCTCCGGCTGCCGGTCGACCCAGTCGAGGACGCGCCGGTAGTCGATGATGTTCCGCCGGATCAGGCTCTCGGGATCCTCGAGCACATCGTCCATCGGATCGCGCGCGTGATCGATCACGAGCGAAGCCCAGCCGCGCGATGCGAAGTAGCGGGCGAAATACCGCGACACGAGCATGTTGCCGTTCGCGATCGGCAGCACGACGATCGCGGGCGTCACGTCGTCGCCGTCCACGTCGTAGTACTCGAACCTGAGCTCGTCGACCGGCGGCGTGCCGTCCGCACCGTCGCTGCCGGGCAGCAGGATCTCCCTGACGACGAAGTCGCGCCGCTCGCGCACGACGTCGGTCACCTGGACGGGCACCGGCTCGAGCTCGACCTCGTACGGCGCGGCCAGAGGCTCCGGAAGCGCCTCGGGACCGTCGTACGCGTCGGTCAGAGGCGCCCGCGTGACGCAGCCCCCCAGCAGCACGCTCGCGCCGATCGCCAGGACGACTCTCCGTGCGCCCGCGACGCCCGTCATCGCAACGGCACCCGCATCGTCCGGACCCGCTCGTCGGTCGGGTCGGTCCACGCAACGATCGCGGCATCTCCGGCGATCGCGAGCTGAGGCACGTCCACCGGCTGCGCGACGGCCGCCGTCGCGACCGCCCGCGGCTCGCCGAGCGTCCCGTCCGCGCCGATCCGCCGGAGCGCGAGCTCGATCTCGCCCTGCGCGCCGCGCCGCCACCAGCTGACGAGCGCGTCCCCGCCGTCGAGCAGCGCGACGTCGACGTAGCCGAACGACCCGTCGAGATCGACGTCGAGCGCGGCGCCGAAGGTCCTGCCGCCGTCCGTCGAGCGCGCCGCGCGGACCCGCGGACGCCCGTCCGGCGCCGTAAACCACGCGGCGACGACCGTCTCGCCGTCCGCCGCGATCGCCGGCCCGTTCACCGGACACCCTTCGATGCGCCAGCCGTCGGGACCGAGGACGACGGGGTCGCTCCATTCCGCGCCCGCATACCGCCGCACCGCGATGTCGCGGATCTCCTCGGGGCTCCGGTCGCGGTACACGATCACGGGCGCGGCGCCCGCGAGCGTCGCACCGGTCGTGCAGCAGTCGCAGACGAGCTCGTCGATCTCGCCGCGCGTACCGACCGTTCCGTCATAGGCGATCTTCGCGAACCGCAGGCTCATCCCGACTGGCGGGCCGTCGGGATCGAAGTCGCCCGATTCGAAGAGCTCGGCAAGGCGCCGCCCGTCGAGCCAGATCGCGCCGATCGCGCCGTCCCACGGGAACAGCGACACGAAACCGTGCTCGGTCAGCGCACCGTCGTCGTTGAGGAGACCATGCTCCACGAACGTGCGTCCGCCGTCGCCCGACGTCGCGTACGCGATGTCGTAGGCCTCGAAGCTGTCGGGCGCGGCCCGGAGCCAGTGTGCGATGAGGACGTCGGACGTGATCGGGACGACCGACGGGAAGTCCGCCCAGTTCACGACGAGGTCGTCGCCCGTCACGACCGTGCGAGGCTCGCCCCACCCGTCCCCGCCGAGGACCGAGAAGCGCAGTGCAGCCATGCCGTCACCTGCGGGCTCGAGCCAACTCAGCACGAGCGGGCCGTCGGGGCCGCCGGACAGTCGCGCCTGCCCGCTCCCCGGGCCCGCGGGCACGTCGAGCTCTACCGGGGCCTGGATCGCGGCCTGCGGGACGGGGGCCTGCGGCGCGACGTCGTCGCCGCTGCAGCCCGCCGCGGCCACCAAGACCGCCGCTGCCGCGCATCGAAGCGGGTTTCCGAGCCGCGAGCGCAGATCGAGCCTGAGGCCGTGGAAATCAGTCATGAGTCCGAGTAAGCCGATAAACGAAGGCCGGCGGGATGTTCAGCGCGGCGACGCCGAGCAGCGACGCGCGCAGCCCGTAGCGCGCGAGGAGCGCACGTCCAACCGAGCACCTGCCGCCGTAGGTGAATTGATGTATGCAACCGCCTTTCGCGAGCATCGTCAACGCCTGCTGCAGCACGCGCGCCTTCCGCGCCGCCGTGAAGAGCAGCAACGGCAACCCGCTGATCACGAAATCCACAGAGCCGCGCAGGCCCTGCAAATGGCGAGCCAAGCGCTCCGCATCGCCGGTCACGACGGTACACGACGGGAAGCGCCGGCGCAGCATCCGCGCGAAATCCTCGTTCTGCTCGATCAGGTGGAGGTCCGCCGGATGGACGCCCCGCTCGAGGATCGCGTGCGTCAGCGTGCCCGTGCCCGCGCCGAGCTCGATGACGCGGGCGCCCGGCGCGAGTCCCGCCGTCATCAGCCGCGCCAGCTCCCGGCCGCTCGGCGCCACGGCGCCGACGGTCAAGGGGTTTTGCAGCCAGTTCAGGAAGAAGCGGGCCTGCTCGGTCGAAGCCCTGGGTTCGCCAAGATCGCGTCCGTCCATTTCGGCCCTTTCAGTCGCCGGTCACGGGAATTGCCGGGATGCCGCCAGGGTTGAACGGCGTGCCCGCCGACACGGCCACACGCATCTGGGCCGGGGTGCCGACGCTCCGCGGCCGGTTCCGCTCGATGCGGTCCTTCGACGGCACGGCGCTGCCCCTGCGGCCTGCGCCCGCATCGCCCCACAGAACCGGTTCGTCCCCGCTGCCCCCCCGTCGGATCGGTACCCGGCTGCGAACTATCCGCAATCCGGCTCCGCTTGACAAGGAGGGTTTCGGCGATCCAGCGGTCGAATGGTAGGCTACGATCGCTCGAGCGTCGTCTCGACACTGTCGTGCGGAGCCGCTCGAGAGATGCTCGATCGAGCCGAGCGCACGCCGCTTTCCGCTCCGACATCGGGCTCGAGGATCAGGTGCCCCGGAGGCGCCGCTCTGGGGGTCGGTTGGTTGAGAGGGACAACCATGGGCGCGTACGCCCCCGAGGCTCGTGCATTGTACGGGATTCTCCCGGATGCTGAACAGTCCAGTCCGGGACCGCGCGACTTGCCGCGGACGGTCGATGAATGCGCGTTGCGCGAGTCGACCGCTCGACGGGAAAGCGAGCGCGGGGGCGATGCGAGGAACGGGCGTTATAATCGCTTGGCGCCGCTACGCGGCGGCATTGCGGTGCGCGCAGGAACACGGATCGAGAGGGACTGACGATTCTGATGCGGTTCAAGGATACGAACACCGGCTACGGATGGCTGTCCATCGCGCTGCACTGGTTCACGGCAATCGTGGTGCTCGTGATGCTCTTCGTCGGCGACACGATCTCTACGTTGGCGGGACAGGAGCGGGAAGACGCGCTGCTGCTGCACACGTCGATCGCGATCACGAGCTACGTCTTTCTATGGGCGCGTATCGTGCTGCGCTTCGGGCACGGTCATCCGGGGCCGCTGCCCAAGCAGCGCGGGCCGTTCTTCTGGATAGGCAAGTACACGCATTACCTGCTGCTCATCGCGATCGCCGTGATGCTGATCACGGGCCCGTTGATGGTGTGGTTCGGCGGCGCCGCGATCGGCGTCTGGGACTGGTTCGAGATACCGAGCCCGTTCGAGCAGAACTTCGCGGTGCGCGACGCGC
Organism: Gammaproteobacteria bacterium; assembly: GCA_036381515.1. GTDB lineage: Bacteria > Pseudomonadota > Gammaproteobacteria > Steroidobacterales > Rariloculaceae > ZC4RG20. The sequence goes on along the minus strand of DASVCR010000082.1, from coordinate 39,133 downwards.
TGCACCGCGTGCACGCCACGTCGGCCGTTGCGATCCTCGTGATGACGTTGCTGCACATCGCCGGCGTCTACAAGCACGCGGCATTCAACCAGGACGGCACCTTCGGCAAGATGCTGATCGCTGCAAAGCCGGACGAAGACGAGCAGCCTGTGCCCCGCGCGCCCGCGCGGCCTGCGCACGCCGCGCCGGCTGCGGCCGTGCGCGACGAATCGTGATGCCGACCGCGGCGCACGGGCACCGCGGCCCGGCTTCGCTGCGGGCGTCGTGCCGCGCCGGCGCCGCGAGGCGCGCGTGACCACGGCCCGAACCCGGCGATGACGGCGGCGCTCCTCTGGACCCTTGCTGTCCTCCTCATCGCCGCCGGGCTCGCAGGCCTCGTGCTGCCCGCGCTGCCGGGACCGGTGCTCCTCTTCGCCGGGTTCGTCGTCGGCGCGTGGGCCGAAGACTTCCGCTACATCGGCTTCGAAACGCTCGGCGTGCTCGGCGTGCTCGCCGTCGTCGCATACGTCGTCGATTTCGCCGCGGGCTCGCTCGGCGCGAGCCGCTATGGCGCGTCCCGTTACGCCGCGATCGGCGCGGCGATCGGCGCGGTCGTCGGCATCTTTCTCGGCCCGATTGGAATCCTGCTCGGGCCGTTCGCGGGCGCGGTGCTCGGCGAGCTGCTCGCGAACAAGGGACTCTACGCCGCGAGCCGCGCGGGCTTCGGCGCGACGCTCGGCATGCTGCTCGGCACCGCGGCGAAGCTCGCGCTCGGCTTCACGATGCTCGGGCTGTTCGTGCTGATGCGCTTCGTCTGATCCGCCGAGTGATCCGCCGTCTCACGGTGCGACGAGCGGCCGGCGCCCGCGCCGCACGCGCAGCCAGTTCATCGCCGACAGCACGTAAGGACGCCGCACGAGCCAGCGCTCGAAACGGTACTTGCCGGGATAGTTCATCACGATCAGCCCCGCGAGCAGCGTCAGGAGCCCCTGTCCCGGCAGAAACAGCATCGCGAGGCCCGCGACGAGCAGCAGCGCGCCGATCAGATTCTTCGCCGCGAGGATCAGCGCGCGCAGTGCCGGATGCCTGGAGTGCCGGGTCAGCCTCGCGCGCCGCTCGGGCAGGAAATAATCGGACGGGATCCGCAGGATCATCAGCGGGGCGAGAAGCGCACCGAGGAGCAGGCTGATGACGGACACGCCGACGAGCCAAGGCACGAACGGCGCGAGGAATTCGAGAAGCTCGATCGTCGGCACTCCGCGTTAACGACGGCGGCGGCACGATTGCAGGTTGCGCCGTTCGGGTCAAGAGACGCGCCGGTCGCGAGGACGGCGCAGGCGCGCGGCCGGATCCTGACGGTAATAGGCCGCGAGCTGTCGGTAGAGCGCCGGATACGCGATCTGCAGGTCGATCGGAACGTCGAAGAAGAGCTCCGTGCAGACCGCGAAGAACTCACCCGGATTCTCCGCCGCGTAAGGGTCGATCCACGGCTCCTCGTCGCGCTCGATCTGCTCGACGAGCTCGTCATACGCTTCCTGGAACACCCCGGTCCATTCGTCGACGCGCATGTCGCGATGCAGCGGTGGCAGCCCGTTCACGCTGCCGTCGAGCAGGTCGAGCTTGTGCGCGAACTCGTGCGCGACGACGTTGTAGCCGTCGCCACGGCCGCTCGCCTCGACGTCCTCCCAGGCCAGGATCACGGGGCCGAAGTCCCACGACTCGCCGCTCAGCACGTCGTCGCCGACGTGCACGACGCCGGCCTCGTCGATCTGCTCGCGTCCCGGAACGACGAACTCGTCGGGGTAGACGATCACCGACGCGAAGCCGTCGTAGCAATCGAGCCCGAGCTCGAGGATCGGGAGGCATGCAAGGGCCGCGATGCGGACGCGCATCCGCTCGTCGAGCTCGAGGCCGCCGGCCGGCTCGAGGCGTTTCTCGTGAAGGAACAAGAGCGACAGATCGTGCAGCCGCGCTCGCTCGCCGTCGTCCAGTAGCGCGAGCACGGGCACCGCGTCGAGCGCAGCGTGCCAGAGCTCGTGCGGTATCGATTCGGTCGCGAGGATCCTGCGCCGCCGCCGGCTTCTGATGAGTCCGAACACGCCGCAATCATACCGCGACACGCCGCGGCAGGGCCGCGGAATGCGCCGTGCGCGGCACGAGCGGCCGCGGCCTGCACGAGCTCCCGGAAAAATCTCTCTCTCGACGTGCCCTCCGGGCGGCCGGGAGATGCGGAGCGCACGCTCGCGGCCGCAGCACGCGGCCGCGCGCTCGCGAGGACCGTTCGTCAGCGGCGCCGACCGCCGCCCGGACGCGCAGTCGTATCGACGTCGCCGCGCGGCGTGCCCGTCGGCGGAACCGTCGTGTCGCGCCGCGCCGTCGTGTCCATCCCGCCGTGCAGCGTGTCCCGCTCGCGCGGCAGCGCCGCGCTCCACCCCGCGAAGATCAGCAGCAGCACGCCGACGATGATGTCGTTCCACATCTCCTGATCACGCTCGTAGCTCAGGATGAACGGCGCTGCGATCAGCCAGACGCCGATCGCCGCGTTGACCCAGCTTGCGGGCTTCGTCCCCTCGGTCGGCCTCGAAAGGCGCGTCGCGGCGAGAATCAGGACGACGATGCCGACGATCAGGTCGTTCCAGTAGGCCTCCTCGGATACGGCAAGCGTGAACGCGGCAATGATCAACCAGATGCCGAGCAGCACATTGATCGCGCTCGCGATCCGGATCTGTCCTCCGGCACGGGTACTCGGCAGCGTATCCGCACGAGCCATGATGCACCTCCGATCGTTTTTCCATCACGAAAGCCGTGCGGGAGGGTGCAACTTGTATGCCACAGACTTTGGAAAACGAGTTACAGGTTTTGCGCCGCCGCGCGCTCGGCGCGCGTCGCGTTGATCAGGCTGGGAATCAGCGTGTTCCCCTCGTGACACGCGTACTCGAACATCCGGTACTCGGGATTGAGCTTCCACGGAAACGCCGCCTTCCACGATCCGGTCAGCATCTCCGGGTCCTCGACCTCGAGCTCGTACTCGATCGTGTCGTCCGCGACGCGGGTGAGCCGCTCGACGATGCGAAGCGACGTGCTCGTCGGGATCGTGTTGCCGCCGGGGCCGACGATCAGCATCGGCGTCTCGCCGTTGAAGTTCGTCGTCTCGATGACGAGCGTGTCGCCTTCGAAGCGCCCGCGCGACTCGCCCATCCACTGACGGATCTCCGGCGCCAGCGGCGGGCGGCCGTCGAGCGGCACGATGCGCGTCTCGTGGATCAGCTCGAGGCGGATCACGACATAGCCCGGCGCCTGGATGATCTCGATCCCGCTGTTGTACATGAACGGGAACATCGATGCCGGAAGGCCGCGCGTGATGCAGCGGTCGAGCGGGTTGAAATCGGCGATCTCGTCGAACGGGATGTCCGACCACGAGCTCGTCATGCCCGCCGCCTTCGCCCGCGCGGCTTCCGTGAGCGGCGGGACGCGGCCGTTCGACGGCTCGACGATCAGCGACGTGAGGCGGTTCGGCTGGCCCATCTCCGACCAGTGGCCCATATCCATGCGGTGCGTCGCGATCTCCTGCTCGTAGCGCGCATTGAGGGCGGCGAGCCGCGCAGCCCGCTCGGCGTACTCCTCGTCGGTCAGATAGCGCCGCTCGCCGAACTCGGGCGGCCGCTGCACGGGCGTGCCGTTGATGTAGTCGAGCGGCCACATGCCCTGCAGGTCGGGATCGCCCCAGGGCGTTCTCGGCGCGCGCCACCCGGGCACGCGCTCGCCGGACGACGGCGTGACCGCTTCCCTCGCGCTCGGTGCGTCCCCTTGCCGCGGCTGACCGGAGACGAGCGCCGGCGCGAGCAGCAGCGTTACGGCGGCCGCCCGAACGGCCGACGCTTCGATGTTTCCGACCATGAGCCTCCCCCGAACGTATCCGCTCGACGTCCACTATAGCGGCCGGGCGCCGCTCGAGGGAGCCGCCGGGTCCGGCGCCGGCGGCGGCGCGGAAGGTCGGGGCTAGGGAAGGTCAGGCCGTGCGCTGCGACAGCTGGCCGAAGCGCCGATCGCGGCGGGCGAACTCCTCGAGCGCCGCGTGGAACTCGTCCTCCGAGAAGTCCGGCCAAAACGTATCCGAGAAGATGAACTCGGCGTAAGCGCTCTCCCACAGCATGAAATCGCTGAGGCGCTGCTCCCCTCCCGTACGGATCAACAGGTCCACGCTCGGTACGCCCGGCACGGAGTGATTGACCGCGGCGAGCCGCCGCTCGAAGTCCTCGAAGCCCTGAGGCTTTCCGGGTTGCCGGGCCGCCTCGACGAGCGACTGCCGCGCCGAATAGTCGACGGCGAGCCGCAGGAGAAGCTTGTCGCCGCCTGCCGTGATGCGCTCGATGTCCTCGATCGAGCGGACGAGCTCCGGTGCGAGCCGGTCGCGCCGACCGATGACGTTGACGCGCACGCCGTTCTGGAGGCACCGCACGCGCTCGCTGATCAGATAGCGCTTCATCAGCTTCATCAGCGCGGAGACTTCCCGCCGCGGACGGAGCCAGTTGTCCGCCGAGAACGCATACAGCGTCAGGACGGAAACATGCGACGCCACCGCCGCCTCGACGATTCGACGTACCGTCTCCGCGCCCGCGCGGTGACCGGCCGGCCTCGGCAGCCCTCTCTGCACGGCCCACCGGCCGTTTCCATCCATGATGATCGCGACGTGCATCGATGACTCCCGTTGATCCCAGCTTTGCAATGCAAAGTGCGTGCTTGTTCGAATTACCGGCCCCGCGCGGCCTCGATCAGCGCTTCCATGTGGTTCAAGTACCGCTCGAACACGCGACGTCCCTTGGCCGTGAGGCTGTACTCCGTCTTCGGCATGCGTGCGGAGAAAGACTTGCGGCACGTGATATAGCCAGCTTCCTCGAGCTTACGCCCGTGCGCGCTCAGGTTGCCGTCGCTCGTCTTCAGAAGCTCCTTGAGCTCGTTGAACGTCATGCTCTCGTTGACGCTGAGAGCGCTCATGATGCCGAGCCGGACGCGCTCGTAGATAAGGCGGTCGAAATCCTTCGATTCGCCGTCCGCAACGTAGGAGCTGACGGCACGAAGCCTGCTCAGCTTCGTCGCCGCAGGTTGAGACGCCGGCTTTACTGCCCGTTTAGCCACCATGCCTCCGTTGGATGATCAGCCCGAGGGCCAGGTGGAACCCACCGAACCCGGTTGCGAGCAACGCCGTCGAGAACGACGGCGGAAGTGCGAGAGCGAGCGCGCCGAGCGCCATGAACCCGAAGCCGGCCAGCATGACCGGCCTGATCGAGAACACGCCGCTCGCGGCAAGACCTGCGCCATAGAGCAGCAGCCACGCGCCCGACACGAGGTCTCTCGCCCCGGAGTCGAGCAACGCGACCGTCAGCACCGCGCCGGCGATCAAGGCCGGCAGCAGCGTCAGAAAAAAACGGCGCGCTACACCGCCCCATAACGACAATCCCTGCGACTTCGCCTTCTTCACGAGGAAGTAGCTCGACAGCCCGATCGCCGTCGCGGCGGCGCCGATCCAGATCGGCAACCAGTAGTCCCCGCGCCCGGCGATCGAGTCGAGGGCCGCCGCGACCAGCGCGGTCAGGCCCATCGCGATGCACCCCTTCCCAGGTACCGACGTGAACGTATGCGCGGCTTCGATCGTGTCCCGGATGTAACGCAGGTGCGCGAGCGCCCCCGCATCGATCGACGCCGGCGTCGAGCCGCGCGAAGGCACGCTCTCGGGGAAGATGGATGCCATCGATAGCTCCTCAGTCTCGATCCAGTGTATTCAGCTGTCAAGTACTTTGCGACATAAAGGCTCTCGCGTGCCGCATCGCTTGCCCCTGCCGTGGGAAACCGACGACAGGTGCCGCCGACGCGTCGAGCGAACACGTTCGCGATCGCTGCATCGAGGAAGTGCTCACGGCTTATCCCAAGGAAATTAGTGCGCTCGTCGAGTCAACCGCCGCGCTTCCCGCCGGCGCGGCGGCCTTGCGCAAATCATCCTGCGGCATCCGATCCGCCCGGTCAACGCGGCGCAATACCGCGACGAGCGGCGCCAGCGTCACTATTCGAGCGGCGGCAGCAGGCGCGGAGGCGCTTCCGTCGGCTCGACCGGAATGAACGGCGTCTGCCCGTCGAAATACGTCATCGGCTCGACGTGAGCCTCGTCGCCGTCCAGCCAGACCAGATAGGCACGGCCGCCCTCGCAGGACACGCGCCACGAGTTGAGATCATTGTGCCCGGTGGACGACACCACGTCCGTGCACGCGTGACCGGCGTTTCGAATGAGCGTCGCGAGGCTGACGTTGCGGTAGGCAGGAGACGGATGGCTCAACGCTTCGATGTGCGGGTTCGTCGGCTCGCCGTCCGGACCTCGCTCGGCGCGGTCGGCCGCGACGCCGCCGTCCGCGCTGCCTTCGGTGCGCCCGCCGGCAGCCGCTCCGCGCGCGTTGCCCTGATCCGGTGCAGCTTCGCTCGTGCCGCGGACCGTTGCGACGCGCTCGTCCCGATCGGCAGCGTGCGATTCGGCAGGCTCCATCGAGAGATCGGCTGCGTCGCCGGAGCCGAACGTCGACGCTCCCGGCAACGAGCCGTCCGAGATCAGCGCACGATGCACGAAGAACAGCGTCGCTGCGGACACGATCCCGATCCCGAGGGCCTGGCACGCGCCAAGCGCAGTCTTCGCATTCATCGTCGCGCTCCGTCGGCTGCCGTGGGCGATGCGGTGCGAAACCGAGACAGAGCCTACGCTGCCGCCCCGATGCCGGCAACCGCTCCGCCGCCCGAGGACGGGGCCGAACGCCCGACCGTCCTTCGAGCGCCGCGCCGATCGCGGCCGCTCGTTCCGCTAGAATCCGCGATGACGACAACGACCGGGGGACGGGGCATCATGCGCACGACGCTTATTCTGACTGGAGTCCTGCTGATGACGACGCGCGTCGCGGAAGCCGACGAGCAGCGCTGGCTCGCCCCCGACGAAACCCTCGCCGCGACCGGCGAGTTCACGATGTACGCATTGCCCGAAGGCGCGCAGGGACCGACGACCGTCGCGCTCGCGCCGGACGGCACGGCGTGGTTCACGCTCGGCAGCAACGCGATCGGACGCATCGATCCCGACGGCTCGAACGTTCGCGTCTACCCGCTTCCGATCGCGAACAGCTCGCCGCGAATCATCGCGCTCGGCGCCGACGGCAACATGTGGTTCTCCGAGCATCTCGGCAACCGCATCGGCCGCATCACGCCCGACGGCGAGATCGCCGAGTTCCCGATTCCGACGGCGGACAGCCAGCCGCGCGCGATCGCGCTCGGCGCGGACGGCAACATCTGGTTCGGCATGTTCGCCGCCGGCAAGATCGGCCGCATCACGCCGGACGGCGAGATCACCGAGTTCGACATCCCGACGCCCGACAGCGGTCCGCGCGCGCTCGCGGCGGGACCCGACGGCAACATCTGGTTCTCCGAGTACAAGGCCAGCAAGATCGGGCGCATCACGCCGGACGGCGAGATCACCGAGTTCGAGCTGCCCCGCCCGAACTCGGGTCCGGGCGACATCACGGCAGGCGCCGACGGCAACATGTGGTTCGTCGAGCTCGCCGGGACGATGGACGGCATCTCGCCGGACGGCAATCGCGTCGGCCGCATCACGATGGACGGCGAGATCAGCGAGTTCCCGATCCCGAGCCGCACCGGCTCGCCGATCAACATCGCGGTCGGGCCGGACCGCAACGTCTGGTATACGAAGGGTGACCGCCTCGGCCGCGTGACCCCGGACGGCGAGATCGCCGAGTTCGAGGTCCCGGGCCCCGTCGCGCGTGCGGTCGGGCTGAGCGCGGGCAGCGACCGTCAACCGCCGGAGCGGCTCGCGAACCGGCTCTGGTTCACGGACGCCGCGGGCCACCGGCTCGGCGTTCTCGAGTTCGAGTGACGGAGCGCCGTTGATTCCGCGCTCGGCGCCGAGCCGTAACGACGCCTCGGCGCCGCAAGCCCGATCTCGCAGATCACCGCAGCTCGACGCGGCGGCCGATCCGTCGGTGGATCGGCGCGCGGCTGGCGCCTTCGAGCGCAAGAGCGGCCAGCGCATCGGAGCACGAAAAAGGGAAGGCCGAGAGCCGACCTTCCCTTCGTCCGGTGCGCGCCGGGCGCTCGCCCGGCGCTACGAGGCGCTATTTACGCAGGTCACACCTGTCCCGCGCGGCGCCAGCTGCCCTCGTACTGCTCGCGCACGACCTTCGCGTACGGCACCGGGCTCACGATCGCACGCACGCCGATCTGCTTGTGGCGCTCGACGGTCGTCTTCCGTGTGCCGCCGTTCTCCTCGCCCCACACGAGCGTGACCTCGTCGCCGATCTGGACGTCCGGATCGACCGTGCCGAGCGACAGCATCGACCGCTCGTTGTAGCTGTAGCCGGCGAACATCGAGAAGCCGACGACCTTGCCGTTCTTCTCGATCCGGTCGTACGACGCGGACGCGTAGTTCGACAGCGGCAGGTCGATGTACTTGTAGTGCTCCTGGCCCGGCTCGAACATCGAGCGGAAGATCTTGCCGACGTCGTCCGGATTCCACGCGAACGTGACCTTCTTGCGGTGCGGCTTGTCGGCGATCTTCTCGAGCGCCTCGCGGCCGATGAAGTCGTGGTCGAACTTCACGAACGGGCCGTAGCCGATGTCGTACGGCGTGACGTAGTAGTCCTCGATGTTGCTCGACACGAAGCTGCCCGCGAGGCTGCCCGAGCCCTCGTAGCCGTCGGCCGGCAGCCACTCGCGATACGGCTTCAGCTTGTCACCGGTGTAGACCGCGGGCAGCGGCGACGGAATCCAGCCGGACTCGAGCGTGTTCGTCGCGTACGCCCGCGACCCGACCTGATACAGACCGAAATCCTTGCCCGCCTCGACGATCGCGGCGCGGATCTCGTCGCCCTCCTCGTACGGGCCCCAGATCTCGAGTCCGGGAGCGCCGGCCATGCCGTGCCGCAGCGCACGCACGGTGCGGCCCTTGATCTTGATCGTGCCCATGTTGAAGAACTTGATCTTCTCGACCGGGCCGCCGTTCAGCTTCTCGATCACCTGCCACGCGTTCGGGCCCTGGATCTGGAAGCGGTAGCACTTGCGGACGACGGGCTTGCCCATCGGCCGGGACGGCGAGCGGTCGTCCTTCTCGACCTTGACGTCGTAGCCGCCGGTCTCCGCGTGGAACTGGATCCAGTTCGCCGCCGGGGCGCGGCCGACGTAGACGAGCTTGTTCTGCTCGAGGTGGAACAGAATGCCGTCGCCGATGACGTAACCATAATGCGTGACGGGAACATACTGCTTCGCCTTGTTCGGGCCGAAATTCGCGAAGCTGTTGATCGCCGTCTCGGACAGGAGCTTCAGCGCATCGGGCCCTTCGACGTACAGGTCGACCATGTGGTGGGACTGGTCGAACAGCACGCACGTCTCGCGCCACGCGCGCTGCTCGTCGCGCCAGTTCGTGAACTCGGCGGGAACCACCGGATACACGTACGCCCCGATCTGCGAATTTCTAAGCAGATCAACCGGATTCCCTACCGACTTCAACAAATCTTCCAAGCTTCGCTGGCTCATAGCTCCTGGTAACCTCTTATTAGGCAAGTCGCCTTGGGAAGGCCCCAGGGAGGTGGGGCCTGGAATGCGGATGCGTGATTTTGCGGGCGACGGCGTAAATTTTCAATTCGGTGCAGAGCTTAGTATTGCCAGGAGCACTACCCGGCGGCGAGCGGCCCGGAGCGCCGGCTCGCCCGACTGCCGGGCGCGCTGCCGCCGACCGCCGGCGACGGGGGCCGGCGCGCCTCCATGCAGCAATGTGAGAACTGCCCCAGCGACCGCCACGTGGCACTCGCCTAGAGTCGCATCGCTGCATCGCCGCTGTGTCACGGAACTCTCGCATGTCCGCTGGGACGACATCGCTCGCAAGGACTCTCGTCACCCTCAATGCCGTCGCAGCGGCGGCGCTCGTCGCCGGCACGGCTTCGGCCGAGCCGAACTGGATCGCGACGCCGACCTATACGACCGTGAATCTGGAAGCCGGATTCATGCCGGACCCGTGGACGCAGCCGCTCGAGGCAGGCGGAGGCGACCGGGTGTCGCGCCGCCTCGCAGACGGATGCACCGGGTACATCAACGATGCGGCACCGGACGTCGATCTGAACTACACGGCGGGCTTCAGCTCGCTGTACATCCACGCCTCCTCCTCCGCGGACACGACGCTGGTGGTATTCGATCCCAACGGCGAATGGCATTGCAGCGACGACGCCCTCGGTCTCGATCCGGTCATCGCGTTCGACGCTCCGCTCGACGGCAACTACAACATCTGGGTAGGGCTGCATGGCGAGTCGGGACTCGCGCCCGCGGAGCTTCGCATCACGGAGCTCGACCCGAGAACGCCGCGAACACGCAGCGGAGCGCAGCCGAACTGGGCCGCAACGCCGACCTATGCGACCGTGGATCTGACGGCCGGCTTCCTACCGGATCCGTGGATCCAGGGCCTGGAGGCCGGCGGCGACCACGACGTCGGCGCGAGCGTCGGCGGAGCGTGCGTGGGCTACATTTATGGGGAGGCGCCGGATGTCGACCTGAACTACGAGGCCGGCTCCCAGTCGTTGCACTTCTACGCGGTGTCGAACGACGACACGACGCTTGCGGTGCTCGATCCCGCCGGGAACTGGTACTGCAACGACGACGGCATCGGCCTCAATCCGCTCGTCGCGATCGCTCGACCGCGCTCCGGCAACTACAATATCTGGGTCGGCGTGCGCAACGCCGCTCGCTTCGCTGAGGCCCATCTTTACATCACGGAGATCGATCCCATCACGCAGATCGATCCGCGCTGACGCGTTCCGCGGCTACCCGCCGATTTCGCTCACGCGGATTCGTCCCGAATCCGGGAATCCGCCGTCGGCGCCGGGACGCCTTTCCCGCGCCGACGCTTCGCTCCGTGCCGTGAAGCTTTGAGGTTCAACGGCTTGCCGGCCGCTTCGCTAATGGCATGCGCCTTGCCATCGAGCAGGCGGCACGAAGGGACGGACGAGGTCGATGAGCACCCTCCTGCAGGATCTCGGCTTTATCGCGCGCGCACTCGCGCGGCGCCCCGGCTTCGCGCTGGTCGTGATTCTCTCGTTCGGGCTCGGCATCGGCGCGAGCACCGGAATCGTCGGCGCCGTTCATCCGGTCCTGTTCGCGCCGCTCCCCTATCCCGATCCGGACCGCCTCGTCGCGCTGTTCGACGTCGATGCGGAAGGCAGGCCGTACGACGTGACTCACGGCACCTACGTCGAGCTCGCCGTGCGCAGCCGCTCCTTCGACAGGCTCGCCGTCTCGTCGCGCTGGCGGCCCTCGCTCGTGTCCGTCGGCGAGCCCGAGCGCCTCGAAGGCGAGCGGGTCAGCATCGACTACTTCGCCGTGCTCGGCACCCCGCCCGCGACCGGACGCACGTTCACGGCCGCGGAAGCCGCGCCCGGGGGCCCTAGAGTCGCGATCGTCGCTGACCGTCTCGCGAGGCGGCTCGCGCAGACGCCCGAAGCTGCGCTCGGGCAGTCGATCGAGCTCGACGGCGAATCGCACGTCGTCATCGGCGTGATGCCGGCGGCGTTCGAGGACGTCCTCGCGCCGCAGGCCGAGGTGTGGACCGCGCTGCAGTACCGCGCGGAAGCGCCGTTCGAAGGTCAGGAATGGGGCCATCACTTGCGGATGGTCGGCCGCCTATCGGCCGGCGTGTCCATCGATCAGGCGCGGCGCGAGCTCGCCGCGATCGCGAGCACGCCGTTGGCCGAAGGCGCCCGACCGACGTGGGCGTCCCTGCAGAACGGGCTATTCGTCGAGCCGCTGCGGGACACCGTCACGACGGCCGTCCGGCCGGTGCTCCTCGCGGTTCTCGGCGCGGTGCTGCTGCTCCTCGCGATCGCGTCGGTGAACGTCGCGAGCCTGCTCCTCACGCGGAACTCCGATTGCCGCCGGGAGATCGCTACGCGCGCCGCGCTCGGCGCGGGCCCCGGACGCGTGCTGCGGCAGCGTCTGACGGAGAGCGTCGTGCTCGCCGTCCTCGGCGGCATCGCCGGGCTCGGCGTCTCGATAGTCGTCATTCGCGTGTTCGTCGCATTGGCGCCGCCGGGACTGCCTCGCGTCGACGCGATCGCGTTCGACGGCTCGGTGTTCGCGATCGCGTTCGCGATCACCGCGATCGTCGGGATCGCAGTGGGACTGCCTTCGGCCTTGCAGGCGACGCGAGTCGACCTGCGTCTGGGCCTCCAGGGCGCGCGCGCGCTCGGCCGCGGACGCCATTCGGTGAGAAAAGGGCTCGTCGTGACTCAGATCGCGCTCGCGCTCGTTCTGCTCGTCGGCGCTGGCCTGCTGCTCCGCAGCCTCGACCGGATCCTCGCGACCGCGCCGGGGTTCGAGCCTTCGCATGCGCTCACGATGCAGATCGTCGCGACGGGGCGCGGGCTCGCATCGCGCGACGAGGCACTGCGTCTCTTCCGGCAAACGCTCGACGCCGTGCGGAACGTTCCGGGCGTGACCGCCGCGGCCTTCTCGAGCCAGCTGCCGCTGAGCGGGGATTTCGATGCGTATGGCGCGGCCTTCGAATCCGCTCCGCTCGAGGGCGGTCGACGCAGCGGCGGCGTGCTGCGCTACGCCGTCACGCCCGACTGGTTCCGAGTGATGCGCGTTCCGCTCGTGCAAGGCCGTCTGCTCGAAGCCGATGACCGCCCCGGCGCGCCGATCGCCGTGCTCGTCAACGAGTCGTTCGCGAAGCGGAGATTCGGCGACCGCAGCCCCATCGGCGAGCGCGTTCGCTTCGGGCCGCAGATCGCGGAAGGGCAGTGGTCGACGATCGTCGGCGTCGTCGGCGACGTCCGCCACGCATCGCTCGCGCTGCCGCCGCCGGATACGTTCTACGTTGCGATGGGACAGTGGCCTTGGGTCGACGACGTGCAGACGCTCGTCGTCCGCGCGGACGGCGACCCGCTCGCGCTCGTGACCGCAATCAAGCAGGCGGTGTGGTCCGTGGATCCGTCGCTGCCGATCGCTCGCATCGAAACGATGGCGGACCTGCTCTCCGCTTCCGAGTCGCGCCGCACGTTCGCGTTGACCGTCTTCTCGCTGTTCTCGGCGGCAGCGCTCGCGCTCGCGACGCTCGGGCTCTACGGCGTCATCGCGGGCAGCGTCGCCGACCGGACCGGCGAGATCGGGCTGCGCGCGGCGCTCGGCGCGACGCGCTGGCGCATCCTGACGTTCGTGCTGCGGCAAGGCCTCGGTGTCGCCGTGATCGGAATCGCGATCGGTCTCGTCGGTGCCGTCGCAGCGAGCCGCGGGCTTGCATCCCTGCTCTTCGGCATCGACTGGCTCGATCCGCCGACTTATCTCGCGGTCACCGCCCTGCTGGTTTTCGTCGCAGCGTTGGCATCGCTCGCGCCGGCTTCGCGCGCGGCCCGGCTCGAGCCGACGCTCGCGCTGCGGGTCGACTGACAGGGAGGTCCGCCGTTCGATTGCGTAGCCCGCAGCGCTGAGCGGGGACCGGTCTCGACGCAAGTCGCTTACCGCCGCGACGCGGTCGGTTATCGCTTGAAACGACTCCGACCTATAGCCCGCCCGACACTCTGAGCACGGCCCCCGTCACATAGGAGGCCTCGTCCGACAGCAACCACAGCACGGCGGCCGCGATCTCGGCGGGATCGGCGATCCGCCCCATGGGCACCCGGGCAACCACCCTCGCCGGCCGGTCGGGTTCCCCGGCCGCGGCATGAATGTCGGTGAACGCCGTGCCCGGCGCGACTGCGTTCACGCGAATCCCCTTCGCAGCCACCTCTTTCCCCAACCCAATCGTCATCGCCTCCATCGCCGCTTTGGTCGCCGCGTAGTGGACATACTCGTGGGGGGCTCCGAGAGTCGCTGCAATCGAAGAGATATTCACCATGCGGCCGGGAATACCCGCCGCTTCCCAGCGGCGCACCGCCTCCTGCGCAAGCAGCATCGGCCCGAATAGGTTCGTATCGACCGTGCGCCGAAGCGTCTCGCCCGTGACGTCCTTGAACAGCCCGATGCGGCCGGTTACGCCGGCATTATTGACCAGCATCGTGACGGGGCCGAACGCCTGCTCTGCGACATCGAAGAAGCGGCCCGCAAAGCCGGGCTCGGCAACGTCCCCACGAACGGAACGAACGGACCAGCCCTCGCCCTCCAACTCGGCGATCAGCTCGTTGGCGGCCTTCTCATTTCTGCGATAGCTGAAGCAGACCGAGTATCCCCGCCTCGCCGCGAGCCGCACGATCGCCGCTCCGATTCCTCGGCTACCGCCCGTGACCAGCAGACACTGCCTGTCTTGCTCATCGCTCATCCGAGTCGTGCTCCGGCAGACTACGAAGTGCCGACCGCAGAGCCGTAGCCGAATTTTGGGGAGCGGACGGCGCTATTCGAACGCACTTGTTTTTTTTGGTGGGCCGTGAGATCAATGCCTTGCAGCGCGCCATCCTATCGTACTTCGGTCCAGCTCAGGGCTGACGTTTACTCTGCGCATCAATGCCATAGCCAAATTCGGAGGCCGGACTTTTGATCCGATGGTCGCAGGTTCGATCCCTGCTAATTGGACAGCGCTCAGCGATTTGTTCCACCTCCGCCGCGCCTGAATCCGTGAACTCTGCCTGATCGGCGCCGGGAAGGTGACCCGCGTCCCGGCGCGCCCACCTCGATTGTGATTTCATCTGGCCGCCATGGAGCGCAAGCCCACATATCGGCCGGATATCCAGGGCCTGCGCGCGATTGCGGTCCTGCTAGTCATCGTCTACCACGCGGGCGCGAGTTGGCTGCCCGGCGGCTTCGTCGGCGTCGACGTCTTCTTCGTCATCAGCGGCTTCTTGATCACGTCGCTTCTGCTCCGCGAAGCCGCGCGCAGTGGCACAGTCTCGCTGGTCGACTTCTACGCGCGGCGCGCCCGGCGACTCCTGCCGGCCGCAACCCTCGTGATCGTCGCCACGACGCTCGCGGCATCGTTCGTCTACTCGCCGATCACGCTGAAGGAATACGCCTACGCCGCCTTCGCCTCTAGCCTGTATGCGAGCAACATCTGGTTCGCGCGAGCCTCGACCGATTACTTTGCGGCCGACGACGGAATAGAGTCGAACCCGCTGCTACACACCTGGTCGCTCGGCGTCGAGGAGCAGTTCTATTTGGTATGGCCGTTGCTCGTGCTGCTCGCGGCTCGTTCTGGAGGCGACGTGCGGCGGCGCCTTGTCATCACGCTCATGGTGATCGATGTCGCGTCGTTCGCCGGCTCCGTGCTGCTGACCCGTTACAGTCAGCCTTGGGCGTTCTTCGGCTCGCCGACGCGGGCATGGGAGTTTGCGGGCGGCGGACTGCTGGCGCTCTCGGAATCCAGTAGGCCATCGGAACGGGCCCGCTCAGCCCTTGGCGTGCTCGGCGTACTGGCGCTTGCGCTCTCCGCGGTGCTCTATTACGACGGCATGTCGTTTCCCGGAACGGCTGCGGCGCTCCCGGTCATCGGGAGCATGCTGATCCTGCTCGCGGGGCCTGGGTCCGCCACCGGCCGGGCGCTCTCGATCCGGCCGATGCAGTTCGTCGGCGATATGTCCTATTCGCTCTACCTCTGGCACTGGCCGGTGCTGATCTTCTGGCCGGCCGCGCACAAGCAGCTGGCGCTCGTCGCGATCTTCGCGTTCTCGTGGGCAACGTGGCGATTCGTCGAGAATCCAGTCCGTTACCGGTCATTGCGGCTCTCGAGTCGAGCCCTCACCGCTGGTCTCGCGCTCACGCTGTGCTCGAGCATCAGTGCGGCCGGCGCAAACGCGGTAGCAGAGTCCTACCTCCGCTCGCCGGAGTATCGGACACTCGTCGAGTCGATCAAGGCCGTGGCTCGCATCTACGAGGACGGCTGCAACACGACCCTCTACGAGAGCGATCCGCACGCGTGCGTTTACGGCGCCCCGGATGCGGAGCGGACGATGATTGTCTTCGGGGACTCCCACGCCGCGCACTGGTTCCCGGCGCTCGAGAGGATCGCGACCGAGCACGGCTGGCGCTTCGTGCCCCTGACGAAGGGCGCCTGCCCTTCCGTTTTCCACGAGCCCTACCGTCCGGGATTCGGGCGCCCGTTCTACGAGTGCATCGAGTGGCGTCAGCGGGCGCTCGCTGTCATCGAGGAGGAGCACCCCGATCTCCTGATCGTGTCGAACCTAGAGCGGGGAGCGACCTATTGGGGAGACGGACAAGGGATTCAGCAGCTGCTCGCGAGAGTCGCTCGGATCAGCGAGCGCGTGGTCGTGCTCCGCACGGTGCCTCGACCGTCACGCGACGCCTCGGAGTGCGTGTTCTCAGCGTGCTCGGTCCACCTTCGTCCGCGGCCGCCCATCGATCTGACCTACGAGAACGTCTCTACGGCCGACGTCTCGGACACGATATGCCCCGTTGATCCGTGCCCGATGGTCGCCGACGGCGTAATGAAGTATAGGGATCGGCATCATCTGTCGGCGCCGTACAGCCAGATGCTGGCACCAGCGCTCGCTCGAGCTCTCGGAATTTACTGAGCTGCATCACCCGCCACACGGCACGAAATCCCACGGCGGCGTGAAGTTGGCGGTGTGCAGGTCCCTTGATCACCTCGATGTCCTTCACCCATCCCTTGAGTAGATCGTTATCGCCCTCGTTGCGTGCGAGCCGATCGAGAGCGACGCGATGAGCGCGGTTTGGGTTTTGTCCCAATGCCTTGCGGCTTAAGTATCCAAGCCGCTGATTCTTGGTGGGCCGTGCAGGGATCGAACCTGCGACCATCGGATTAAAAGTCCGGTGCTCTACCAACTGAGCTAACGGCCCGTGCTGTTCCGCGGAAACGGGAGCCTCGTCGAGGCGCAGGGGGCGGAATCATACTGGATCAGCGGTCAGCCAAAAAGCGCGATTCGCCGCCGTGCCGTCTCATTCTCCAAAGTACCGCGTGGGATCGTCAATGCCGGCCGCGCGAAATCCGTCGTGCCGCAGCACGCACGCGTCGCAGCGCCCGCACGCGCGGCCCGCATCGTCCGCCCGGTAGCAGGAGACGGTCGCCGCGTAGTCGACGCCGAGCTCCGTGCCGCGGCGGATGATCTCGGCCTTCGTCATCCGGATCAGCGGCGCCTCGATGCGCACGGGCCGCCCCTCGACGCCCTGCTTCGTCGCGACGCGGGTGAGCGCCTGGAACGCCGCGATGAACTCGGGCCTGCAATCGGGATACCCCGAGTAGTCGACCGCGTTCACGCCGATGTAGATCGCGTCGGCATCGAGGACCTCGGCGAGGCCGAGCGCAACGCTCAGCAGGATCGTGTTGCGCGCGGGGACGTACGTCACGGGTATGCCGGCGCCCCCGGCTTCCGGCACGTCGATCGCGGCATCGGTCAGCGCCGACCCGCCGAACGCACCGATCGGCAAGAGGAACTCCCGGTGAGATGCGGCACCGAGCTGCGCGGCGACGCGTGCGGCCGCGCGAAGCTCGGCGCGATGACGCTGCCCGTAGTCGAAGCTGATCGTGTGGCACTCGCAGCCCTCGCTCCGCGCTATCGCGAGCGTCGTCGCGGAGTCGAGCCCGCCGGACAGGAGCACGACGGCGCGGCGCGTCACGAGCGGCTCCCCCGTGCGGCCCGCCGCGTCTCGCGTGGGCACCGCGCGTGCGCGCTCATCGCCCGGGCGTATCGCCCCACAGCGCCTTGTGCAGCTGAAGCTGCAGCCGCACCGGCAACCGGTCGGCGAGGATCCACTCGGCGAGGCTCGCGGGCGGCAGCTCGCCGTAGCTCGGCGAGAAGAAGATCGGACACGGCACTTCGTGGCTCCGCACGAACGCCCTCGCCCACTCGTAGTCGTCGCGGCTCGTGACGACGAGCTTCAGCGCGTCGCGCGGAGTCAGCAGCGCCAGGTTCTCGAGCAGATTGCGCGCGCATTCTCCGGAGCCCGGCGTCTTCACGTCGACGATGCGGCTCACCCGCGGATCGACGGGACCGATGTCGTGCGCCCCGCCGGTCTCGAGGCAGACCTCATACCCCGCGTCGCAAAGCATCTCGAGGAGCGCGAGGCAGCGCGGCTGCGCGAGCGGCTCACCGCCCGTCACGCAGACGTGACGCGCATCGAAGCTCGCGACCTGGTCGAGGATCTCGCGGCACGTGCGCCACTCGCCGCCGCCGAACGCATAGGTCGTGTCGCAGTAACGGCAGCGGAGCGGGCAGCCGGTCAGCCGCACGAACACCGTCGGCCAGCCGGCGTAGAGCGCCTCGCCCTGGATCGAATGGAAGATCTCGGTGATCTTCAGCCGCAGCGCGGCCGCGTCGTCGCCGACCGGACTCCGGCTCGCCGACGCGGCCACCGCACTCAACCTGCCTCCCGCTCGAGCGCCTCGAGGCGGCTGGTCGCAAGCTCCGCGGCCGTCGTGCCCGGGTAGTTGCGCATGACCTGCTGCAGCGCCGTCCGCGCGGCGTCCAAACGCCCGAGCTCGTAGTTGCAGTAGCCGACCTTCAGCAGCGAGTCGGCCAGCTTGTCGGACTGCGGGTAGAGATCGAGGACCTTCTGGAACTCCGGCAGCGCCGTCGCGAAGTCGCGCTGCACGTAGTACGTCTCGGCGAGCCAGTACTGCGCGTTGTCCGCGAGCGCGCTGTCCGGGAAGGCCTCGAGGAAGCGCCGCAACGCCTGCGCGGCGTCGCCGTAGCGACGCGCCTCGAGCAGCTCGAACGCGCGCTGATAATTTTCGGTGTCCGTGCCGGAGACCTGCGCGGCGCCGCCGCGAGCCCCGGCAGCGCCGCCGGTGCCCGGGCCGGCGTCGGCGAAGCCGCCCGCACCGGCTGCCGTGTTCGCGCCGACGCCTGGCCTTCCGCCGTCGAAACCGCCTCGCGACTGCGACTCGAGGGACTGGAGCCGCTGGTCGATGTCGAGGTAGAGCTGGCGCTGCCGCTCCGCCCCGCTTTCGGTCTCGAAGCGCAGCGTCTCCACCTCACCGCGCAGCGTCTGCGTGTCCGCGCGCAGCTGCTCGAGCTGATTCGCCATCTGAATCAGGCTCTCGTTGTTGACGACGCGCTCGATGCGGCCCAGCCGCTCCTCGAGGGCCTGCAGACGCAGGTATACCGGATCGTCGGTCGGCGTGATCGTGCTGCAGCCTGCGAGCACGGCGAAAGAGACGATGCCGAACGGGAGGATTAGATACGAGCTTCTCACGGCCGACTCCTCGAGGTTGGCGCCATCTCCGAGAGGCCTACTGCCTGTAGACGATCTCGACCCGGCGATTCAGTCTGTAAGCCTCCTCGTCGCTGCCGAGCGCGGCGGGGCGCTCCTCGCCGTAGCTCACCGTGCTCACCTGCTCCGCGGAAGCGCCTTGCAGCATCAGGATGCGGCGAACCGCCTGCGCTCGCCGCTCCCCGAGACCGATATTGTACTCGCGCGAGCCGCGTTCGTCGGCGTGGCCCTCGAGGCGCACCTGCGCATTCGGATTCGACGCGAGGTACCGCGCGTGGGCCGCAAGCATGTCGTTGTATTGCGCAGGAACGTCGCTGCGGTCGAACTCGAAGTAGACGATCAGCTGGTCGAGCAGATTTCCCTGGTCGCCCGCCTCGTCCTCGAGGACATCGAAGCCGCCGCGGTCACCGAACGGGTTCGTCGACGCCCCGCTCGAGTTTTCACCGGATGCCGCGCCCGACTCGAAATCGGGAAGCGTGTTGCCGCGGTTACAACCGCTCAACGCCAATGTGAGGATGCAAGTCAGCAGCGCGCTGGTTCGAAACATTTTCCCGATCCTCAAGGATGAGTTATAACAAGAATCTGCGTATTGTTGTTAATGCATTTCCTGCGTCAAGGCCGCGGGAAGGGCCCCCACACCGGTTCCCGCACGTCGCCTTCGCCCGATTCGATTCGCTGCTCGATGCGGCCGTCGCTCGTGACCGTCCCGAGCACGCCCCGTCCCTGCTCGCGCGTCGCAAAGATCAGGAGCGCACCGTTCGGCGCGTAGCTCGGCGACTCGTCGAGTTGCCCGCGGCGGCTCAGCGGCTCGATCGCATTGTTCCGCGACAGATCGACACTCGCGATGCGGAAGTTGCCCTGCGTCCGGTCGCCGCGATGCACGACGGCGAGGTACCTGCCATCCGGAGAGACGCGCGGACGGGCATTGTAGTTCCCTTCGAACGTCACGCGCTGCGGCGTCGCACGCACGTCCGCGTTCGACGGAACGCGATAGATCTGCGGCGCTCCGCTGCGATCGGACATGAAGTAGATCGTCTCGCCGTCCGGCGACCACGCGGGCTCGGAGTCGATCGCCGGATGGTCCGTCAGCCGGCGCAGCACCTGCGTGCCGAGATCGAGCGTGTAGATGTCGAAGTTGCCGTCGACGAGCGACAGCGTCAGCGCGAGCCGGCGGCCGTCCGGCGAGAAGGCCGGCGCGCCGTTGTGACCCGCGCGCATCGACACCCGCTCCCGGGTTCCGGTGCGTAGCGTCTGCACGTAAATCGCGGATTGATTGCCTTCGAACGACACGTACGCGAGCCTGCGGCCGTCCGGCGACCACGCCGGCGACATCAGCGGCTGCGGCGACTCCGCGACGACGACCCGGTTCTCGCCGTCGGCGTCGGCGACGACGAGCCGATAGAGACGCCGGTCCCCGTTGCGCTGCTCGGTGATGTAGGCGATCTGCGTGCTGAACACGCCGGGGATGCCGGTCAGCTCCTCGAAGACCATGTCGGCGATCCGGTGCGCGGCCGCGCGAAGGTTTTCCCGGTCCGACGTCAGCCGGAACCCGAGCAGCTGCTGCGCCGATCTGACGTTGAACAGCTGAAACTGCAGGTTGTAGTTGCTCGGCGAGCTTTCGGTCATCTGCCCGATCAGCAGGTAATCGACGTCGCTGACGCGCCAGTCCTGGAAATTGATCTGCGTCGGATTCGTAGGACGCGAGATCATGTCGGACACGGGCATCGGATCGAACCGTCCGCTGTTGCCGAGGTCCGCGGTAATGACCGCCGTCACGTCGTACGGCAGCTGACCCGATCCCTGCCAGCCGAACGGGACGATCGCGATCGGCACGGGGCGGTCGATGCCCTGCGTGACCCTGATGTTGAGCTGCGCGTCGGCGCTCGCCGCCGCGATCGCGAGGAAGACCGCGACGCCGGCTCGAAGCAGGGCCGTCCAGCGCGTCGGCCCGTTGTCGTTTCCTCTGGCCATCAAGCTCCTCTTCGAAGTTTTCGTCGTGTTCCAGGCTTTGTTCGCGTACGCCACGGCACTCCCTTCGCGCGCGCGGCGTCAATCTTCCGGCTCGAAATCGATGATCAGGTTGCGTTCGAACAGCGACCGGTCGGACGGCAGCGGCAGCGGCGATGCGCGCAGGACCGCGGCTTCGATCGACTGCACGACCGCGGCGTCGCCGTTGCACTCCGTGACGCGAGCGCTGATGACCTCGCCGCTCGGGATCTGCGCGACATGGACCCTGCACCTGATGCCCGGCCGCGCGCTCGGCGGCCGGATCCAGTTCTGCTCGATCCTGTTCCTCAGCAGCGTCAGGTACTCTTCGAGCGCGCCGGACCGCATCGCGGCGAGCCGTTCCGCTTCTCGTTGCAGCTCCGTGTCGAGTTGCCGCTGCAGCTCCTCCTCCTGACGGCGACGCTCCGCCTCCTCACGCGCGCGGCGTTCCGCCTCCTCGCGTGCCTTGCGCTCGGCCTCCTCACGCGCCTGCCGCTCGGCCTCCTCGCGCGCCCTGCGCTCCGCCTCTTCTCTCTCTCTCGCCTCGCGCGCGAGCCGCTCGCGCTCCGCGGCCTCGCGCTCGGCGCGGAGCCGCGCCTCCTCTTCGATTCGGCGCTGCTCCTCCTGTCGGCGCCGCTCCTCGGCCTGTCGCGCCTCCTCGGCCCGCCGCGCTTCCTCCGCCCTGCGCGCCTCCTCGGCCTGCCGCTGCCGCTCGGCTTCCTCGGCGGCGAGCCGGCGCTGCTCCTCCTCTCGTGCGCGGCGCTCGGCTTCCTCGCGCGCCCGCTGCTCCGCGAGCCGCTGCTGCTCGGCCTCCTCAGGCTGCCGGTCGACGCGCGCGAGCATCGTCTCGTCGACGACCGTCGCCTGAATCGCGACCACCTGCGGCTGCGGCGGCGGTCTCATGAAGTCCACGCCGAACGCGAGCGCCGCAATGACCGCCGCGTGCAGCGCGACGGACCAGAACAACGCAGCGGCATGTTCGCGCAGCAGCGACACGGCTTCTTCCGGGACCTACGGCGATTCGGTATCCAGAGGATCGGTGATCAAGCCGACGTTCTTCGCTCCGGCCCGCTGCAGCAGCACCATGCCGGTCACGATCCGGCCGTACTGGACGCCCTGATCGCCTTTCACGAGCACCGGCGTCTCGGCGTTGCGGCGGATCGCGGCTCCGGCGCGCTCGAGGACGGTCTGCTCGTCGATCGGCGTCTCGACGTCCTCGCCGATGTTCAGGTAGAACCGCCCTTCCCGGTCGACGCTCAGCACGATCGGCTCGTTGTCGCGCATGAGCTCGGGATCGAGCGCCTCCGCACCTGCGTCCGGCAGGTCGACCGTGATGCCCTGCGTCAACAGCGGCGCCGTGATCATGAAGATGATCAGCAGCACGAGCATCACGTCGATGTACGGCACGACGTTGATCTCGCTCATCAGGCGCCGCTTGCCGTGGCGCGCGGGGATCATGCCGCGGCTCCGTGATGCGCCGCGTCCTTGCGCGCGGCGCTGCGCTGGAAGATCGCGGAGAGCTCTTCCATGAACGTGCCGTAGCGCACCTCGAGACGGCCGACCTTGTCGGCGTAGCGGTTGTACGCGATGCCGGCGGGAATCGCGGCGACGAGGCCCATCGCCGTCGCGATCAGCGCCTCGGAGATGTGCGGCGCGACGACCGCGATCGTCGCGCTCTGCAGATTACCGAGCGAATAGAACGCGCTCATGATGCCCCAGACCGTGCCGAACAGGCCGATGTACGGGCTCGTGTTGCTGACCGTCGCGAGGAACGAGAGGTTGCTCTCGAGCCGGTCCATCTCCCGGAGCTGCGAGACGTTCATCGAGCGCCGCGCGCCCTCGACGATCTGGTCGGGCGAAAGCCCGCCTTCCTGCCGCAGGCGCCCGAACTCGCGGAACCCGGATTCGAAGATCCCCGCCATGCCATGCGGCGATTCGTCGGCCGAGATCTCCCGGTAGAGTGCGGACAGATCGCCGCCCGACCAGAAGCTGTCCTCGAACTCGTCCGCACCGCTGACCGCCTGCTTCAGCGCGCGGCTCTTCTCGATGATGATGACCCACGACGAGATCGAAAGAATCAGGAGAAGCAGCATGACCGCCTGAACGACGGGCGACGCCTCCAGAACCAGTTGCAATACGTTCAGCTCGTTGCTCATCGCTCCCACTCACTCAGCAGCTCGGCCGGCAGTCGCCGCGGCCCGCCGCGCTCGGCATCCATGCACGCGACCTCGGCCGTTGCGCGACAAACCAATTCCCCGTCCTCGGCGTGACGCCTGATCTCGTGTGTGAACACGACCCGCGCGCCGCGCAGCTTCGATACTCTGGCGCCGACGTGCAACATGTCGCCGAGCCGCGCCGGCGCATGGAATTTCGCTTCGACCGCCGCAAGCACGAGGAAGATCCCGTAGCGGACGCGCAGCTCGTCGTGCTCCGCACCGTGCGCTCGGAGCCACTCGGTGCGCGCCCGCTCCATGAACCGGAAGTAGCTCGCGTTGTACACGACGCCTTGCGCGTCCGTGTCCTCGAGGTAAACCCTGACCGGCCAACTCAGATCCCCCATGCGGATGCTGCCAGCTCTTAAGAGACTCGAGACCCGAAACAGTTCATTCGAAGAGACCGCCGGTCTGGGGCCCCGACGGCGGCGGACGCAGACCGAAATGGCGATAGGCCGTCTTCGTCGCGATCCGCCCGCGCGCGGTGCGCTGCAGGAAGCCCGCCTGGATCAGATACGGCTCGACGACGTCCTCGATCGTGCCCCGCTCCTCGCCGATCGCGACGGCGAGACTCTCGATGCCGACCGGCCCGCCGTCGAAGCGCTCGATGATCGTCAGCAGGAGTTTCCTGTCCATCGCGTCGAGCCCGTGCGGATCGACCTCGAGCATGTCCATCGCGGCCTTCGCGACGGCCGCATCGACGTTGCCGTCCGCCTTGACCTGCGCGTAGTCGCGCACGCGCCTGACGAGCCGGTTCGTAATCCGGGCCGTGCCTCGTGAGCGCGCCGCGATCTCGCGCGCGCCGCCCGTGTCGATCGGCAGGTCGAGGATGCCGGCCGTGCGCGTCGCGATCTGGGCGAGCTCGTCGATGCCGTAGAAATCGAGGTGCTGCGTGATGCCGAACCTGTCGCGCAGCGGCGAGGTCAGGAGACCCGCACGCGTCGTCGCGCCGACCAGCGTGAACGGCGGCAGATCGATCTTGATCGAGCGCGCGGCCGGGCCTTCGCCGATCATGATGTCGAGCTGGAAATCCTCGAGCGCGGGATACAGGACCTCCTCGACGACCGGGCTCAAGCGATGGATCTCGTCGACGAACAGCACGTCGTGCGGCTCGAGGTTCGTCAGGAGCGCCGCGAGATCGCCGGGACGCTCGAGCACCGGTCCCGACGTCTGCTTCAGGTTCACGCCGAGCTCGTGCGCGATGATGTGGGCAAGCGTCGTCTTGCCGAGGCCGGGCGGCCCGAAGAGCAGCGTGTGGTCGAGCGCCTCTCCGCGCTGGCGCGCGGCCGTGATGAAGATCGTCATCTGCTCTTTGACGCGCGGCTGGCCCACGTAGTCGGCGAGCCGGCGCGGACGCACGGCGCGATCGAAGGCCTCGTCGTCGCGCGACGCGGCCGCCGTCACGACTCTCGGCCCTTCGATCACGCCCGTCCCCCGTTGAGGTGCACGCGCCTCAGCGCCTCGCGGATCAGCTCCTCGGTCGTGAGGCGCTCGGCGTCGAGGCCCTTCAGCATGCGCTCCGCTTCGGCCGGCTTGTAGCCGAGCGCGAGCAGCGCATCGTGCGCCTCGCTGACCGGCGCCGACGCGCCCGCGGCGACGACGTCTGCACCGTCCGCCTTCTCCGGAATACGGTCGGTCATCTCGAGCACGAGGCGCTCGGCGGTCTTGCGGCCGACGCCCGGCAATCTCGTCAGGCTCGCGACGTTCTTCTCGCGGACGCACTGGTAAAACGCGTCGACGCTCATCCCGGACAACACGCCGAGCGCGATCCGCGCACCGACGCCGGTGACCTTCAAGAGGCTGCGGAATAGCGCGCGCTCGCTCTCGGTGAAGAACCCGTACAGCACGTGCGCGTCCTCGCGGACCGCAAGGTGCGTGACGAGCGTCAGCGGTTGTCCGACCTCCGGCAGCCTGTAGAACGTCGACATCGGCGCGTCCACCTCGTAGCCGACGCCGCCCACTTCGATCGTCAACGACGGGGGCCGCTTGCTGACGAGCGTGCCCTTGAGGAAGCCGATCACGTCGCCCCCGCCGCCTTGATCAGCGCCGACCGCGCGATGCGCGAATGCGCGTGACAGAGCGCGGCCGCGAGCGCATCGGCCGCGTCGGGCTGCGGCGCCTCGCTGAGCCCGAGCAGGATCTTCACCATCCGCTGCACCTGAAGCTTCTCGGCGCCGCCCGAGCCGGCAACCGCCTTCTTGATGTGCCTCGGCGAATACTCGTAGATCGGCAAACGCGCGCGGAAGGTCGCGCAGAGCGCGGCCGCGCGCGCCTGGCCGAGCTTGAGAGCGCTGTCGGCATTGCGGTGGACGAAGACGCTCTCGATCGCGATCTCCGCCGGCGCATGCGTCGCGATGATGCGGCCGACCTCCTCGAAGATCCGCCGCAGACGCTCGCTGTGCTCGCCGGAGGTCCTGATGCTCCCCCACTCGACGGCCCGCGCGTGTCCGCCGAACGCATCGACGATGCCGAAGCCGGTGACCTGCGAGCCCGGATCGATACCGAGGATGCGCACGGCGTCGGTCACGGCCCTGCAGCTCGGCAGAAAGGGGGAAGCGCGCCCGGCCGCACTACGCCGTTTCCTCCAGCAGTGTCTCGGGGATGTCGGCATTCGTGTAGACGTTCTGCACGTCGTCGAGCTCCTCGAGCACGTCGAGCAGCTTGAGGAGCGACTCGGCCTGAGCGCCCTCTACCCGGACCTTCGTCGACGCGCGCATCGTGATCTCGGCGTTCTCGGGCTCGAGCCCGGCGCTTTTCATCGCCTCGTGCACGCGCTCGTAGTCCTCGGGTGCCGTCAGCACGTCGATCGAGCCGTCGTCGTTCGTCACGACATCGGACGCGCCGGCCTCGATCGCGGCCTCCATGATGCGGTCCTCGTCGCTGCCCGGCGCGTACGAAAGCTCGCCGACCTGCGAGAACAGATACGCGACGGAGCCGTCGGCGCCGAGATTGCCGCCGTATTTCGAGAACGCGTGACGGACGTCCGCGACCGTGCGGTTGCGGTTGTCGGTGAGGCAGTCGACCATGACCGCGACGCCGCCCGGGCCGTAGCCTTCGTAGCGCGCTTCCTCGTAGCTCGCGCCTTCGAGCTCGCCGGTGCCGCGCTTGATCGCGCGCTCCATGTTCTCCTTCGGCATGCTCTGCGCCTTCGCCTTCTCGATCGCGAGGCGAAGCCGCGGATTCGACGCGGGATCACCGCCACCGGTGCGGGCTGCGATCGTGATCTCGCGGATCAGCTTCGTGAAGATCTTGCCGCGCTTCGCGTCCTGCGCGCCTTTTCTGAACCTGATGTTCGCCCATTTGCTGTGACCGGCCATGTCACTGCTCCCAGCGTTCCGCTGCGTCGGCTATAGCAGGGCGGCGTGCCCGGCGACACTTGCCCCCACGATCGCCCGGCGGCCGACCGCACGGCCGCCGCTCCCGCCCTATTTGCTCGAACTCCGAAAACCCAACGGCGAAGCCTCCCGGCTTTGCCGGCGCCTATCATACCGGCATTGCCGCCGGCGGCGCGACACGCTTCGCGCGCACGAAAATGGTGTCAGACACCAATTTCGTTCGACTGCGCGACGATCGACGAGGGAAGCTCGCGAGCACCGGCAATACCGCGCACGGTGCGCCTTCGGGACATCGGCTTCGCCCGACGTCGTCGACGAGCGTCGAGGACGAGCCGCAAGGATGCGATGTTCGGACTATCGCGGAAAGCCGATGTCCGACGGCGCGCTCGGGTCGCACGGGCCACACGCTCGAGGCGGATCTTCGCCGCCTCGAGCTCCCGAAGCCGTCAGCGGTTCAGCGCGTGGATCGCGCGCTTGTCGGCGCCCAGCGCCGCCTCGTGCAGCGCCTCGCTCAATGTAGGATGAGCATGAACTGTGCGCTGTAAGTCCTCGGCGGAAGCAGAAAATTCCATCGCGACGACCGCCTCCGCGATCAGCTCGCCGGCCATCGGGCCGATGATATGAACACCGAGCACGTCGTCGTACTCGGCGTCCGCGACGATCTTCACGAAGCCCGCCGTCTGCTGCAGCGCCTTCGCGCGACCGTTGATCGAGAACGGAAAGGTCCCGACCTTGTACTTGCGCCCGTTCTGTTTTGCCTGCTCCTCGGTCATGCCGACACACGCGATCTCGGGCGCGGTGTAGATCACGGACGGTATCGTCCTGTAGTTGACCTCGGCCGCGTGACCCGCGATCAGCTCCGCGACCATCACGCCTTCCTCGGTTCCCTTGTGCGCGAGCATCGGTCCGCGGACGACGTCGCCGACGGCCCAGACGTTCTGCGCGGTCGTCCGGCAGCTGTCGTCGACCTTCACGAAGCCGCGCTCGTCCAGGTCGACGCCGGTGCCCGGTCCGAGCAGGCCCTCCGTGTACGGGCGCCGGCCGACGCAGACGATCAGCTTGTCGACTTCGATCTCCTCGACGCCGCCGCCGCGCTCGTAGCGCACCTTGACGCCCTTCGCCGAGCGCTCCGCTGCCGTGACCTTCGCGCCGAGCCGCACGTCGAGCCCCTGACGCTTGAACTGCTTCAGTGCCTCGGCCGCGACCTGCTGATCGACCATGTATAAAAAGGTGTCGAGCGCCTCGAGCAGGACGACCTCGGAGCCGAGGCGCCGCCACACGCTGCCGAGCTCGAGGCCGATCACGCCCGCGCCGATGACGCCGAGGCGCTTCGGCACCTCGGTGAACTCGAGCGCGCCGCTCGAGTCGACGATCCGCTCGCCGTCGAACTTGGCGACCGGAAGCTCGATCGGCACGGACCCGGTCGCGATCACGACGTGCTGCGCGTCGAGCACCTGCTTGCCGTCCGCGCCGTCGACCTCGACGCGCCGGCCCTCGAGCAGACGCCCGTGGCCCTTGATCGCCGTGACGCCGGCGGACTTGAACAACGCCTCGATGCCGGACGTCAGCTGCTTCACGATCGTGCGCTTGCGCTCGAGCATCTTGCCGACGTCGACGGAGAGCGAGCCGACGGAGATGCCGTGCGCGGCGAACTCCGACTGCGCGCGGTGATAGAGCTCGGACGACTCGAGCAGCGCCTTCGACGGGATGCAGCCGACGTTCAGGCACGTGCCGCCGAACGGGCGGCCGCCGTCGGGCGTCGTCCATTCGTCGACGCATGCCGTTTTGAGACCGAGTTGAGCCGCTCGTATCGCC
This sequence comes from Gammaproteobacteria bacterium, assembly GCA_036381515.1. Taxonomy (GTDB): domain Bacteria; phylum Pseudomonadota; class Gammaproteobacteria; order Steroidobacterales; family Rariloculaceae; genus ZC4RG20. The sequence goes on along the minus strand of DASVCR010000082.1, from coordinate 10,605 downwards.
GCAGGATAGCCGGCCGGTCCGCCGCCGATCACGACGACGTCGAAGTTGTTGTTCGCCATCTCGCCCCTAGAGTTGCAGGATCAGTCGCGCCGGGTCTTCCAGCGACTCTTTGATGTGCACGAGGAACTGCACGGCTTCGCGGCCGTCGATGATCCGGTGATCGTAGGTCAGCGCGAGATACATCATCGGGCGGATCTCGATCTTGCCGTCGACGACCATCGGTCGTTCCTGGATCTTGTGCATGCCGAGGATGCCGCTCTGCGGAGGGTTCAGGATCGGCGTCGACATCAGCGAGCCGAACACGCCGCCGTTCGTGATCGTGAACGTCCCTCCGGTCAGCTCGTCGAGACCGATGTCCCCGGTATTGGCGCGGCGCGCGTAATCGGCGATCGTTTTCTCGATCTCCGCGAAGCTCATATTCTCCGCGTTGCGCAGCACGGGCACGAGCAGGCCGCGGTCGGTCGAGACCGCGACGCCGATGTCGAAATATTCGTGGTAGACGATGTCCGTGCCGTCGATCGATGCGTTGACCAGCGGGAACCGCCGCAGCGCCTCGATCGACGCCCGCACGAAGAACGACATGAAGCCGAGCTTGATCTCGTGGCGCTTCTGGAACTCGTCCTGATATCGCTTGCGGATCGCCATGACGGCGCTCATGTCGACCTCGTTGAACGTGGTCAACATCGCCGCGGTCCGCTGCGCCTCGACGAGCCGCTCTGCGATGCGCCGACGCAGACGCGTCATCGGCACCCGCTGCTCGCGCCGCCCGCCGACCGCAGGCCGCTCCTCCGGACGCGCCTCGTAGTCGAACCCGGTGGTCGCGGGCTGCGTGCTCGCGAGATAGCCGAGCACGTCCGCCTTCGTCACGCGGCCCTCGCGGCCGGAGCCGCGGATCGCGGCCGGGTCGATGTCGTGCTCCTCCACGAGCTTCCGGACGGCCGGCCCCATTTTCTGCAGCCCATCGCGCGACTCGGCGGGACGCTGCCGCCCCGCTCCGTTGCGCCCGGCCGGCGGCGCTTCGGGCGCGGCCTCCCTTGCCGCGGGCGCGGCCGTGGTCGCCGGCGCGGCCGCCGCCGGCTCGACGCGTGCCTTCTCCGCGGGCTCGGCCTGCCGCTCCACGGGGGCGCTCTCCGCGGCGACGGCGCCCGGCTCGAGCACGGCGAGCACCTGCCCGCTCGTGACGGTCGCGCCGTCGCTCACTCGGATTTCTTTCAGAATTCCGTCACTTGGCGCAGGAACCTCGAGAACGACCTTATCCGTCTCGAGATCGACGAGATTCTCGTCACGGCGCACGGCGTCGCCGGCCTTTTTGTGCCAGTTGACCAGGGTCGCATCGGCGACGGATTCGGGAAGCTGCGGAACCTTGACCTCGATACTCACGTTGCGGCCTCGATGCTCAAGCGCGCTTCGCCAGCGTGGACCGCCGCTCGCGCGTGTCGGCGGCGAGCGCGGCGGCGACGAGCGCCTGCTGCTGGCGGACGTGGAGCGCGTGGATTCCGGACGCAGGCGCCGCGGCGCCGGGCCGCCCGGCATAGAAAAGCTGGTGATCGTCGGTCAGAGGCTCCTGCAGGCGGTGCCGGATCTGGTACCACGCGCCCTGGTTCTGCGGCTCCTCCTGGCACCAGATGATCTCCTTCGCGTTCGGATAGCGCGCGATCGTGCGCGCGTACTCCTCGATCGGGAACGGATAGAGCTCCTCGATCCGGACGATCGCGACCCGCTCGATCTTCTCCGCGCGGCGCATCTCGACGAGTTCGTAGTAGACCTTGCCGCTGCAGAACACGATGCGCTGCACGCTCTTCGCGTCGAGCTTCTCGACCTCGCCGATCAGCGGCTGGAAACGTCCGCGCGACAGATCCTCGAGCGACGAGACCGACAAGCGGTGACGCAGGAGGCTCTTCGGCGTCAGCACGATCAAGGGCTTTCGCACCGGACGCAGCATCTGACGACGCAGCAGATGGAACATCTGCGCCGGCGTCGACGGCACGCACACCTGCATGTTGTGCTCGGCGCAGAGCTGCAGGAAACGCTCGAGACGCGCGGACGAGTGCTCCGGCCCCTGCCCTTCGTGGCCGTGCGGCAGGAACAGCGTGAGGCCGGACAGCCGTCCCCATTTCGCTTCCCCTGACGAGATGAACTGATCGATCAGCACCTGCGCGCCGTTCGCGAAGTCACCGAACTGCGCCTCCCAGATCACGAGGCAGTCCGGCGACGTCGTGCTGTAGCCGTACTCGAAACCGAGCACGGCCTCCTCGGACAACGGCGAATCCGCGACGAGGAACGCATTCTCGCCGCCGATGTGCGCGAGCGGAATGTGCACGTCGCCGTTCGTCTGATTGAAAAGCGCCGCGTGCCGATGGAAGAACGTGCCGCGGCGGCTGTCCTGGCCGATCAGGCGCACGTGGAAATTCTCCGCGAGCAGCGTCGCGTACGCGAGGTTCTCGGCGAAGCCCCAGTCGACGTCGAGCTCGCCGGCCGCCATCCGCTTGCGGTCGTCGACGATGCGCTGCACACGCGGATGCAGCACGAAGTCCGTCGGCACCCGGTTCATCAGCTCCGCGAGGCGCTTGAGCTCCTGCATCGGCACGCCGGTGTCGACCGACTCGTTGAGCCCCGCCTGCTGGTAACGGCTCCAGTCGACCGTGTGCTGGTTGCCGAGCATGCCGAGCGCGTTCTCGTTCGGGTTCCGGCCCTCGTCGAGGCATTGCCGGTAGGCATCGGCTATATCATCAACCTCTTCCTTAGAAACGACGCCTAACTCCTGGAGTTTGCTGCTATAAATAGACAGCACGCTCGGATGCTTGCGGATCGCCTGATACATCACGGGCTGCGTCGCCGCGGGCTCGTCGGCCTCGTTGTGGCCGAGCCGCCGGTAGCAGACGAGATCGATGAAGACGTCTTTGTGGAACGTCTGCCGGTAAGCGAGCGCGAGGCGCATCGCGGCCAGCGCCGCTTCCGGATCGTCGCCGTTCACGTGGAAGACCGGCGCCTCGATCATCTTCGCGATGTCCGAGCAATACGGCGTCGAGCGGCAGTCGCCCGGATCGCTCGTCGTGAAGCCGATCTGGTTGTTGACGATGATGTGGATCGTGCCGCCCGTGTAGAACGCGCGCGTCTGCGAGAGCTGCAGCGTCTCGGCGACGACGCCCTGGCCCGCGACGGCGGCATCGCCGTGGATCAGCACCGGCAGGACCTCGTCGCCCTGCCGATCCCCGCGCCGATCCTGCCTCGCGCGCACGGAGCCCTCGACGACGGGGTCGACGATCTCGAGGTGCGACGGATTGAATGCGACGACGACATGCACGTTGCCGCCCGGCGTCCGCAGGTCGGCCGAGAAGCCCATGTGATACTTGACGTCGCCCGAGCCCTTCAGCGTCGCGAGATCGTACGCACCCTCGAACTCGGAGAAGAGCTCCTGCGGGGACTTGCCGAGGACGTTCACGAGCACGTTGAGCCGGCCGCGGTGCGCCATGCCGATCACGATCTCCTGCACGCCCCGCTCGCCGGAACGCTGGATCAGATCGTCGAGCATCGGAATCAGCGTCTCGCCGCCCTCAAGCGAGAAGCGCTTCTGGCCGACGTACTTCGTATTGAGGTAGCGCTCGATGCCTTCGGCACGGGTCAGGCTGCGCAGGATCTCGAGCTGCTCCTGCTTCGAGATCTGCCAGTGCGCGCGGCAGTCCTCGAACCGCTCGCGCAGCCACAAACGCTCCCTTGCCCGGGAAATGTGCGCGAACTCCGCCGCGAGCTTCCCGCAGTAGATCTTCTTCAAGAGCGCGATGATGTCCCGCAGCTTCATCCGGCTGTGGCCGGTTCCGGCGAGACCGCCCGTGTAGAACTCGCGGTCGAAATCCGCTGGCTCGATGCCGAGGAAATCGAGCTTGAGCACCGCGGGGGTATGCCGCTTCCACAACCCGAGCGGATCGAGATCCGCGATCTGGTGCCCGCGCAGGCTGTAGACCTGGATCAGGCGCGACACGGCCGCCTGCTTCTCGCTGGCCGGCGCGTCGGCCGGTGCCGACACTCGCGCCGCCGCCGCGGGGGTGGCGAGCCGGCGGCCGAGGGCTTCGCGTATCGGGCCGTGTGCGACCTCGTCGCGCTCGGCACCGATGCTCGCGAAGAAGCGCCGCCACGCGTCGGGCACGCTGTCCGGCGACTCCAGATACGATTCGTAAAGCGCCTCGATGAACGACGCGTTCGCGCCCTGCAAAGGGGTCGACTGCAGCTGCTGCCTGAATACCGTACTGCTCATTACCGGGACTCGAACCGAGAGGATGCGGCGCCGGCGGGCGGCACCCCACTCGGGCCGGAAACGGGGCCGGCGTAGTGTAGCTAAACGAGTATCAACTTGAAACGCGACCGCTCAGGTGAACTCGCGCAGCAGCCAGTACTCGTAGGCGATGAGTCCCGCGTAGAGGAGCAAGAACCAATGCATCACGGCGCTGACACGGATGATCCGGAACAGCGTCGCACGGGCACACGCGACGAGCACGAGGACGCCCGCGCCGGTCAGCGCCATCTTGACTGCGGCGAACAGCTCCGGCCTCTGCTGCAGCACGAGCTCCATGACCGGATTCGCCTCGTGCGCGCCGACAGACAAGAGCGTCACCGTCATGAACGCGTCGGTGACGCTGAGCAGCAGGATGGCGATCGCGAGAAACAGAAGATGCGGCTCGTGCCAGTCGACGAACAACGCGTAGTCGTCGCGCCTGCGCCCGCCATTGCGGCGGCGCGGAGTCAGCCCGCCCCGGAGGAACGTCTTGATCCCTGTCCGACGGCGATCGTAACCGCTGCGGCGCTCGATGAAGCCTGCTCCGCTTACCCCGACGACGGCCGGCGAACGCGCTCCTTGTTGATACATCGGCACTCCCTTGGCTCGTTGCGCGCGCGATGCAAGAAGCGGACCCGAGCGGACGAAACAGGGAAAAACGCGGGCTCGCCGCCGTCGACGCCCGCGGGCACGTAAATTAATCCGACGCTTCGTCGCCCGCCGCTTCGTCGCTCTCGGCGGCCGTCTCCTCAGCGGCCGTTACCTCGCGCAGGTACGCGATCAGCGCGCGGCGGTCGTCCGCCGAGCGGAATCCGGCGAAGGCCATCTCGTTGCCCGGCAGAAACGCGTCCGGCTGCGCGAGCCACGCGTCGAGCGTCTCGGCCGTCCACACGATTCCCGAATCGCGCAACGCAGGCGAATAATCGAAGCCTTCCCTCGTCCCGGCCAGCCGGCCGAAAACGCCGTGGAGGTGCGGCCCCTGCGGGCTTTCGTCGCCCGCGGCGAGCCCGTGGCACGGCCGGCACGCGAAGCTCAGGATCTCTCCGCGCGCGAGCAGCTCGCGCTCGGCCTCGTCGGCCGCGGCGTCCGACGCCGGCGACGCGTTCGAGGCCATCGCAGCGGGACGGCCCATCGTCGACGGGAGCGCGGAGCTCTCGCGCCGGTCGTCGGCACCGCAGGCCGAAAGCAAGAGCGCCGCGCAGCACGCGACTCGCAGCGCGCGGCCGCCGAGCCGTCCGCGCGACGTTTCATCGAGCATCAGAACTCCCACTGGAAGTTGAGGTGGATGACGAGGTCCGGCGACGTGCTAACCGCGACATCCTCGTTGATCGCGAATTCGACAACGCCGCGGTCGCGGAGGTCCCGCCAGCCGCCGATCGTGGCCTGCACGCCTGGATCGCCGATCTCGCGGAGCCGCGATTCGTAGAGCGCGCTGTGCAGCTCGAGCTGCGCCTTCACGCCCCACCTCCGCCATGGACGAATGCCGCCGCCGAGCAGGCCCACGAGGCCGGCACGGCGCGCGTCGTATTCGATGATGTCGGGCGATCCGAGCAGCAGGCCGCCGACGCCCCAATAGTACGCGCCCGGCCGGCCCCAGGCCTCTCCGCGCCGCGTTGCGAGCCACGTCAAAGCGAAATCCGCGGAGCCGCTCCCGGCGAGCCACAGCTCGTCGCCCGTCGGCACCTTCAGCGACGCGCGCAGCTGACCGCTTCGCCCGCGCGCGGCGCTGCCGAACCTGCGGCCGGCGGAGACGATCACGTCGCCGATCGCGCCGCCGCGGCGGCCGAGCCCGTAGAACGGTCCTGCACCCGCGTCGAGCACGAACGTGATCTGATCCTCGGCCCTGCGATTGCGGCCGCCGTCCGGCAGATTGAACGCCGCATGCCAGCTGTCGATCAGATCGTCGAGCTCGCCGCCGGACTGCCGGTAATACGGTATCTCGACGGCCGCGAACGCGTTCTCCCCGAACGCATGCTCGATGACGAGAGCGGTGCGCCACGTCTCTCCGTCGAGGATCAGCCCCTCGCCGCCGCGCTGCGAGAAGCGGTAATGATTCGCGAGCTCGGCGCTCAAGCCGACGCGCGTGCCTTCGCTCGGCGCGTTCGACCACGCCGGGATCCCGAAGATCGAGACGAGCGGGCTCAGGTTACGCGTCCGGAACGGCTGTCCCTCGTCGGCCCGCACGGCGCCGGCCGCGAACGCCACCGCCGCGAGGACGAACGCCGCCGAACGGCGCGGCTTCTTCGGCACGAGCCCGTTCACCGAGTACGCCGCTCGACGATCAGGACCTCGTAGCGTCCGTTCGGGCCGATGAACCACGACGCGACGGCGCTCACGACGGACACGATCAACCAGCCGAACAGCGCCGAGAAGAAGCCGTCGACGACGAAGCCGTCGAGCATCCACGCGACGAGACCGAACATGCCGGCGTTGATGACGAGGAGAAAGATGCCGAGCGTCACGATGGTCAACGGCAACGTCAGCACGATGACGACCGGCCGTACCAGCGCGTTCACGATGCCCATCAGGAGCGCGGCAAACAGCAGCGTGAAAGGGCCGCTGACCTCGATGCCGGGCACGAGCAGCGCCGCGAGCCAGAGCCCGACGGCATTGATCAACAGACGTACGACAAAGCCAGGCATCGTGATCGCTGATGCGAGCAGGAGGGTGGGCATTGCATTGTAGCGGTCGATCCTGGCAGGGCGTACCCGTCCGCGCGGGCCGACACTTCCGCGGCCGCGCGCTCCCGCAACGCATGCGCCGAGCGCGTAGCCGTCGCGGCTTCCCCGTGTCCCCGGCCCGCCCCCCGCCTGCCGCCGGCCCGCCCTTCCGCCGCACATCGGCAAGCCTGTAACATTGGGCGCCTCGCACAACCCCGCCGCTCAAGGGTTCGATGAAATCACGAACACGTTACGCCGCGATCGCGGCCTGGCTTCTCGTTGCGAGCGCGATCACAGGCTGCGAAAGCGGTCGAGAGCGTCCGCCGGGCGTGACCGTCCGCGTGCTGCATGCGGCACCTGCGCGCGGCACGCTGGATTTCCTGCGGGAGCAGCGCAACGAGACGCAGCTCGACTATCGGCAGGCGTCAGGGCCCCTCTTCTGGGATTCGGGCGAGTACGACTTCAATGTCCACGCGGTCGACGCGACCGGCACGAGCACGACGCTCCTCGGCAGCTTCTCCCGCACGCTCGCCGCGGACCAGCAATACTTCTTCGTGATCACCGAGGCGGCGGGCGAGCTCCGGCCGATCGTCGTCGAGAAGGCGCCGTTCAGCGGCACGACGGCCGAGGTCGTCGCCGTGCACGCGGCGCCGTCGCTCGGTCCCATGTCGGTCTACGTCGAGCCCGACGGCATCGTGCCTTCGGCCGTCGCCCCCTTCGGCACGATCGGCTTCGGCGAGATCGCCGGACCCGCGACGCGGGAGCCCGGCGAATACCGCTTGAGCCTGACCGAGGCCGGCAATCCGGCCAACGTGCTCATGACGTCCAGGCTCGTCGCATTGGAGCAGGGTCAGTCCTACACGTTCACGATCCTCGATCCGGCCGACGACAGCACCGCGCAGGTCGCGGTCTCCTTCGTCGGCCCCGAGCCGACGCTGCTCTTCGACGAGAGCACGCAGTCGGCGCTGACGGTGATCAACGCCGCGGCAGACGGCCTCCCGCGCGACGTCTACGTCGACGACGATTTCAGCGCGCCGGCGCTCGCCGCCGTTCCCGTCCCCACGCGCACGAGCCCGGTCGAGGTCACGTCGGGCTCTCGCAAGTTGAGCGTCACACCGGCCGGCAACACCGGCACCGTGGAGGCCGAGAGCACGTCGACGTTCGCCCGCAGCCGCCACCATGTCGCGCTGATCGGCGGCGCCCCGGGCGAGCTCGAGATCGCGTTCGCGGTCGACGAGCGCCGGCGCATCACGGACCATGCGCGGATCACGTTCATGAACGCCGCGACGCAGTTCGGACGCATCGAGTACTTCCTGCTCCCGCCGGGCACCGACATCTCGAACCTGTCGTCGACGATTCTCCTCGACGCCCCGGCCATGAGCAGTCGCCTCGCGTTCCCGCCGGGCGACTACGAGCTAATTGCCCGCGAGCTCGACGGCGCCGTGCTCGCGGGCCCCGTGCCCGTCACGCTGGCCGGCAGCGGGGTCTATTCGGTCCTGACGACGAACGGCGCCGTCGCGGGCACCGTCGATTTCGTGTACTTCGAGGATTTCGTCGACTAGCCGCGCCCGGCCGGGCGTGCCCTCGCTTCTTTTCCGTCGCCCGGGGCGAGCGCGCAGGCGCGTGCTCGACGCCCGGCTGCGGACGCGTACCCAGCGCGTCGGACCGGCGCGCGGCTCAGAATGGAACCTCTCTCCGTCCCGTTCGTGTCTGTGATCGAACGCTGTTCGGAGGAAGCGCAGATGGAGCTGCTTTTTCAGGCATGGGACGAGCTGGACGACGCGCTCGCCGCGCTGCGGCACGTCGTCGTGCGCTACGCCGTCGGCGACTTCGCGGGCGTCGCGGCCAACGTGCTCGGCGCGCTCAGGAAGATCGCGCGCGAAGCGGGATTCACGCGAGAAGCCGCCGTGGCACGGCGCAGGAGCTTCGGAGCGCGGACGGCATGAGCCGTGTCTCCGCCGAGCCTTCCAACCGCGAGCCCGAGGCTCGCCGCCTCGGCCGCTTCGCGGTCACGAGTATTCCGCGACGAGCTCTCTCACTTCGTGCGGATCCGGGATGCCTCTGACCTCGACCTCGGGCAGATCCCCGGCCGTGAAGACGTCGATGTCGCCGGTGCCGAACATCCGCTGAAACAGCGACTGCCTGACGCGTATCGAGCGTATGGCCGAGAGCCGCACCTCGTTGTGCGTCCTCGACAGGATGCCGCGCTCGTAGCGCAACTCCTCCGGCGTGATCGTCAGCCGCTCCGAGCGCGTACGAACGTACCAGACGAGCAGGATCAGGACGCCGACCGCAGCGCCGATCAGCAGCACGCTGACGATGAAACCGAAGGGGTTGTTGCGGAACATCGGCGGATGCGCCCGATAGAGGATTGTCTCCGTCATGCTTCTCTCGACCAATGAGTGAACCGTCGAGCCTTCGGGGTCTGCGTGCCGCGACGAGTTGCGATCGCCCTTCCGAGCGACGCGGCGAACGGATCGTAGCGGCGACGTAGCATGTGACATAACCGCGGCGCTCGCGCAAGCGGGCCGGGGCCGGGCCTCGCCTCTCTGCAACCGGATGGGACCCCGAGACGAGGAGCCGGTCCGGTCCATCGCGCATCCGAGGCGGCCGATCCACGGCGGCCTACGCGCCGTTTCGGTTACACCGTCAGCGCTTCGTCGCGTCGTCGCCGCCGCTCGTCATTTCGGAGTACGCACGCTGCAGCTGCGCGACGGCCTCCTGCAGCGCTTTCGTGATTCGCTCCGACTCGACGCCGGACGAGTCGAGCAGCTCCATCAGCCGCCGCTGCGCGCGCTCGCCCGGCTCCCGCGGGCCGTGCGCGCGGAGCCAGATGAACTCGATCATCAGCTGCTGCTGCTCGGCGGTCAGGGCACCGCACGTCGCGAGGATCCTTTCTCGAAGCCTTTCCGGCATTTCCCGGCCCTTTCGTGCGACGCGGGTACAACGGCCGTCGTTCCCAAACGAGATGACGAGCGACACCGACGGGGGAATCGTGATCCGGGCTCGACGAGCTCCTGTGCGGCTACGGGCCCGGCGGGACATTCTGCTCCGCAGACCGGTCGAAGTCGCCTTGTCGGCGAAAAGCGCCAAGCCGTTCGACCGAGAATACGGAAAAGCGCCGGCCGTTTCAGTGAGGATACGGATAATCCGAAAGCGACGGGCGGTCGCGCTGGTGCCCGGACAGGATTCGAAGGGTCGGCTGAGCACTAAGCAGTGACGCGATCCGCGTAGCGCGCCCGTACGAGATACCCCCCAAGATACCCCCGCCAAACCTCGCCTTCCGAAATCGACTTCAGAGGCGAACATGAAAACTCTATTCCAACGCTGCGCGTGCAGCGTCGTCATCGCCCTAGCCCTCGCTGGCACCGCCGAATCCTGCCGACCGGCAGGTAAGCGGCCCGACCGAGTGATAGCGACACCCGGCCGAGCCTAACCACCCCGACGCCTAACCAGGAGGCATCGAAATGGCTACTACCACTGTATCCGACCTCGACCTCAGCCGCCTCGAAGCAAGTCTCACCCGCTACAACTTAGCGGTAGGGGAATGGCACGACGGAGGCTTCCGCCTGTATCGCCTTCACGGTTCGTGGAGCCGTCATTTCGGCTCGATCAGCGAAATCGAGGCTTGGGTGCGCGAGATCTACCCGGAGTTCTGCCGCGATCACGCCAGGG
>DASVCR010000081.1:0-67131 GCA_036381515.1 Gammaproteobacteria bacterium | reverse complement strand
ACAGCAGCTCCTGCGTCTGTTGCAGCTCAACCTCTTTGTAAGACGAAATCTCTTCGAGCTCCTCAGCCCACGGCCACCGCTACCTCCCCACCCGCAGCCACCCCAGCTGGCGCTGCTCTAAACTTGTGGGACAGCAGTGGGGGCGAAGCACTTTCCAAGAAGGGGACAGGGGCTCTGACCCGATCCAAAGACGGGTCAGAGCACTCGTTCCCACAGGGTCAAAGCCGAAACATGGGGCCACAGCCCTTTCCAAGAAGGGAAAGGGGCTTTGACCTGACCCCATCGTTTTCATTCATTGGAACAAGGGCTCGAAAAAAGGCTCTGACCCCATTTTCACGCCGATCCCATCCTTCATCCATTTGAAAAAGGGCTCTGACCCCAATTTCACTTCTCGTCCTCGACGCGATTGCGGAGCGTGCCGATCTCCGGCACGTGCACCTCGACGACGTCGCCATCCTGCAAATACTTCGGCGGATCGAAGCGCGCGCCGGCGCCGGTCGGCGTGCCGGTCGCGATCAGATCGCCTGGTTTCAGCGGCATGAACGACGAGACATACGCGATCAGACGCTCGAACGGGAACAGCAGGTTGGCCGTCGTGTCGTCCTGCCGCACCTCGCCGTTAACGCGCGTCGTCAGGTGCAGCGAGTCGTAGCGGCCGATCTCGTCCGCCGTCACGAGCCACGGGCCGAGGCTGCCCGAGCGCTCGAAGTTCTTGCCCGGCGTGACGTTGAACTTCGCGTGGCGCAACCAGTCGCGCACGGAGCCTTCGTTCATCAACGTGAGACCCGCGACGTGCTCGAGCGCGCGCTCCTCCGGGATGCGCCGGCCCGCCTTCCCGATCACGAGCACGATCTCGCCCTCGTAGTCGAGTTGGTCGGATTCGAGCGGCTTCACGATCGGCTCGCCGTGCGCGACGAGGCTCTCGGGGGTGCGGAAGAAGACGCTCGGATACTTCGGCTCCTTCGCCGCATCGCCGTACTCGCGGTCGCGGTTTCGATAATTGATGCCGATGCAAATGATCTTGCCCGGGTCCGGCACCGTCGGCAGGAGGCGGACGTCATCGAGCGCGAAGTCCGGCGCTGCGCGCGCATGTCGCTCGGCTTCTCCGACGAGGTTCTGCTCGAGCAGGCCCCTCAGCGAATGCGCGCGGGGCGCGAGTCGAGCGCCGAGATCGACGATGCCGTCCGGAACGACGATGCCGAAGCCCGCCTTGCCGTTCCGCGTGAAGCTGACGAGACGCATCAACCGCTCCGGGCATCGAGGAGACCCGCGCGCTCGAGCACGCCGTCGAGCCTCGCCGCGAGCTCGTCGGTCGCGGGCGCCATCGGCAGCCTGTGCTCGTTCCGCGGGATCAGCCCGAGCCGCATCATCATGTACTTCACCGGGATCGGGTTCGTGTCGAAGAAGACCGCCTTGTTGATCTCGAGCAACGCGTCGTGCAGCGCCCTCGCACGCGCGAGATCGCCGCGATCGACGGCCTCGCAGAGCTCGGCGAGGACGGCCGGACGCAGGTTGCCGACCGCGTTCATCAGTCCGCATGCGCCGACCGCCATCATCGGAAAGCTGAGCTCCTCGAGGCCGACGAAGATCCTGAAGTCGGGCCCGAGCGCGGCGCGGCATTCCGTGACGAAGCCGAGGTCGTTCACGGCGTGCTTCATGCCGACGAAGCTCGGCGAGCGCTCGCGGAGCTCGCGCAGCGTGTCGAGCGTGACGCCGACCGCGGTGCGGCCCGGGATGTGATAGACCATCCAAGGCGTATCGATCTCGGCCGTGAGCTCGAGGTAATAGCGCACGAGCCCGCGCTGCGGCGGGCGGATGTAGTACGGCGTGACGATCAAGAGCGCGTCGGCGCCGGCGGCGACCGCGTGCTGCGTCAGCTCCGCGCTCTCGCGCAGCGATTGCGAGCCGGTCGCCGCGACGACCGGGATGCGGCCGCCGGCCACCTCGACGGCGAGCGACACGAGCCGGTTGCGCTCGTCGACGGTCAACGTCGACGGCTCAGCCGTCGTGCCGTTCACGAGGATGCCGTGCGAGCCTTCGGCGATCTGCATCTCGATCAGCCGGGCATAGGCGTCGTAGTCGATCTCGCCGTCGCGAAACGGCGTGATCAGAGGCGGAATCGAGCCGCGTAGGCGTTGGAGCATTGCCTGGATCCGAAAACTGGGACGGATCGAGCGTACGACGGGCGGGCGGTCGCGGCAATTGCGGCGTCGAGTGCAGGGACGACCAGCCCTTCGCGACGGGCATTATTCATGCTTCGGCGGTGGTCGGGCGCTGTGCTATGTGGCGGTCTTGGGGACCGCTGCAAGCACATCCGTGTGGGCTGCGGGCTCGCCGTCCATGGCTCGCACGCTCCCCAAGACGGCCACATCACACAGCGCCCTCCTTGGCGGCATGCCGTTCATGAATAACGCCGGCTGAAGACCGTGTCCTTCGCCGTGAATGCGGCTTCCGGCGATGTTGCCCTCGTCTGCTACCATCGCTGAGGGATGGCTCGACGTATCAAAACTCACGCGACGTCGACCTCGTCGCGGTCCCGGAGAACCTCGTCGCCGAGATGTTCGACGGCGAGCTCTACGCTTCGCCGCGTCCGGCGCTGCCGCATGCTCATGCGGCGTCCGTGCTCGGCATGGAGCTCGGCGGCCCGTTCCAGCGGGGCCGCGGCGGGCCCGGCGGGTGGTGGCTGCTCGACGAGCCGGAGCTTCACTTCGGGCGCGACGTGCTGGTGCCCGACCTCGCCGTGGCGCTCGAGCTCGGCGCGCTCTGGGCCTGATGCAGCCGGCAGCTGCGCGCCGCCATTGTTTACGATCGTGCCGGATACCGAGGGCCGCGTCGCGTAAACGCAGGAGCGGAGGTCGGCGATGACTTACGAGCTTTACTACTGGCCAGGGATTCAGGGCCGCGGCGAGTTCGTGCGTCTTGCGCTCGAGGAAGCGCACGCGGACTACGTCGACATCGCGCTCGTTCCCGAGGAGGAGGGCGGCGGTGTGTCCGCGCTGCAGCGCTTCCTCGAGCAGGATGACGTCGAGCGTCCGCCGTTCGCGCCTCCGTTCCTGAAAGTCGGACGCCGCCTGATCGGTCAGACAGCGAACATTCTGCTGTTTCTCGGCGGCCGGCTCGGGCTTGCGCCGCGCGATGAGACCGGCAGGCTCTGGACCCACCAGCTTCAGCTGACCGTCGCCGATTTCGTCGCCGAGATCCACGATACGCACCATCCGATCGCTGCAAGCCTCTACTACGAGGAGCAGCAGGCGGAGGCGAAGCGCCGCACGGCGGATTTTCTCGAGCACAGGATGCCGAAGTTCCTCGGCTATTTCGCGACCGTCCTCGAGCGGAACCCGCACCGAAGCGGCTGGCTCGTCGGTCCGTCGCTGACGTACGTCGACCTGTCGGTCGCACAGGTCATCGCCGGCTTGACCTACGCTTTCCCGAAGCGCAGCGCGGCGGTGCTCGGCAGGCTCCCGGAGCTCGTGTCGCTGCACGAGCGCGTGTTCGCGCGGCCGGCGATCGAAGCCTATGTCTCGTCGGACCGGCGGATTCCTTTTAACGAACTCGGCATATTCCGGCATTATCCCGAGCTCGACGTCTAGACGTCAGCATCGGGGGTTCCGCCGCCAGCTGGCGGTGGTGTTCCCATCGACCCCGTCTGGTCAGTAACGACGGAGACGCTCATCGATCGCTCGTCGAGCTCCCCGGACCGGCACATGCCGTGCCGTTCCGCCATCCGCAATTGACGCCGTTCGCGCTCCGGCACTAGCATCCGAACTCACCCCGCCGGCTCGCCGGGCGATCGCCCCTGCGAGGCGGCCGCTCGCGGGCGGCGACGGAGTGCCGCAGCGCGGAGGGCCGGAGCGTGCCTCACCTGATCATCGAATATTCCGCGAACATCGAGGAACGGCTCGATCTCGACGCGCTGATGGACGAACTGCACCGCGTCGCGCTCGAGACCTCCGTGTTCCCGATCGGGGGCCTGAGGATTCGCGCGCATCGCGCCGATCATTACCGCATCGCGGACTGCGATCCCGCGAACGGCTTCGTGCACGTGACCGCGCTGATCGGCCACGGCCGGCCGCTCGACGTGCAGCAACGTGCCGGCGAGCGGCTGTTCGCCGCGCTGACGGCACATCTCGAGCCGTTGTTCGAGCAGACGCCGCTCGCGATCTCGTTCAACATCCAGGAGTTCCACCCGGTGCTGAACTTCAAGAAGAACAACCTGCATCGCTACGTCGAGGCCCGCCGCAAGGGCGCGGACGAGGACGTCGACGATCGAGCGTAGGGACAGCATGCCGGCCGGCAAGTCCGCGAGCCTTTCGCGCCAGTGCTCCGGTTGGCCATCGATTTGCAGCAGAGAAGACGATGAGTGAACGGCTGAACGAAAACCTGGACAGGGCGGCGCGCTACCTCGAGCGGTTCGCGCACGGCACGCTCGGACATTTCATCGACGGCGCGTGGCGTCCGTCCGTGAGCGGCGAGACATTCGAGACCCATGCGCCGATCGACGGGCGGCCGCTCGGCCGCGTCGCGGCGGGCGATGCGGCGGACATCGATCTTGCGGCGGCCGCGGCCGCGCGAGCGTTCCCTGCGTGGCGCGACGTGCCGGGCGCCGAGCGCCGCCGGCTGCTGCACCGGATCGCGGACGCGATCGAGGCGCGCGCCGACGAGATCGCGGTCGTCGAGTCGATGGATACCGGGCAGCCGATCCGCTTCATGGCGGCCGCCGCGAAGCGCGGCGCCGAGAATTTCCGGTTCTTCGCCGACAAGGCGCCCGAGGCCGCGAACGGGCTGTCGCTGCCCGCGCGCGATCACATCAACTACACGCTGCGTCAGCCGATCGGTCCGGTCGGCGTGATCACGCCGTGGAACACGCCCTTCATGCTCGCGACGTGGAAGATCGCTCCGGCGCTCGCGGCCGGGTGCACCGTCGTGCACAAGCCCGCCGAGTGGAGCCCGCTGACCGCGGCGCTCCTCGCCGAGATCGCTCACGACGCGGGGCTGCCGCCCGGCGTGCTGAACGTCGTGAACGGCATCGGCGAGACCGCGGGCAAGGCGCTGACCGAGCACGACGCGATCCGCGCGATCGCCTTCGTCGGCGAGTCCGCGACCGGCAGCGCCATCATGGCGCAGGGCGCGCCGACGCTGAAGCGGGTGCATTTCGAGCTCGGCGGCAAGAATCCGGTCATCGTGTTCGACGACGCGGATCTCGACCGCGCGCTCGAGGCCGTCGTGTTCATGATCTACAGCCTGAACGGCGAGCGGTGCACGTCGTCGAGCCGGCTGCTCGTGCATCGCTCGCTGCACGACGATCTCGTCGAGCGCATCGCGGAGCGGGCGCGCAGGATACGGATCGGCCATCCGCTCGATCCCGAGACCGAGGTCGGGCCGCTGATCCATCCGCGGCACGTCGACAAGGTGCTCGGCTATTTCCGCGTCGCCGAGCAGGAAGGCGTGCGGATCGTCGTCGGCGGACGCGCCGCGGCCGCGGGCGAGCGCTTCGTCGAGCCGACCGTCTTCGCCGGCGCGACCACGTCGATGCGCGTCGCGCAGGAGGAGATCTTCGGCCCGGTGCTGACGGTGATCCCGTTCGACGACGAGGACGAGGCGATCCGGATCGCGAACGACGTGCGCTACGGGCTCGCGGCGTACCTGTGGACGAACGACGTCGGGCGCGCGCATCGCGTCGCGCGCGCGCTCGACGCCGGGATGGTCTGGGTGAACTCGGAGAACAACCGGCATCTGCCGGCGCCGTTCGGCGGGATGAAGGCAAGCGGCATCGGGCGCGACGGCGGCGACTACAGCTTCGATTTCTACATGGAGACGAAGAACGTCTGCGTCGCGCTCGGGACGCATCGCGTGCCGTCGCTCGGGCGTTGACGTCGCGCGATGCCGGGCTGAAGAGTAACGGACGATGAGCCTCTATTATGTGCAGAAGCTGCTGTATCAGCTGAACCGCGACCCCGCGGTCCGCCGGCGCTTCGAGCAGAACCGCGACGACCTTCTCGACGAGTACGTGCTCACCGACGAAGAGCGCCGCGCGATCGAGGAAGGAGACATCGGGCTCCTGTACGTGATGGGCGTGAACGGACAAATATTGATGCACTACTCTGCGCTGCTCGGCCAGAGCTGGGACGAGTACATCGCAGCGATGAAGGAGGGCGTGAAGAAGCACGGCCCCGTGCGCGCGGGCCTGTATACGCTCCTCGAGGACCGCAACCCATGAGCCTCGTCTTCGCCGGAGTCTGCAGCCATGCGCCCGGCATCACGGGGCGCGCGGGACGCGCGGATCCTGCGGTCCGCGACGAGTTCTACGCGAAGCTCGACGAGATGAGGCAGCGGCTCGAGGCGGCGAAGCCCGATGCGCTGATCGTCGTCGCGGCAGAGCACTTCGCGAACTTCTTCATGAACAACATGCCGGCGTACTGCATGGGTATGGCCGAGCAGTACGAGGGGCCGATCGAGGACGAGGAGTGGCTCGCGATCCGGCGCACTGAGGTGCCGGGCAACAAGGATCTGTCGCGCAGGCTGATCGAGGCGATGCTCGGCGAGATCGACCTCGCGTATGCCGAGGAGTGGAAGTTCGATCACGGCATCATGGTGCCGCTTCACTTCCTGACGCCGCGCTACGACCTGCCGATCATCCCGGTCAACGTGAACTGCCAGGGTCCGCCGCTGACGCCGCTCGCGCGCGCGTATCAGTTCGGCCGCGTGCTGCGCAAGGCGTGCGACGCCCAGCCCGAGCGGATCGCGCTCGTCGGGACGGGCGGCATCTCGCATTGGCCGGCGACGCCGGACTCGGGCACGATCAACGAGGAGTGGGACCGCGAGTTCCTGCGGCGCTTCCTCGCGAACGACCGCGAAGCGCTGACCTCGTACACGGACGCGGACACGTTCCGTGACGCGGGCCAGGGCGGCTTCGAGATCCGCACGTTCATCGCGGTCGCCGGCGCGACCGAGGGCGCGACCGGCGAGCTCTTGTTCTATGCGCCGATTCCGATCTTTGCGGTCGGCTGCACAGTCGCGCAAATGAACTTGCAGTGAAAATTGTGTCAGACACCTTTTTTGGGGTCAGAGCCCTTTTTCGACCAAGGCTCACTCGAATTTCTGAGGCCGTTGCCGAAAAAGGGCTCTGACCCCAAAAAAGGTGTCTGACACAATTTTCTCCCCCCAATTACAGGCCGAACAGCCTGACCGCGTTCTCGCCGCGGATCCGCCGCGCGGACGCAGCCGGCAGCGCATCGACGCGCGCGAGACACCCTTCCATGTCGCCGATGTTGTGCGGGTAATCCGAGCCGTACAGCACGCGCTCGTCCGAGCCCGCGACCTGGATGCACAACGCGAGCGCGCTCGGCGAGTAGAGCACGGCGTCGTACCAGATCCTCTTCAGGTACTCGCTCGGACGCTCGGCGATCGCGGCCGACGCGGCCGGAATCTTCTCGTGGCAACGGTCGAGACGGGCCGCAATGTACGGCAACGTGCCGCCGCCGTGCGACGCAATCAGCCTGACGCGCGGGTAGCGGTCGAAGAACCCCGAGAGGATCATCCGCGCGACGGCGAGCGTCGTGTCGTACGTGAAGCCGACCGGCGGCACGAGGCCGTACTCGTCGAGGGCCATCTCGCGCACGCCTTGCGGCGCCGCCGGATGCAGCAGCACGGGCAGCGCGCGCTCGTCGATCGCGCGCCAGATCGACGCGAAGCGCGGATCGGTGAGGCTCGTGCCGTCGATGTTCGCGATGACCATGACGCCGACCGCGCCGCACCCGAGCGCGCGCTCGAGCTCGACGAGCGCGAGCCGCTCGTGCTGCCACGGCAGCGACGCGAGCCAGCGAATCCGATCGGGACGCAGCCGCTGCTGCTCCGCCATCGAGTCGTTGACGAGACGGGCGGCGCGAAGGCTGACCTCCGCATCGCCGAAGTACGCGTTGGGACACGTCAGCGAGACGATCGCGACGTCGACGCCCGCGCGATCCATGTCGCGGATCCGCTGGTCGTAGTCCCACATCGGCGGCGTCAGCGTAAAGAACGGTATGTTCCACATGCTGATCACGCGCTCGCCGGCAGCGTTCCGGCCGATCCGATACTTCGGCGCGCCGTGAGTCTCGAGCAGATCGAGATACTCGTGCGTCAGCATGTGCGTGTGCACGTCTACGACAGGCATAGGTCTTCCTCCGGATCGGTGCGGGCGCCGACATGTAGCTGATTCGCATCTCGCCCGCCGCGTCGATGGGTTAATCTAACAGCGTTGCCGGGCCGGGCAGGGCACAGAGGCTCTCCCGTGGCCCGCATGTTGCTTGCCGGCAGCCCTGGCCGGCGTCCTCGCTGCCGTGCAGCACGGCGGCGCGAGCCCGTCCATGCTCGCGCGGCTTGCCCGCTTGGATGGAACCGACGCATGAGAAACATGATTTTCCCGCTGCAAGTTCACCCGCGTCTGCCCGAGCCGATCGCGCGTCTCGAGGCGCTCGCGTCGAACTTCTGGTTCAGCTGGCATCCGGCAGCACGCTGGCTTTTCAGCCGGCTCGACCAGTCGTTGTGGCGTCGAACCGACAACAACCCGAAGCTGTTCCTGCGCTGCGTCGACCAGGCGATCCTCGACCAGGCGGCCGACGACGAGCACTTCGTCAGCGCGTACCGCAAGGTCATGACGGAGTTCGACGCGTACGTCGAGCAGGGACCTCAGCCGTACAAGTCGGCCGGAATCGGCGAGGACGACCTGATCGCGTACTTCTGCGCAGAGTACGGCTTCCACGAAAGCTTCCCGATCTACTCGGGCGGCCTCGGCATTCTCGCCGGCGATCACTGCAAGACCGCGAGCGACCTGCGCCTGCCTTTCATTGCCGTCGGGCTGCTCTATCGCCAGGGCTACTTCAATCAGCGGATCGACCGGAACGGCCAGCAGATTCCCGAGTACATCCACATCGATCCGCAGCACACGCCGCTGCGGCCCGCGCAAAACGCGGCCGGCGAAGACGTCTTCGTGACCTGTCCTTTTCCCGATCGAACAATCGTCGCGCGGGTGTGGCGCGCGGACGTCGGCCGCGTGCCGATCCTGCTCCTCGACACCGACGTGCCGGAGAACGTCGAGTCGGATCGGCGCATCACGCATCAGCTCTACGGCGGCGACCGCGGGATGCGGCTGCAGCAGGAGTCCGTGCTCGGCATCGGCGGCGTACGCGCGCTGCGCGCGCTCGGCTACTCGCCGACCGTCTGGCACATCAACGAAGGTCATGCGGCGTTCATGATCCTCGAGCGCATTCGCGAGCTCACGGTGTCCGGCATACCGTTTCGCGCGGCGCTCGAGGCGGTTGCGGCCGACACGATCTTCACGACGCATACGCCGGTCGCGGCAGGACACGACGCGTTCTCGATGGATCTCGTCGCCCGCCATTTTCAAGGCTATTTCGGGGAGTTCGGCGTTCCGCCGCAGGAAGTGCTCGCGCTCGGCCAGAGCGGGGCGGACTCCGAGTTCAACATGACGCGGCTCGCGCTCTCGGGGTCACGCGCGGTGAACGGCGTGAGCCGGATCCACGGCGCGGTCTCGTCCGAGCTCTGCCGCGACGCGTGGCCCGAGGTGCCGCCGCTCGAGAATCCGGTCGGCTACGTGACGAACGGCGTGCACGTGCAGAGCTTCATGCGCCAGGCCTGGGTCGATCTGCTCGACCAGCATCTCGGACCCGGCTGGCAGCAGCGGATGATGGACCGCTCGCTGATGGAGCGGATCCTCGACATTCCGGACGAGCGCTTCTGGTACACGAATCAGCGCGTGAAGAGCGAGATGCTCTCGGTCGTCCGCAAGCGCTTAGCGTTGCAGCACACGCGCAACGGGCTGAGCGAGGCGCACATCCATCGGCTTTCGCAGCTCGTCGATCCGGATAACCCGAACGTCCTGACGATCGGCTTCGCGCGGCGTTTCGCGACCTACAAGCGCGCGACGCTCCTCTTCAACGACCTCGAATGGCTCGAGACGCTCGTCTCCGACCCGGACAGGCCCGTGCTCTTCATCTTCGCCGGGAAGGCGCATCCGGCCGACGAACCCGGGCAGTGGATGATGCGCGAGATCCACCGGATCTCGAACCAGCCGCCGTTCCTCGGCCGGGTCCTGCTGCTCGAAGGCTACGACACGGGCGTGAGCCGCTCGCTCGTGTCCGGCGTCGACGTGTGGCTCAACAATCCGATCTATCCGTTCGAGGCGAGCGGGACGTCCGGCATGAAGGCGGCGATCAACGGCACGATCAACCTGAGCGTGCTCGACGGCTGGTGGGCCGAAGGCTACGACGGCGAGAACGGCTGGGCGATCCCGCCTTCCGTGAATCAAGAGGACGCGAGCGAGCGCGACCGGCAGGACGCGATCACGCTGTACGAGATCCTGCAGGACGAGGTGATCCCGCTCTACTACGCGCGTGATCCGAAGCTCGGCTATTCGCCGGGATGGGTCGAGAAGTGCAAGCGATCGATGTCGTCGGTGCTGCCGCGCTTCAACAGCATCCGCGTGCTGCACGATTACGCGCGGCTCTTCTACGGTCCCGCCGCCGCGCACGGCCGCCAAGTGCGCGCCGACGGCTATAGCGGCGCGCGCGAGCTCGCGGACTGGAAGGCCCGCGTCCGGGCCCGCTGGCCCGGCATCCGGCTGCAGGCGGTCGGCGGCGCGCCCGAAGTGCTCGCGTACGGCGACCACGTGAGGCTCGAGGTCGACGTGACGCTGAACGGCCTTCATCCCGACGACGTCCGCGTCGAATGCGTGCTGCATCGCAATCTCTGCTCGGAGCTCACCGTTCCGGTGCAGGCCTACTCCGACAACCGGCGGCCCCAAGGCTGGCTCACGTACATCGGCAACGAGACCGCCGCGATCTGGGCGTTCGAGCCGCAGGAGCAGCACGACGACGTCTGCCGTTACCGGCTCGAGTATCAGCCGCCGTGGGCCGGCGCGCTCAGCTTCGAGATCCGCGCGGTGCCGCGCCATCCCGCGCTCTCGCACCCGTACGAGCTGGGGCTGATGAAGTGGCTGTGAGCGCAGCACGCGCGAAGCGGCGCGAGCGGCGCGGCGTCGGCCGCGGCCCCGCCCATGGCCGCGCGCCTACGATGGTTTCGACCTGAATGCGTCGGCATTTCGTTACGAGCCCCGGCAAGCGGCTCCCGGGAGGCGCCCATCCGCGAGACGGCGGCGTGAACTTCTCGCTGTTCAGCCGGCATGCGACCGCGGTCTCGCTCGTGCTTTACGAGGACGCGACGTCGGCCGAGCCGCTCGCCGTGATCGACCTCGATCCGGACATCCACCGCACCTTCTTCTTCTGGCACGTCTTCGTGCACGGCGCGACGCCCGGTCTCTACTACACGTGGCGCGTCGACGGTCCGAACGATCCCGCGCACGGGCTCCGCTTCGACGCGGGCCGGGAGCTGCTCGACCCGTGGGCGCGCGAGGTCAGCGACGCGCTATGGGATCGCGAAGCGAACCGCCGGCACGGCAGGACGGCGATCCGCGGCCGGATCGCCGCAGCCGACGGCTACGACTGGGAGGGCGATCGGCCGCTGAAGCGCCCGCTCGAGAACACGATCATCTACGAGCTGCACGTGCGCGGCTTCACGCGGCATCCGTCGTCGGGCGTCGCGGCGCCCGGCACGTTCCGCGGCCTGATCGAGAAGATTCCGTACCTGAAGTCGCTCGGTATCACGGACGTCGAGCTCTTGCCGGTGATGGCGTTCGACCGGCAGGACGTGCCGCCCGGCGCCGCGGCGCGCGGCAACGTGAACTACTGGGGCTACAGCCCGTACGGCTTCTTCGCGCCGCATCCGCACTACGCGGCCGGCGACGACGTGCGCAGCGAGTTTCGCGACCTCGTGAAGGCGCTGCACCGCGCCGGCATCGGCGTGATCCTCGACGTCGTGCTGAACCACACGGCCGAAGGCGGCGAGGACGGCCCCGTCATCTCGTTCAAGGGCTTCGGCAACGAGTTCTTCTACCATCTCGATCCCGCCGACCGGAGCCGCTATCGCGACTTCACGGGCTGCGGCAACACGATCAACGCGAACCATCCGCTCGTCGCGCGCTTCCTGCTGAACTGCCTCGAGCACTGGGTGCGCGAGATGCACGTCGACGGCTTCCGCCTCGACCTCGCGAGCGTGCTGTCGCGTGGCGAGAACGGCGAGCCGATGTATCACGCGCCGGTGCTCTGGGCCATGGAGTTCTCGGACGTGCTCGCGCGCGCGAAGCTGATCGCCGAGGCGTGGGACGCCGGCGGGCTCTATCAGGTCGGCGACTTCCCGGGCTTCAGGTGGCTCGAGTGGAACGGCCTCTATCGCGACACGGTGCGCCGCTTCCTGCGCGGCGATCCGGGCCTGCTCGGCGACGTCGCGACCCGCATCACCGGCAGCAGCGATCTCTACGGCGGCAATGGCCGCCGGCCCACGAACAGCATCAACTTCGTCACGTGCCACGACGGTTTCACGCTCTACGACCTCGTCAGCTACGACCGCAAGCACAACGAGGCGAACGGCGAGGACAACCGCGACGGCGGCAATCACGACTTCAGCTGGAACTCGGGCGTCGAAGGGCCGACCGATGACCCCGCGATCGAGCGGCTGCGCACGCAGCGCGCCCGGAACTTCATCGCGCTGCTCTTGCTGAGCCAGGGCATTCCGATGCTGCTCGCGGGCGACGAGCGGTTGCGCACGCAGCGCGGCAACAACAACGCGTACTGCCAGGACAACGATACGAGCTGGATCGACTGGAGGAGCGATCCCGCGCGCGACGCGATGGTGCGCTTCACGCGCGAGATGATCGCGCTGCGGAAGCGCCATAGGAGCCTGCGCCGCACGCGCTTCATCGATCCGAACGCGACGGGCCGCGGCGGCATCCGCTGGTACGGCGACACGCTCGCGCCGCCGCGATGGGACGACCCCGACGCGCGCATCCTGTGCTTCACGCTCGCGGGGCTCGAGGACGGCGAGCCGGCGCTGCACGTCATGATCAACATGACCGGTGAGGTGCGCGCGCTGCCGCTGCCGGAAGGTGCCTGGTGGCGCGTCGTCGATACCGCGCAGCCGCCGCCCGACGACATCCTGACGCCCAGCGAGGCGCCGCTCCATACGCAGCCCGCGTACGCGCTCGCGGGCCGTGCGATCGCCGTGTTCGAGGAGGCGTAGCCGCGTGCGCGGGCCCCGGGCACGGAGCGGGCTCAAGGCTCATGCGAGGAGCGCGGTTCAGACCCGTGCCCGGAGCGGACCACGCCGTCCGCCGGCCGTGCTGCTGCTCAACAAGCCGTTCCGCGTGCTGAGTCAGTTCACGAGCAGCGACGGCAAGGCGTGCCTCGCCGACTACGTCGACGCGCCGCGGATGCGCCCGGCGGGACGCCTTGACTACGACAGCGAGGGCCTGCTCGTCCTGACCGATTCGGGCGCGCTGCAGGCGCGGCTCGCCGATCCGAGATGGAAGACCGAGAAGGTGTACTTCGCGCAGGTCGAAGGCGAGGCTGGCGACGACGCGCTCGCGCGGCTCGCGCGCGGCGTCGTGCTGCGCGACGGACCGACGCTCCCCGCGCGCGCGGAGCGCGTCGGCGAGCCCGACTGGCTGTGGCCGCGCGATCCGCCGATCCGCTACCGCAAGGCGATCCCGACGTCGTGGATTCGTCTCGCGATCAGGGAGGGGCGGAACCGGCAGGTCCGCCGGATGACGGCCGCCGTCGGCTTGCCGACGCTGCGGCTCGTGCGCTGGTCGGTCGGGCCGTTCAGCGTCGAAGGGCTGGCGCCCGGCGAGTCGCGGCGGCTCGATCGCGCGGAGATCGACGCCGCGCTCGCCGCGCTCGAAGCCTACGCCGCGAGCGTGCGCGGCCGCAAAGCGGGATGAGCGCGACGCTCTCGGACTCCGTTTCGTCCGCGTCGACGCCCGTCGCAGCGCCCAATATACTCGAGACGATGGACGGAGCCTCGGCAAGATGAAGCGCCCCATCGTGCATCGCGTCGTGAGTCAGCTCACGCGCCGCACGATGGCGGTCATCATGGCGGGCGGCCGCGGTCAACGTCTGATGCACATGACGGACAACCGCGCGAAGCCCGCGACGCCGTTCGGCGGCAAGTACCGGATCATCGACTTCACGCTGTCGAACTGCGTGAACTCGGGGATCCGGCAGATCCTGATCCTCACGCAGTACAAGGCCCAGTCCCTGATCCAGCACGTGCGCCGCGGCTGGGGCTATCTGCACGGCGAGCTCGGCGAGTTCATCGACATCGTCCCGGCGCAGCAGCAGCACGGGGAATACTGGTACCGCGGCACCGCGGACGCGGTCTATCAGAATCTCGACTTCATCGAGCAGTACCGTCCGGAGACCGTGCTCGTGCTCGCCGGCGATCACGTCTACAAGATGGATTACGGGCCGCTGATCGCGTTCCACAAGGAGAGCCGGGCCGACATCACGATCGGCGGCGTGCAGGTGCCGGTGTCCGAGGCGCACGAGTTCGGCGTGATGAGCGTCGATTCGTCGCATCGCGTGATCGGCTTCGACGAGAAGCCGGCGAAGCCGCGCTCGATGCCGGGCCGCGAGGGCATCGCGCTCGCTTCGATGGGCATCTACGTCGTCGAGCCTCGGTTCCTGCGCGAGCGGCTCGAGCGCAACGCGAGGCGCGAGGACACCCGCCACGACTTCGGCCGCGACGTGATCCCGGACGCGCTGAAGGATGCGCGCGTGTTCGCGTATCCGTTCCAGGACATCGAGACGAAGGCGCAGGCGTACTGGCGCGACGTCGGCACAGTGGACGCGTACTACCACGCGAACATGGAGCTCGTGCACGTGAACCCCGAGCTCAATCTCTACGACGACGCGTGGCCGATTTGGACCTATCAGGAGCAGGTGCCGAGCGCGAAGTTCGTGCTCGACGAGGACGGGCGGCGGGGCGCCGCGATCAACTCGATGGTATCGGGCGGCTGTATCGTCTCGGGTGCGACCGTCCGCGAGTCGCTGCTGTTTTTCAACGTCAGAGTCGCGGAGCGCTCGCTCGTGTATCGCTCCGTCGTGCTGCCGAACGTGTCGATCGGGCGCGACTGCCACATCGAGCGGGCCATCATCGACGAGGATACGGTCGTCCCGGACGGCACGGTGATCGGCCTCGACCGCGACGCGGATCGGCGCCGGTTCTACGTGAGCGAGCAGGGCGTGGTCCTCGTCACGCGCGACATGCTCGGCGGGCAGCGCGGCGGGAGCAAAGGTTAGTAAGGCAAGGAGCCTGGATCGAACCGATGAGCGACGTCCTCGCCCGCCGTCGCGCGGGCGTTCTGCTGCATCCGACGTCGTTGCCCGGCCCCGGGCCGCGCGGCACGCTCGGTAACGATGCGCTCCGCTTCGTGGACTGGCTCGTCGACGGCGGCTTCAGCGTGTGGCAGACGCTGCCGCTCGGGCCGCCCGATCTTCACGGCTCGCCGTATACGCTGCGCTCGGCGTTCGCAGGCGACGTCCTGCTGCTCGATCCGGCACGCCTCGCGGAGCTCGGCGAGCTGCCGGAGCGCATGGCGTTCGACGCCGTGCATGCGGCGCCGCTCGACGCGTATCGGTCCTTTCGCGATCACGCGAGCCGCGAGCAGCGGCACCGGTTCGCCGCGTTCGTGTGGCGCGAGCGCAGGTGGCTCTTGCCGTATGCGCTGTTCGAGCTGCTGCGCGCGCGGCATGACGGCGCGCCGTGGTGGGCGTGGCCGACGGAGGTGCGGCGACGCAGGTCCCCCGGGCTGCCGAAGCTCGTCGCCGCCGAGCGCGAGCGGCTTCGCTCGATCGCGTTCCAGCAGTATCTGTTCGACCTCTCGTGGTCTTCGTTGAAGCACTACGCAAACGTGCGTGGCGTGCGCCTCTTCGGGGACATGCCGTTCTACGTGCACGTCGACAGCGTCGAGGTGTGGTGGGAGCCCGAGCTCTTCCAGGTCGACGAGCAGGGGCGGCCCACGGCGGTCGCCGGCGTGCCGCCCGACTATTTCAACGAGGACGGCCAGCTCTGGGGCAATCCGCTCTATGACTGGCCGGCGCACGAGCGCTCGGGCTTCGACTGGTGGATGCGGCGGCTCGAGCACGAGCTCACGCGTTTCGATCTCTTGCGCATCGATCACTTTCGCGCGCTCGAGTCGTACTGGGAGGTGCCGGCCGCGGCCGCGACCGCGCGCGAGGGGCACTGGGAAAAGGCCCCCGGCGACAAGCTGCTCGAGACGCTGAAGGCGCGGCTCGGCGACGTTCCGCTCGTCGCCGAGGATCTGGGACTCATCACGGACGAGGTACGCGCGCTGCGCGACCGCTTCGCCTTGCCGGGGATGGTCGTGCTGCAGTTCGCGTTCGACGGCTTGCCGGACAATCCGCACGTGCCCGCGAGTCATCGGCACAATCAGGTCGTCTACACCGGCACGCACGACAACGACACGGCCGTCGGCTGGTACGCGCGCATCGACGAGGTCACGCGTGCGCGGGTGCGGCAGGCGTTCGGCGGCGATCCAAAGATGCCCGACGCGTTCATCGACACCGTGTACGCGTCGCCGGCGCAGCTTGCCGTCGTGCCGATGCAGGACTTGCTCGCGCTCGGCAGCGAAGCGAGGATGAACCGGCCGGGCTCGACGGAAGGCAACTGGCGCTGGCGCTTCGCGTGGCGCGACGTCGCGCCTGAGATCGCGATCGACGCACGACGGCGCGCCGAGCGCACCGCCCGCCTCGCCTAGTGTCGTTTCGCGGATGTGTCAGACACCATTTTTCTTCGAAAAATGGTGTCTGACACGTTGGTCGCCCGATCAGCCCCGCGCACTCGTCTCGATCACCCCGCACGCAACCGGATCCCCCGACTCGCCCGATGGCTGCGACATCAGGTCGTCCTCACCTGAATGCACGACGATCGCCTTACCGGCGACGCCGCGCTCGCCCTCGACCGTCAGGATGTCGTCGGTCATGCCGAGCTCGGCCTCACCTGACTCGTCGGCCATGATGTTCCCGAGATCGCCGGCGTGCCGAGTGGACGCATCGTTGGTCGGCGCGCCGTGCGGCGAGTCGTCCGGGTTGAAATGGTGGCCGGCCGCTTCGGCCGCCGGTCCCGAGCAATCGCCGTTCTCGTGGATGTGAATGCCGTGCTCGCCGGGCTCGAGCCCGGACATCGTGACGACGATCTCTAGACCTTCCTCGGTCTCGACGAACGACGCCTCGCCTCGAGCCTGGCCGCCGCCGACGGGCTCGATCGTCGCCGTCGCGCTCACGGTGCCGCGAGAACCGGCGGCGGCAATTCCAGTTTCCGCTTCGCCGGCGGCGGATTCGAGATCCTGCGTCCTGTCCGAGCTCTGGCTGGATTCTTGATTTGCTCGAGCGGCGGCTTCGTTGCGCTCCGCGTTACCCGATTCGGTGGAGCGGGCACCGATGTCGATGTCTCCGCGGTCAGGCTCCGCGCCCGAGGGCTCAGGCTGCTGAGCGTTGCTCGTTTGGACGACCATGCTGCAGGCGATGATGCCCATCGCGAGGAACGCGGCGGACGCAAGTGGGCTCATGCGTAGTCGCCGGTGGGAGTGCGTCTCCTGGCTTCGCGTCGTCGCTTCGATTGCTTCCGAGATTTCGTGCTGCGAGTCCATGCTGTCAATCCTTGACGCCGGCCTTGCGGCTCCGCGTCCCGAGTGTGCGATCACGAAGCGCAGCAAGATGGGTGCCAACGGTGGGTCGGGAGGCCAGGCGCGACGATGACCTGGTGTTGGATCCGCTGACGTGGAATCCAAAGCCGAGTCAGGACACAGCCAAACGTCGGAAAATCGACAAGCTAGCTCGAGCGTCGATACAGAGCCTCATACTCAGCGCTCTGTCGCGTCCACGAGAAGTCGACCTGCAGCGCGTTGGCCACCACTCGCCGCCACACGCCTTCGTCCTCGTACCACCCGAGCGCGGTCGTGAGCCCCCAGATCAGCCCCTGCGCATCGGCATGCTCGAACACGCACCCCGTGCCTTTGCCCGTCGCCGAATCGAAATGCGAAACTGTATCGGCAAGCCCGCCGGTCTTGCGCACGACCGGGATCGTGCCGTAGCGCATCGCATAGAGCTGCGTCAGGCCGCACGGCTCGTAGCGTGACGGCATCACGAGCAGATCGCTGCCCGCGATGATCCGATGCGCGAGCGCCTCGTCGTATCCGGAGCGGAACGCGAGCCGCTCCCGATGCGATGCCGCGAGCCCCGCCAGGGTCGCCTCGAGCCACGCCTCCCCGCTGCCGAGGATCGCGAAACGTGCGCGCGTGCGCCCGAGCAGCTCCGGCAGCGCGGCGACGAGGAGATCGATGCCCTTCTGCTCGACGAGACGCGAGACCGCGCCGACGAGCGGGGCATCGTCGACCAGACCGAGCTCGCCGCAGAGCTCGAGCTTCACGCGTCGCTTGCCCGACGAATCGCTCCGCGTGAAGCGCGTCGAGAGGTACGGGTCCGACTCCGGATCCCACAGCGAGTAGTCGACGCCGTTCAGGATGCCGACGAAGTCGTCGCCGCGCTTGCGCAGCAGTCCATCCAGGCCCATGCCGAGCTCCGGCGTGCGAAGCTCGCGTGCGTAGCCTGGGCTCACGGTCGTCACGATGCTCGCATGCCGGATGCCGAGCTCGAGGAAGCGGACCCAGTCGCGGGCGCGGGACGCGTCGTCCTCGAGCGCGGCGATCGCTGACTGCGCGTCCTCGGGCAGCACGCCGCGCGCGAACGTGCCCTGGTAGCCCGCGTTGTGCAGCGTCAGCACGGAGGGCGTCGCCGCGAGCGTCGAACGGCGCGCGAGCGCGGGGACGAGCGAGGCGTGCCAGTCGTGACAATGGAGCACGTCCGGGTGCCAGTCGAGCGCGGCAACGACATCGAGCGCCGCGCGGCTGAACCGCCAGAAGCGCGCGCCGTCACGGTCGTCTCCGAGGTAAATCCGGCCGTCGCGGCCGATCTCGTCGGACTCGACGACGAAGAGGGTCGGCCCGCCTTCGGTACGTTGAGCGACCCGCAGCTCGACCCCGGCGATCCGCTCGGCACGCGACCCGACGTAGCCCGGCGGCAGAGGCCGCCCGTACCCCGGCAGCAACGCGCGGACATCGTGCCCCCGGCGCGAGAGCGCGTCCGAGAGTCCGGCGAGGGCGTCCGCGAGGCCGCCCGTCTTCGCGAGCGGAGCGTACTCCGCGGAGATCATCAGGATGCGCATCGGCTCGTCCTTGACCTATCTCATTATTCCCGCGGGAAGATCGAGCCGCATGATACGACCATTCCGTGCTGCAGTCGGCGGCGCCTCGTGCTTGCTTGCCGCACTTCGTGAATAATGGCCTCCGGGGCGCTTCAACGCAGGGGAGGATCCGGCATGACGAGGCTCGCTCTCTTGTCCATCCTGGCCGCCGCATCGCTGCCGGCCTTCGGCCAGTCGTCCGACGCGGGCTGCGCGCCGGCGGCAGGTCAAGAGTTCGTCTGCGGTCTGCAGAACCCGGAAGACCTCGTGCTCGTTCCGGGCACGGACTTCATCATCGCGAGCTCGATGGCGGAAGGCGCGGGGCTCGCGCTCGTCGATGCCGACAACGCAACGTGGAGCCCGCTTTATCCGGGCGAGCGGCCGCGCGCGGCGCACGATCCGATGTATCCGGACTGCACCGAGCCGCCCGATCCCGCGCGCTTCAACGCGCACGGCCTGAACCTTCGGCCCGGCAGCGGCGGTCACTCGACGCTGTATGCCGTGATGCACGGCGAGCGCGAGTCGATCGAGGTCTTCGACGTCGACGCGACCGGCGAGCGGCCGACGGTGACCTGGAAGGGCTGCGTGCGCCTGCCCGACGGGCTCGCCGCGAACAGCGTCGCGTCGCTCGCGGACGGATCGCTCGTCGCGACCGTGCTGATCCTGCCGGGCCGAACGTTCGCGGACTCGGTCGCGATGCGGCCGACCGGCGTCGTCCTCGAGTGGTCGCCCGGCGATCCGGGCTTCACGCGGATCGAAGGCACGGAGCTGCCGGGCAACAACGGCATCGAGGTGTCGCCGGACGGCAAGGAAATCTACGTCGTCTCGTCGGGCTTCCAGACGGTCGTCGCGTTCTCGAACACGAAGCCCGCGCGGCAGCTCCGGACGACGCAGCCTCTGCCGTTCACGCCGGACAACGTCCATTTCGATGGCGCCGGTCGCCTGCTGACGGCCGGCATGAAGAACGACGTGCCCGAGTGCGGCGGCAAGCCGGGACCGCAGCACGATCTCGAGCGGCTCGCCACGTGTCCTCGCGGCACGTTCGGGATCGCGATCGACCCGGCGACGATGGAGTACGAGGTCGTCGTCGACACGCCGGCGACGCCGGTCTTCAGCAACGCGACGATGGTCCTGACGCACGACGGCCGGTTCTGGCTCGGCACGTTCCAAGGCGATCGCATCGCGTACGGCGACCTCCCGTTCCGTCACGGCGCAACGCGCCTGTCGGACCGCGAAGCGATCGAGCAGGTGCTCGCGCGCGCGAATCTCGGCTTCGAGCTCGGCGATCCGGATCTCTTCGCCAACGCGTTCGCCGAGGACGCTGTGTACGAGCTGACCGGAGAAGGGCCGGTCTTCGGCTACCAGAAGATGCGGTACGTGGGGCGCGACGACATCCGCACGATCATCACCGATCGCCTGGAGCGCCAACGGAACACCGATCCCGCCACGCTGAGCTACGACCCGGCGAGCCTTCGCCGCTACAACCGCAACAGCGATTCGCTGATCGAGATCGTCGACGAGGATACGGCGCGGCATAAGTCGACGTGGATGGTCGTCATGAAGACGAACGTCGACATTCACATCTCGGCGATCGGCCGCTACGAGGACGAGCTCGTGAAGCGCAACGGCGAGTGGCAGATCCTGCGGCGGGTCAGGAGCGAGTAGGGCGAGGTGGCCGTTTCGAGCAAAGGAGGGGAGACATGCAATCTCGCGTCGTCGTCGGGCTCGGCTACGTCTTAGGCATCTCGGCCGCATCCACCGCGGCCGCCCACCACAGCTTCGCGCCGCACTTCGATGCGGAGAAGCCCGTCGTCATCAGCGGGACCGTGATCGAGTTCGAGCCGCGCAACCCGCATGCGTACGTCCACATCGAAGCCGTCGACGAGAACGGCCTCACGCGCGAGTACGTCTGCGAGTCGCACGGGGTCACGCAGCTCGAGCGGAACGGCATCCACCGCTCCATGCTCGCGCCGGGCGAGCGCATCACCGTGACCGGCTCGCAGGCGCGCCGCGATCCTTACATGTGCTTCTTCAACACGGTCGAGCTCGCAGACGGCCGCGTGCTGAACGTGAACGGGCCGGGGGCCGGCGCTCGCTCGACGGCCGACGCGCGCCCGCTGGCGGAGCGGCACGACATCTACGGCACGTGGCTCCTCGTTCCGGCTAACCGCCCGACGAGCGGCCCGCAGCCGATGATGGACTACCTGACGCCGGCGGGGGAGGCGGCCGTCGCGGCGTACGATCCGTTCGTCGACGACCCGACGTTTCGCTGCGATCCCGTCGCGATAAGGCGTGTCTGGTTCGCGCCCGGCACGCCGCTCGAGATCGTCCGCGACGGCGACCTCGTGATCCTGCGACACGAATGGATGGACGTCGAGCGGATCGTGCATCTCGACCAGACCGAGCACCCCGCGGACGGTCCGCGCACGACGCTCGGCCACTCGATCGGCCGTTTCGAAGGCGACACGCTGGTCGTCGAGACGGCGAATTACGCCGAGGGCGTCCTCAATCAGTACGTAGAGCGGCCGGGGCAGCCGACCCGAGGCCTCCTGCACTCCGATGCATTGACGACCGTCGAGCGCATTCGGTTCGACGCCGAGAGGCAGCGGCTCGTCGTCAGCATCGATCACGACGATCCGAAGTTCTTCACGCGGCCGTTCGACACGGCGGTCGCCGAGTACGCGCCGAGCAATCTGACGATCGAGCCGTTCGGCTGCCGGCCGGAGAACCCCGATCACACGCTGAAGGAGTGATCCTCGCGTTGCGCCGCCGCTTTGGGTTGCGTCAACCCCGCTCGGCGATCGGCACGTACGCCCGCTCCGTCGGCCCGACGTACACCTGCCGCGGGCGGTCGATCCGCGAGTCGCCGATACGGACCTCGCGCCAGTGCGCGATCCAGCCGGGCAGGCGCCCGATCGCGAAGATCACCGTGAACATGTTCGTCGGGATGCCGATCGCCCGCATGATGATCCCGCTGTAGTAGTCGACGTTCGGATAGAGCTTCCGCTCGATGAAGTAGGGATCCGACAGCGCGACCTCCTCGAGCCGGAGGGCGAGGTCGAGCAGCGGGTCGCGGATGCCGAGCTTCTCGAGCAGCGCGTCGCAGGCGGCCTTGATGATCTTCGCGCGCGGATCGAAGTTCTTGTAGACGCGATGGCCGAAGCCCATGAGCCGGACGCCCGAGTCGCGGTTCTTGACCCGGTCGACGAACTTCTCGAGCTTCTCGCCGCTCTCGAGCAGCCGCGTCAGCATCTCGATGACGGCGACGTTCGCGCCGCCGTGCAGCGGCCCCCAGAGCGCGCAGACGCCTGCGGCGACCGATGCGTAGAGGTTCGCCTGCGACGAGCCGACCATCCGGACCGTCGACGTCGAGCAGTTCTGCTCGTGGTCCGCATGGAGCAGCAGCAGCCGGTCGAGCGCGTCGACGACGACGTCGTCGGGCTCGTACAGCTTGTGCGGGTGCGAGAACAGCATGTGCAGGAAGTTCGCCGTGTAGCGCAGGTCCGGTCGCGGATAGTTGATCGGCTTGCCGATCGACTTCCGGTAGCTCGCCGCGGCGATCGTCCGCACTTTGCTCATCAGCCGGGCGGCGGGCTCCATGAAGTGGTCGCTGTCCTCGGGCTGCATGAACGCCGGCTGGAAGCAGCCGAGCGCGTTGATCATGGCGGACAGGATCGCCATCGGCGGCGATGTCGGCGGGAAGCCGTCGAAGTGATGGCGCATGTCCTCGTGGATCAGCTCATGCTCGACGAGCAGCGCGCGGAAGTCCTTCAGCTGCGACGCGGTCGGCAGCTCGCCGAAGATCAGGAGGTAGGCCGTCTCGACGAAGGTCGACTTCACGGCGAGCTCCTCGATCGGGTAGCCGCGGTAGCGCAGGATGCCCCGGTCGCCGTCGATGAACGTGATCGAGCTCTTGCAGGCGCCCGTGTTCGCGTAGCCGCTGTCGAGGGTGATGAGCCCCGTGCGCGAGCGAAGCGACGTGATGTCTACGGCGGTCTCGTTCTCCGTGCCGACGACGAGGGGCAGCTCGACGCTGTTGCCGTCGTAGCTCAAGGTTGCGGTCTTGCTCATCGTGAACCTCCAAACACCAGTCGCATTCTACGCTCGAATTGCCGTCGGCCGCGCGGCACTGTTCGGAAAATCGTGTCAGACACCTTTTTGGGGTCAGAGCCCATTTTTCGCTCGACGTCGTCTGGCTCGATGGGTCGCCGAATGAAAAATGGGCTCTGACCCCAAGAAGGTGTCTGACACATTTTCGGGGGCTTTGTGAGCGGCGTCTCAGGTTCGAAAGCGGAAACGAACCGTCGCTCGCCGACGACGAAAAATCCGCTTGCATTCCTATTACGGAGTTCTATATTTACGGCGTTTTCGCAGGCAGATGGTCTGCCAGACCGAGGTCACGGAAACGGCAGTGCCTCGGTAGACAGCACCCAATGGGCCGCCCGGCCCGGGACACGGACGCAGGTGAACAAGCTGCTGTCTCTGGAGGAAGAACCTCCAAGTTCGGCGCTCGCCGAACGCAAAGCTCCCACTCCCAAAACCAGTTCCCTTCCCGATCACGTTGCGAACGCCGCGCCGCGACTCGTCTCCGTGCCGCGTCCGCGTCTCGTGATCGGTCCGAAGAGCAATGCGTTTCGCAAGCGCTTCTTCCCCACCGTCAAGAGCTCCGAGTGGAACGACTGGCGCTGGCAGAACCGTAACCGGATCCGCAGCCTCGAGCAGCTCGAGCGCATGCTCCGGTTGACGGACGGCGAGCGCGAAGCGATTCGCCGCCACGAAGGGCCGTTGCCGGCCGGCATCACGCCGTACTACATGAGCCTCGTCGATCCAGAGGACCCGAACCAGCCGCTGCGCCGCACGGTCGTGCCGACGCTCGGCGAGTTCGAGATCGCGCCGGGCGAGGAGGACGATCCGCTCGGCGAGGACGGCACGAGCCCGGTCCCCGGCCTCGTGCATCGCTACCCCGACCGCGTCCTGCTGCTCGTGACGAATTTCTGCTCGGTCTACTGCCGCTACTGCACGCGGGCGCGGCTCGTCGGCGCGAGCGGCGAGCGCGCGCTGAAGAAGGCGGACGTCGATCGCGCGATCGAGTACATCCGCGCGACGCCCGCCGTGCGCGACGTGCTGATCTCGGGCGGCGATCCGTTGAGCCTCGACGAGGAGCGGCTCGAGTACGTGATCTCGGCGCTGCGTGCGATCCCGCACGTCGAGTTCATCCGGATCGGCTCGAAGCAGCCGGTCGTGCAGCCGATGCGCGTGACGCCGACGCTGACGCGGATGCTGCGCAAGTACCACCCGCTCTGGATGAGCCTGCACTTCACGCACCCGGACGAGCTGACGCCCGAGGTCGCCGAGGCGTGCGGCCGGCTCGCGGACGCCGGCATCCCGCTCGGCAGTCAGACGGTGCTGCTCAAGGGCGTCAACGACGATCTCGAGACGCTGAAGAAGCTGTTCCAGGGGCTCCTGAAGATCCGCGTGCGGCCGTACTACCTCTATCAGTGCGATCCGATCCGTGGCTCGAGCCACTTCAGAACGAGCGTCGACCGCGGCATCGAGCTGATCAGCGGGCTGCGCGGCTTCACGACCGGATACGCGGTGCCGACCTACGTCGTCGATGCGCCGGCCGGAGGCGGCAAGGTCGCGCTCTTGCCGGACGCGGTGATCGGGCGCGACGGGGACGACCTGCTGCTGCGCAACTACAAGGGCGACACGTGCCGGTATCCGGACCCGGAAGGGACGCTCGGCGCGAGGTTGCCGCAAGCATGCTGATCGGCCTGACGTACGACCTCAAGGACGACTATCTCGAGCGCGGTTTCACCGAAGCCGACGTCGCCGAGTTCGACTCGATCGAGACGATCGACGCGATCGCCGGCGCGCTCGCGGCGCTCGGCCACGAATGCGTCCGGATCGGTCACGTGCGCGCGCTCGCCGAGCGGCTCGTCGCCGGCGAGCGCTGGGACCTCGTGTTCAACATCGCGGAGGGCGTCGAAGGCTTCGGCCGCGAGTCGCAGGTCCCGGCGCTGCTCGACGCGTACGGCGTGCCGTACACGTTCTCCGATCCGCTCGTCTGCGCGCTGACGCTGCACAAGGCGATGGCGAAGCACGTCGCGCGCGGCTGCGGCGTGCCGACGCCGGACTTCGCGCTCGTGTCGTCGCCTGAGGAAGCGGCCGCGGTCGCGCTCGAGCCGCCGCTCTTCGTGAAGCCGGTCGCCGAGGGCACGAGCAAGGGCATCACGGCCGCTTCGCTCGTGCGCTCGAAGGCAGAGCTCGTGTCGACGTGCGCGGCGCTGCTGCGCGAGCATCGTCAGCCGGTGCTCGTCGAGCGGTTCCTGCCCGGGCGCGAGTTCACGGTCGGCATCCTCGGCACGGGCACCGGCGCGCGCGCGCTCGCGACGCTCGAGGTGCGGCTCCGCGCCGGCGCGGACGAGGGTGTCTACTCGTACCGCAACAAGGCGCACTGGCGCGAGCTCGTCGAGTACCGGCTGCTCGAGACGGGGGCGCTCCGGGCAGACGTCGAGCAGGTCGCGCTGGCCGCATGGCGCTGCCTCGGCTGCCGCGACGCAGGCCGCGTCGACGTGCGGCTCGACGAGCACGGCGCGCCGCAGATGCTCGAGATCAATCCGCTCGCGGGGCTCACGCCGGGCCACTCCGATTTGCCGATCATGGCGGAGCTCGCCGGCATCGACTATCGCAGCCTGATCGGCGCGATCGTCGAATGCGCCCGCGAGCGCACGGGCGCGGGCCGCGCCGATGCCGCGTAGCGAAACGGCGCGTCCGACACCTTTCGTTAGTCGCGAGCCGTCGCCGATACCGTTCCGCCGCGTGCTCGTGCTGTACGACGAGCGCGCAGCCGACGGTGCGCCGGACGTGCAGGACGCGCTCGTGCAGGCGGCGCACGTCGCCGACGCGCTGGCCGAGCTCGGCGTCGAAGCCGAGACGATGCCTGTCGGGCTCGACCTCGCGCCGCTCGAGCGCCGCCTCGCGTCCGCGCGCGACGCGGCCGTCTTCAACCTCGTCGAGTCGCTCGGCGGACGGGCGGCGCTGATCCATCTCGTGCCGACGCTGCTCGAGGCGCTCGGCGTGCCGTTCACCGGCTGCGCGGCCGCGGCGCAGCGCCTGTCGTCGAATAAACTGCTCGCGAAGCGGCGGCTCGTCGACGCGGGGCTGCCGACGCCCGAGCTCGTCACCGCGTCGGCGCGCGGCGGGCCGTGGATCGTGAAGTCGGTGTGGGAGCACGCGTCGGTCGGGATCGACGACGCGTCGGTCGTCGCCGACGCGCGCGCCGCCGCCGCGCTGATCGAAAAGAAACGCGCGGAGCTCGGCGGCGAGTGGTTCGCCGAACGGTACGTGCCGGGCCGCGAGCTCAACGTCGCGCTGCTCGCGACGCCCGAAGGCGTCCGGACGCTGCCGGTCGCCGAGATCGAGTTCGACGCGTTCCCGGAGGACAAGCCGCGGATCGTCGGCTACGCGGCGAAGTGGGATCCGGAGAGCTTCGAGTATCGCTCGACGCCGCGCCGCTTCGGCGTCGAGCCCGAGCTCGCGGCGCGGGCGGCCGGGCTCGCGGTCGACTGCTGGAACGCGTTCGGCCTCGGCGGCTACGCGCGCGTCGACTTCCGCGTCGGACCGGACGGCACACCGTCGATCCTCGAGATCAACGCGAACCCATGCCTCGCGCCGGACGCGGGCTTCGCGGCCGCGCTCGCGGCCGCGGAGATCCCGTTCGCGACCGCGGTCTCGTGGCTCCTCGCCGACGCCGCACGCCGCGGCGCCCCGCGCTCGCGCTGATGTTCGTCATCCGCCGGATCTACGACACGACGACCGCCGCGAACCGCGAGCGACTCGCGCAGGTCCAGGCGATCCTGCGCGCGCAGTTCCCGAAGCTCGGCGAGGCGCAGATCGCGAAGCTGCCCGATCAGCTGACGAACCCGTTGAAGTACCGCTTCCGCGCGTTCGTGCTCGTCGCCGAGGACGCGCGTCACGGCGTGCGCGGCTTCGCGCTCGTGCTGCATGCGCCCGACCTCGACTTCTGCTACCTCGACTTCCTCTCCGCCGGCCACGGGCAGACCGGCCACGGCGTCGGCGGCGCGCTCTATCAGCGCGTGCGCGAGGACGCGGCCGCGCTCGGTGTCGTCGGCCTGTTCTTCGAGTGCCTGCCCGACGATCCCAAGCTTTCGCCGAATCCGCACGTGCGCGCGGAGAACGTGCGGCGGCTGCGCTTCTACGAGCGATACGGTGCG
This sequence comes from Gammaproteobacteria bacterium, assembly GCA_036381515.1. Lineage (GTDB taxonomy): Bacteria > Pseudomonadota > Gammaproteobacteria > Steroidobacterales > Rariloculaceae > ZC4RG20. The sequence continues at coordinate 39,742 of DASVCR010000081.1, read as the reverse complement.
CGGCCGATCGCGAACACCGAGTACGAGACGCCGCTGTCGCCCGCCGACATGGACCCGCCGTACCTCGTGCTCGACCCGCTCGGGCGCGACACGCTGCCGCGCCGCGACCACGCGCGCCGCATCGTCAGGGCGATCCTCGAGCGCAAGTACGGGGACCGCTGTCCGCCCGGGTACATCGAGCAGGTCGTCGAATCGTTCCGCGACGATCCGATCAGGCTCCGCCCGCCGAGATACAGCGTGCGCGAGACCGCAGCGGACACGCCGCCTCCCGGCAGGCGGTCGATCGCGCTCGTCGTGAACGACAGGCACGACATCCACCACGTCCACGAGCGGGGCTACGTCGAGGCGCCGGTCCGGATCCCGACGATCCTCGAGGAGCTCCGCCGCACGCGGCTCTTCGAGACCGTCGAGCTCGAACGCTTCGGCCTGAAGCACATCGAGGCGGTCCACGACAAGGGCTTCGTGCGGTTCCTCCGGACCGCGTCGGCCAACGTGTCGCCCGGGAAGTCGGTGTATCCGTACGTCTTCCCGATCCGCAACCGCGCGCGCCCGCCGCAGTCGCTGCCGCTTCGCGCAGGCTACTACTGCATCGACACGTTCACGCCGCTCAACGAGAACGCGTACCGCGCGGCCGTGCGCGCGGTCGACTGCGCGCTGACGGCCGCGCGGCACATCCTCGATGGACGGCGGCTCGCGTACGCGCTCGTCCGCCCGCCGGGCCATCACGCCGAGCGCGCGAGCTTCGGCGGCTTCTGCTACCTGAACTCGGCCGCGGTCGCCGCGCACTACTTGTCCGCGAACGGCCGCGTCGCCGTGCTCGACCTCGACTACCATCACGGCAACGGCACGCAGGACATCTTCTACGACCGGTCGGACGTGCTCACCGTGTCGATCCACGGCCATCCCCGCTTCACGTACCCGTACTTCTCCGGATACGACGACGAGACGGGCAACGGCGCGGGCCGCGGCTTCAACCTGAACCTGCCGTTGCCCGAGGGCATCGGTGCGGACACGTACGCGCGAGCGCTCGACCGTGCGCTCGCGCGTATCCGCAAGTTCGCGCCCGCGTTCCTCGTGCTGTCGCTCGGGCTCGACGTCGCGCGCGGCGATCCGACGGGCTCATGGCTGCTCGGCGCGCGCGACTTCAAGCGCAACGGTGCGGCGATCGGCGCGCTCGGCCTGCCGACCCTCGTCGTGCAGGAGGGCGGCTATCGGACGCGGACGCTCGGCGTGAACGCCCGGCATTTCTTCGAGGGGTTATGGCACGGGATGCATTGATCGAGCGGGCGGCGGCGGAGGCCCGCGGGACGCACGACGGCTTGCGGCTGCGCCGGACGCCCCGCGAGTCGGACATCGACGCCGTGCGCCGGCTCGCGGCAGGCGTCGGCGTCTTCTCGAAGGCGGAGCAGGCCGTTGCGGTCGAGCTGATCGAGACCCGCCTGCGCGACGGCCGCAAGAGCGGCTACCACTTCGCGTTCGCGGACCTCGGCGGCCGGACCGTCGGCTATTGCGTGTGGGGGCCCGTCCCGATGACGGCCGCGAGCTGGGACCTCTACTGGATCGTCGTCGATCCGGCCTGCCGGGGCTTAGGTGCAGGTCGCCGGCTGCTCGACGAGGCGGAGTGCGACGTCGCGCGGCGAGGGGGCGGGACCGTGTACGTCGAGACGTCGTCGCGGCCGGACTATGCCCGCACGCGGCGCTTCTACCGGAAGGCCGGCTACCGGACCGCCGCGCGGCTTCGGGACTTCTACGCGGCCGGCGACGACAAGATCATCTACCGGAAGAGCGTCGCCGGGGCGAGCCCCCGGCGAGCGCGCGCGGTTTGACGTAAACCTCTGTAACATCGGTATTTATCTTCCTTGACACCGCCGGCCCACGGCCTATAGTGGCGCAGCTTGCAGCGGCGCTTTCGGGCGCGGATTCTTGCAGCACCGGGCCGATCCGAAGAACGTAACCACAAAACGAGTCCGGCCCGTCTGCTGTCTAAGCGGGCAATGAACCGTCTGACAGTTGACGGCGACAAGGAGCGTTAGATGCGTAAGTCCAAGTCGGAAGTCGACGACGATTTCAGCGATTTCCCGATCTTCAACGACGATGACGAGGACCTCGACGACGTGTACCTGCAAAGTCACGGCTTCGAGGGGGAAAGCGACGCCGCGGGCCGACGGCTGCCTGCACGCCAGCGGGTCGAGCTGCGCAACGAGCAGCGGAATCTGCGTCGTCTGTTGTCGGATTGGGACGATTACGACGAAGACGATCTCGACACCGACCTCTGATCGGCGCGGGCGCGCCGGCCGCGGACTTGCGGTCCGTTGCCGAGCCGCCGCGCGCTCGGCCGCCGCGCGGCGCGCGGCCGCATGACCGGCCGCGAGCCGCCGAAGCGGCGCCTCGCCGCGCGCCCCCTCGACGAGCCCGCGCGCGGCCTCATCGTCGAGCCGCAGCCGGATGACGTTACCTGCGGCCCGGCCTGTCTCCACGGCGTCTACCGCTACTACGGCGATTCGGTCGCGCTCGATCGGGTCATCGCCGACATCCACATGCTCGACGAGGGCGGGACCCTCGACGTCTTCCTCGCGAATCATGCGCTCGAGCGCGGCTACCGCGTGACGCTCTACACGTACAACCTCGCGCTGTTCGATCCGTCGTGGTTCGCCTTGAAGCCGCAGGCGATACGCGAGAAGCTGATCGCGCAGGCCCGCGCGAAGCCGTCGCGAAAGCTGCGTCTCGCGACGCGCGGGTACGTCGAGTTCCTCGACCGCGGCGGGAGGCTCCGGCTCCGGGATCTCGAATCGAGGCTGCTGCGGCGGCTGTTGCGCCGCGGTCCGCTGATCACCGGGCTGTCCGCGACGTACCTCTATCGATCGATGCGCGAGCTGCCGGACACGAACGAGGACGACGACGTCCGCGGGGAGCCCGTCGGTCACTTCGTCGTGCTGACCGGCTATTTGCCGGAGCGGGGCGAGGTGCTCGTCGCCGATCCGTACCTGCGCAACCCGTTCGCGCGCACGGGCCTCTACGCGGTGCGGCTGCAGCGTCTCATCAACGCGGTGCTGCTCGGCATCGTGACCTACGACGCGAACCTGCTCGTGATCGAGCCCGGCCGCGAGGCCGGAAGGGCGGCTCCGGGCCGATGACGTCCGCGCTGATCGTCGTCGACGACCCGGCCGACTGGCCGCTCTCGATCGGCTCGGCCGAGGTCGTCGACGCCGATGCCTACCTCCGTGACCCGCGCTACAGCGAGCGCCGGCGCATGCGCGTGTTCAATCTGTGCGACTCGTACCGCTATCAGAGCGTCGGCTACTACGTGTCGCTGCTCGCGACCGCGCGCGGACATCGGGCGATGCCGAGCGTGACGACGATCCAGGACATGAAGTCGCGCTCGCTGTTTCGCCCGGCGGACGATCTCGACGAGCTGATCCAGCGCTCGCTGCACGACATCGCGTCGCCGAAGTTCGAGTTGAGCATCTATTTCGGCCGGAACCTCGCCGAGCGTCACGCGAAGCTGAGCCGGGCGCTGTTCAACCTGGTTCCGGTGCCGCTGATGCGGGCGTCGTTCACGAAGGGCACCCGCTGGCGCCTCGCGAGCCTGGCGCCGATCCCGGTCGGGGACATCCCGGACTCGCACCGCGCGTTCCTGCGCGAGGTCGTCGAGGAGCACTTCCGGGGCCGCGGGCCCGCGGGGCGGCAGGGACGAAGCACGCAGTACGAGCACGACCTCGCGATCCTCGTGAACGACGCGGAGCGCTCGCCGCCTTCGAACCGCGAGGCGCTGAAGCGGCTCGAGCGGGCCGCACGCGCGAACGGCTTCGACGTGCAGGTCCTCGGCCGCGACGACTACGGCCGGCTCGCCGAGTTCGACGCGCTGTTCATTCGCGAGACGACGAACGTGAACCATCACACGTACCGCTTCGCGAGCCGGGCGCGCAGCGAGGGGCTCGTCGTGATCGACGATCCGGAGTCGATCATCCGCTGCGGGAACAAGGTGTACCTGTTCGAGCTCGCGAAGCGGCTCGGCCTGCCGATCCCGCCGACGCTCGTCGTCGACAGCGCGAAGCCTACCGAGATCATCGCCGAGCTCGGTTTGCCGTGCGTGCTCAAGCAGCCGGACAGCGCGTTCTCGGAGGGCGTCTTCCGTGCGGAGACGCGCGACGAGCTCGCGGCGGGCCTCGCCAAGCTCCTCGCGCGCAGCGACCTCGTCGTCGTGCAGTCGTTCCTGCCGACGGACTTCGACTGGCGCATCGGCATCCTCGACCGCAAGCCGCTCTTCGCATGCCGGTATTTCATGGCGCGAGGGCACTGGCAGATCTATCATCACGCGGCCAAGCGGCCGGGCGGCAAGGAGGGCGACTCCGAGAGCGTGCCGGTCGACGAGGCGCCGGCCGAGGTCGTCGACCTCGCGCTCAAAACGGCGAATGCGATCGGCGACGGCCTCTACGGCGTCGACATCAAGATCGTCGGCGGGCGCCCCGTGCTGATCGAGATCAACGACAACCCGAACCTCGATCACGGCGTCGAGGACGTGGTGCTCGGCGACGAGCTGTACGACCGGGTCATGAAGGTCTTCAAGGCGCGAGTGGATGCCGCCAAGCAACCCCGATCCGCATAGCGGTCCGTACTCCCTGTTCGAGGTCGTCGGCGTCGAGCTCGAGTACATGATCGTCGACGCCGACCGGCTCGACGTCGTGCCGGTCGCCGACCGTCTGCTCGAGTCGGTCGCCGGCGAGCTCACCGACGAATGGGAGAACGGCGACGTCGCGTGGAACAACGAGCTCGCGCTCCACGTCGTCGAGATGAAGTGCAACGGGCCGAGGGGTTCGCTCGCGGGCCTCGCGGATGCGTTTCAGGCGAACGTCGCGCTTGCGCTCCGCACGCTCGAGCGGGATGGGCAGAGGCTCATGCCGACCGCGATGCACCCGTGGATGGACCCGAACACCGTCGAGCTATGGCCGCACGGCACGCGCGTCATCTACGAGACGTTCGACCGGATCTTCTCGTGCAAGGGTCACGGCTGGGCGAACCTGCAGAGCACGCACGTGAACCTGCCGTTCGCCGACGACGAGGAGTTCGCGCGGCTCCATGCCGCGATCCGGCTGCTCCTGCCGATCCTGCCGGGGCTCGCCGCGAGCTCGCCGGCGGTCGACGGCATGCTGACGGGGATCGCGGACAACCGCCTCGTCGCGTATCGGACGAACTGCGCGAAGATCCCGTCGATCACGGGCGACGTCGTCCCGGAGCCGATCCGGTCGATGGACGAGTACCAGGAGCGGCTCCTCGCGCGGATCTATGCGGATCTCGCTCCGCACGATCCGGAAGGCATCCTGCGCCACGAGTGGGTCAATGCGCGCGGTGCGATCGCGCGCTTCGACCGGATGGCGATCGAGATCCGCGTGCTCGACGTGCAGGAGTGCCCGGCCGCCGACGTCGCGTACGCGGGGGCGATCATCGGCACGCTGAAGAGCCTCTGCGACGAGCGCTGGGCAAGCCGCGCGTCGCTCGAGCGCTGGGACACGAAGCACCTCGCGGGCCTGCTCGATCGCGCGATCCGGGACGCGGAGCGCGCCGAGATCGGCGAGCGCAAGTATCTCGAGGCGTTCGGGCTTGGCCGGTCGAGCGCGACGCTCGCGGAGCTCTGGGAGCACCTGATCGACCGCGCGGCCGCGGACGGCGCGCTCGCCGGCGTCGACGAGCGCTTCCTCGAGCAGTACCTGCGTGCCGGAACGCTGTCGACGCGGATCCGGCGCGCGCTCGGCGGGATCCTGCCGACCCGCGCGGACTTCGTCCGCGTCTACCGCGCGCTTTGCGATGCGCTCGCGGAAGGCCGCTCCTTCGACGGCTGACGCGGCCGGGGAAGGGGACGCGGGCGGGATCGCCGCTCGCTTCGCCGGCCGGCTCGCCGTCGTCGTCAGCTGCGAGCATGGCGGGCGCCGCGTGCCCGACGAGTATCGCGCGCTGTTCGACGGGGCCGCGGCGCAATCCGCGCTCGACTCGCACCGCGCGTTCGACGACGGCGCGGCGGACGTCGCGCGTGCGCTCGCGGCGCGCGTCGGCGCGCCGCTCTTCGTCGCCGACACGACGCGGCTCGTCGTCGATCTGAACCGCTCGCTCGGCCATCCGCGGCTCTTCTCGGAGCTCACGCGCGGGCTCGACGAGGACGCCCGCGCGCGGATCGTCGAGCGGTACTACCGTCCGTACCGCGACGCGGTCGAGCGCGCGGTCGGCGCCGCCGCGCGCCGCGGACCGGTGCTGCACGTGTCGGCGCATACGTTCACGCCGGTGCTCGACGGGGTCGAGCGCCGCGCGGACGTCGCGTTGCTGTTCGATCCTCGCCGCGCGGGCGAGGCGCGCTTCGCGGCCGTGTGGCGGGATGCGCTTCGCGCGACGCTGCCTGCCGGGACCGTCGTCCGGCGCAACTACCCGTATCGCGGCGTCTCGGACGGTTTCACGACGTGGCTCAGGAAGCGCTTCGCGGCCGACGCGTATCTCGGCCTCGAGCTCGAGGTCAACCAGCGCCGCGTCGGCGGCGCCGACTGGCCGGCGTACGTCGACGCGATCGCCGCGTCGCTCGAGCGCGCGCTCGGCGCCGTCGCGGAAGAATCGTTCGCCGTGCTGCGCTAGCGAGCGCCGATCGGCCGCGCTTCTTCGCTACCGAGCCGGCGGTCGACGGCCGTCCGCGCGACCGGACCGGCTACCCGGCCGGCTCGAGCCCGTAACGCCGCTTCGCTTCGGCCGTGTCGGGCGAAGCGAGGAAGTCGAGCAGCGCGCGCGCCGCGTCGGGCCGCGCGCTGAGCGCGCTGATCCCGCCGGAGAAGATCGTCACGCTCTGGATCTCGTCCGGCACGAGGCCGACGACGTCGATGCCGGGCTTGTCGATCAGCTCGCTGAGCTGCTGGAAGCCGATCTCGGCCGAGCCGTCCGCGACGAGCGATGCGACGGGCACGCCCGGCGGCGGCACGACGATCCGCGGCCGGATCGCCTCGAGCACGCCCCAGCGCGCGAACGTCTTCTCGAGATGGCGGCCGCTCGGTCCGGTCGAGTAGCTCAAGGATTTTGCATGGGTCACCGCACGCTTCACGGCGGCCTCGCTGCCGATGTCGGGGCGCGGAGCGCCGGCGCGCACGGCGATGGCGATCGGCGACGATACGATGTCGACGCGGCTGCCCGAGAGCAGCAGGCTCTCGCTGATCAAAAGGTCAATCACGTCGCTCGCGAGCACGACGACGTCGAACGCCTCGCCGGCGCGCACGCGCTTTGCGACGTCGACGCCGCCGGCCGCCTCGGCGGCGACCGGGCGGCCCTTCGTGCGCTCGAAGTCGCGGGCGAGCTCGGCGAGGATGCCGCGGGTCGCCATCGATGAAAGCAGCTTCAGCGGGGCTTCGTTCACGTCGGCCTCCTAACCGATCAGCCCTTCCTCGCGCAGCGCCGCCTGAACGGCGGGCCGCGCCGCGACGCGCGCGTGGAACGCGAGCACGTTCGCGAAGGCCGAGAGGTCGACCTTCAGGTAATCCTTCCAGTTCGCCATGACGAAGAGGTAAGCGTCCGCGCACGTGAAGCGCTCGCCGAGCAGGAAAGGCCTTCCGTCGAGCATGCGCTCGACCAGTCCGAAGCGCTTCTGCATGTACGCGACGCGCTCGGCGCGCGCCTCGGCGGTCAGCCGCGGATCGAAGAGCGGGCCGTAGCCCTTGTGGATCTCGGAGCTGATGAACGCGAGGGCCTCCATCAGACGATATCGCTCCATCGTGCCGTACGGCGGCGCGAGACCCGATTCGGGCTTCAGGTCCGCGAGATACTGCACGACGGCGGGGCCCTCCGTCAGGATCTCGCCGTCGTCGAGCTCGAGCGCCGGGACGTAGCCTTTCGGGTTCACGGCGAGAAAGTCACGGCCGCTCTCCGTCCTTTTCGTGCCGATATCGACCTTCTCGAGCGCGAGCTCGATGCCCGCCTCCCGGGCTACGATGTGCGGCGACAGCGAGCAGGCGCCGGGTGCATAGTAAAGCTTCATGGGTCACCTCGTTTCCGCGTGTCGCCTCGTATGATCGCGCCCGCGATACCCCGACGACAATGCCCGTGCTTGCGACGCTCGGTGCGGATCGACGAAGATGCTGAGCAAATCCGCCGTCTCGAGCACGAAGGTCGAATCGCACACGATGGACGTCAACCAGCATTCGGAGCCGACGATCGCCGTCTTCGTCGATTTCGAGAACCTTGCGCTCGGCGCCGAGCAGAGCAACAAGGGCCGCTTTCAGATGGACCCGGTCATGAAGCGCCTGCTCGAGCGCGGCCGCATCGTGCTCAAGCGGGCGTACTGCGACTGGAACCGCTTCCAGAAGTTCATGCGCGAGTTCCACATGCTGGGCTTCGAGATGATCGACATCCCGCATTCGGGGGCGAGCGGCAAGAACAGCGCCGACATCCGCATGGTCGTCGACGCGATCGACCTCTGCTACTCGAAGCCGCACATCGATACGTTCGCGCTCCTGACCGGGGACAGCGATTTCTCGCCGCTCGTGTCGAAGCTCAAGGAGAACGACAAGCGGGTCATCGGCTGCGGTGTGCGCAGCTCGACCTCGGACCTGCTCGCGTTGAGCTGCGACGAGTTCATCTACTACGACAACCTGATCAGCGACGAGAAGCGGCCGCGGCGCCGCAGCGCGAAGCAGGTGTCGGTGTCGGAGAAGCAGCGCGAAGCGTTCGAGCGGCTGCTCGCGACCGTGACGTCGCTCGAGGAGGAGTACGACACGGTGTGGGGCTCGGTCGTGAAGAAGACGTTGAAGCGCGTGTATCCCGATTTCGCCGAGAGCTCCTACGGCTATCGCAACTTCTCGGAGCTGCTCGCGCACGCGCAGCGCGAAGGGCTGATCGTGCTCGAGGAAGGCGAGGGCGGCAACTACAAAATCAGGACGCCCGAGAGCTGAAAAATCGTGTCAGACACCATTTCCCCGAAAAATCGTGTCAGACACCTTTTTTCGCGCGAGGACGTTTCCGGCTCGCCGCGTCCTCGTCTCGAAAAAAGGTGTCTGACACGATTTGCGCGCCGGGCAAAGCTCTGACCCTGATTACGGCGCAAAGGGCTCTGACCCTGATTAACGGCGCAAACGGCTCTGCCCCCCACATTCACCGACCCAATTCGCTCCGGCCGCGGCGCGCGGAAAAAGGGCTCTGACCCCGATTTAATGCGCCGACACCGACTTATGCGGGAAACCCTGATTCTCGTCCGCGCCGAGGCCGCGCGTGCGCTGCGTCTCAGAACGGGACCAGCCGCCGCGGCATACTTTCGCGCGGCCAAGGACGGCCATCCCTGCTCGCCGAGAAGCGCGCGATGTCGCAAGGTTCGATGGTCATCAAAGACGGCGTGCGAGTCGTGCAAGGCACGCCGGATGCGCCGCTCAAGGGCCCGGCGCTGTTCCTCCGGATTCGACGCGTCGCCGACTCGGGACGCCCTCCGCGCATGACCGCCTCCCTCGCGACCGCGCGGCCGGGCCCTGCCGGTTATGTCATCAAGGACCTGATCGACGACATGGAGCTCGGGCCGAAGGAGGCCCTCGAGAAGGCGATCGCGATCGCGAAGCGCGGCGGCGTCGCGGAAATCTACGTCAACGCGGATCTGTCGAAGCTGCCGGGGCGGATCGCGGCCTCCGGCTGAGAGACGCTGGCCGCCGTTTCGAGCACGACCTCCGCGGAGGCCCGCACCCGAGGAGCCGCTCGAGCACCCTATGCAGGCGCCGCGCCGATGTTCGCCGTGGTCAGCTTCGCTCGCGCGCGCCCCGCTGCCTAAGGCGCGCCTCGCGCCGCCGTCTGGTGATCCGAAGTGCGCGCGTCGTCGTCTCCTGAAGGCTCGATGGCGTGCCACACGCCGGCGGTGCCGACGTCGGCCGCCGCCGAGCCATGCCGCGTCGAGCCGTCGACGAGCAGCTCGTCGCCCGCGGCCCGCAGACGCTGCCACAGGAGCGTCGGGTTCGGCGCGAACACGCGGTCGGCCGAGCCCATGGCGACGGTCCAGCGCTCGTCCGCGATCTCGCTGTCGAGCTGGCCCGGCCCCCATTCGACGCGGCCCGCGTAGAGGCGCAGCGTCTCTCCGCCGCCTGCTTCGATGATCTGCGGCAGGGCGGCGAGATCCCCGCTCGCATAGACGTCCTCGAGGATCCTCGGCGCGTCGCGCAGCATGCCCAGGGGCGGATTGCGCACGAGGAAGACGAGCTGCGTCGGCTGCACCGGCCCGCCGCGGAACACGCCGTGGGCGAGGCCGGGCAGATCGCCGAGGTCCGGCACGATTTCCTTCGGCTCGACCTCCGTCGGCCGATTAATCGCAATGCCGAGCGTTCCGTTCGGGCCATGGTGGAGGACCAGGACGACGGTCCGCGACCAGCTCGGATCGCCGATCTCGTCCGTTGCGACGAGCAGCGATCCTTGCCCGACCCGCGGCTGCGCCGCGGCGGAAACCGCGAGCGCGGCGCCGACGAGGAGCAGCGCTGCGCGCGCCCAGCCGCGGGCCGGACGCCGCGGCGCGGTGCAGGGAGCGGCGGGTGTGTGCTTCGCGTTCATGGGCGCCATCATACAAGCTCGGCCGCCGCTTGTACCCGCCGGACGGCGCGCTATCATTGCGCGCTTTCGACCGCCGCGGCCCCGCGGCGGTCCCGGACCGGCGCCGCCGGAACCGAAGCGCTCGAGCACCGCCGATGGAGAGAGCCGAAGAACGCGCGAGCCCGTCCCGACGCATGCCGCCGGAATGGGCGCCGCACACGGCGACGTGGCTGTCGTGGCCGCACAATCGCGACACGTGGCCGGGCGTCTTCGACGGCGTCGAGCCCGCGATGGCCCGGGCGGCGGCCGCGCTCGCCGAGACGGAGCAGGTGTACATCAATGTGCTCGACGCCGAGCACGAGACGCACGTGAAGCGCCTGCTCGACCCGCTCGCGCCGCCCGAGCGGATCCGCTACTTCCGTATCCCGACGAACGACGCATGGGTCCGCGACCACGGGCCGATCTTCGTGCTCGGCGACCGCGCGGCGCCGCTCGTCGCGCTCGACTTCGAGTACAACGCGTGGGGCGGCAAGTATCCGCCGTACGATCTCGACCGGGTCGCCGCGGCGCGGATGGCGGACGCGATCGGCGTGCCGCGCGTCGCGTACGACGTCGTGCTCGAGGGCGGCTCGATCGACGTGAACGGCGCGGGCGCGCTGCTGACGACCGAGCAGTGCCTGCTCAACCCGAACCGCAACCCGCGGCTGACGAAGGCGGACATCGAGGCCGTGCTGCGGGACGCATTCGGCGTCGACGAGATCGTCTGGCTCGGCGAAGGGATCGTCGGCGACGACACGGACGGGCACATCGACGACCTGACGCGGTTCGTCGCGGAGCGGAAGGTCGTGACGGTCGTCGAGCCGAACGCGGCCGATCCGAACCACCTGCCGCTCGCGGCGAACCTCGAGCGGCTGCGCGCGGTGACGATCGGCGGCCGGCCGATCGAGGTCGTCGAGCTGCCGATGCCGGAGCCCGTCTACAACGGCGACGAGCGCCTGCCGGCGAGCTACGCGAACTTCTATATCGCGAACGAGCAGGTGCTGCTGCCGGTCTTCGCGTGCCCGCAGGACGACGTCGCGCGTGACGTGCTCGCGGCGTGTTTCCCGGGCCGGCGCATCGTGCCGATCGACTGCCGGGCGCTCGTCGGCGGCCTCGGCGCGCTGCACTGCCTGACGCAGCAGGTGCCGGCTCCGCTGGACACCTGATGGCGCCGAAAAACGTGTCAGACACATTTTCCAGCGGAAAATGTGTCTGACACATTTTTCGGGTTCCCTTGTGGGAGAGTCGTCTATTTTCTAACCTTGTCGGATTTCCCCCTCTCACCGTTTCCCGCCTGGAGATCGCGATGGGCGCCATTTCCGATTTTCTGGATCACCACTTCCGCCACTTCAACAGTGCGGCGCTGGTCGACGCTGCGCGCGGCTACGTGCGCCATCTGGATTCCGGCGGGCGGATGCTCGTCACGCTGGCAGGCGCGATGAGCACGGCCGAGCTCGGGCTGTCTCTCGCGGAGATGATCCGGCGCGGCAAGGTCCACGCGATCTCGTGCACCGGCGCGAACCTCGAGGAGGATCTGTTCAACCTCGTCGCGCACGACCACTACGTGCGCATCCCGCACTACCGGCACCTGTCGCCGGAGCAGGAGGAAGCCCTGCTCGAGCAGAACCTGAACCGCGTGACGGACACGTGCATTCCCGAGCACGAGGCGATGCGCCGTCTCGAGAGCGTCATGCTGAAGCGCTGGATGGCCGCCGACGCGGCCGGCGCACGGTACCTGCCGCACGAGTTCATGTACGAGGCGATCCGGGCGGGCGAGCTCGAGCCGTTCTATCAGATCGACCCGAAGGACAGCTGGCTCGTCGCCGCGTGCGAGGCCGATCTGCCGCTGTTCGTGCCCGGCTGGGAGGACTCGACGCTCGGCAACATGTATGCGGGGCACTGCATTTCGGGCGACATCAGGAACCCGCTGACGGTCAAGTCGGGCATCGAGTACATGCTGAAGCTCGCCGAGTGGTACCAGGCCGTCGCGTGGGAGACCCCGATCGGCTTCTTCCAGATCGGCGGCGGCATCGCCGGCGACTTCCCGATCTGCGTCGTGCCGATGCTCGAGCAGGATCTGCGCATCGAGGACGTGCCGAAGTGGGCCTACTTCTGCCAGATCAGCGATTCGACTACGAGCTACGGCTCGTACTCGGGCGCCGTGCCGAACGAGAAAATCACGTGGGGCAAGCTCGCGGCCGACACGCCGAAGTTCATCATCGAGTCCGACGCGACGATCGTCGCGCCGCTCATCTTCGCCTACGTTCTCGGGGAGTAGACCGCCGATGGCATCCCGACCCGAACCGCTTCCGACGCCGCAGGAAAACCCTCCGTGGACGATCGCCGACTCGGCGGAGCTCTATCGCATCACGAGCTGGGGCGAGCCCTACTTCTTCATCAACGAGCGCGGGCACGTCGCGGTGCGCGTGCTCGATTCGGCGTCGACGACGATGGACGTCGTCGACATCGTGCAGGAGCTGCGTCGCCGGGGGATCCAGTTCCCGATCCTGATCCGTTTCCAGGACGTGCTGCGCGCGCAGGTCAAGCGCATCAACGAGGCGTTCCGCGATGCGATCGCGGAGTCCGGCTACGAGAACGTCTACCGCGGCGTCTATCCGATCAAGGTGAACCAGCTGCACGAGGTCGTCGACGAGCTGCTCGACGCCGGTAAGCCTTACGGGATGGGCCTCGAGTGCGGGTCGAAGGCCGAGCTCCTCGCGACGCTGCCGCACGTCGACAACGACACGCTGCTCGTCTGCAACGGCGTCAAGGACCGGACGATGCTGTCGCTGATGATCAACGGGCAGCGTCTCGGCCAGAACGTCGTGCCGGTGATCGAGAAGTACTCGGAGTTCACCGATCTCAAGAACCTCGCGTTCGAGAAGGCGTTCAAGCCGCGGCTCGGCGTCCGCGTGCGGCTCCTGACTCGGGGCTCGGGCCGCTGGTCGGAGTCCTCCGGCGCGAACTCGAAGTTCGGGCTGACCGTCACCGAGCTGATGCGGCTCGTCGGCGAGCTCGAGCAGAACGGGATGAAGGAGAGTCTCGTGCTGCTCCACTGCCACATCGGCAGCCAGATCGCGGACATCCAGGTCCTGAAGCAGGCGACGAAGGAGGTCACGCAGATCTACGCGTCGCTCATTCGCCGCGGCATCGGCTTGAAGTATCTCGACGTCGGCGGCGGCCTCGGCGTCAATTACGACAAGGGGCACTTCGAGGAGGACGCGGGCATCAACTACAGCCTGCAGGAGTACGCGAACGCGGTCGTGTTCACGGTCAAGGAGGTCTGTGACGCGAACGAGGTGCCGATGCCGATCCTCGTGACGGAGAGCGGCCGCGCGCTCACCGCGCATCACTCGATGCTGATCGTCCCGGTGATCGGCGCGCACGCGAAGGACGATTCGTCGCAGGAGCTCGTCGTTCCCGACGACGTCGAGGAGACCGTGCAGGCGCTCGGCCGCATTCTCGACTACCTGCCGTCGATCAAGAAGTCCGGCGAGCTGCTCGAGGCCTATCACGACGCGAAGGAGCGGCTCGACGACGTCGGCACGCTGTTCACGCTCGGCTACTTGCCGCTCGAGCAGCGGGCGCTCGCGGAGGCGCTCTACTGGCGCGTCTGCAACCGCATTCTGAAGGCCGCGCAACGGGACGAGGAGCTCGCGAGCTCTCCGGAGATCATCGAGCTCGAGGGCGTGCTCGTCGACCAGTACCTCTGCAACTTCTCGGTCTTCCAGTCGATGCTCGACCACTGGGCGATCGGTCAGCCGTTCCCGATCATGCCGATCGACCGGCTCGAGGAGGAGCCGAAGCGGCGCGGGCTTCTGGTCGACCTCACGTGCGACTCGGACGGCAAGGTCAGCCACTACGTCTCGAGCTACCACGACAACCGCTTCCTGCCGCTGCACAAGCTCGATCCGAAACAGCCGTACTACCTCGGCTTCTTCCTGATGGGGGCGTACGAGGACATCGTCGGGGACGCGCACAACCTGTTCGGGCGCGTCGCGGAGGCGCACGTTTACGCGGACGCCGAGGAGCCGGGCAACTTCTGGATCGAGAAGATCATCCCGGGCACGGCGATTCAGGATATGCTGGCGCAGGTGCAGTACTTCCCGAACGACCTGCACCGCCGCATGAGCGAGCTGGTGCGCGGGAAGATCCAGGCGGGCGTGGTGCGGCCGACCCAGGGCATGGAGATCCTCGACTACTACATGGCGACGTTCGCGGCGAACACGTACTGCGACTCGCGCAACATGGAGCGCGAGGAGCATCGGGTATGAGCCGCGCGCGGTCCGCGGCGAAGCCGCTCGCCGTCGGGCTCGTGCAGATGGCGATGACGGAATCGCCGGACGCGAACGTCTCGCGCGCGGAGGGGTTCATTCGGGATGCGGCCGCCCGCGGCGCGAAGCTCGTCGTGCTGCCCGAGCTGTTTCGTTCCCGCTACTTCTGCCAGACCGAGGACCCGGCGCAGTTCGCTCTCGCGGAGCCCGTGCCGGGACCGACGACCGAGCGGCTCGCGGGGGTGGCGGCCGAGCTCGACGTGACGGTCGTCGCGAGCCTGTTCGAGCGGCGCGCGCCCGGCCTCTACCACAACACGGCGGCCGTGCTCGACGGCCGGCGCGGCTACGTCGGCAAGTACCGGAAAATGCACATCCCGGACGATCCGCGCTACTACGAGAAGTTCTATTTCACGCCGGGCGACCTAGGCTTCAGGACGTTCGCGACCGGCGCCGGCGAGCTCGGCGTGCTGGTCTGCTGGGACCAGTGGTATCCGGAGGCCGCGCGGCTCACGGCGCTCCGCGGCGCCGAGCTTTTGATCTACCCGACCGCGATCGGCTGGCATCCGGAGGAGAAGGCCGAGTACGGCGCGCGGCAGCACGAGGCCTGGGAGACGATGCAGCGCAGCCACGCGATCGCGAACGGCTGCTTCGTGGCGGCCGTGAACCGCGTCGGCTTCGAGCCGTCGCCGGACGGGCAGGGCGGCATCGAGTTCTGGGGACAGAGCTTCCTCGCCGCGCCCGACGGCCGCATCGTCGTGCGCGCGCCGGCGGACGCCGAGGCCGTGCTCGTCGAGGAGGTCGATCTGCGCGACATGGAGTCGTTCAGGGTCGGCTGGCCGTTCCTGCGCGACCGGCGGATCGACGCCTACTCCGAGCTGACCGAGCGGTTCATAGAGGAGAAGTGATGGGCCGACGGCTTCGCGCACGCCTTCCGTTCGTTGCCGCGGCCGCCGTGCTCGTCGCGGGCATCGCGTCGAGCCAGTCGCGGATGCCCGAGGCGACCGGCGATGCGCCCGAGGCCGAGTTCCACATGGCCCGGATGATCTACGCGACGAGCGGCGGAGGCGGCTCGCGCGGCTGGCGGATGCCGTGGTGGGCGATCGACTACCCCGAGGCCGAGATGAACTTCCTGCCCGCGCTCGAGCGGTTCACGCGGCTCTCGGTCGCCGAGGACAGCCGGCAGCTCGAGCTGACCGACGAGCGGCTCTTCGATTACCCGTGGCTGTTCGTGCAGCAGGTCGGCCAAGGGTACTGGACGCCGACCGACGCCGAGGCGGAGCGGCTGCGCGAATACCTGCTTCGCGGCGGCTTTCTCGTCGTCGACGACTTCCACAGCGAGTGGGAGTGGCCGATCTTCGAGGCGGCGATCCGCCGCGTGCTGCCGGGCAGCGCGATCGTCGACATCCCGGAAGACGACCCGCTCCTCGAGATCATTTTCCCGCTCGACAACCGCACGCAGATCCCCGGGCAGCGGCACCTGCGGGGGCCCGGCATGACGCCGCAGATGGAAGGGCCGCCCCGCTGGCGCGGCATCTACGACGACGACGGACGGCTCATGGTCGCGATCAACTTCAACATCGACATGGGCGACGCGTGGGAGCACGCGAACGACCCGTACTATCCGCTCGAGATGACCGCGCTCGCGTATCGGTACGGCGTCAACTACGTGATCTACGCGATGACGCATTAGGGCGGGCGGATCGCGCGTCGCGCGCGGATCAGCGAGCCCGTCGCCCGATCGCGACGGCCTCAGCCGCGGTGACGCCCCCAGATCTCGTCCCAGACCGACACCGGACGGTCCGCCGCGTCGTCGGCAGACTCGAGGGGATGCGCGTCGACCTGGCGCGCGAGGCGCATCGCGGCGCCGAACGCGCGAAACGCGAGCGCGCTGCCGACGAGCGCGAAGACCGCGTACACGAGCACGATCCACCACGCCGTCCGCGTGTCGGAGACCACGTGATCGATCAGCAAGATCCAGCCGAAGACCGCGGCGGCGAGGGCCGCCGCGAAAACCGTCCACGCGTAGTCGCGCGTGCGTCTCACCCGTTCACGGCGCGCGAGCGCGCGCTGGAGCCGATTATGCATTCGATTCTCCTCGGAGATCCTTCCCGGTCGGCCTGATCGAGTGCCGACCCGCGTGCTCGCGTCGAGCGTGCCGGGGCTCGCCGTTATTGTCCCACCAGCTCCATGACACGGTCGACCTCGTCCGGGCTGCCGAGCACGACGGGCACGCGCTGATGGATGTCGTCCGGCTTGATGTCGAGTATCCGCGTGCCGGGCGCGGCGTAGGCCTTGCCGCCCGCCTGCTCGATGACCATCGCCATCGGATTCGCCTCGTAGAGGAGCCGCAGCTTCCCGCGGGGCGCCTTCTGCGTCGGCGGATACATGAACACGCCGCCCTTCAACAGGATCCGATGCACGTCGGCCACCATCGTGCCGACGTAGCGCGACGAGTAGCCGTGCTGCTGCGCCCAATGCAGATACTGCTGGTAGCCCTCCGGGAACGACAGGCGATTGCCCTCGTTGACCGAGTAGCTCTTGCTCGCCTTCGGGATCGTGAGGCCGCGCTCGGTGCGGACGAACGCGCCGATGCTCGGGTCTAGGACGAACATGTCGACGCCGCGGCCGAGCGTCAGCGTGAACACGGTCGACGAGCCGTACAGCACGTAGCCGGCTGCGACCTGCTCGGACCCCGGCTGCAACAGAGACGCTTCCGGCTGCTCGGCGCGCCGGTCCTGCCGGACGATGCTGAAGATCGTGCCGACGGCTCCGCAGACGTCGAGGTTCGACGAGCCGTCGAGCGGATCGAACAGCACGCAGTAGCGCCGCGGCCCGTGGCGCTCGTGGCGGATGATCGCAGGCTCCTCGTTCTCCTCGGACGCGACGATCGCGACGCCCTCGCGCCGGCCTAGCGTCCGCAGCAGGATCTCGTTCGCGATCACATCGAGCTTCTGCTGCGCTTCTCCCTGCACGTTCGCGGTCCCCGCCTCGCCGAGGACGTCGACGAGCCGCGCGCGCCGCACCTCGGCCGCGATGATCTTCGCCGAGATCGACAGCGCCGAGAGGATCCACGACAGCGTGTTGCCGTCGTCCGGCTGATCGAAGCCGTGCTCGAGAATGTGGCTCTGCAGCGTCGTGATGTCGCGAATCGCTTCGCTGTTGCTCATGTCGGTCGGAGCCTCCGTTGCGCCTCGTCTTTGGACGCGCTTTTTCGTTGGTATCCCGGCCGCCTATGGTAAGCACAACCCCCGACCGGAAAAATCGTGCCGGACACCTTGTTCGCCGGGAATGGTGCCGGGCACCTCCTTCGGCTGGCCCGCGTTCGACAGCTCGCGCCCCATTGGTGTACATATTGGCGTGGACTCGGCGAAGGGAGGACGTCGATGCCATCCGCTGCCACCGTGCTCGCCGCGGAGCACGACGCGGCGGGCCGACACGACGAAGCCGTCGACGCGCTCGCCCGCGCAACGCAATCCGGCGATATCGACGCGATGACGGAGCTCGGCGCACGGCTCGTCGTCGGGGACCGCGCGCCGCTGCTTCCGCGGGACGGCACGCGCCTTCTCGTCGAAGCGATGCGCGCGGGAAGCGCGGAGGCGGCCATGCGACTCGCGCCGATGGTTGCGCTCGGCGCGTACATGGAGCAAAGCTGGCCGGGTGCGCTCGCGTTGCTCGTCCGCGCCGCCGATCAGGGGGCTGCGGCCGCACGCGGTCAGCTCAACGTGCTGGCCGGGCGTCCGCCGGGAGCCGAGGCGCCGCCGGAAGGCTGGCGCGGCCTGGCCGAACGGATCGATCTCGCTGCATGGCTCGTACCGCTGCCCGGAATCACGCTGCACGAAGCGCCGACGGTGCGATGCTTCCCGGACTTCGTGCCGGGCGACGTGTGCGACTGGTTGATCGCTCGCGCGCGCGGTCGATTGCGGCGCGCGCTGATCTATGATCCGGTCCGCGGGGGAAACGTACCCGATCGAATGCGTACGAACAGCGCGACGGGATTCGATCTGATGGACACGGACGTCGTGCTGATCGCGATCCAGCATCGGATGGCCGGCGTCCTGGGCGTGCCGGTCCACAACATGGAGGGGCCGTCGATCCTGCATTACGCGGTCGGCCAGGAGATCACGGAGCACTACGATTGGGTCAACCCTCGGATGCCGCAGTACGAGCACGAGATTGCGACTCGCGGCGAGCGCATAGTCACCTTCCTGGTCTATCTGAACGACGACTACGCCGGCGGCGAGACGGAGTTCCCGGAGCTCGGCGTGCGTCACAAGGGCCGTCGCCGCGAGGCGTTGTACTTCACGAACGCGTTGCCGGACGGACGGCCGGACCAGAGGATGGTTCATGCGGGACGGCCGCCGACCCGCGGCGAGAAATGGGTCATGACCCAGTTCGTCCGAAGCCGCGCCGTCCTGAACGTGCGCGCAGAGCACGTCGGCTGACCGGAGCACGTCGTCCGGCAGGACCTTGCAGATGACGACGATCCGCCTTTATCCCGACGCACGCGAGTTCCTGGCCCGCGCCGGGGCGTGGCTCGGGCGCGCGGAGATGGAGAACGCGATGGCGCTCACGAGCGCGCGCTTCGCGAGCCGCGGCGACGCGCGCTTTCCGTTGCCCCCGTACTGGGCGACCGTCGAGGAGGGCGACGAGATCGTCGGCTGCGCATTCCGCATGCCCCCGTTCCGCCTCGGACTGACCGCTCTGCCGCTCGGCGCGATCCCGGCGCTCGTCGACAGCGTCCGCGGCTTCTATCGCACGTTGTCCGGGGTAGCGGGGCCCGAGCCCGCCGTGAGCGCGTACGCGGCGAGATGGATCGAGCTGCACGGCGGGAGCTGGTCCGTGCAGTCGCGCCAGCGCCTGCTCGCGCACTGCGCGATCGTCCCGACCGCGGCGCCGCCGAAGGGCGCGCTGCGCGCTGCGACCCCCGCCGATGTGCCCGTTGCGCAACGGTGGGGCGCCGCGTTCGCCGCCGAAAGCGGCCTCGCCGCGCTCGACGGCCGCGTCAGCGTAGAGCTCTGCGCGATCGGGCAGCTCTACTTCTGGGACGACGGCGCGCCGTGCTGCATGCTCGGCGTGCTGCGCGAGACGCGCGATGCGGCCGCCATCGGCATCCTGTACACGCCGCCGGAGCTTCGCGAGCGGGGTTACGCGACGGCGGCGGTCGCCGCGTTCAGCCGCCGATTGCTCGAGCGCGGGCTCGAGCGGTCGTACTTCTGTCTCGATCCCGAGAACCCGATCGCGGACTGGGTGTGCCGCCGGCTCGGCTATGGGCCGGTGCAGGACACCGCGGATATCGACTTCGTCCCCGCATGAGCCCCGGGCGAGTCCGGCCGGAGAGCCGCCGATGAACAAGCCGATGATCTTTCCGCTCTTTTCGACGCCTCTGTACGTGAACAACGTCGGCGATTTCGAAAGGCCCGATCTCGAGGCGCTCGAGTACACGTCGACGATGCCGGGCGGCGGGACGTACAACTTCCTGAGCTCGGTGGACAAGAGGGTGCTCCACCGGCCCGAGTTCGCGCACGTGCACGAGATCGTGATGCGGGAAGTGGAGACGTACACGCGGGAGCTGCTCGGCGTGAGCAGCAGGATCACGTTCTACGTCACGGATTCGTGGATCAACCGCCACCGGCGCGGCCACTCGGCGGGTCCGCACATTCACCACAACTCGCTGATCTCGGGTGTGCTCTATCTGAAGACGAACGACAGGAGCGGCGATCTCGTCTTCCACAGGGACGTGCTGAGCCTCATTCCGTTCCCGCCCGCGCTCGATCTCGACATCGAGAAGTTCAACATCTACAACTGCAAGAGCTGGGGCCATAAGCCTAAGACGAACGACATCTGTCTGTTCCCGTCCGTCGTATCGCACTCGGTCGACCCGAACGAATCGGACGAGGAGCGCTGGTGTCTCGCGTTCAACGTCTTCGCGAGAGGCGACTTCGGTGCGCTGCACAAGCTCAGCCTCAGGTAGAGCCCGTCGCCGGGAGGTGCTGCGTTGACGTCGACGGCGGCCGAAATCGAGCTGGCCGAGCGGCACGACGCCGAAGGCCGTCATGACGAAGCGATCGACTGCCTCGCGCGCGCGACGCAGCGCGGCGACGTCGAGGCGAAGACGCGGCTCGCGAAGCGTCTGATCGTCGGGGACCGCGCGCCGCTCCTGTGGCGCGAGGGCGTCGTGTTCATGCGCGAGGCGGCGATGGAGGGCGGCGCCGAAGCGGCCGCGCTGCTCGCGGTGCTCGCCGCGGCCGGCCTGGGCGGCCGGCACGACTGGAAGAGCGCGCTCGAGCTCGCGGCCCTGGCCGCGCGCCGCGGCTGGCAGCCTGCGGCCGATCAGCTTCGCGTGCTCGCCGCGGCGGGCGGCGGGCGCATCGACGTCGCGTCGTGGGCGAACGTGCCGCGCGCGATCGCGCTTCATGACGGCCCGGACATCCGGCTGGTGCCGTCGTTCGTCGACGACGAGGTCTGCACGTGGCTGATCGAGCGGTCGCGCGGGCGGCTCGAGCGCGCTCGCGTCTACGACGCGAGCAGCAAGCAGGACGTCGTCTCCGAGACGCGGACGAACAGCGCGGCCGGCTTCAATCTGATGGAGACCGATCTCGTCCACCTGATGGTGCAGACCCGGATCGCGGTAGCGACCGGAGTGCCGCTCGTCAACATGGAAGGCGCGACCGTGCTGCACTATGCGGCGGGTCAGGAGATTTCGAATCACTACGACTTCGTCGATCCGGCGACCCCCGGATACGAGGAGGAAGTTCGCACTCGCGGCGAGCGGATCATCACGTTCCTCGTGTATTTGAACGATACCTACGAAGGCGGGGAGACGGAGTTCCCGCGGCTCGGGATCCGCCACAAAGGGCGGCGCGGCGACGGCCTTTTCTTCGTCAACGTGCTGCCGGGCGGCCGGCCCGACCTGCGCACGTGGCATGCCGGCCGGCCGCCGCTGCGCGGCGAGAAATGGATCCTGTCGCAGTTCATCCGCAGCCGGCGGGTGCTCCAGCTCGAATGACGAGGCCGTCCGGACGCAAGGGATAAGGGGTATCGGGGATAATAGTGTCCCAGGCGATATATACGGAGGTGAATCCTTTTGTCATAAGATCGATTTGTATACAGGATCGCTACGGATGCGCGTCCATTTGCAACAGGAAACGGCGCGCGCGGGGTAGAGGGTAGCGATTCCGAAGTCGGCGGCGGCGTTTGTGTCTCGTTTCGGCAACAACGCTGACGCAGCAAACCAAAACAAGGGGGAGATCACGTGAACCACTACGCAGTGCCTGCGTCGCGCTTCGGCACGCTCGCGACGACCGTCTCGAGCGTACTCGGCGCGACCTATTTGTCGACACCCGCGTCGGCCCAGGAAGGCCCCATCGAGGAAGTCACGGTGACGGGCTCGCGCATCGTGCGTCGCGACTTCGCGGCGCCGAGCCCGATCATGACGGTAGACGCCGCGAGGCTCTCGCAATCGAGCACGCTCAGTGTCGAGTCCGTCCTGAATCAGATGCCGCAGTTCGTGCCGGCCGGCACGCAGTTCGTGTCGGGCGGGCAGGGCAGCCCGACGACGACGCTCGGTATCGCGAGCGCGAACCTGCGCGGCATCGGCACGAACCGCACGCTCGTGCTCCTCGACGGCCGGCGCCCGCAGCCGTCGAACGCCGCGCTCGTCGTCGACATCAACACGATCCCGGCGGCCGCGATCGCGCGCGTCGAGACCATCACGGGCGGCGCATCGGCCGTCTACGGCCCGGACGCGCTGGCCGGCGTCGTGAACTTCGTGCTGAAGGACGACTTCGAAGGCGTGGACCTCGATTTCCAGACCTCGGTGACCGGGGAGGGCGACGGCGAGGAAAGGCGCTTCACGATGCTGGTCGGCGCGAACTCGGCGGACGGCCGCGGCAACGCGATGGTCGGTATCGAGTGGTACGACCGCGAGGTCGTCTGGCAGCGCGACCGCGACTTCTACCGCGAAGGCTGGTTCGATCCTGAAACGAACGCCGGCGGCTTCATGCACGCGCCCGGCATCTCCTTCGCCGGCCCCACGAATCGGCCGACGCAGGAGGCCGTGGACGAGATCTTCGCGGTGCACGGCTTCGCGCCCGGAACGATCGACGTCACGCGCATCAACGAGATCTATTTCAACCCGGACGGCACGCCTTTCGTTCTCAGCGGCGCGCGCGGTTACAAAGGTCCGCTCGGACAGATCGAGTCGGACGGCCAGGGTTACGTCGGCGTCCACCGCGGCAGGAACGGCAACCTCGCGACGCAGTTCACGGGCGGCATGGCGTCGACGCCGCAGGAGCGTCGTTCGCTGTTCGGGCGCGCGACCTACGACGTGAGCGAGAACCTGACGGCATTCGCCCAGGTGACCTACAGCAACAACGTCGTCACGACGACGGGCGGTATCCCGCCGGCGATCACGGTCTGGCAGGCGTTCGTTCCGAACGACGGGCGGCCTTTGCCGCCGGCGCTGCAGACGCTGCTCGATTCGCGGCCCGATCCGACGGCCGAGTGGCGGCTTTTCCGCGGCATCGACTTCTACGGCGAGCCGTTCACGACCGAGAACAACAACGACGTCTACCAGCTCCTCGCGGGTCTCGAGGGCTCCTTCCCGAACAGCGATTGGACGTGGGATTTCCACGCTTCGACGGGCGAGACCAACACGCGCAACGACTATCGGTCGCTGCCGTCGCTGCAGCGCTATCGGATGCTGGTCGAGCGGCCCAATTTCGGCCAGGTCGAGAACGAGACGATCGAGCGCGAGTACAAGCTCGATTGCCCGACGGGCCTGCCGATCTTCGGCGGAGAGGTGCACCCGCGCTGCCTCGAGTCGATGGACCTTCGGGGGCGCGCGTCGTCGCAGCTGACGCAGGACGTCGTCGAGTTCAACATCCAAGGCGCGATCGCCGACCTGCGCGCCGGTCAGCTCAGGTTCGCGGCCGGTGCCGCGTACCGCAACAACGAGTTCAGCTTCGAGCCGCTGAACGACGACGTCGACTCTAACGACCACCCGATCGGCATCTTCGTCTCGAACGACACCGCCGGCGAGATGAACGTGAAGGAGGTGTACGGCGAGCTGCTCGTGCCGGTCACCCAGCGCCTCAATCTCGAGCTCGGCTACCGTTATTCCGAGTTCAACACGGCGGCCGGCGACGTCGATACGTGGAAGGCGCTGTTCGACTACGCGCCGTCGGAATCGATCCGCTTGCGCGGCGGCTTCCAGGCTGCGACGCGCGCGCCGAACACGGCGGAGATGTTCCAGGGGCCGACGATGCTGACCGTGGGCTTCGCACCGAGCGATCCATGCTCGCACACGACGCGAGCGCCTTGGGGCAACGTCGAGGGGAATCCCGACCGGCTCAAGGTGCAGCAGCTCTGCATCGACATCATCGGCAATCCGAACACGCCGTTCGGCGGTACGCCGGGCACGGACCAGGCCAACAACTTCGAGCGCCCCGGAGCGCCGTTCTTCCCGCTCGAGAACGTCTACGAGCAGGGGAACCCGAACGTTCGTGCCGAGTCGGCCGATACGTGGACCTTCGGCGTCGTGTTCTCGGGCCCCGGCCGCTTCGAGGGCCTGACGGCGTCGATCGACATGTACAACATCGAGGTCACGGATTGGATCTCGCCGGTCAGTCCCGTGTTCGTGTACCAGCAATGTTTCAACGCGGACGGCAAGAGCAATCCGACCTACTCGCTCGACGATCCGGGCGGCTATTGCCGGATGATCAACCGTCATCCGATCACGGGCGAGCGCAACATCGTCGACTCGCCTTACGTGAACCAGGGCACGCTCGAGACGTCCGGCGTCGATCTGCAGGTCAATTGGAGCGGCGACATCGGCGGCGGCTCGTTGTTCGTGAACTCGATGCTGACCTACCTCAACGAGTTCAAGCTGCAGGATGCGCCGGGTGAGCCGTTCATCGATTGGAAGGGCTCGCTCGGGCAGGGCGGCCAGTTCGACTACAGGTTGAATTCGACGGTCGGCTACACGTTCTCGGGCGGGAACGCGACGGTCGCGCTGAACTGGTACCACCTGCCGTCGGTCGAGGATGCCGCGAAGCCGCGCGATTTCAACAACACGCTCACCGTTCTCGGCGTCGGGTCGTATAACCGCTTCAATCTGTTCGCGGACTACCAGGTCAACGACCGCATGACGCTGCGTGCCGGCATCGACAACCT
This sequence comes from Gammaproteobacteria bacterium, assembly GCA_036381515.1. GTDB lineage: Bacteria > Pseudomonadota > Gammaproteobacteria > Steroidobacterales > Rariloculaceae > ZC4RG20. Next base: position 14,738 of record DASVCR010000081.1, on the reverse strand, counting down.
GCTGGACGAGGAGCCGCCGATCGTCGGCAGCGATCCGCTGAATCCGACGAACCCGAACCGGAACGCCGCGAGCTTCAACGCGCAGTACTACGACGTGCTCGGCAGGCGCGCCTTCGTCGGCTTGACGATGTCCTTCTAGCGACGCGCCTCGGCCGCTCTGCGACGGCGGGCTTCGGCCCGCCGTCGTGCCGTCGGTCGAGCGCCGGGCTCATGAAGAAGACGGGGCAGCAGCGGCGGGACGATTCTTCGATCGGGAGGAAATCGAGAATCGATCAAGGAGGGGAGGAGTGCCGCTGCTGCCCCGGACCGCACAAAGCAACCCGTGGGTCGATCCAGGACGCATCGTGAACGGTCGCCGGCACGATATCTTTCCAGCGGCTCGCCTATTGCGAATGTCGTGCCACGCAATCGGTGCCCCTTAACTCGTTGATACCGCTTACGGAACTCGACGCCGCGCCGCGGCGTCCGAGGTCGGCCCGCGATCCTCTTTGGTCAATACGGCCAAGCCTTCGCCGATTCGGCCACCGCGTCGTGTCCGATCCGCGTGCGGAACGCGACGAGAAGCGCTCGCCGGGCCGCCGAGCCGCTGATTCGATAGATGCATCGAGCCGGCACACCGTCGCACGCCGCCGCGACCGGCGACTTCGCTCGACGGCCGGGCTACACTCGGAACGGCCCGCTCGACCGCGGGCCGCACGAAACGGGGACGACCATGACGAGCAGGACGTGCTCGGCGCTTGCCGGGCTCTTGTGCGCGAGCCTTGCCTACGCCCACCACGGCGTCGCGAACTTCGACCTGAACCGGGACATCGAGCTCGACGGCGTCGTCACGGGCGTCGAGTTCATCAACCCGCACTCGTGGCTGTACCTCGACGTCACGGGGCCGGGCGGGGAGGTCACATCGTGGCGGTGCGAGATGCGCGGGGCGACGGTCCTCCGCCGCTCAGGCTGGACGGAGGAGATGTTTGCCGCGGGCACGCGGATCCGTGTCCTCGGCTCGCCGGACCGGCGCGACCCGACGACGTGCTATCTCGCGACGGCCTACCTCGCGGACGGCCGCAGCATCGACCGGTACGGCCAGCTCACGGAGCCCGCGGCACCCGAGCCCGCGGAGCGGCCCGCGCGCCTGCCGAACGGCGACCCGAACATCGCCGGCGACTGGGCCGCCGAGCAGCGCGTGATGACCGACCCGCGCGGCCAGGCCGGCACGCTCGTGCCGATCTCGGTCGCCGACCGGTTCGAGCCCGGCGAGGTCCCGGGCGGCGGCGCCGGGTTTCCCGGCGCGCGCGGCACGCCGCTGTCGATGGAGGAGGATCCGGTCGACACTTACTGGAATCGCCGGCCGAGCGCGATGCCGTTGACGGACGCGGGGCGCGCGGTCATCGAAAGCCTCGATCTCGCGTCCGCCGACAACCCGCGGCTGCGCTGCGAGCCGACGAATATCCTGTTCGACTGGACGTTCGAGATGGACGTGAACCGGATCATCCAGAGCGAGGACGAGATCCGCCTGCTCTACGGCTCGATGGGCATCGAGCGCACGATCCATCTCGACATGGACGAGCACCCGGCCGACATCGAGCCGAGCGTCGCGGGACACTCGATCGGGCGCTGGGAGGACGACGTGCTGATCGTCGACACGATCGGCTTCGCGCCGGGCATCCTGTCGGCGGACGGCCGCGTGCCGCACAGCGATCGGCTGCACGTCGTCGAGCGCTTCACGCTCGACCCGGAGCGGATGGCGCTGCGCCGCGACTACGTCGCGGAGGACCCGCTCTATTTCGAGGGTCAATACACGGGCTCGGACACGGTCCTGCTGTCGGATCTGCCCTATCACGGCACGACGCCGTGCGAGGACCGCACGTACCGGCAGCCGTCGGCCGGCGACGGCGAGGACAAGCCGTGGTGGGACTTCCTGATTTTCTGGGACTGACGCTCTCGGCTTCACCGCGACGGGTCGCCCGGCTCGGGTCGAGGCGGGCGCGATGACCGTGCTCGCGCTCGCCGCGCTCGCGGCGTGGATCGCCGTGCTGCTGTTGCCGTGGCAGCCGCACCGCGTCCGGGAGCGGCTCGAGGCGGAAGGCAAGACGCGCCCGCTCGACGACGTGACCGTGCTGATCCCGGCGCGCAACGAGGCGGCGGTGATCGAGCGCACGCTCGCGGCGCTCGCCGCGCAGGGGCCGGGTCTCGAAGTCATCGTCGTCGACGACGAATCGGACGACGGCACGGGCGGCGTGCTCGCGCGGCTCGCCGCCGTCCTGCCGTTCACGCTGCGGGTCGTCGCGGGCCGGCCGCGGCCCGCGGGATGGAGCGGCAAGCTGTGGGCGCTGCACCAGGGCCTCGAGCACGTGCGGCGCCCGCGCGTGCTGCTGCTCGACGCGGACATCGAGCTCGCGCCCGGCAGCATCGCCGCGCTCGTCGAGCGGTCGCGCGACACGGGCGCCGATCTCGTGACGATCATGGCGACGCTCCGCTGCGAGACGTTCGCGGAGCGGCTGCTCGCGCCGCCTTTCGTGTTCTTCTTCAAGCTGATCTATCCGTTCGCGCTCGCGAACTCGCCGCAGAGCCGAGTCGCGGCCGCCGCGGGCGGCTGCATCCTCGTCTCGGCGGACGCGTTGCGCGCCGTCGGCGGCTTCGCCGCGCTGCGCGACGCGCTGATCGACGACTGCACGCTGGCCGCTCGGCTCAAGCGGCAGGGCTATCGGCTCTGGATCGGCATGAGCCGCTCGGTGCGAAGCCTGCGACCGTACGACTTCGGCGACTTCTGGCGGATGGTGAGCCGAACCGCGTTCACGCAGCTGCGCTATTCGCCGGTGCTGCTCGCTGCGACGGTCGCGGCGATGCTGCTCGTGTTCGTCGTACCGGTCGCCGCGATCGCCGTGCCGCCGACGGCGCTCGACGTCGCGGCCGGGGCGGGCGCGCTCGCCGCGATGGGCGCGGCCTATTACCCGGTCGTCCGCTTCTATCGGCTGCCCGCGTGGTGGGTCGCGACGCTGCCTTTCGCGGCCGCGCTCTTTCTCGGCATGACGCTCGATTCCGCGCTCGGCTACTGGCGCGGCGTGCGGGCCGAATGGAAGGGGCGCGCATACCGTGCCGCCGAATGAGCGCGGCCGGTCCGCATCCGGCTCGACGGCATCCGGCTCAGCGGTAGTAGACGTGTCCGAGGATCTGCGCCGTGCGCGTGCGCTCGACGCGCCACGGCACTCGGATCGTCGCGGCGTGGAAGAACAGCGCGCCGTTCGTCGGGTCCTCGCCGCGGTCCTCGAGCAGCGCTGCGGCGACCTCGAGCGCCGTCTGCCACAGCTCGGCGTCGCGCGGCACGTCGCTCCTGCCGTCGCACCACCACGAGAACTGGCACGGAGGCGTCTCGCCGCCTTCCTTGACGACCTCGCACGGTGTGGACGGGAAGTCTTCGCTCTCGACGCGATTCAGCACGACGGAGCCGACGGCGCGCATGCCGTCCGGTCCTTCGTTGCGCGCCTCGAAGTACATCGCGAGCGCGAGGCAGCGGTGCTGCTCGTCGATCGGTTCGGGCGGATCGCCGTGCGCCGGCGACGGCCGAGCCGCGGCGGCCGCCGCGAGCAGCGCGGCCGCGCCGCACGCGAAATGCCGCGCGCGCGTACCGATCGTAGGCAGGACGCTTCCTCGACTCCTCGGCATGGCGCTACCTCGAGCACGTTCCGTGCGAATCCTACGACGCTGGCCCGCCGAGCGTCGTGATCGGCGTCCCTGATCCCGGCCGCACGCGCGGGTTTCGGATACGGCCGGGGCGTTTCGGCAGCGTCCGACCCAAGCAGATACAATACCTCGAGCGAACGAGATCTCGAGGAGACGCAGGATGAAGTGCCCGGTAGACCAGACGGAGCTGTTGATGTCGGACCGGCAGGGCATCGAGATCGACTATTGCCCGAAATGCCGCGGCGTCTGGCTCGATCGCGGCGAGCTCGACAAGATTATCGAGCGTTCGGCGGCGGCCGCGCCGCCGCGCGACGTGCCCCGCGGGCGGCACGAGGACTATGGGCCGGAGCCTTACGAGCGCGACCGCTACGAGCGGGACTACGATGACCACCGCCGTTACCGCAAGCGCAAGTCCTTCCTCGACGAGCTGTTCGACTTCGACTAGAGCCCGACCCCGACAGCCGAGGCGGCGTTCTTCACCACGTTGATCATGACCTGATCGATCTGGCTGCGGTCCTGGTCGACCTCGAGCCGGTCGAGCGTCGCCGCACGGCCGAATCGATCTCGGCGAGTGTGCGCCCCACGAACTCGTCGCCGTGTGCAGCGCCGAGCAGCTCGCGCGCGGATTCCCGAGCGACACGCGGCCGTTTCGAAGTCGGAGATTACGATGCCGACCGGCGTGACCTTCAGGAACCGCTCGAGGAAACCGCGCTGCTCGCCGAGCCGCAGCCAGTCGCGCTGGAGGTTCGCGAGCATCGAGTTGTACGTACCGACCACCCGATCGAGCTCCGCGTATCGACCAACGGGTATCGGGCGCGGTGCTCGTCGGACTCGATGACCTCGCGAACGGCGAGAGCCGGTGTCCGGTTTTGGTCAGTCCGTGCGCTTTCGGAGCATGTGAGCGTTGGGGCCGCCGGCGCGGTTTTTATGCTATGCCGGCTCGAGTGCTGGACGCTCGTCGTGGCTCGGCCACGGCACGATGTCGGCGGGCAGCCGCTCGCCGTCCCTTCCCACCACCGCGATATTGCGTGCCCGGATCACGGCCTCGAGGTTCGGGGGGCGGTAAAGCCGCTGCTTGTCCGTCGGCTTGCTGGCGTCGTGCAGCACCGCCTTGAGCGCCCAGCGGTCGAGCGCCGAGATGTGCAGCATCTCGTTGACGGTTCGCATGCCCTCGGGCATCAGATTGCGGCGGTCGAACTTCTCGAATGTCTCGCGGAACCATTCCCCGAGGCCCCGGCCGTCGGGCAGCGTCTGGTTGATGAGGCGCTGATAAGGGTAGACCTTCGAGCTGACGTATAGGGCCGAGCGGCTCTCGTAACCCATGCCGTCCACTCTGGGATTACACGTGCGGCGCAAGCAGTCGTCGTCGAATGCGAGCGCGGTGTGCCGCTTGAGCCGCTTCACCATCCAGTCCAGCGCGATGTCCGACAGGCCCGCATCCGGGTACGAGCCGCCGACGTTCGAGTGCACGCCGGGGAACCATACCTGCTCGACGATCTGGCCGTCGTGCGGCTTACCGTCCGCGCTTCCCCACAGCGTGGGCGCGAAGGCGCTGCGCTTTTCGTCGATGGCGATGGCGTGGAGGCCGACGTCCACGAGTGGGCTCAGCTCCACGTCGTAGAAATAGTACGGCTTCAAGTACAGCTGCCGCCCTAGGTCGCCGGGGATGCCGAGCGACCCGACGGTGTCCCACACGCCCACGCATCTGATGCGCACCTCTTCGTGGCGGGCGCAGTCGAGCTTGCGGATCTCGTCCTGCTTCTCGGCGCGCTCGACATCGCTGCGGCAGATTTCTATGACCCGCCGGAGGTCTCGGCCGAGGTGCTCCGGTTTCAGGATGCCTGCCAGCGCGATGAGGCCGGCGAGGCTGCGGGCGGTATAGGCGCCGCGCGAGAAGCCGAAGATGTAAATCTCGTCGCCGGCGGCGTAGTTGTTGCCCAGGAACCGGTAGCCGTCGATGATGTTCTCCGTGAGGCCGACGCCGGAGGCGCCACCGACGATCTTGTCGGTGAAGTTGCCGGTGCCGACACCCTTGTCGTAGAACACGATCTGGCATACTCCTTTCGCCCTGCTCGGCAGCGCCCGCAGCAGTTTGACTACGTTGGTGGGGGCAGGGCCGTTGTCCGGCGTGTTCCACGTTCCGTCGAAGCAGAGCACCAGGTGTCGTCCAGCCATCTCTCGTGTTCCTCCCGGCATGAGCGGCCGGGGCAGCAGCGCCCGCACGTCGACGGGCCGGTCTGCCCACATTATAACCAATCGCGCGATTAGCAAATTCTTGCATGGGAGAAAACTACCGCGTGCTCGGGGCGGGCCCACTCGCCGGCGACGGACCGCTCGTTCACCCGACCAGTGAGCGGCGTTCCGGCGAGAACGTCGCCGAGCAATCTCGGCTGGCATCGCTGCCCGATCGATTTGCGCGGACTCTATCGCCTCGGTTCGGACCGGCGGGTCCCGCCTGGGGATACTGGCGCGCCTCCGCGGAGGGATTTTCTGAATGCGAATCATTCCAGAAATCCCTCCGCGGAGGTGTGATGGAAGCTGTCGTCGACGAGCGTCGGAGGAGGGGGCGTGGGTCCTCGCCAAGGGAGCCCGAATCGGCGGTAGAAGAGCTCGCACAGGTCTTCCGCGGCTCGTTTGGTGATGCCGTAGATGTTCTTCGGTCTTGGCCGGACTTCCTCCGCCGATGAGTGGCATCCGAAGTGTGCCCGGACCCTAGGCTTCCGTGCTGGCGATTCTTCGGCGCGTTTCTGGGCTGGATGCACGGGCAGCCGTTTGGACGGAATCGTTGACGCGCCGCCCGATGTGGCCAGAATGTCCCGAATGGGAGCAATGATCGACGGCCGCTGGGTCACGGACGAGCAAGCGACGGCCCTGCGGTTCAACAACGGACGCTTCGAGCGCAGCCCGTCCGTCGTCCGCAACTGGGTGACCCGGGACGGCGCACCGGGGCCCACGGGCGAAGGCGGCTTCAAGGCGGAGCCCGGCCGCTACCATCTGTACGTCGCGTTCGGCTGCCCGTGGGCGCATCGCACGCTGATCTTCCGCAAGCTCAAAGGCCTCGAGGAGCATATCTCGGTCTCGTTCGCGCTGCCGCGCCGGACCGATCAGGGCTGGGTGTTCGACAATCGCTCGGAGCAGTGTGCGGACACGTGCCTTGGGAGCGACGCGCTGTGGCAGGTCTACGCGAGGAGCCACCCGGGGTATACGGGCCGGGTCACCGTGCCCGTGCTCTACGACAAGCAGAGCGGGCGCATGGTGTCGAACGAGTCGGCGGACATCATTCGCATGCTGAACTCGGCGTTCGACGGCGTCGGCGCACGCCCGGTCGATTTCTACCCCGAGGCCCTGCGTGCCGAGATCGACGAGTTGAACGAGCGCATCTACGAGAACGTCAACAACGGCGTTTACCGCGCGGGCTTCGCGCAGACGCAGGAGGCGTACGAGGAGGCGTTCGACCAGGTGTTCGAGACGCTCGACTGGCTCGACGCGCGTTTGGCTGACCGCCGCTACCTTTGCGGCGACGTGCAGACCGAGGCCGACTGGCGCCTGTTCCCGACGCTCGTCCGCTTCGACGTTGCCTACCACTACGCGTTCAAGTGCAACCTGCGCCGCCTCATGGACTACGAGCACCTGTGGCCGTACGCGCGCGACCTCTATCAGACCGACGGCATCCGCGAAACCGTCTTTTTCGACCTCTACAAGCAGGGCTACTTTTCGCTTAGCGAGCTGCGAAATCCGCTCGGCATCGTACCGAAAGGGCCGCTGGTCGACTTCGACGCGCCGCACGGGCGCGAGCGACTGAGTCGTACGCATCGCACCTGACCGAGCAGCCGGCGTAAGGTCAACTCGGCCATGCGGCTCTACGCTACTCCGCTTTCGCACTACTCGCGTAAGGTGCGGTTGCTGCTCGATCATTACCGTCTCGAATACGAGCTCTTGAGCCCAGGCGACGTCTCGGGCAGTGACGCGTCACGCTTCGGCAATAACCCCGTCATGAAGGTTCCCGTGCTCGAGGACGGCGGAACGTGGCTCGTCGAGTCGGATCACATCGCGCAGTATGTCGTCCGTAAGGTCGATCCGTTAGACCGTTATCGCGTGCTCGCCTCGGATCCCGAAACGCTGAACCTGCGCGCCGTGATGAACGCTATCATGCAGGAGGAGGTCAAGCTGATCCTCGCGGCCCGCACTGGTATCGACACGGCGGCGTTCCCGTTCTTCCGCAAAGCGAGGCTCGCGATCGAGAACGGGCTCGATTGGCTCGAGGCTCGAGCCGAGCGTTTCGACGCGGCATCGCCCGGCTACGCAGAGTTTCACCTCGTCTCGCTGGTCGATCACCTCGACCACCACGGCCTATTGCCTCGCGAGCATTCCAGGCTGCGCGAGATCGTCGGCCGCGTATCGGCGAGCGAAACCGTAGCGCAGAGCTCTCCCCGAAGATCGCTCGAACGGCAACAACGGCAAAGCCCCTTCGAGTAGCGGATAGCTCGGCTCATCGGGCGTCATTGCCCGGAATCGATGGCGCTGCTGCGCCGCGGCGACCTGGGCGTGATCGAGGTGTGCTTCGCCGTCGGCTGCTCGTCGCTCGGCACCTTCAGCAGCCGATTTACCGAGCTCGTCGGTGTTTCACCCAGCGTCTATCGGCGGCAGTCCGGGCGCGCGACGGCCGGGATGCCGTCCTGCGTCGCGAAACAGGTGACGAGGCCGATCAGGAATCGAGAAGCGCGACAGGCGAGCCGCAGCTAGCATGGCCGCTCCATTTGCAAACGGAGCCAAACATGGACGTCACCATCTATGCAAGCTTCCTTCCGCACACGGACCCCGACGCGTCCCTGGCCTTCTACCGCGACACGCTCGGCTTCGAGGTCCGCGGCGACGTCGGCAAAGGCAAGATGCGGTGGATCACGGTCGGGCGGGCAACGCCGACATCGTCCAGGAGCCCACGATGCAGCCGTACGGCGTGCGCGACTGCGCCGTCCGCGATCCCGCGGGCAACATGATTCGAATTCAGGAGCAGCGCTGAGGCACACTCGGGTGGCCGGCGGCTGTCGCAGAGGGCTTGCGGCCAGCCGCGGGCCGGATCCGTGGCGCATGGTGCGACGCGCCTTTTCGATTTTGTTAACATAGCGTCTCGCGCGTTCGCGAAGAACACACGCGGACCGGCACACGTTGCCGAGCCGTTCGGATTCCGCGTAGCGACGTCGCCGCTGCGCGACAATCGTCTGGGAGCATCGCGCTCTCACGAGGCGACTCGATCTGCGTCGCCGATTTCATTCGGACAAATAACGATCGACATCGGACGTTCGGACGAAACGTCCCCCGAAACTCGATTGCGCCGCAAGGCGCACGGTTCTTTCGTCGATACCAGAGGACGGTAAACATGACCGCTACACATCGCCCACCGTTTCGCGCCGATCACGTCGGCAGTCTTCTGCGTCCCCGAAGCCTGCTCGAGTTACGTGAACGATTTCGTACGGGGAAAGCCTCGAGGGAAGAGCTTCGAGCTTACGAGGACGAATGTATTCGGCAGGCGGTCGCGATGCAGGAGGCGCTCGGGCTCGAGTCGATCACGGACGGCGAATATCGGCGGCAGACGTTTCACGGCGACTTCCTCGACAGTCTCGAGGGCGTAGAGTTCAAGCAGCTATTCCCGCCGGGAACCAACGAATCGGGCAACCACGAGGCGCCGTTCGTCGCCGTCGTCACCGACAAGATCGAGCGTCCAAGCGGCGGCGTGGAGGTAAGCAATTTCCGGTTCCTGAAGTCGGTCACGACGCGCACAGCCCGGCAGACGCTACCGTCTCCCACTATGCTCCACTTCCGCGGCGGCCGGCATGCAATCGATCCACACACTTATCCGGAGATGAGCGAGTTCTTTGCGGACGTCGCGCGCGTCTTTCGCGAGGAGATCGCGGATCTCGCGGACGTCGGATGCCGCTATTTGCAGATAGACGATACGAATCTCGCGTACCTCTGCGACGAGGAGATGCGCGAGCGGGTGCGGGAGCGCGGCGACGACGTCGACGCGTTACCGAGCGAGTACGTACGGCTGATCAACGAGTGCATCTCCGGCCGACCGAGCGACATGACGGTGTGCGTTCACCTTTGCCGCGGCAACGCCAAGAGCCGCTGGTTCGCTGAAGGCGGATACGAGCCGATCGCGGAGGTCGTTTTCAACGAGCTCGACGTCGACGGCTTCTTCCTCGAGTACGACGATGAGCGCTCCGGAGGATTCGAGCCGCTGAGGTTCGTGCCGAAGGGCAAGAAGGTCGTCCTCGGTCTCGTTTCGACGAAACACGGCGAGCTCGAGGACAAGGACGAAATCAAGCGCCGTATCCACGAGGCGGCGCGTTACGTCCCGATCGAGCAGCTCTGCCTGTCGCCGCAATGCGGCTTCGCGAGCGTCGCGGAAGGCAACTGCATTACGCCGGAGGACGAAAAGCGAAAGCTCGCACTCGTCGTCGAAATTGCGCAAGAAGTCTGGGGCTGATGCGCAGGCGGCGCTGGCTTGGCGCCGGCGCCGCCGTCGCTCTTATCGGCGCGGCACGTGCGCCTCCCGAGCGGGGTTGAGCCCATGGCGCCCTCCGGCCTACGCTGGAGCGGGTCTGCCGACGACGGCGAAGGAGGGGGACATGCGCATCACATCCACGGCATTGGCTGTTTCGCACGCGCTCGGCTGGCTCTGCACGGCCGTGGCGATGCAGGTTGCTCACGCCCAGGGTCAAACGGACGGTACGGGCCCCGCGGCCGCCGAACGGGAGGAGCCGCGTTGTGTGGATCCGGCGCTGAACGAGGCGGTCACCTGCGTGCCGATCACGTTCGATACGTTCGACCTCCCGTTCGCGGAACTGCCGGGCGGCCGCGTCGGCGCCGACGGAAACCTCGATCCGAAGTCGTCGCCCGAGGACGCTCATGCCGGCGCGTTCGTCGCGGCCGAGCGGCTCGGCCTTTTCCGCAACTTCGATTGGCTGCACTGGATTCCGACGGCGCCGTCGAAGCGCGACCCGGAGACGGGCGAGTGGAGCGGCGGCGATCTCGACGGGTTCCCGACCGGCTGGGGCTCGACGGGCCTCGGCATCGCGGGCGACTGTCTCTACTGGGGCCGAAGCAACTCGACGAACACGACGGGTCCCGGCGTGACGCACGACGTGAAGATCTTTCGGATCCAGCCCGATCCCGTTGCGAACCCGCCCGTCGAGGTCGGCACGATGCCGCAGCTCACCGTCGACGACGGGCTGACCGCGGTGCGCGATCGCGAGCTTCGTCCGTACATCTACACGTCGACGGACGGCGTCGAGCGCATGCTGATGGTGCGCGCCGCGGCGACGGGCACGGGCGGCGACGTGATCACGTACACGATGGATTCCGAGACGTGCCTGCCGCTCGACGACGGTGCGAAGGCGGAGAACGTCCTCGCGCACGAGTTCTATCTATGGCACGACCCGGACAATCCGAACCGCTTCATCGTCGCATCGCAAACCTACAGCGCGCAGCCCGAGGATCTCGTCTTCACGGCGATCACCGACGAGAACACGGGCGAGGTGCTCGACGAGCCGCTGTTCCTCGCGTCGTTTACGCTGGAGACGATAGGCGGCCCGGTGCGCCGGGAGGTGCCTGACGAGACGGGCCTCTACGCGGACGGCCGTTTCCCGAGCTACCGGCATTTGACGGATCAATGGGGCAGGCCGGGCGCGTCGCAGCGCACGCAGGGCAACGATTTGCATTCGGGCTCTATGTCGGACGACGGCGAGCGCTTCTACGTCGCGGGCGGCACGGCCGGCTTCTACATCCTGAACACCGAGCTCATCGCGAACAACACGAACGCGGACATCGCTTCCGGCAGGATCTGCAATCAGCAGTCCACGAACGTGTGGATCGACGGGCGCGTCGGCGGCGACATCGACGTCGCCCGGCTGCTGGAGGTTGCGAACGACTGCGTGCATCCAGTGCTGAACTCAGATCCCGGCGTGCTCGCGATGCTTCGCTCCGACGAGCTCTCCGCGCAGCAAAAGCTCGTGCGCTACGTGCGGCTAGAGGAGCGTTCGCGTTTCGACTTCGCGCCCCCGTTCGTCGCGGCCGCGGGCGTTCACAGCGCCGTGCCCGTGCCGAATCGGCCGGCGCGCACGGCCGACAACACGAGCGGCCGGCCGGCCTACGTCGTCATCACGGAGGAGTGGCCGTTCGGCCCCTGTCCGGAGCGCGGCATGCGAATCATCTCGGTCGAATCGGAGATCAATCCGATGATGGTCGGTGCGCACGCGATGTCGGACAGCCTGATCGAGAACTGCCTCGCGCAGCCCCGGCCGCCGGGTGCGGCGATCCGTCCGATGATGCACGCTCACAATCCGACGGTGCTCGAGAACCTCGTGTTCGTGAACTGGCAGGGTCACGGCACGCGCGCGATCGACATCTCGAACCCGTTCAATCCGCGCGAGGTCGGGCATGCGCGCCCGGTGCCGTGGGGCGACATCATGACGTACGTCGATATCCACGACGGGCTGCTCTACGTCGGCGACAACCACACGGGGCTGCACGTCTTCAGGTACACGGGCCCGCGCGCGGAGGAGCTGCCGCAGGAGGGGGTGTACTCGTCCAATCGCACGAGTCCGCATCGCTGAGATCGTGTCAGGCACCTTTTTCCTTCCAGGAAAAAGGTGCCTGACACCTCAGTCGCCGGTCCACTCGTCGAGCCAGCGGCGCATCTGCGCGATCTCGGCGCGCTGATCTTCGATGATGCCCTCGACGAGGACGTCGATGCCGTACGGACGACGGCCATCGCGGAGCTGGGCGAGCTGCTGGGCGCGGGCCATGTCGATCGCGCCCTCGTGATGAAGGATCATTCCCTCGAGCCAGAGCCGCTCGAATTCGCGGCCGTCGGCCGCGGCGAGCGCCGCCATCTGCGCGCTCGACAGCATGCCCTGCATCGGCGGATCGGCGTGCAGCGTATGAGAGGCGGGAATCTCGAGGCCCCGCTCCGCCGCGAGGTCGAGCAGCGATTGCATCACGGCGATCTCGGCCTCCTGAGCACGCGCGACGTAATCCGCGTAGCGGACGAACGCCTGCCGGTCGGTGCGCTCCGGGACGAGGGCCGACATCGCGACCGCCTGCTCGTGATGGACGATCATGTGCTGAAGGAAGAGGAGATCCGTCTCGGTGTAGAGCGCCTCGTCGTCGGTTGCCGCACGAGACGCCTGCCCACCGAGGACGACGCCGAGCCCGAGCAACAAAATCGAAACGAATGCGGGACGGTGCATGAGCCGCATCTGTCGCCTGCCTGACAGGCACGATCGTCGCACCGTGAGCGTGAACGCGTCAAATGCCAGCAGGAAATCGGGGTCAGAGCCCTTTTCCTCCCGGTGAGCACTGCGATCGCCGCGACGATCTCCAGCCTGCTCCGACCTGCGCTACAGCGCTCGTAGCCTCCGGCGCCCGTCGCGGTTTCACTGCGGTGATCGGCTGACGCTCGCGTTCGGTATCGGCGTCAGCGTCGCGATCCATCCGCAGCTCAGGCAGGTCCTGCTCCGCTCGCTGCCGGTGGCCGGCCGGTGCGCGTGCGATCAGAGCGGAGGCGTAGCCCGTGGAAAATCGTATCGGACGGAACCGAAACAGGCCCTCGCCGTCGGCGCTTAGTTGATACTGAGATTCATACCGGAAGTGCTCCAGCATAGAATGGCTGCGACGAATTGCGCTATCGCCCGTACCGGGCATCGAGCGGCTCGCTCGATCCGGGCCTGCCGACTGGAACGGCGTTGGACTGAACGGGAGGTGCGTCGATGAACGCAGTCGCGTTGCCGCAGGGCGTCCTGGAGCTCGACGAGCTCGAGCTGCTCGTCGTCGTCGATAACGAGACGGACACACTGTCGAGCGTCGACGAAGGCGTGCCGCAGGTTCCCGAGATCGTCGGCACGGCGGCGAGGACGCCGTCGTCACGAACCTATGAAGGACACGACTGCAAGGTCGTGTTCGACCAGCTGTGCTGCGCGTGTCACGGCTTCTCCGTTCTCGTCACCGGACGCCGCGACGGGCGGGAGCGCTCGATGCTGTTCGACGCGGGCCCGTACCCGGACGTCTGGCTCGCGAACGCGGAGCGCCTCCGCGTCGATGTCGCGGCCATCGAGTGCGTGTTCCTCTCCCACTGGCATTTCGACCATAGCGGCGCGTTCCCGGAAGTGATCGCGGCGATCGCGAAGGCGCGCGCCGCGGCCGGCCGTCCTCCTCCGCTCGTCGATCTTCATCCCGATCGTCCGGACCAGCGCGGCGTGAAGGCCCCGAACGGCACGATGCTGATGCTGCCGGCGGAGCCGAGCTTCGCCGCGATGCGCGCTGCCGGCGGCGACATCGTCACGCATGCCGATCCGCATCCACTTTGCGGCGGCTTCTTCTTCGGCAGCGGGCGAATCGACCGCGTGACCGAGTACGAGGCCGGCCTCGCGGGACATCACACGTTTCGCGGCGACGAAGGCGTTCCGGATCCGCTGATCATGGACGAGCGGTACGTTGCGGCGTGCGTCCGAGGACGCGGCGTCAGCGTGCTCTCGGCATGCTCGCACGCCGGGATCGTCAACGCATGTCTCGCCGCGCGCGGCGCGTTCGGGAACATGCCGGTGGATGTCGTGCTCGGCGGGTACCATCTCGCCGGCAAGCCGATGGAGCCTCGCGTCGAGCCGACGGTCCGCGATCTCGAAGCGCGCATTGGGCCGCGGGTCGTCGCACCCGGTCACTGCACGGGCTGGCGTGCGAAGGCGCGGCTCGCCGAGACCTTCGCACCCGGCCGGTACGGCCCGAGCGCGGTCGGAACGAGGTATCTGTTGACGGGCCGATGAGTCAGAAAGAGCCGCGGTGTGCTCGTGTCGCTCCAGCGAAGCACGGGCTTGCACGCGACGTTGCCGCCGAAGGCAAGCAGCGCTTAGCAGGAGTGCGTAGCCCGCGATTTGCAGCGTAACGATCATTGCCATTTGCAGGCCGGCAAACACGTCAGCCGGTGCAGTAGCAACTGAGACCACCCGCAGCTCGGGGCTCGTCGACCTCAGAACCCCGCTCACCCCATGGTTCTGGCGAGCAGCGGA
>DASVCR010000080.1:0-94991 GCA_036381515.1 Gammaproteobacteria bacterium | reverse complement strand
GTCCGGCATCGGCGGCTGGGCAGGGATCGGCATGGCGGCCGGGCTCGAGGGCGCGACGGAGGGACTCGGTGCCGTCGGCGCATACAAGGGGCTCAGCCGTTACACGCAGCTCGGCGGCGTGCTGACCGTGTTCGCGCTGCCCGAGGAGGCCGAGCGGCCGACGCGCGTCACGCGGGCACCGAGCGGCCAGGGCGACTAGTCGTGCGGCGCGGCTGGGTGATGGCAGGGCTCTTCACGGCGGCGCTCGTAACGACGGGCGTCGCCGCGCAGGGGCCGGCGCCCGAGGCGCAGGAGCCCGCGCCGGGCGCGCAGGAGCCGGAGGCCAGCGCGCAGCAGCCGGCGCCGGGGGCGGAGGCATCGGCCGACCGCGCCGGCCAGCCGGCCGACAGTGCCGAGCAGGCGGCCGACGGTGCCGAGCAACCTGACGGCGCCGACGAGCCGGGTGCCGGCGCGGAGCAGTCGGCTGCCGACGCCGAGCAGTCAGCGGCCGACGGAGAGCTCGCGGCGGCGGACACGGACTCCGACGAAGTGCCGTATAAGGTCGAATGCGGTGTCGATCCGGAGGAGGGCGGCAACGTCTGCCAGGTCGATCGCGACACGTACGTCGGCTGGCGCACCTTCCACTCGGTGTGTCACACCTGCCACGCGCAGGACGCGGTCGGCAGCTCGTTCGCGCCGGCGTTGCTGCCGCGGGTCAGGATGATGGACAAAGCGCACTTCGTCATGGTCGTCGACCAGGGATTTACCGGACAGGTCGGCGTGATGCCTGCGTGGGGGGAAAACCCGAACGTCAACAAGTACTACGATGAGCTATGGGCATATTTACGTGCACGAGCCGACGGCGTGCTGCCGCCGGGAAGACCGAAGCGCCTGCCCGACGACAACTAGGGCGGGTTGGAATCGCGCTCGCGGCCGCGGCGCTCGTCGCCGCGCCGGCGATCGCGCAACTCGGACAGATCGGACCGACGGATCGATCGCAGAGCGTGCCGACCGCGGGCGGCGCGCCGCACGTCGAGACGCTCCGCGTATGCGCCGATCCGAACAACCTGCCGTTCTCGAACCGCAACGGCGAGGGATTCGAGAATCGCCTCGTCGAGATCTGGGCGCGCGAGCTCGGCGCCGACGTCGAGTACACATGGTTCCCGCAGAGGCGCGGCTTCGAGCGGCACACGCTGAATCTGCAGGATCCGCTGACCGGGCAGTACGCGTGCGACGTGATCGCGGGTGTGCCGCTCGGGTACGACCTCGCGATGACGACGCGGCCGTACTATCGCTCGACCTATGCGCTCGTCTACGTTCCGGGCGGCGCGCTCGACGTCGACAGCGGCGACGAGCTCGTGAGATTGCCCCCGCCGGTGCGCGACAGGCTCCGCATCGGCGTGTTCACGCCGAGCCCCGCGGCCGAATGGCTCGCGTTCCACGGCATGCATAGACAGATGGTGCCGCACCCGGCGCTGCAGGGCGATCCTGCCGCGTATCCGGGCCAGGTCATCGAGAACGAGCTGCTCACGGGCCAGCTCGATGCGGCGATCCTGTGGGGGCCGATCGCCGGCTACTTCGCCGCGCGCGCGGAGCCTCGCAAGGTCGCGGTCGTGCCGCTGCACTCGGAGACCGGCGTGCAGTTCGATTTTCCGATTGCGGCGGGCGTGCGCTTCGGGGACCGCGCCACCCGGGCGCTCCTCGAGAACGTGATCGCGCGCACCGCGGACGAGACGGCGGCGCTCCTCGCGGAGTATCACGTGCCGGTCGTTCCGGCGCCGCCGGCCGAGCTCGTGTACGTGACGAACGAGGACGCCGGCACGATCAGCATCATCTCGACCGCGTCGCAGCGCGTCGTCGGCGAGATCGACGTCGGCACGCGGCCCCGCGGCGTCGAGGTCAGCGCGTCCGGCGACCGCGTCTACGTCGCGCTGTCGGGCTCGCCGAAGTGCCCGCCGACGATGGACGACGAGGAGTGCGAAAAGCTCGAGGCCGACAAGAGCAAGGACGGCATCGGCGTCGTCGACGTGCGCGAGGGGCGCATCGTGCAGGTGCTGCCGGGAGGGTCCGATCCCGAGGAGTTCGACGTCGATGACGCCGGCCGACGGGTGTACGTGTCGAACGAGGACGCGGGCCAGATGTCGATCGTCGACGTCGAGACGGGCGACGTGATCCGAACGGTGCCGGTCGGGCGCGAGCCCGAGGGCGTGCGGCTCACGCCGGACGGCGCCCACGTCTACGTGACGAGCGAAAGCGATCACGCCGTGACGGTCGTCGATACTGCGACCGGCGAGGCAAGCAGCATCTCGGTCGGCTGGAGGCCTCGCGACGTGCTGTTCAATCGGGACGGCACGCGCGCGTACGTGTCGAACGAGCATGGCGGCAGCGTCGCGGTCGTCGACGTCGCGTCGCAGCGCGTGCTCGAGACGATCATGTTGCCGCCGGGCTCGCTGCCGATGGGGCTCGCGCTGTCGCCCGACGAGCGGCGGCTTTACGTCGCGAACGGCAGGGCGCAGACCGTCTCCGTCATCGATCTCGAGGACTCCGAGGTCATTTCGAACGTTCAGGTCGGCGCGCGGCCGTGGGGCATCGGCCTCACGTCGGACGGCAAGTTCCTGTACACCGCGAACGGTCCGTCGAACGACGTCTCCGTCGTCGATACCGAGTCGCTGAACGTCGTCGCGACGATCCGCGTCGGCGACACGCCGTGGGGAATCGCGATCGGGCCCGACGTGCGCTGACGATGCTCACGCTTTCGGTGATCGGTGCCGGCAGGGTCGGCAAGGCGCTCTGTTGCCTGTGGCGGCGGCAGGGCGTGTTCGCGATCGGCGGCGTGCTGAATCGCACGTTGGAAAGCGCGCAGGCCGCCGCGTCGTTCATCGGCGCCGGCCGGCCGGTCGAGGACTGGGCCCGGCTCGAGCCTGCGGATCTCTACATGCTGTCGGTGCCGGACGATGCCATCGAGGCCTGCGCCGAGCGCCTGCGGGCGGCCGCCGTCGTTCCGCGCGGCGCGATCGTCTTCCATTGCAGCGGCTCGAAGTCGTCGTCGGTGCTCGCGCCGCTCGAGGCCGCGGGCGCGCAGGTCGCTTCGCTGCACCCGGTCAAGAGCTTCGCGGACCCGGGCCGCGCGGCGGAAAGCTTCGCCGGAACCGAATGCGCGCTCGAGGGCGATCCGGAGGCGTGCGCGGTTCTCGAGACGGCGATCGAGCGGTGCGGCGGGCGCGTCTTCAGGATCGACGCCGAGCAGAAGCTCGTGTACCACGCCGCGACGGTGTTCGCGAGCAACTACGTCGTCGCGCTGATCGAGGTCGTGCTGCGATGCTTCGAGCATGCGGGGATCGGCGCGGATCGTGCGCTGTCGATCGCGCTGCCTCTGGTCCGCGGCACGATCGAGAACATCGCCGGGCTCGGCACGGTCGATGCGCTGACCGGGCCGATCGCGCGCGGCGACAGCGCGCTCGTCGGCGATCAGCTGCGGGCGCTCGCCGGCCATGACCCGGAGATCGCGGCACTGTACGCGCGGCTCGGCCTGCACGCGCTCGACCTGTCGCGACGCCAAGGGTCCGCCGACGCCGCGGCGCTCGAGCGCATCGCAGAGCGGCTGCGCACCGAGGCCGTCCCCTAATCGACGCGCGCCTGATGCTCGCCTGATGCTCGCGGCTCGCGACCTGCCTGCTTAGTCGGCGATCAGTCGCCAGGCTCGTGCGGCTCGCGGGCGGCGAAAAGCGCCTTGAGGCGGCCGACGTCGTGCTCCGTCCATCCCGGCGGCTCCGTCAGCGCGAGCCACGCGTCGATATAGTGCTCCGCGGCGAAGTTGTGGCCGTAGCCGGGCGGCGTCAGCTCGCCGGCGCGCATGTCGGCGACGATCTGCAGCATCGTGACGATCGGTATCCAGCGAAGCTCGGCGCTGACGTCCGGACCGCGCGGGCGCTTCATCCACGCAGGCTCGCGGTACAGCATGCTCGGCTCGAAGAACGTGATCGGATCGCTCGCGTACTGCAGGAACGCGATGCGGAGCGGTCCCCAGGGAACGCCGGCGATGTCGAGCACGTTCTGTTGGTTCGTGAACCGAATGATCGAGCCGTCGCGGAAGCGCGGCAGCCAGGCCGAGGAGCCGCGCGCGCGGCGCTCGGTCGTGGAGCGCCAGGTCTCGCTGCGAAACGGCGGACCGCTCCACAACGCGCCGTCGAACACGTCGCCGATCACGTCGTAGATGTCGAACGACGCGTCGGAGTGGAGCGCGCCGAGGCTCAGGCCGTGGAGATAGAGCGCCGGGCGCCGGTCGCGCGGCAGCCGCGTCCAGTGGCCGTAGACGTCCGCGAACACCGTGCGGGCCGTCTCGGCGCCGTGGTCCGGCTCGAGCAGCAGCGCGAACGCGCTCGCGAGGTACGAGTACTGCACGACGACGCTCGCGACGTCGCCGCGATGCAGATATTCGAGCGTCGAGATGGAGCCGGGATCGACCCAGCCCGTGCCGGTCGGCGTGACGATGACGAGCACGGAGCGGTCGAAGGCGCCCGTGCGCTCGAGCTCGTCGAGCGCGAGGCGCGAGCGCTCGGCGACGGTCTCCGCGGAGTTGAGGCCGACATAGACACGGATCGGGGTCTCGACGTCGTCGCCGAAGAACGCTTCGAGGTCGGCGCGCGTCGGCCCGTCCGCGATGAACTCCCGGCCGGCGCGGCCGAGATCCTCCCATGCGACGAGCGACCCCGGCCCGCCGCTGCGCTCGGGATCCTGCGGCTGCGCTCTGTCGGGCTCCATCAGCGCGTCGACCTGCTGGAAGGAACCGTCGACGATCCGGAGCACGAACGCGAACAGCACGCCGTCGATCACCGACCAGAACGCGATCGCCGCGGCCGCGGCGCCGACGACGACCGAGACCCGCTGCGGCACGTGGCGGGACACGAGCCGCGAGATGCCCACGGCAGTGAGCCGGAACGCGCGCGCGAGCAGCAGGACGATCGCGAAGACCGCGACGGCGACGAGGCCGACGGTGAGCGGCCGCGTGCCTTCGGACGGCGGCATCTCCATCAGCGCCCGGATCGAGTCCTGCCATGCCGACGCCTTCCACAGGAAGAGCGCCGCCGTGAGCACGCACGCTGCGGCGACGACGAGATCGACGACGCGGCGCACCGCAGGCGGGAGCGCCGGAAGCTCGAGAAAGCGCCAGAGCATCTGCCCGAGCACGCCGAGCCCGTAGCCCGCCGCGAGCGAGAACCCGGATACGAGTCCCTGCATCAGCGCCGAGCGCGGCAGCAGGCTCGGCGTCAGCGACAACGCGAAGAACAGCGTGCCGACGAGGAGGCCCGGCCACGAGAGCCGTCGCGGGTAATGGATCCGAACCGTCGTCCTCCTGGTTTCCGACAGGCGAGCCTTCGCGAAGCCCGACGCATGACGATCGTGCACGTGCGTCGCACGGTCCCATGCGTCCGGAGCGCGGGCAAGTTGCCCTTTGGTCCAATGGAGGCGTTGCGACGCGCGCGTCCCGTTGCGCGGCCGGGGAGACGACCGGCCGCCGCGCGCCGGAGCCTCCCGCCCGAGCACGGAGTCGGTTGGACGTTCTTGCGACCGGTCAGGGGTGCGCGGCCGCGCCGTCGGCCTTCGCGCGATGCGCACGGGGCGGCGCGTCTTCGAGCGTGATGAAGACGGGCGCGTGGTCCGATACGCGGAGGCGGGCGTCCTCGTGCGTGAGCCCGAGCACGGCCGGAAACGCGAGGATGCCGGCGGCCACCACGCGCAGATCGCGATCGAGCGGGACGAAAATGTTGTCGTAGAGGTTCGCGAAGCGGCCGTCTATCGAGGAAAGCGTCGTCGCGCCGTCGACGATGACGGGCTCCGCATGCGCTCGCAGCGCGGCCCACGCCGGATGGGCCGGCCGTAAGTTGAAATCGCCCGCGAGCAGGATGCGGGCCGCGTCGTCGGCGTAGACCTCCTGCAGCCAGCGCCAGTACTCGGCGAGGGCCTCGACCTCGGGCGTCCGGTCCGAGTCGCGCCGGCCGTGCAGGATGTGGACGGTCGCCGCGACGAACGTCTCGCCCGACTCGCGGATCCGGAACCGGGCGGAGTAGGGCTCGCGCGCGAAGCGGTCGGTCACGTCGAGATAGACGACGGCGCCGTCGACGTACTCGATGACGTCGGTGTTCCAAAGGAACGCGTACTTCTCCTTGTACGTGCTGCGGCCGATGTCGTGCGAGGACATCGCCTCCCAGCGCGCGCCCGTCGCGTGCTCGATCGCGGCGCGCAGCTTCTCGACGCCGTCGTCGGTCATCGCCTCCTGTACGGCAAGGAAATCGAACTCGCCGGCACGCACGACCTCACCGAGCAGCGGGAAGCTCTTGTGCTCGCCGTGCCCGAGATGCCGGATATTCCATGACGCGAGCGTCGCGAGCTCGGCCGGCAGCGGCGCGACGAGCGCGATGAGCGCGGCCAGCACGACGGCGGCGCGACGCATCGTCGACGATCGCGAGGCCACCGCAACGTGCGGGCGGCATCCGAGCAAGCGCGACAGGACGCGGGGGCGGCGAGCGGCGCGGATCGATTCCACCGGGGACGGACGGCTGCAGGACTCCTATCGAGCCGCGCGTATGCTGAAGGCACGCGAAACTCGATGCAACCGCCAGTTTCACGAGTTGACTCGGGTGACCCGGGCCGCGCCGTCGGTGA
Organism: Gammaproteobacteria bacterium; assembly: GCA_036381515.1. GTDB lineage: Bacteria > Pseudomonadota > Gammaproteobacteria > Steroidobacterales > Rariloculaceae > ZC4RG20. The sequence continues at coordinate 88,349 of DASVCR010000080.1, read as the reverse complement.
CGCGGTCCCGAGCTCGCGTGCGAGCGCGTGCTCCGCCGTGCGGCGCGCTGCCTCGCCGCACGGGACCCGCTCGGAAGACGGTCACGACTGAAATTTGGGGGGCCAGCCCTTTTCTCGACCGCTGTCGTTACCGAGCGAAGAGCCGCCTTCCGAAAAAGCGCCGAAGAGGGGCCTGACGCTGATCTCAAAAGGGGGCTCTCGAAAAAACTCTGACCCCGACTCCACCGACGCCGATTACTCTCTGACCGCCACTCTTGAAAAAAGGGCTCTGACCCCGATTTCGCTCCGAGAAAGGGCTCTGACCCCGATTTCGCTCCGAAAAAGGGCTCTGACCCCGATTGGGGCTTCAGCCTCTTCCGCGCGTGAAGAACGACTGCAGCTTGCCGTCGAGCTCGCGGATGGCCTGCTTCACGCCGTCCGGGACCGCGGGAATCGACTCGATGCGATTGATCTCCGCCGCGAGCCGGCCGTGGTTGGTTCTCGCGAGGTCGGCGAAGGCGTTGCGTGCCGGGTCCGGCAGGCGATCGACCATCGGCATCATGTCGTCGAGGTCGTCGTTGAGCTCCGATAGCGTCGGCAACGCAGCCTCCGCCGATTGCGCGTCGGTCACGCCTCGCAGCGATTGCGTCGCCCGGTCGACGACACCGGTCAGCTCCTGGCGCAGATCCACGCCGCCGACGTTCAGGTCGATGTCCGACGGTGCGATCGCGGCGAGGTCGGTCGTGTCGTCGGTCGTCGTGTCGGTCGCGATGCGGCGGTCCGGCTCGTCGCCGCCGAGCCGCGTCAGGCCCCAGACGACGAGCGCGAGCGCGACCAACCCGGCCGCGGCGGGCCAGAACCATCCGCGTCTCCTTTCCGTCGGCCGCTGCGGCGTCGACGCGTAACGCGGTGTGCTCGCGGTTGCCGTGGCGGTCTCGGCCCTGCGACGCGGCGCCGGCTCGGCTTCCAGAGCGTCGAGGATGCCGGTCGAGCGCAGCGACGATGCGACGCTCGCCGGCATCGCATCTGCGATCTCGCGCTTCTGGCTCTTCAGCAAACGGGCGATGCCGTCGGCGCTCGGCGCGCCGCCGCTGCGCTCTTCGCGCCCGAGAACGCCCATGATGACCGGGAACAGCATTCCGATCAGCGACCGGCTCTGGTTCGCGCCGATTCCGGAGAAACCGCCGATCGCATTGACGAGGCTCGAGAGCTTCCCCTCGCCGAGCAGCGGCGTCAGCGCGCCGATACCCGTGCTGACCATCGAATGCGAGCCCGATCCGGTCAGCATCGACGACAGATTGCCGAAAAGGCTCTGGTCCTTCAGAACGGAGCCGAGGGCCTTCGAGCCGGCCGGCTTCGATACCGCGCTCAGCAGGCTCGCGAGCAGCGCCGGTATCGCCGCGCGGGTCGTCGTTCGCGTTTCGTCCGCGCTGAGACCGGTCTCGCTCGTCGCCGCCTGGGTGAAGCGATCGTCGAGGTGACTCTCGATGAGCTCGATGATGTTCATGGTCATCCCCCTCGTGCAGCCCAGTCTGGCCTGTGTTCGCGATGAACCCTGACTACAGATACAACCCAGCGCGACGCGTGGATATTGGACCTTGGTCCCTCCCCGCGCGGTTGCGTCGCAGCGGCCGCTCGTTCCGCCGGGCGCGAACGCTCGAGCCGCGTCGCCTCAGCCGCGCGCCGCGGGCAGCTCGAGCTTGAACGTCGCGCCGGTCCCGTCGGCGTTGTTCGCGGCGCCGATGCGTCCGCCGTGCGCCTGAACGATGGAGCGAACGATCGACAGGCCGACTCCCATGCCTTCCTTTTTCGACGTGTAGAACGAGTCGAAGAGCGCCGGAAGGCGCTCGGCCGGGATGCCGCACCCTGCATCGATCACGCGCGATTCGACCATGCGGTCGCCGTTGGCCGCCGTCAGCACGACGAGGCGTCGGCGCGGAGGCGGCGTGTCCGTCATCGCTTCCATGCCGTTGACGAGCAGATTCATCATGACCTGCTGGAGGTGCACCTGGTCGCCGAGGATCTGCGGGATCGCGCCGAGCTCGGTCTCGATCCGCACGCCTCGACGCGCGGCCTCCGGCTTCAACAGCCGGACGACGTCGCGCACGATCTCGTTGAAGTCGACCGGCTCGTTTGCGAGCGCCCGGTCCCTGAGCCAGCTCCTGAGGCGCGAGATCACCTGGCTCGCGCGCACGTCGTCGCGGCGAATGTCCTCGAGGATCTCTCGAGCGAGATGGAGCGTCGGGTAAGACTCGAGAAGCTTCAGGCCCGCCTCGGCGTTGTTCAGGATGGCGGCCAGCGGCTGGTTGATCTCGTGCGCGATCGACGCCGTCAGCTCGCCGGCGATCATCAGGCGTCCGGCGTGCGCGAGGCGGCGATGGGCATCGTCGAGCCGTTTCCTGTCGGTCACGTTCATCAACGAGCCGATCATCCGCAGGGGGCGTCCTTCCGGATCGCGCGTGATGAGGCCCCGGGCGTGAACGTAAACGTCCGGGCCTGCTTCCGCGCGGAAGCGGCATTCGACCTCCCAGATGTCGTCGCGCCGCTCGATCGCCGCCTGGAGATCGAGCATGACGCGCTCCCGCTCGGTGGGATGAATTCGCGCCGACCACCAGCGGAGGTCGTATGGCCGGTTCTCGACGTGCCGGCCGAGGAGCCGGTTTCCGTTCTCGCTCCACCACATCGTGGAGTCCGTCATGTTCCAGTCGAAGATGATGTCGCTTGTCGCGCGGAGCACGAGCTGGAACCGCTCGTTGCTCTCGCGGAGAGAGCGCTCCGTCGCTCGGAGCGCCTCCGCGTTCTCTCGCAGCTCAGTCGCCGCCGCGGATCGCTCGTCCATGAGCACGGCGAGGATCAGCATCGGCAGCGCGAGAAGGACGAGGAACATTTGCAGATCGAACACGTCCTCCATCGCACGGCTGCCGCCGCCCCGCACGACCAGGGCGGTCGCGAGCAGGACCATCACGAAGTGGACGGAAGCGACGCCCGGTGCGCCGAAGCGCGCGCTCGCCCAGAGCAGCGGCACGAGGAGCGTATAGAGCGCCGCGGGCGAGCTGCGTGGGCCCGTGAAAGCGAAGATGCACAGGACGACGGCGAGCGCGCCGATCGACGCCGCTTCCAGGATCCGGGCCGCTCTGGCGTTTCGGAGCCACTGTCGTCCGTTGGCGCCCCAGAGCACGATCGCGGGGACCAGCGCGAGGAAGTTGATTGCGTTCGCGAGATAAGTGAATCGCCACGCCGTCCACGAAGGCACGTCGCCGTCGGCGCCGGCGGAAAGCAGCGTTCCGGGGGCGGCGAGGGCGGCGACGGCCGGTAATGCGAACACGACGACGATCAGGTACGCCACCAGGTCCCGCGTGGTTTCGAACGGATGACGATTCGTCAGGTGCGCGCGCAGGAATGCCGCGCCCGCGAGGCAGAGCGCGCAGTTGTGGGCGATCTGCCAAGCGAGACGCAACGTGCCGAGCCCGCTGTCCGCGTAGCCGGCGAAATGTGCGGCCGTCACCGCCAGAACGTAGACCCACCAGCGGCGAGCCGGCGAGAGCATCAGCGCCGACAGCAAGACCGCGTTTGCGGGCCAGAGCGCGGCGAATCCGCCGTCCGGGAACCTCAGCGCGGCCCCGGTCTCGAGCGCGCCGAGGTAGACCAGCCCGCATGCGGCGGCCGTCGCGAGGGTGCCGAGCACGTCCCGCGTCGCGGCGGCCGCGGTCATCACGGGCTCGTGGTCGACGGCAATGAACGGTCGGGAAGCCATGTCGGAAGTCGGCGAGCTCCCTGCGGGTCGCGGCGACGCACTCGTTCTCACGGGAACGATTCGAAGGCGAGCAAGAAACATGCCCGCACCCTTGCGCGATCCGCATCCGAATGCAGGCTGGACAGCGACATCGAGCCGCGGAAAATGGCTCTCACGAGCGAGATGGTTTGATGGTCAAAGCGCCGCCGACTGGCGGCGACGGGCCCGTCTCGGTGGAGGGCCGTCGACGACGAGGACGTCGACCGGAAGGCCAATGCGGCGAGCCATGCAGTCGGCACAGTGAAGGCCCACCGAGGGCGCATGATGCGCAAGATGGCCGTCAGGTCCGTCGCTCGGCTCGCGCGCATCGCCGAGCAGATCGACGGTGACGGCGCGAAGCGGGCCGGCCGGGCGGTGCCGCCGGCCGGAACGGACGTGCGTCCCGATCGCTCCTCTATGCTTTCCTGATCTCGGCCCGGAGCTCCGTCTCCGCGTTCAACGACGCGGTCACTAGGCAGTGCTTCTTCGCGCTGTCGAGGAGCGCACGGGCCTGCGCCTCGTCCTCATCGGCGCCGATCGTGAGCACCGCGTCGATGCGAAACGCCGTGAACTTCAGGCCCTCGCGAGTCTTGTTCACCTCGCCGCTCGCGCTCACGTCGAGCTTCGACCACGGAAGCTTCCGCGGCGCGGCGAGGGCGCGAAACGTCAGGATCAGGCAGTTCGCGACGGCGCCCGTCAGCAGCGTCTCCGGGGACCAGTATCCTTTCGGGCCGCCGAACTCGGGCGGCGCCGTCGTCTCGAGCGTGGGCAGGCCGTCGCTTTCCACGGGGAGCACGCCGTCGGGGCCCCCGGAGCTTCGAACCGTGTAACTATGCGGAAAAGTCGCCATGTCCGTCTCCTCGTGCTCTTCAATACTCGATGCGTCCCGCGAAGCTTCGCCACGCCGCGAACGGAAGCTCCTCCGTCTCGCAGCGGAGCCTCAGCATCGGGATCCGCCGCTCTGCGGCGGGACGCGCGATCTCGTCATAGATGAGGACGTCGTCGAAACCGGCGCGCGCGGCGTCCTCGCGCGTCGCAGCGTAGTAGACGCGCTACGCTCGAGCTCTCCGAAACGATCTGCGACTGCGGCGATGGCGGAGCCGGCATGCGGTGTCGCTGGGATCGGCGCCGGAAGCGGCGAAGCCGACGGTCGCTCAGAAGTCCGTGCCCTGGCGGCGCCGCATCATCTCCTCGATGCGCTGCTGCTCCTCGAGCAGCACCATGTCGCGCGCGAACTCGATCTCGGACCGTGCCATGTCGGCGTTCAGCTGCTCCTCGGCCTCCGTCAGCGGGCGGTAGCACCGCTCGCGCGGGATCCTCGAGCCGATGACGTACTCCGTCTCGCAGCGCAGGCCCGGCGATGCGAACGGCTTCGGCTCGAGCTCGACGACGGCGGCCACCTCGAGCGACTCGGGGGCCACCTCGGCCGGCGGCGCGGCCGTTGCCGCGACGTCGGCGCCGGTCGATGCACAGCCCGTCGTCACGAGCACGGCGGCGGCGAGCAGCGGAATGGCTTTCACGAGCGTTACTCCGAGGTCGGTTCCGTGCGCCCTGTTCGTCGCCAGTGCGCCAGACTCGCCCGGCGCTGTCAAGTCACTGATGCACTCGAGCGACCGGCGGCGCGCGGCGCGTCGAGCGATCGAGCCGGCGGGCGCTAGCCGAACATCAGCCAGCAGAGCACGGCGCCGACGACGGTCATCGAGAGTCCCCACGCGAGCAGCTGATTGAACAGCCGGCGGCTGTCTTCGGCGGAGGCCGACGCGACGCAGAGCGCGCCGATCGTCGACAGCGGCGAAACGTCCACGAGGTGGCCGGCGACGTTCATCGTCGACGCGAGCGCGAGCGGATCGCCCGCGCCGAGGTTCTCGACGAGACCCGGCACCGTCGGCAGAAACGCCGGCAGGATCACGGCGGACGTGCTCGAGTATGCGGAGACGATACCGACGACGACGCCGAGGAACGGGACGATCGTCGCGGGCGTCGCGGCGCTCGACAGCAGGTTCGAGAAGAGCTTCATGCCGCCGGTCTGCTCGAGGAGGCCGATCAGCACCGTGACGCCGCAGACCATCAGGATCGTGCTCCACGGCATCGCTTTCACGGCGGCCTGCTCGTCCGCGGCGCGGAACAGCGTGAGGAGCACCGCGCCGGAGAACGCGGCCATGCCGATGTCGACGCCGACGAACAGGACGCCGGCGATCAGGAGCGCGATGACCGCGAGCGTCAATCGCTGGTGCGTGTCGAGCGACGACACGCCTCCGTCGCTCGCGAGGGCGATCCGATCGGTCCGCGCGAAAAGCTTCCATCCGCCGAACAGCAGGTACGCGCTGAAGGCGACGATCATGTGCGCCCCGAGGTTGTAGAGCCACGTGTCGACCGCGAAGCCGGGCAAACCGATCCGCTCCATGAGGCCGGTGACGATGATCCCGGAAGGCGCGAGCGGCGACAGCGCACCGCCGTTGCAGCCGTTGCCGACCATGATCGCCATCAGGAACGCCGGGATGCCCGCGCGCTGCGCCGTCGCCATCGCCATCGGCGCGAGCAGTCCCGTCGTCGCGATGTTGCCGGGGCCCGCGGACGCGATGGCCGCGCCGAGCGCGAAATACATGACCGGCACCAGGCCGACGCGGCCGCGACAAAGCCGCGTCGCGTTGTGCGCGACGATGTCGAGCGTGCCGTTGACGCGCGCCTGGCTGAAGAGCAGCGTGACGCCGGCGAGCGTCAGGAACAGGTTCACGGGAAAGTTGCCGGTGACGTCGCGGACGGGGAGGTCGCCGGCGTAGACGCCGATCACCCACGCGAGCGCGAGGGCGAGCAACCCGACGTTGAGCCGCGTCGTACAGCTCAGCACGATCGCGAGACCGAGTGCGCCGAGCGTGGCCGCCGCGAGGCTCATGCGGCGGCGCTCGCGTGCGTTCGGGGCCGGGCTCGACGGTTATCGGCGGCGCGTGTCGAGCGAGCGGCGCACCGGACGCCGCCTCCCAGGGCGCCGCCGGGACGCGTGGTGACGGTCCGGCATTTCACGCTCGAATCCTCCCGCGGGCGTCGTGCTCGGCCGACAGGATAAGTCGGCGTAAGTCTCGGGGCCAGCAATCGAACGTCGGCCGCATCGTCACTCCGTGGGGCGTGGGCGCAGCCGAGGCGACGTGCCGCCGGCGGGATGCGGCCCGTGTCAGCACGCTGCGGGCGATTGATCGAGGAGCTCGGCGTGCAGGCGCTCGATCAACGAACGGGCCCGAGGCAGGTGAGGCGCCTCGGCGCGCAGCACGAGCTCGAACGCGCGCCGCTTCAGCGCCGCGACGTCGATGTTCGCGACGGCGTCGGGGCCGGCCGAGTCGCAGACGATGTCGACCAAACGGTCGATCGCATGCAGCCTGCCGAGCAGGTAGTCGTTCTCGCGGAAGGCTCTCGACAAAAATGCGCCGAAGTGCAGGAACGTCGTGCCCTTCAACGCGGGCGCTTCCTTCATGCGGGCGAGCGTCGGCGCGTCGTCTGGGCTGATGCGGTTCACGCGGATCTCGTCGTACTCGCCGAGATCGCGCCAGCTCGTGACCGCCATCGTCAGCACGTCCCAGAACGGAAAGCCGACATAGTTCACGAGCACCTCGCGGCGCGCGTGCGCCGGCCAGTGCTCGGCGTCCATGCCGGCGAGGAGGGCGTCGAGCTCCTCCGTCGTCGCAGGCAGATCGATCTCGGCGGCCAGCCGCTCGATGACGCGCGTGAGTGCGTCCTCGTTCTCCGCGGCGAAGGACTCGACGCCGGCGTCTCGCGACGGGATCTGCTCGGGGCGGAGGAGCGCCGCGAACAGCCCGCGCAGCTCGTCGCACGTGACGCTGCGATAGAAATCCGGGCCGTCATAGCGGCGCAAGCGGTCGAGGCTCAGGTAGAAGGAGCGCTTCAGGCGGTCGATCTGCCTGCGGGGCTCGCCGTGCTCGTCGTCGGCGAGCATCGCGTAGAGGCGATTCTGACCCTGGATCATGAACGCGAGCCGCCGTCTGCGAAATTCGACGTCGAAGGCCTGCAGCAGCTCGAGCCACGGAGGCACGGCGCCTGCGCCGTCGCGGGTTTCGCGTGCCACCGAATCGGCGCGGTACTCGATGCCGCGCCGACGGGCCCACGCGGCGACGATCGCTTCGACGACGCGCTCCTCCGCGGCCCCCTCCTGCATGCCGCATATCGCGCTCAATGCGCGCGCGATGAAGGCCTGCACGGAATCGAGCCTTCTGCGGACGTAGCCCTGGTACGCGAAGCCCGCGCTGCGCGCCGCGTGCTCGTTCGCGGCTTCCCGCCATGCACGAATCGCGGCCGCATCGATGGGGCCTTCGATCCTCGCCTCGGGCAGCTGGGTGACGAGCCGGGCGATCTCGGGCCTCGCGGAATCGACGATCGCGCGGCGCCGGCGCACGCGGTCGTTGAAGGCCGCGATCGCGTCGAGCTGCTCGGCGATCGGCTGGTTGCGCGGCAGGTCGGACAGCGCGCCCTTGAGCGTCGCGAAAAAGCCGGGCGTGCGCCCGCTCGGTGGAGGCGGCGGCTGCGCCGGATCGGGGTCGATGTACAAGAGCCGGCGATCGACCTGGCGATACGCGGGTCGAGTGCGCAGCGCTTCGATCGCCTCGGCGAACGGTTTGTTGTTCAACACGGCGCCGTCGATGAAGGACGTCGCCTCCGGGTCGAGGCCCGCGCGATGGTAGTCGCGGAACTGTTCACGGATGAACCGTGCACGCCCCGGCCACGTGCGCCGCGCCTCGTTCAGCATCGCGTCGACCTCGCGGATCTGCGCCGGAGGGAAGACGCCGGGATAGGCCGACGTCGCCCGCGCGGCGAACGCGAGCGCGGCCGCGTTGTCGCCGGTGAAATCGCTCGCGACGTCGCCGCTCGGGAAGCGGCGGTAACTGAAGTGCAGCACGTGGCGGTGCTCGCGCTCGGCGATCACGGCCGGATCGTGGATCTGCAGGAGCCGCTGATACCCGTAGAAATCGGTCACGGTCACGAAGAGATCGAGCTGCAGCCCCGTCGGCAGCAGCGAGCGTGCGGGGTCCGAGCGATCGCCCATCCGGTCGACCGCCGTGAACATGAGCCGGCTCATCTTCGGTCCGTCGAGCGGCGGCTTGAACCAGCGCGAGCGGACGAAGAGCGACAGCTTGTGCCGGACCTCGCTGTCGCGAATGCCGCCTGCATAGTCGCTAAAGCCGAGCGCCCAGACGAACGGGCTCATGAACGGCTTGCTCCAGCGGCGCGCGCGGCGCGACTCCGCGAGGAGCTCGGATACGTCGCCGGATTCGAGCCACATGTCGCGCAGGTGCGCGACGGGCAGATCGTGCGCGATGGCGCGGGCCAGCATGACGCCGTTGATCCCGCCGGCCGACGCGCCCGCGATCACGTCGACGATCACGCGAAGCTCGACGTGCCGGCCGATCTCGCGCAGCAGGTCGAAGTAGACGGTCTCCGTGTCGTGCTCGGGGTCTCCCGAAGGGATATGGTCCTCGGCGCGCGCCGCGGCTCGCGCGGCGCGATCGGTGATCGCGTGCAGCGTGCGCGATGCGCGGACGAGCTTCAGGATCTCCTTGCTGACGCCGTGCATGTAGACGGCGAGGGAGACGCCGCCGAAGCACACGAGCGCGAGCCTGAGCTCCTTCTCACGCATCCCGTCCTCGAGCGACATGTCGCGCGCGTGAAGGCGATCCCGGTCGCCGCGCGACGGCGAGCAGAGTGGTGGTCACTTGGATTGCGAGCGGTGTTCTTCGCCGATCGTGCGAATTGTCCCACCGACGGAGTCGTATCAACAAGCGCCTGTCGAACGTGTTTGACAGGATACCGGCGCCCGGATAGGCTCGAAAATGATTTAAAAGACAGCATGCAGAAGACGAACACGCATGCGACGCAGGTGCCATAGGGAGCCTCGCTCCGAGCCCGTGGTGACCCTCACGACGCTGCCGGCGGCGCGCCGTCGGAGCTCGAGGTGGACGCGGTAGCGCTCCATCGTTCCTTCGATCGCGCCGCCGCTTCGGGCGGCCGGCCTCGGCAGACCTCGACAACCCACCCAGCAAAGCAGAACGCCGATCCGTCCGATCGGATCGCGGAGGTTTCCCTATAGCGCAGCACTGACCACACATCATCGGCGGACCGATCTTGGGCGCGAGAGGGGAGGATCAAGAATGACTACGAGAAAGCACAGGGTTCTTCGCGAGCTTCCGGTCACGAGGCTTTCCGCATCGCTCGCGGCAGTGTTGACCGCCGGAGTGAGCGCGCCTGCTCCCGCGCAGCAGCCCGATGCCGTCGAGGAAGTCGTCGTCACGGGCTCGCGTATCCGCCGTCAGGACTTCGTCGCGAACAGCCCGATCGTGACGGTCGACTCGGAGACGTTCACGAGCACGAGCGTCGTCGGCATCGAAACCGTGCTGAATCAGCTGCCGCAGTTCGTGCCCGCGGCCCAGACCGAGTTCACGGAGACGACGCTGCAGGCGACGGCGACGACGACGCCGGGGGCGTCGAACATCGACCTGCGCGGTCTCGGCTCGTTTCGTACGCTGACGTTGATCGACGGGCGGCGCGCACAGCCGCTGAACGCGAACCTCGCCGTCGACACGAACTCGATCCCCGCGTCGGCGATCCAGCGCGTCGAGATCATCTCGGGCGGCGCGTCGGCCGTGTACGGCGCCGACGCCGTGGCCGGGGTCGTGAACTTCATTTTGAAGGACGACTACGAGGGCATGGATTTCACGGTCCGCTGGGGCACGACGGAGCAGGGCGACGGCGAGCAGCTGCAGGTGTCGGGGCTGCTCGGCGCGAACTTCGCGGACGGGCGCGGCAACGTGATGCTCGGGATCGAGCACGCGAACCGTTCCGCGTCCTACGACTTCGAGCGCGAGTGGATGCGCGAGCAGCTCTATGACCCGTACATCGCCGGCAGCCTGCTCGGCGAAACGTACGTCGACTTCGCGATCGTGCCGCCGAGCCAGCGTCCTTACCAGTCGGCGATCGACGCGATTTTCGTGGACATGCCGCCGTGCACGTTGCCGAACGGCCGGCCATGCCCGATGCCGAGCCCGACCGGCAAGTACTTCGTGAACCCGACGCCGGACGGCACCGGGACGGTGTTCACCGGCGGAGCCGCGTTCTTCGGGACGAACGGCAATGCCGGCTCCTATCGGTATCAGGGCCCCTTCGAGCATCCGGATTATCCGGGGCTCCCGTTCCGCAAGATCGGCGCGAACAACGTCATCTACGAGCAATTCGAGGATCTGCGCGCGATCAACTCCGTCCCGCTCGATCGGTACTCGATGTTCTCGAAGGCGGAGTTCGAGTTCACCGAGAACCTGACCGCGTATCTGCGCGGCCAGTACGCGACGATGCGCACGCAGACGATGACGTCGTTCTCGCCGGCGGTGAACAACTGGACGGGGACGATCCCGGTCGGGTTCGAGGGCACGGTGTGGCCCGATTCGCTGCTGCCGGACGGGACGACGAATCCCGCGTACCTGCCGGGCGGCACGTACGGGTTGAACTGTCCGCCCGTCGGCGGATGCACGGAGAGCCAGGCCTTCCCGCTGCCGCCCGAGCTCGAGTTCCTGCTCAGGAACCGCGACGAGCCGAACGCCGACATCCGCGTCCATCGAGTGATGAACTGGCTCCCGGAGCGCTCGACGGACAACCGCGTGCAGACGTCGCAGCTGACGCTCGGGTTTCAGGGCGAGCTCGAGAACGGGTGGGTGTGGGACACGTTCGTGTCGTACGGCGCGTCCGAGACGACGACGTTGAACAAGGGCGCGTCGTCCCTCGCGCAGTACAACGCGCTCCTCCGTTCGCCGAACTACGGCGTCGCGTTCGAAGGGCTCGGCATCTCGCCGACGTCGTCGGGCCGAGGCTCCTGCACGACCGGCCTGCCGATCTTCAGAACCTTCGACCCTTCGGAGGACTGCATCCAGACGGTGACCGTCGACATGCAGGCGACGGGACGGCTCGAGCAGCGGATCGTCGAGGCGAACCTGACCGGCGACGCGTTCGACCTGCGGGCGGGGCCGCTGCAGTTCGCGCTCGGCGCGCACTACCGCGAATACGACTACGTGTTCGTGAACGACAACATCAACGACCCGTTCACGTATCACGACCAGGCGCTCGGCCTGTTCCCGCAGGGCAACACGTTTGCCGACATGAGCGTCCGCGAGATCTACGGCGAGGTGCTGATCCCGGTCGCGCGGGACCGGCGGCTGCTGCGGCAGCTCAACTTCGAGATCGGCGGCCGCGTGTCGGACTACACGACGGCCGGCAAGGTCGATACGTACAAGTTCCTCATCGACTGGGCGCCGACGTCGTGGGCGCGGGTCCGCGGCGGCATCAACCGCGCGACGCGGGCGCCGCACATCGCGGAGGCGTTCCTCGGCCGCTCGCAGGCGTTCATCTCGATCACCGGCGACCCGTGCTCGCCGAACGACCAGGAGCTCGACTACAGCGCGAACCCGATCCGGAATCCCGAGATCGCGCCGAAGGTCGAGGCGCTTTGCCGCGCGCTGATGACCGAGACCGCGGCGAGAAGATGGTTCGAGACGACGCCGATCAATCAGCTGCCGGCCTCGGGCGCGGGGGCGGGCGGGACGGCGTATCTGCGCGGCAATCCGAACATCGGCGCCGAGACGGCGGATACGTTCACGCTAGGCCTCGTCCTGACGTCGGCGTTCGATAACCCATGGCTCTCGGGGCTCACGACGACGATCGACTACTACGAGATCGAGATCGACGATCTGATCGGGCAGCAAAGCGGCGACGAGGTCTGGCGCCAGTGCATCATGAGCTTCGATCCGGACAGCGCGGCCTGCGAGCCGGTGTTCCGCGATCCGTTCGACGGCCGCATGACGATCGTCGAGATCAGCTACACGAATCGCGGCTGGCTCGAGTACAGCGGCATCGACGTGCAGGTCGACTGGCGCCTCGATTTCGCCGAGCTCGGCGGGTTCCTGCGCCGGATCCCAGGGCAGCTCGCGGTCAGCTCGCAGATCACGATGCCGATCGACCGGCTGACGCAGGACGGTCCCACCGCGCCGGTGCGCGACTGGGTCGGAACGCAGGGCTGCGAGTTCGGTCTCGATTGCTCGGGCTACGACTATCAGCTCTTCACGACCCTCGGCTATTTCGCGGGGCCGTGGAGCGCGAGCCTGCGCTGGAACCACTATCCGACGATCAAGCCCGCGGCGTACGCGACGAATCCGGAGACCCGGACCCGCGGCGTCTTCGAGGATTACGACATCTTCTCGCTGTCCGCGTCGTACCGGATGTCCGACCGGTACGTGATCCGCGCCGGCATCGACAACCTGTTCGACGAGGAGCCCCCGCTGTCGGGCGGCGCGTACGCGGCCGATGGCCGCTTCGTGAACCTCGAGAACCCGCCGGAGCTGCCGGCGCCCGCGACGCCGTCCGGGAGCGCCCGGTACGACCAGCTCGGCCGCCGCTTCTTCGTCGGCGTGGAGGTCTCGTTCTGACGACGCCGGCCGGCGGGCGGGAATGTCCCGCCCGTCGCGCCGGCCGGCCTTTATACTGCCGTCGCCCCAAGCGGTCCAGGGCGAGTTCGGCAGGCTGGCCTTCGTGATTCTGCCGGGCGTGCAGAGCGCGATCGACGAGCTCAAGTAGCGCGGCCGCACGCCGCGCCGCGGCGCTCCCGCTGGCGGGACGCGGGCTTCCGATATCGGGATGACGCGACGACGGGAACGGTTCGCGCGGCGAGCCGTTCCCCGGGGATCTTCAACGACTTGGGCCGAGTCGCGGGATTGGCACGATCCGTGCGACGCGTGTTCGGCATCGCGATTCGTCGAGGAGCCGAGCATGCTCGATGATGTGTGGAGCGACATCCGCTATGCGGTTCGCTCGTTGACGCGCGCCCCGGCGTTTACGGCCGCGGCCATCGTGACGATTGCGCTCGGTGTCGGCGTGAACGCCGGCATTTTCACGGTCCTGAACGGCGTGCTCTTCCGTGACCTGCCGGCGCCCGACGCGCACGAGCTCGTGTCGATCCGGCAGTACCCGGACGGGGGCCGCGTCAAGTTCCAAAGCGGGGCCGGCACGTTCTCGGTCGGGGAGTACCACGCGTACCGCGACGGCACGCAGACGCTTTCCGGCGTGCTGGCCCATTCGAACCCGTTGGAGACGACGCTCGGCGGGGACGCGCCGCAGCAGATGTTCGGCGTGCTCGTCAGCTGCAACTACTTCGCGGTCCTCGAGTCGCCCCCGGCGCTCGGCCGCGCGCTGACGGACGAGGACTGCGCGCTCGGCGCGCCGCCCGTCGTCGTGCTCGGCCACTCGCTGTGGACGCGCACGTTCGATGCGGACCCGGGCATCGTCGGCCGGACCATCGAGCTCAACCGGCAGCTGTTCACGGTCGTCGGCGTGGCTGCCGCGGGCACCTACGGCGGCTCGCCGATGACGCCCGGCTATTTCGCGCCGATCAGCGCCGATCCTCTCGTCGGCCGCTCGCCCGAGCGCTACGAAAATAACGATTTCCATTGGCTGACGTTGATCGGCCGGCGCGCCGAAGGGGCGAGCATCGAGCAAGCGCGGGCGGAGCTCGCCGCGATCGCGGCGCAGATCGACGAGCTCGACCCGGGCCGCGCGACCGCGCTCGAGATCGAGCGGGCGACGCCGGCCACCGTGCCGCCGCAGCTGCGCGGTCCCGCGACCGGCGCAGGCGTAGTCCTGATGGCCGCGTTCGGATTCATCCTGCTGATCGCGTGCGCGAACGTCGCGAACCTCCTGCTCGCCCGCGGCACCGCGCGCAGCCAGGAGCTCGGCATACGCCTGTCGCTCGGTGCGAACCGGGCACGCATCGTGCGTCAGCTCCTGACCGAAAGCCTGCTGATCTCGATCATCGGCGGCCTGATCGGCTGCATCGTCGCGCTGATCTCGTTCCCGGTGCTCGTGCTGTGGCTGCCGGGCCTCGTGCCGCCCGAGCTCCCGTCGTTCGAGCTCGGGCTCGACCTGTCGCCCGACCATCGGGTCCTCGCGTTCGCCGCGGGCGTCACGCTCCTTTCCGGGCTCGTGTTCGGCCTCGCGCCGGCGCTGCACGTGTCGAAGCCCGACCTCCACGCCGTGATCAAGCAGGGCACGGCCGGCGGGACCGGCCAGCTGCGCGGCGGCCGGCTTCGCGGCACGCTCGTCGGTGTTCAGGTCGCGCTTTCGATGGCGCTGATGATCGCCGCCGGGCTTCTGCTGCGCGGGCTGTACACGGCGCACACGATCGATCCCGGCTTCGAGCACGAGAACGTCGCTTACGTCACGTTCGGGATCGACGGGCTGCAGACCGATGCGGATCCCGCGCGGTTCCTGCGGCGCCTGCGCGGCGAGATCGGCGCGCTGCCCGGCGTCGAGGCCGTCGAGCTCGCGTCCGATCCTCCGCTCGGCGAAGAGATGGCCGCGATCAGCGTCCGCCTGCCGGGCGACCCGCCGAACGAAACGCGGCTCGCGGAGCTGAACAACGTCACGCCGGGCTACTTCCGGCTCGTCGGCATTCCGATCGTTCGCGGACGAACCTTCACGGACGCGGAGCATGCCGGCGCGCGGGACGAGACGGTAATGCCGGCGATCGTCAGCGAGACGACGGCGCGCCGCTACTGGCCGGACGCCGATCCGCTCGACCAGACGCTGCTCGCGGGCGAGCGGACGCTGCGCGTCGTCGGCGTGGCGAGAGATGCCGGCGTGAGCACGCTCGGCCGGATTCCGACCGATTACGTCTATTTGCCCGGCGGCGAAGAGGTGCTGATCAAGAGCCGGCTCGACATCGGCGCGCTGTCGGCCGCCGTGCACGGCATCGTTCGGTCGCTCGATCCCGGGCTCGTCGTGCGCGTGCTCCCGCTCGAGGCGAACCTCGGCTTCTGGCGGGGATTGTCGGGCACCGTGACCGCGCTCGGCGGGGCGCTCGGCGCGCTCGCGCTCGTCCTCGCTTCGATCGGCATCTACGGCGTCGTGTCGTACGCGGTGACGAGGCGCTACCGCGAGATCGGCGTCCGCATCGTGCTCGGCGCGAACGCGCGCCAGGTGCTCGCGACGATCCTGCGCCGCACGCTGCCTCCGGTGCTGATCGGCGCGGCCGTGGGTTTTGCCGGCGGGAACGTGATGTCCGGCATTCTGGCTGGGGTGCTGTTCGGCGTGAGCCCCGCCGATCCGGTCGGGATCGGCGGGGCCGCGGCGTTCGTGCTCGTGGTGGCCTTCGCGGCCGCGGTGCTCGCCGCCCGCCCCGCGGCTTATGCCGAGCCCACTAGCGCGTTGCGCTACGAGTGAGCGCGCGCGTCATTCCTTGCGGAGCGGACCGCGCAGCGCGTTGACGGGATACTCCTCGTTCATCACGACGAGGTAGTGCTCCTCCGGTGATGCGAGGATCCGTGCGACTGCATTCGGCATCGCGGAAGTCCTTCGGCCGATGATCGTGTTGCCCTGTCGGCTTTCGATCACGACCGGCACCGCGATGTTGCCCTCGAGGCCCGTCGCCCCCCTGCGGATGAATATCGCGGTCGGCTCGGCGATGTTCGAGTAGGTCAGGCGCACCTCGACCTGGTTCGTCTCTGCATTGAGCGTCACCGTGGCCTCTCCGCGGCCGTCCGGATCGCCCGAGGCCTCGGGACCGGACAGCGTCACGTGGAACGTCGCTTCTTCGCCTGCTGCGGCAAGCGGCGCGAGCAGCACGGCGCACGCCGCGACCACGGCGGCCCCGCCGCACCGTGCGAGGTTCTTCTTCACTATTCGTATCTCCTGTTCGACGTGGCGACCGAAAAAGGTGTCTGACACGATTTTTTCGGTCAGCTGCCTGCCGATTCGATTCGTCTGAACGTGACCGGCATCGTGCCCTGGATGTTGAAGATGCCGCCCTCGAGCGTGCCGTCCTCGGTCAGCATGACCGATACGTTCCACGGGTCGACGTTCGGGAACGTGAACTCGACCTTGCGTCCGTCGATGCGGAATTCGCGCAGCGGCTTGTCGATCTCGCCGAGCGTCGTGCCGACGAGCCTCGCATTGAGCGTGCCGTCCGCGTTCTTCGTGAATTCGAGCTCGATGTCGAGATCGATCGTCACGATCCGCGGCCGGCCGACCCAACGCCCCGCGAGCGCATCGGCGACCTCGGGAGCCGCCTCGACCGGCGTCTGCGGCGGCTCCGGCGTCGGGTTCGCGCGCGCGTGACGGTCCGTCTCGATGTAGTTCCGGACGATCGTGTTGCCCTCGTGGCACGCGTACTCCGGCATTTCGTACGTCGGATCGTGGCGCATCGGATAGCGCACCGTGAACGGCTCGCTGAGGACGACCGGATCCTCGGTCGTGATCTCGTAGAGCCACACTTCGTCGTTCAGGCGAACGATGCGCTCCGTCGTCTTCATCTGGTCGCTCGCGGGGAAGCGGTTCCCGGGCGGCGAGCCTTGCACGGCCAGGTTGATCAGCGGATTGTTGATCGCCATGCCGTCGCGGTAGTTCGTCGTCTCGACGACGAGCGTCGTGCCTTCCCAGTGTCCGCGCGAGTCGCCGAGCCATTGCCGGACTCCGTCGTCGACGTGCGGCCGGCCGTCCGTCGGGATGATCCGCGCCTCGTGGATCATCTCCGTCTGGAAGATCACGTACCCGGGCGTTTGCCAGATGCGGAACCCGCCGTTGTACCGGTACGGCATCATCATCGACGGCATGCCGCGCGTCACGCAGCGGTCCCAGCTGTCGAAGTTCTCGACGCCGTCGAACGTGATGTCCTCGCCCGGCAGCGCCCAGTCGCTGCCCATCTCGTACGCGCGCAGCTTCGCTTCCGGCGTCAGCGGCGGCAGCAGGCCGTTCGCAGGCTCCATGAGCAGGTTCGTCTGCCGTTGCGGGATCCGGTTCGGACCGGCCGCCCGCATCGCGGCGGCGAGGTCGCCCCGCGCCATCAGCTCGGCGTACCGGTCGACCTGGTTCTGGTAGGCCTCCATGCGCCGGTTGTACTCCTCCTCGGGGAGCCACTTCTGGTGCGGGTCGCACGGCGGCGCGTCCGGGCGGTAGCTGTCCGCGCAGCGCTCGAGCGGCACGCGCGACGCCTGCATCATGTCGAGCATGGCTCGGAGGTCCGGCTCTCCCCAGGGCGTCATCGGGTGCTTCCAGCCTTCCGGCGTCCCGATGAAATGGTTGGCCTCGCTCGGCGCGCCGCGGATCGAATCGTTGATCTCGGCGTGCGCCGTCAGCGCCGGTGCGGCCGCGATTCCGGCCGCGATCAGCGCGCTTCGAATCGTTGTCGTGGGTAGGTGCATCGACTGCTCCTGTGACGTTTGCGTACGTCGCTCCCGATCTGCTGAAAGACCACCAGCCTACCGCTCCCGGCGCCGTGCGCCAAGCCACGGAAAACTCGTGCGTCTTCGTCGAAAACGAAGCGGCCGCCGCCGGCCGGCAGCGGCCGCAGTCGACTGGCTCGGGGGCTCCTCGTTACTTATGCAGCGGCCCGCGAAGGGCGCCGACGACGAATTCGTCGTTCAAGACGACGACGTAGTGCTCCTCCGGCGCGGCGAGTATCTGCTCGAGCGTTTCCTCGGAGCGCGCCGACCCCGTGCCGACGAGCGTGTTTCCCCGATTGCTGTCGATCGTGAAGGTCGCGACGATGTTCCCATCGACGCCGAGCGCACCTCTGCGAACGTGGATCGCCGTCGGCCGTGCGATGTTCGAGTGGGTCACCCGCGCCTCGATCCGACCGGTCGCGCGGTCGATCGTCAAAGTGGCTTCCCCCCGGCCGTCCGGATCGCCGGACGCTTCCGGGCCCGACAGCGAGGCCTTGAGGACGATGTCCTCCCCGGAAGCGACGAGCGGCGCGAGCACGAGGCACGCCGCCGCAAGAACGGGAAGTCCGTTGACGTTCCTTCTCACTGTTCCTCTCTCCTCTTTTCTTTCTTCGTTGACGCGAACCGACCTTTCGAACGGACGAATCTCAGAACATCGAGCCGCCTTTGACGACCGGCGTGCCGTCCGGCCGCGTCGGATGCCTGCCGCCCTCGATCAGCAGCGCGTAAACGCCCTTCGCGAGCGCGGGATTGCCGCGGACGATGATCGTGTCGCCGGGCTTGAACGTGTCGGCGTCGTACCCCTGACGCCGCAGATGCACGACGGCCGCGCCGCCGTAGCTCACGTCCCATTGCCGAACGGTGCCGCTTTCGTCTTCCGCTTCGATGATCAGATACGGATGCGGGTTGATGAAGCGCCATTCGACGACCTTGCCGGTCAACTCGATCTCCCGATCCTCGTCGTAGAGGCCACGCGTGCTGTGATGGGCCAGGACGCCGGCGCTGACGAGCACACCCGTCAGGATCGCGAGGCCTTTGCTTAACAAGCTCATGAACGTACTCCTGTTCGGTAGGCTCAATGCATCAGTATTCGATGCGCTCGATCGGCGGATCGTTCGGATACTTTGGCGGCAGCAGCCTCAGCGAGTGGCGTGCCGCCTCGAGGTCGCACTGCCACGAGTCCTCCCACTCGCCGGTGAAGGGTCGCGACGTCACGCGGAAGCTCCACGGCTCCTTCAGGAAGAACGTGTCGATCGTCGTCACCTCGAGCACGAGATTCTCGCCGTCGCGCGAGAAGCGCTCGGTCACGCGTTTTTGCGTCGACGATGGAATGCGGAAGTCGGCGTTGAGGCCCTGCGGATCGAACGTGAAGCGATCGGTCGTCACGACGAGCGCGCCGTTCTCGTATCGGCCGGTCGAGTGGCCGAAGTAGAAGAACTCGTTGACCGCGGGCTCCTCGTGACCGTGGCCCTCGAGCCAGATCGTCCGCGTCACGTCGTCCTTGCCGTAATGGATCAGCACGCGGTCTTCGAGCTGCTCGATTCGATAGGCGTAGGGGTCCGTCCACATGTGCGGAATCGACATCGGCGCGCAGTCGTACTTCGGCTGCGCCGCCTCGTCGATCGCGTCGCGGTACGCCTTCGCGCGGTCGGTCAGGAGCTCGTCGTCCTCCTCGAGGACCATGCAGGAAAGGAAACCGGTGGCGCACGTGCCGAACTGCCAGATGCCGTCGAGATCGGGGATCTCGTCGGCGGCGACCGCGGCCGATCCCGGCAACGCGAAAGCGACCGCGGCCGCGAGCGGCAGGACGGTGCGCGTCGTGAAGATGCGTTCTCGGATCGTGCTTGTCATGGAGCCTCCTCTCCGCCTCCTACTCGCGCCGTCGCGGGGATGATCGCGAGCTCTCGATACCTGCCTTGCTGTTCCCACGTGCCGGTGTAGCCCTTCGGGACGACCAGCGCTTGCCCCGGCGTGAACTCGTGCACCGTTCCGTCCGGCTCCGTCAGCACGAGCTTGCCGTCCAGGACCAGCACGAACTCGTCGTACTCGAGCGGACGATTGCGGTGGTCGGTCTTCGCCGGCGTCGACTCGACGACGACGACCCGCAGCTCCTCGCCGTCGAACAGCGGCGCGACCTCGAACTCGAGCTCGCCTTCGACGAGGATGTCGATGAATGCATCGTTGGGTATCGGCGTCAAGCCGAGCCCGGCCATCTTGTCCGGATCCATGCGCACCGGCGACGGCCCGTGCTGAGCGACTGCCGACTGCGCAGCGACGAGGCCCGCAATCGCGAGGATCGGCACGGCGCACAGTCGACCCAAAACGTTTCTCATTGAGCTTCCTCCCCGCTCGAATCTCGATTCCATGAGCATTGCCCGGCTCGTGTTTGTTGAGCGTTCAGTTCGACCGAGCTCGACCGACGCGTCGCTGGCGTCCGGTACTCGCGCGTCCAGTATAAGGCAGCCTCCGAGATGCCGGCAGGCGACACGGGGCTTTTGCGGGGCGATTTTTTCCGCGGATTCCCCGGGCCGCGGATCAGGCAGCGGGTCGGTCGCCGCCGCGCAGCGACCGGCGCCTCACGGGACGATCGGGCTCGTCCGCACGGCTTCCGGCGCCTCCGGGTTCACCATGAGCTCGTCCGCGTAGTTGGCCTGCTGGCACACGTACTCGAACAGCTCCTCGCCGTCGCGCCATCTGAGCGTCATGCGGCCTTCGACCGGCGCGTCGTAGGCCGTGTCGTCCGCCATCACGAACGTGTATTCGAGCGTTTCCGCGTCGACGCGCCGGAAGTACTCCGTGACGTGGACGGCTTCGGTATGCGGCAGTCCCATCCGCTCGAACCAGAAGCCCTCGTTGTAGCCGACGGAGTCGACGACGAGCGTATCGCCTTCCCACCAGCCGATGCTGTGGCCGTAGTAGCTCGGGCTCACGTCGCGCGGATGGCCGCGTCCGTCCATGAACACCTCGCGGAAGGAATGCGGGCCGCCGATATCGAAGATGTAGATCCTGTCGAGCTCCTCGATCTCGACGATCTCGACGCCGTACGGCGTCAGGAACTGACGGATCGCGCCGGACGGCTTGCAGCGTGCGTGCGGCTCGAGGTCGTGCTGCTGTCGCGAGTCGAACAGGCCCTTCGCCCACGGCTTGAACGCGATCGCGTCGACGTCGAAGAACGGCCGGCCCGAGCCGTAGACCGGGATCCAGAGCCCGGCCGGCTGGCCGTCGTACGCTTCGAGCGTGACGTAGCTCGGTTTTGCCGCCGGATCCGTGTGTCCGGACTGCGCATGAATCGCGGAAGCCGCCAAAGCGGCGAGACCGACGGCAAGCGTCCTCTGACCGAAGCCGACCATGGACCCCTCTCCCCCGAAACGACGAGCTCGCGGTACGGATGGTCCCAACACGCGGTCCTTTCGTCAAACGCCGCGGCGGCGCATGCGCACGGATCGGCTTTCGGCGGCGCTGCGCCACGAGGGTGTGATTCTCCGGCCGCGCTGCGCGACCCGAGGGCGCGGCGGGCCGCCGCGAGGATACCGACGTGCCCGAGCCTGTATAGTGGTGTGCCGAAGAACACCACAGGGCGGTTCCGGAAAGGGGGGAACGATGCCGCGATACGTGCTTTCACTGCTGTGCTCGGCGCTCGCGCTCGTCGCAGGCATCGGCGACGCGTCGGCGCAGAGCGATTGCGACCGCGATTGTCTCCGGACGCTGCTCGACCAATACCTCGAGGCGGTCGTCGCGAACGATCCGTCCGCCGCACCGCTGGTCGTCGGCTTCCGGCAGACGGAGAACGCGATCAACGTGCGGCCCGGCGCCGGCGTCTGGCAGACGGTGACCGGGCTCGGCGACGTGCAGCGCCGGTATTTCGATCCCGTGACCGGCCAGGCGGGCTACTACGGAACGGTCGAGGAAGGGGACTCGACCGCGATCGTCACGGTCCGCGTTCGCGTCGAGGACCGGCAGCTCACCGAGGCCGAGTGGTATCTCGCGCGCGAGAACGATCCGGGACTGAGCGGTCCTCGCCAGCCGGGCAGGCCGCCGGCGAACCTGCACAACCCGGAATATCTCGCGGAGAACCCGCCGCCGCAGCGCGTCGTGCCGCCGGCCGAGCGGGCGGACCGGGCGACGCTGATCCGCATCGTCCACAGCTACTTCGACGCGATCACGTCGCACGACGGCTCCGTCGCGCTGACCCACGACGGCTGCGGCCGCGTCGAGAACGGCACGCCGGCGCCGGCCGGCCGATTCCTGCCGCCGCTCGCGCGGCCCGGCACGCCCTCGGGACCGAGCGGCCAGCCGGGCGCATCGAGCAACGACTGCGTGTCGAATCTCGAGAACTTCAATCTGCAGATGGTCGTCGCGCGGCGCGTCCCGCTCGTCGACGAGGAGGCGCAGGTCGTCCTCGCGTTCGGCGTCTTCATCCGCCGCCCGGGATCGCCGACGCCGCGCAACGTCTTCAGCGAGTGGTTCGTCATCGACGACGCGAAGATCCGCACGATCTACACCGCGATGTTCTATCCGCCGCCGGAGCTCGCGGTGCCGAACTGGCCGCCGTACCACGGCAACTGGCCGCTGCCGGCGTCGATCGTTCCCGCGCCGGGGCCGTAGCGCCCCGGGCGGCACGGAGGCCGAGCGCGGAAGGAGGGGCGACATGAAGCAGTGGACGCGCGTGCCGAGCCCGATCGGCGACCTGATCCTCGTGGCCGAAGCCGGCGCGTTGCGCGAGATCCGCTTCACGGCGGGGACGAGGCCCGAGGGGCCGCCCGACGACGCGCATGAGGATCCGCGCCCGTTCGAGCGCGTCGCCGCGCAGCTTCGCGAGTACTTCGAGGGCGTCCGGCGCGAGTTCGACGTCCCGCTCGCGCCGCAGGGCACGCCGTTCCAGCGGCGCGTGTGGGACGCGCTGCTCGGCGTCGGCTACGGCCGCACGGCGACGTACGCGGACGTCGCGCGCGCGATCGGCCATCCTAAGAGCGTCAGGGCGGTCGGCCTCGCGAACGGCCGCAACCCGATCCCGATCATCATCCCGTGCCATCGGATCATCGGCAGCGACGGCAGCCTCACCGGCTACGGGGGCGGGCTCGCGATCAAGCGGGCGCTCCTCGAGCTCGAAGGCGCGCTGCCGGTCGGGACGCCCGAGCTGTTCGGCTGAGTCGACGTAAGTCGGCGCGGTTCCTCGTCGTCCACGGCACGGCGCCGGCCGCTTGCGAGACGGCCCTATGGACGAGACGACGGCGGGAACGGCATAAACCATAGGTATCTGTCCCCGCGGGCCGGTCCCGGCAAATGGAACGTCGGCTACCCTGGACGAAGCTCGCGAGCGCTCGGATAATGGCCGAAGCTATGTCCGCGGGCGCGGCTCGGCAGCCCGCGCCCGGGACGGGGGAGGGCGTTTGATCAAGCGCGGCAAGGCAATAGCCTCAGTCGGCGTCGTCGCGGCCGCGGCCGGCATCGCGGCCGTCGCGCTCCGGGACGGGTCCGGCCGCGAGTCGTGGAGCGTCGTCGAGAGCTACTGCTTCGACTGCCACAACCGCGTGGACCGCACCGCCGATCTCGCGTTCGACGCGATGTCGCCCGAGCACATCGCCGACGATGCCGAGACGTGGGAGGCCGCGATCCGCAAGCTTCGGGGCGGCCTGATGCCGCCCGCCGGCGCGCCGCGCCCGGACCGCGAGGCCGTCGCGGAGCTCGTGTCGTGGCTCGAGCACGAGATCGACGACGCGGCCGGTACGCCGTCGCCGGGCCGCGTGTCGTTGCGCCGGCTGAATCGGCGCGAATACGCGAATGCGATCCGGGACCTCCTCGCGCTCGAAATCGATGCGGCCGCGCTGTTGCCCGTCGACAACGTCGAGGGCTATTTCGACAACAACGCGGACGCGCTGCAGGTGTCGCCCGCGTTCGTCGACCAGTACGTCAACGCCGCCCGGCACATCGCGCTCGAGGCGATCGGCAACCTCGACGCGCTTCCGGAGACGACGACCTACGGCGACCCCGCGAACATGGTCATCTCGCTGCCGCCGCAAGGCGAGCCCGGCACGGGGCGGCAGCAGCATCACATCGAGGGGATGCCGTTCGGGACGCGGGGCGGCTTCATCGTCACCCACAATTTTCCCGCCGACGGCGAATACGAGCTGACGATCGGCGACATGGCGCTCGCGCGCGAAGTGCCGCGGATGGAGTTCGAGAACACCGTCGTCGCGCTGCTCGACGGCGAAGAGTTCTATCGCACGAACATCGGCGGCGAAGCCGACCACAAGGCGATCGACCAGAGGCTCGATCCGGCCGTCGAGGAGATCAACGGCCGGCTGCGCAAGATTCGCTTCCATGCGACGGCCGGGCAGCACCGGCTCGCCGTCACGTTCGTGCATCGCAGCTTCGCGGAGAGCGACGAGCGCATTCGCACGATCGCGCTCGAGGGCGGCCAGGAGCGCATCCAGGCCGCGCACGCGCTGCAGATCCGCGGCCCGTTGTCGGTCACGGGCCTCAGCATGTCCCCGAGCCGCGAGAAGATCTTCATCTGCGAGCCGGCCGAGGCAGGCGAGGAGAGGCGCTGCGCGCTCGACATCGTCGCGAACCTCGCCGAGCGCGCGTTCCGACGCCCGGTCACGGACGAGGATCTCGACGGGCTGATGGCGTTCTACGATGCGGGCTTCCGCGAGGGCGGCTTCGAGCGCGGCGTCCGCGAAGCGCTCTCCGCGATCCTCGTGAGCCCGCACTTCCTGTACCGCGCCGAGGCGGGCAGGGGAGACGACCTCGTCGCGCTCGACGACTTCGAGCTCGCGTCGCGTCTGTCGTTCTTCCTGTGGAGCAGCCTGCCGGACGAGGAGCTGCTCGATCTCGCGACGCAGTCGCGGCTCGGCGATCGCCGCGTGCTCGCGGAGCAGGTCCGAAGGATGCTCGCCGATCCGCGCGCGCAGTCGCTCGTCGACGGTTTCGCGTTCCAGTGGCTCGGCGTCGCGAAGCTCGACGAGATCACGCCGGACCGCGGCGAGTTCCCGCACGCGAGCGGGTTGTACGATCCGCGCGCGCTGCTGAAGCAGGAGCTTTACCTGTTCATCGACAGCGTGCTGCGCGGCGGCGGCAGCGTCGTCGATCTGCTGACGGCCGACTACACGTTTCTCAACGAGCGGCTCGCGATGCATTACGGCATCGAGACGGTGAAGGGCGCCCGCTTCCGCCGCGTGACGCTCGAGGACAGCCGCCGCCACGGGCTGCTCGGGAAGGGCGCGATCCTGATGATGACCGCGTATCCGAATCGCACGTCGCCGGTGCTGCGCGGCGCCTGGATCCTCGAGCGGCTCCTCGGCGCGGAACCGCCCCAACCGCCGCCGGACGTTCCCGAGCTGCCGCGCAACGAGCGCGGCCGGCCGAAGACGCTGCGGGCGCGGCTCGAGCAGCATCGCGAAAGCCCCGCGTGCTTCGCCTGTCACGGCGTGATGGACCCGCTCGGCTTCGCGCTCGAGAACTTCAACGCCGTCGGACAGTTCCGGAGCGTCGACCCGGATACGCTGACGCCGATCGACGCATCGGGCGTGCTGCCCGACGGGACGGCGGTGACGGGCCCCGACGATCTGCGCCGCGCGCTCGTCGCCGAGCCCGAGCGCTTCGTGCAGACGCTCACCGAGAACCTGTTCGCCTATGCCCTCGGCCGCAGCCTCGACTATCGCGATATGCCCGCGGTACGCGAGATCGTCCGGCAGGCGGCCGACGACGACTACCGTTTCGAATCCATCGTGCTCGGTATCGTCACGAGCGAGGCTTTCCGTAAGCGCGAGGCCCCGAACATGATCCAGGCGGCCGCGAGGTAGCGGATAACTGGAGGACCAGCGATGTTCCTGACGAAGAAGCACCTGTCGAGACGCACCGTGCTCAAGGGCGCCGGCGCGTCGATCGCCCTGCCTCTGCTCGACGCGATGATCCCGGCGGGGACCGCGCTCGCGCAGACTGCCGCGGCGCCGCGGCCGTACCTCGGCTTCGTCTACTTCCCGCACGGCGCGCTGCAGGAGGAGTGGGAGCCCGCGAGGGTCGGCCGCGACTTCGAGTTCCCGTTCATCCTCGAGCCGCTCGCGCCGCTGCGCGAGCACGTGACCGTCGTCAGCGGCCTGCGCAACAAGGGGGGCGAGAGCTCGAACCCGCACGGCATCATCGAGGAGACGTGGCTGAACGCGGTGAACCCGCGCTTCCGCAACCCCGAGACCGGCGTCGGCGTCACGGTCGACCAGATCGCGGCGCGGCATCTCGGCAAGGACACGCCCTTGCCGTCGATGGAGCTTTGCGGCGAGCCCGGCGGCGTCATCTCGTTCCGCACGCCGGATCAGCCGCTGCCGATGGAGGGCAATCCGCGCAAGGTGTTCTTCTCGATGTTCGGGCAGGGGCAGACGCACGAGGAGCGCGAGGCGATCCTGCGCACGCAGAGGAGCCTGCTCGACTACGTGAAGGACTCGACCGCGAGCCTGGTCCGGAAGCTCGATGCGTCGGACAGGGCGAAGGTCGAGAGCTATCTCGATTCGGTCCGCGCCGTCGAGCTCCGCGTGCAGCGGCTCGCCGAGAACGCGGAGGCGTTCTCCGATCTGCCGGAGGCGCCGCTCGGCGCGCCCGACGACTTCGGCGAGCTGCTGGACGTGCAGTTCGAGATGATCGCGCTCGCATGGCAGACGAACCGCACGCGCGTCGCGTCGATGCGGATGGTCAAGGAAGCGAGCATGCGCACGTACCCGAACCTCGGCGTCTTCGAGGCCTTCCATCCGACGTCGCACTGGGGCGGCTATCCGGAGCGGGTCGCGAACCTGCGCCTGATCCAGAATTACCACACGGCGGTATTCGCGAAGTTCGCGCAGCGCCTCAAGGAGACGCCGAACGGCGAAGGCTCGCTGCTCGATCAGGCGATCATCCTGTTCGGCAGCAATATGGCGAACAGCGACGCGCACAACAACGATCCGCTGCCGCAGGCCCTGATCGGGCGGGGCGGCGGCATCCGCGGCGGGCAGCATCTGCACTACCCGCAGGACACGCCGCACGCGAACCTGTTGGTCACGATACTGGACCGGGCGGGCGTGCCAGCGGAGGAGTTCGAGAGCTTCGCCGACAGCACCGGACCGTTCTCCGAGGTCTGATCGTGTCGGCCGC
This sequence comes from Gammaproteobacteria bacterium, assembly GCA_036381515.1. Taxonomy (GTDB): domain Bacteria; phylum Pseudomonadota; class Gammaproteobacteria; order Steroidobacterales; family Rariloculaceae; genus ZC4RG20. The sequence goes on along the minus strand of DASVCR010000080.1, from coordinate 61,220 downwards.
GCGGCTCCGATCGGCCGTCCCGACCGCGCTCGTGCTGGGCCTGCTCGCGGGCGGCGCGGCGGGCGCGCCGAAGGCGCCCGACGTGAACCACCGCTTCGCGGACGGCAGCACGCCGCTGCACTGGGCGGTCTACGAAGGCGACGCCGCCGAGGTCCGCCGGCTGATCGAGGCCGGCGCCGACGTGTCCGCGGCGAACGATTACGGCGCGACCGCGATGGGGCTCGCCGCGGAGGTCGCCGACACCGAGGTGCTCAGGCTCCTGCTCGACGCGGGCGCGGACGTCGACTCGCCGAATCCGGAGGGGCAGACCGCGTTGATGGCCGTCGCGAGGACCGGCAACGTCGACGCGGCGCGCCTGCTGCTCGAGCGCGGCGCGGAGGTCGACGCGCGCGAGCGCTGGGGCGGGCAGACGGCGCTGATGTGGGCGTCGGCGCGCCGGCATCCCGAGATGATGAAGCTTTTGATCGAGCACGGCGCCGACGTCGACGCGCGCTCGATCCATCGCGACTATCAGCGCCACGTCACGGCCGAGGGGCGGCCGAAGAGCCTCGACAGCGGCGGCTTCACGCCGCTGCTCTACGCCGCGCGCGAGAACTGCATCGCGTGCGTCGACGTGCTGCTCGCGAACGGCGCCGACGTCGACCTGCCGGACCCGGACGGCGTGTCGCCGCTGCTCCTCGCGATCATGAACGCGAACTGGGATCTCGCGAAGCGCCTGATCGAGGCCGGCGCGGACGTGAATCAATGGGACATCTACGGTCAGGCGCCGCTCTTCGCGGCCGTCGGCCTGTACACGAGAGTCGACGGCGGCCGCGCGTCGATCGATCCGCCGAATGAGACGAAAGGGATCGATGTCGTCCGCATGCTGCTCGAGCGGGGCGCGGACCCGAACATGCAGCTCTTCTTCCGTCCCGCGAACGTGCGCGGCTCGACGAACACGCGCGGGTCGACGCCGCTGATCCGCGCCGCGAACAACGGCGACCTCGAGCTCGTCCGGCTCCTGCTCGAGCACGGCGCCGACGCGACGATCTACATGGCCGACCGCCAGACGCCGATCCACGCCGTGCTCGCGGGCCGCGCGCCCGAGCCGCGCGCGCTCGAGCTGATCCGGATCTTTCACGATGCCGGCACCGACGTGAATGTCGTCGCGCTGGTCAACCACATGCAGGAGGTCCGCGGCGGCTCGGCGCTGCACTACGCGGTGCGCAAGCGCTACAAGCAGGTCATCCGGCAGCTTGCCGAGTACGGCATCGACATGAACGCGAAGGACCAGGACGGCCTGACGGCCCTCGACTACACGCAGTCGCGCGGCTTCATGCCGTTCATGGCGCTGCAGACGCCGATCTACGCGGAGGAGGCGGCGCTCCTGCGCGAGCTCGGCGCGACGGTCGAGTTCGACGGTACGCCCGACTGGCCCGTGCTCGGCCCGCCGCAAGGCATCTGGGTCGACATCTGGCCGCTCGGCGAGCCGCGCGTTTATCCGCCGGTCTACACGCACCGGAGCCATGACTGACGCCGGCTGGTCGCGGCGGCGCTTTCTGGGCGCGACCGCCGGAGTCGTGCGCTTCGCGGGCGCCGCGTCGCTCGGCAGCGTGCTCTTCCCGGCCGTCAGGGCGCGTGCCGCCGAGATCCGCACGACCGATCTCGGCGGACTGTTCCTGCTGCAGGGGGCCGGCGCGAACGTGCTCGCGCTCGGGGGCCCCGACGGCGCGCTGATGGTCGACGGCGGGCTTGCCGAGCATGCCGAAGCGTTGCTCGCCGCGGTGTTCGAGGCGACCGGCAACGACCGCGTCCACACGCTGATCAACACGCACTGGCATCCGGAGCAGACGGGCGCGAACGAGCTCGTCGGGCGCGCGGGCGGCGTGATCCTCGCGCACGAGAAGACGCGGATGTACCTGAGCCATCTGTGGTACTCCGGCACGTACGAGCGGATCGAGCCGCTGCCGGAGGCGGCACGGCCGAACAAGGTCACGCGCGGCGACGGCTCGCTCGAGTTCGCCGGGCAGCGCGTCGACTACGGCTATCTGCCGCAGGCGCACACGGACGGCGATCTCTACGTGCACTTCCCCGAGCTCGACGTCGTCGCGGTCGGCGGCGTGCTGTCCGCGGAGCGGTGGCCGCTGATCGATTACCGCAACGGCTCGTGGTACGGCGGGCGGGTCCGTGCGCTCCAATGGCTCGCCGAGCTCGTCGGTCCCGATACGCAGGTCGTGCCGGCCGACGGCCGCGTGATGACGGGCCGCGAGGTCGTGCGGCACCGCGACATCCACCTCGCGCTGTTCGAGACGATGATCGGCTACATGAACATGGGGCTCGGCTATGAGGACGTCGTCGAGCTGAACCCGCTCGAGGAGTACGAAGCCGAGTTCGGCGACGCGTCGGCGTTTCTCGACGGCGCGTACCGCAGCATGACGATCGCGTACGTGCCGGAGTGATTTTGGGGTCAGAGCCCTTTTTCTCAGTCTGGCGACTCGGGGCGGAATCGAGCCGCCATACCCAGGGTCGCCTAGACTGAGCCAAAAGGCTCTGACCCCGAAACCGGAAAAATGTGTCAGACACGATTTTCCGAGGAAAATCGTGTCTGACACATTTTTTTGCTCAGCGGCCCGGGCCGCCGGGACGCCGCCCGCCGCCGCCGGCGCCGAAGCGCGGATACGGCTGCGGGTTCACGATCAGTCGATCGAGGAACAGATCGATCGACTTCGCCATCAGCTCGATCGCGTCGAACGCGTTGTTGTCGAACGCATGGTCGGCGCCCTGGATCAGCGTCAGCGTGGTCGGGACGCCGAGCTCGTGCAGCTTGTTGAAGAAATCGATGCTCGACGACACCGGCACCGTGTTGTCGTCGGTGCCGTGGATGAAGATCGTCGGCGCGAACTTGTCGGAGATGTAGCTCGTCGGTGACGCGGCCGCGATGTTCTCGGGCGTCGCCTGGCCTTCCGGAAACAATCCCCTCGCCGTCTGCGCGCTCGCGAGCGGATAGACGCCGATGCACGCCTGCACGTCGGAGCTGACGCCGGCGTTGCCGCCGTCGCCCTCGAACTCCTCCATCCCGTTCGTGCCGGCGGCCATCAGCGCGAGCATGCCGCCGGCCGAGTATCCGGCCACGGCAATCTTGTCGGCATCGATGCCGAGCCGGTCGGCGTTCGCGCGCGTCCAGCGGATCGCGGCCTTCGTGTCATGAATCTGCGCCGGCCACGAGCCCTGGCTCTGCAGACGATAGGTCGCCGAGATGTTCGTGTAGCCGAGCCGACCGAGCGCCCGCGCGTCGTTCAGAATGTAGCCCGCGTTCTTGTTGCCGACGAAGAAGCCGCCGCCGAAGAGATGAATGATCGCCATCCGCTTCGGCGTGACGCCCTCGGGCGGATGATAGACGTCGAGCAGCAGATCCATGTCGCCGCCCTTGCCGAAGACGATGTCGCGCTCGGCGCGAAGCTCGCCCGCCTGTTCCTGTGCCCGGGCACCGGCCGATACCGAGGCGAGCGCCGGCGCAGCGGCCAGGGCGCCCGTGGACTGGATGAACGTGCGCCTGCTGATCTGCTTCATGTTGTTGTCTCCTCGCAGAAGTCCCGTAGCCCGATCCTCCCCCGAGGCCAGGCGGTCCCGGAGATCATAATGGATCTCGGGGAGCCGTGCGGTTCCGGCGTGAGCGCCGCGGTCAGCGCCGGGCTCGGGTAACGTCGGGTCCGCGTCGGCGTCGGGGGCCAACGTCGGGCCCGCCGTTAGCGACGGGACGAGGTAACGTAGGCTGCGTTCGGGGGAGGCTGCGTTCCGGGCAGGTTGCGTTTCAGGCAGGTTGCGTTCGGGGGAGGCTGCGTTCGGGGCAGGTTGCGTTCCGGGCAGGCTGCGTTCGGGGTCGGCTCGTTAGGGCAGGCCGGGTCCAGCGGCAGGCTGGAACTCAGCTACCCGGCATGTCGAGGGCGCGCCGGATCGCGAGCTCGACGGGCGAGTAACGGCCGTCCGACCGATTCAGCGCGAGCTCGGCCGTCGGGAGCAGCGGAGGCTGCGCGATGAAGCGCGGGCGCGTGCCGCGGTGCCGCTGGGCGGCATGGACGAGGAACGGATGGCACAGATAGACCGTCCCCGCCTCGCCCGTCGCGAGCGCCTCCGGCCGCTCGCCGCTCTCGGCGAAGCCGTTCGCGGCGAGCTCCCGAAGCGGCAGGCCCTGCTCGCCGGCCGACGCCAGCCGCCGCGCGACGTCGACGTGGGACCCGATCCGGAGCCGCGTCGGCGCGTCGTCGACGCCGACGTCGGAAAAGAGGAACAGCATCAGCAGCGCTCTCCCCCGCGACGTCACGTTGACGCGCCACGAAAGAAAGTTCTCGTGCGCAGATCCGAAGCTCGGGTCGACGTGCCAGCCGGTATCGTCCGGCTCGACGTCGGACGGGAATCGGACGGGAAACGTGCCGAGGTCGCCCCGCGGAATCCATCGGCCTGCTCCGACGAGCCGATCGAACGCGAGGTGCAGCGCGCGCGTGTTCGCGGCCTGGATGAACGGGGTCTGCGAGTAGTAACCGAGCCGGACGACCGGCTTGTCCCACGTCGACGGATCATCCGGATCGCAACCGGTGTCGCGCCACAGCATCGCGCGTGCATCGTCGGCCAGGCTTCGCGGGAACGCGCCCTCGATCTTCACGTAGCCGCATTCGATGAACGCGTCGACCTGGCTGCTCGTCAGGCGGGGCGAGGCAAACTCGTCGGGCGATACTGGGCGCATGCGGGGCGGCACCGACCTCGGGCTCGAGCGGCCACTCGGGCCGGCGGATACGCTACATCGGCCCGCCGGCGGAATCTGTATGGATTGTTGTGCTGATTTGTCGCGAAAAGGGCGTATCGCGAAGTGGTAGCATAGCGGTCCATCAGTCTTTGCGATCGAGAGCACCGCGATGTCCGGCCCATCCTTCTATAAGAACGTCGTCCCGCTCGACCGTGAGCGCCACCGGAACCTGAGGCTTCGGATGGAGGGTCGCGTCGAGTTCGCGGCGAAGACCCACTTCGTGCCGCTCGCGGCGATCGAGCTCTACGAGGCCGGGAGGGACTATCCGATCGTGTTCACGGGAGACGAGAATCCCGTTCCGATCGCGGTCCTCGGGCTTCGGCCCGACGAGAACCTGTTCATCGGCGCCGACGGCCGATGGGCCCAAGGCACCTATGTGCCGATGTTCGTTCGACGTTATCCGTTCATCCTGTCCCGCGCGACTCCCCAGTCGACCGATTACGCGGTCTGCATCGACGAGAGCTTCGACGGGCTGTCGGAGACGGAAGGCACGCCCCTCTTCGATCAGGAGGGCAAGGAGAGCGAGCTCGTCGGCAGGGTCGTCGGTTTCCTTCAGGAGGCGTTGACCGAGACCGAGCGCACGCGGCGGTTCGTCGAGCGTCTGAAGCAGCTCGATCTGCTGACCGTGCAGAGCATGCAGGTGAGGGACGCGGCCGGCAGGACGTACGCGATGCGCGACTTCCGGGTCGTCGACGAGAACAAGTTGAAAGCGCTCGACGACGGCGTGATCGGCGAGCTGCATCGCTCGGGCTATCTGGGCTGTATCTACGCGCATCTCGTCTCGCTCGGCAACGCGGGACGGCTCGCGTTGCGCGTCCGTGTCGACGAGGCCGACGGGACGGCGGCGGCGGGCAACGGGTGAGTCGGCGGCCGCGCGTGACCGTGTAGCGACGACGGAAGGCACACCGCTCGCCGCGCGACGCGACGAGCGGCCGTCGAGCGACGACGGGGCCGCTTACTGCGCCGCCGCTTCCTTCTCCGCCGCGCGCGCGCCGGACAGGATGTTCGCCATCCCGTAGTTGCCTTCGGTGCACGCGTACTCGAACAGCACGGTGTCCATCTTCGTCAACGGATAGACGCCGCCCCACGGCTCGGCCCACGTGTGCGGATCGACGACCGTGAACGCGTACTCGAGCGTGTCCTCGTCGACGCGCGTGATCCGCTCGGTCACGCGCATGTGCTCGCTCGCGTTCCGCCATGCGGTTTCCGGATGGAATCCCGCCGTCTCGATGACGAGCGTCTCGCCTTCCCACCGCCCGACCGACGTGCCGTTCCACTGCGGGAGGAGGTCGTCGGGCAGAGGGCGGCCGTCCGTCGGGATGACGCGCGGGTCGCCCATCTCGCCCTGGATCACGACGTAGCCGGGGCTCTGGAAGATCTGCAGGTTGCTGTTGTAGCCCCGCGGCAGGATCGGCGGCAGCGTGCTCGGCCAGACGATGCAGCGCTCCGTCAGCGAGCGGAACTCGGGACCGTCGTATTCATGTCCGCGGCGCGCCGCCGCGCGCGCGTCGGCCCGCGCCTGTGCCTCGGGCAGGAGCGGCGGGATGCGCCCGTTCGCGGGCTGCGTCACGATCGACGTCCTCAAGTTCGGCGACATGACGCCTTCGTACTCGCTGAGCGAGAACAGCTCCATGCTGTAATGCACGTCCTCCTGCGTGCCGGGCTCCGTATCGTCGGCCGCGAACCGTTGCGAGAGCCTCGACTGCACGAACTCTTCGTACTCTTCCTGCGTGAAGAACTCCTTGTCGCCGAGCGACGGATCGCGCTCGAGCGGCGCGGTCGTGAACTCGCTGTAGACGCCCGTGATGTCGGGCTCGCCCCAGGCGGTCCGCGGGTGGTCCTCGGCCGCGGCGCCGGCGCACACGGTGAGCGACGAGGCGACGCCGGCCGCGATCATCGAATACGTTACGTGTTTCATCGGCTCGATGCTCCTCGAGGAGGTTCCGTTCCGGGCTTGCGCAGGTGTCCGTATATCTTCTCTTCCGCGAAGGGCTCGCACTTGAACTCGAGCATCCGGAAGTCCTCGTCGATGATCCGGTAGAGCGGCAAGCGGATCGTCCACGGCCGCGAGAACACCGTCGGATCCTCGATCGTCGCTTCGTATTGCAGGTGATTCGGGCCGAGCGGCGTGTAGCGCTCGATCACGCGCGCGTTCTCGCTCGCATAGTTGCCGGCACGGTCGAGCCACGTCAGGCCGTTCAGCCCGGTCACCTCGACGACGAACGTGTCGCCCTCCCAGTGCCCGTTCGACCAGCCCATCCAGCTGTCGAGCGGCGCCTCGTCGTGGCCGTCGACGAAGATCCGCCTGAAGCCGGTCGCGAACTGGTAGACGATCACGACGTCGCGCTCGTTCTGGAAGATCTGGAACGGATACGGCATGTACGTCGAGCGGGGCACGCCGCCGAGATAGCACTTGCCCTCGGGATCCTCGGCGAGACGGTTCGCGTAGCGCCGGTCGCGCTCGGCGAGCGCTTCGGGCAAATACGGGATCTTTCCGCCCTCGACGACGCCTTGTCCCGGCGGCACGGCGAACTGAGCGCCGAGCTCGAGCAGCACCGGGTAGTCCGAGACGTGCGGCTCGAGGTTCCAGTGCGCCGTGCCGAGCGCCTGCCACACGCCGCTCAGGTCCGGTCGGCCGTCCGCGGCGCGGGGGATCTCGGTCAGCAGCCCCTGCGCGCCCGCGCTCGTCGCGGCGCACGCGACGAGCGCGCAGAGGATGCGCCCGATCATCACTCGTTGCCCTCGGGCACCGGGGTGCCCTCGAAGAAGAGCGCGCGTCCGTCGGCGAACGTGATGTTGCGGCCGACGGCGCGATAGGAGCCGTCGCGCGCCTGATAGCCGGTGACGGTCAGCTCCGAGCCGATCGGGATCGACGCCTTCGTGATCCCGCGCCGCACGAGCGCATTGGGGCTTCCGCCCTCGATCATCCACGTGACCGTCCGGCCGTCCTCGCCGACGACCTCGAGGTGAATCCACGAGTGCGGGTTGATCAGCTCGACCTTCGTGACCTTGCCTTGCAGCGAGACCGGATGATCGACGGAAAACTCCGTCGCGAATGCGTGGTGCGCGTGGGCCGCGGCCGCGGCGAGCAGGCTCGCAGCCGCGAGAAGAACCGATATGGCACGTTCCATTGCCGCTCTCCCCCGTGATCGATCGTTGCAACGTGAGCCAATAATGCCTGATTTCACGAACCGGGAAATAGCGTCACGATGGGCCTTGGCGCATCGGGTATAGTGGCCGGCATGCGTCTTTACCGGTACGTCGGTGCCGTGCTCCTCGCGGCGCTCTCCGCATGCGGCGATTCGCTCATGTTCGAGCCGCTTCCCGCCGGCACCGTCGTGCTCGCGTTCGGCGACAGCGTCACGTACGGGACCGGCGCGAGGCAGGGCGAGGACTACCCGTCCCGGCTCGCGGAGCTGACGGGCTGGCACGTGCGCAACGCCGGCGTCCCCGGAGACACCGCGCGCGAGGCGACCGAGAGAATCGCCGACGCGATCGCCGACACCGGCGCGGCGATCGCGATCATCGAGCTCGGCGGCAACGATTTCCTGCAGCGGCGCAGCGCCGCCGACGTGAAGGAAGACCTGCGCACGATCGTGAGGTCCGCACGCGACGCGGGCGTGCTGCCGGTGCTCGTCAGCGTGCCGCAGCTCTCCGTGCTCGGCGCGGTGACCGGCAGGCTGTCCGATTCCCCGATCTACGCCGAGCTCGCCGCCGAAGAGGGCGTGCTGCTGATCGAGGACGTGTTCGCCGGCGTGCTGTCCGACGTCGCGCTGCGCTCCGATCCCATTCACCCGAACGCGGAAGGCTATCGGGTGCTCGCCGCGAGGATCGCGGAGGAGCTCGAGCGCGCGGGGCTTCTCGCGCGCCGTTGATCCGATCTCGTTAGAACGCGCGGGCCCCCGGCCGGTCGTCGTGCCCCGGCCGCTGCCGCAAGCGTGCGGCTCTCGACTTCACACGACCATCGACGCATCGTCGAACGTCTGGCATTCGACGTAGTACCGAATCGAGGACAATCTTGACGAAAGAAACCCGAATCAGTATTCTGATTACGCTTTCGTCTCCCCCGACGCTGCGACGGCTGTCCCGGGCTGCGACTTGGGCTCGGGACAGCCGATTCGTGCCTGACCTCGCGATCCGATGAGGGGGCTCGCGGCCGCCAGCCGTCGCGGCGCCCGGGCAGAAAGACGAATCCGCGGTGCGGCCGACCCTTCGCCAGCCCGTCAAGCAAGCAAAAATCCGGGGAGGATCAATGAGTACGAAGCGTGCAGCGACTGCAATTCGAGCCTGTCGGCAGTCGCGTCTGCCTGTTGCCGTCATGCTGGCTCTCGGCGGAACGGGGACCGCCGTCTACGCTCAGGATTCGGGCGAGGTGCTCGAAGAGGTGATCAGCACGGGGTCGCGCATCCGCACGAGCGGGATGGATATGCCCAATCCGGTCACGATCGTGACGCGCGAGGAGATCGACATCATCGCGCCGACGACGATGATCGAAGGGCTCGCCGAGCTGCCGCAGTTCTACGGGTCGAACACGACGCAGAATCCCGGCGGGTTCTTCACGACGACCGGTGCCGGCACGCTCAATCTTCGCGGGCTGCAGGGCAAGCGCACGCTGCAGCTGCTCGACGGCCGCCGCGTCGTCCAGTCGACGATTTTCGGCGGGCCCGACATCAACCTCTTTCCCGAGAACGTGATCAGGACCGTCGAGACGGTCACGGGCGGCGCGACCGCGGCCTACGGCACGGACGCGGTCGCCGGCGTCGTCAACTTCATCCTGGACACCGATTACGAGGGGATCCGGGGCAGCGTGCAGGCGGGCGAGAACGAGAAGGGGCACAACTCGAATTTCGAGGTGTCGTTCGGCGCGGGGTTCGCCGTCGGCGAGCGCACGCACGTGCTGCTGTCGGCCGAGAGGAGCGAGCAGGATCCGGTCTGGGGCTACGACATCCTCGAGTACGACTGGTACCAGGCACGCTCGCTGATCGAGAACCCCGACACGGTCAATCGCGGCACGTCGCCGGACAACCCGTTCTACCTGCCGGCGAGCAAGGTCTACAGCCGCAACTACTCGCTCGACGGCATCTTCCATCTGCCCGAGTCCGCCGGCGGCCCGCAGATCCTCGACGCGAACGGCAACCCGTCGCCGTTCGTGCTCGGCGACCTCTGCAACGACCACGGCTGCTCGACCGTCAACGGCGGCTCGGGCGTCGAGAGTGGCATACCGGGCTACGAGATCACTCCGGATTCCGGCAGGGAGAACCTCTTCGCCTATATTGAGCACGATTTCGGCGACAGCCTGACCGTCTACGGGCAGATCCTGCGCGGCGAGGCCGAGTACACGCAGAAGAACCTCGGCGGCCTGTTCCCGAACCCGCCCGGCGTGTTCTTCGACCGCGCGTTCACGATCTACAGCGGCAATCCGTTCCTGCCGCCGAGCATCCAGCAGGCGATGACGGACAACGACATCCCGTCCGTGCAGTTCAGCCGCATCGGTGCGCCGGAAGACCTCGCGTTCGACGCCTATACGACGCAGGCGACCGAGACCACGTCGCTCACAGGCGGATTCGAGTACGAGATCCGGAACGGGTTCTTCGACGGATGGCAGGCGAGAGGCTACTACCAGAAGGGCGAGACCGACGTGAACGCGATTCAGCGCGGCGGCATTCGGCTCGACCGGATTTACCTCGCCGCCGACGTGGTCATCGATCCGGCGACCAATCAGCCTGCCTGTAACGTGACCGTCGTCTCCGGCCTCTATCCGGACTGCGTGCCGCTGAATCTCTTCGGCCGGGGCAGGGCGTCGCCGGAGGCGATCGATTGGGTGACCGGCTTCGAGCCGGGCGTGCCGATGCACGCGAATGGCTTTCTGTCCGCGACCGAGCGGCTGCCGCACAGCTACATCTCCGGCGAGAACAAGCAGCGCGTGATCGAGATCGAGCAGAGCGTCTGGGAGGTGTCGGCGGACGGCGAGATCGCCGACGGCTGGGGTGCGGGCCCGATCACGATGGGCCTCGGCTACGGATATCGCGAGGAGTCGTTCGTGCAGGTCGTCGAGGTCGGACCGGGCGGCAACGTCGACGCCGACCCGACCTACCGCCCGGTGCTGGCGAACGATCCGGCGCTCGGCATCCGCGGCGTGCCCGGCGGCAACGCCGCGTCGGGCAACTCGGTCGAGATCCAGTTCTCGAACGTGCCGTTCGCGCGCGGCGAGCAGGACGTCAGGGAGGCGTTCACCGAGTTCCTCGTGCCTCTCGTCGCGAACAAGCGCCTCGTACGCCAGCTGAACTTCTCGGCCGCCGCGCGCTGGGCGAAGTACTCGGGCTCGGGAGACGTGTGGTCCTGGAAGGGCGGGTTCGACTGGTCGATCAACGATCAGATCAGGCTGCGCACGACGGTCTCCCAGGACGTTCGCGCCGCGACGATGGGTGAGAAGTTCGACCGCACCGGCGGCATCGGCAACGTGACGGACTACCTGATCGACCCGGCCGGCACCGTCTCGTACGGCATCACGACGTTCTCGAACGGCACGCCGGACATCAAGCCGGAGGAAGCGAAGACGATGACCTTCGGGTACGTGTACCGGCCGGCATGGGCCCAGGGCCTCAGCGTCTCGATGGACTGGTATTCGGTGGAGGTCACGGACAACATCAACCAGATCACCGCGGCGCAGGTCGTCAGCGGCTGCTATCAGGACGGCGACGTCGATCTCTGCCGGTTCATCACGCGCGGCGGCGAGCCGAGCGACGAGAATCCGAGCATCAATTACATCTCGCTCGTCGGCGTGCCGTACTTCAACCAGGAATCGGTCAAGGCGGTGGGCATCGATTTCGAGATCGGCTATCGCAGGAACGTCGACTGGTTCGGCGGCGGCGAGCTCGTCGGCCTGCGCCTGCTGGGCAGCTACCTCAAGGAGCGCTCCAACACGAACAGCGTCGGCGTCACGACGGAGCTTCAGGGCGCGCTCGGCGTGCCCGAGTGGACGGCGTTGCTTTCCGGCAGCTACAACCGCGGCCCGCTGGGCGTGTCGCTGAACACGCGCTACACCGACTCGATGCTGATCAACCGGAACTGGAACTTCAACGGCTCGAGCACGCGCTGGGACGTGTTCGACAACGAGATCAGCGCGGAAGTGCTCGTCGATGCGCGCATCAGCTACGCCTTCGACACGCGCAACGGCAACCTGAGCCTCTTCTTCAACGTCAACAACCTGTTCGACAGGGACCCGGAGGAGCTCCTGACCGGCCCGTTCAACTCCGGGTTCTCGACGGGAACCGGGCTCGGCGTGACGGGGGATCTGCGCGGCCGCCGCTATACGCTCGGGCTGCGCCTCGACCTGGGAGGCTGAGCGCGCGGAGCACGCCGTGGCGAACGACGAAGCCCGGTCGGCCGCGATCGGGCTTCACGCCGGCGCGGCGCGTCGGCGGGCGGCGGGCCGTGCCGCCGCTCGGCCGGCGGGCGCGGCGGTCTCAGGCGGCGCGCTCGTCTTCGGCGAGCCGACGGGCCGCCGCGTAGTCGATCTTGCCCGAGCCGAGCAGCGGGAGCCGGGCGAGCACGATGATCCGGCGAGGCACGTGCAGCTCGCCGAGCCCGTCCGCCTTCGCCTGCGCCTGAAGCTCCGTGCGCGCGGCGTGCGCGCGGGTCGTGAGCAGCACGAGCTGCTCGCCTTTCTGATGGTCGGGCACGCTGACGACCGCGTGCTCGGCGTCGGGCCATGCGCGCGCGGCGAGCTGCTCGACCGCGGTCAGGGACACCATCTCGCCGCCGATCTTCGCGAAGCGCTTCGCGCGGCCGCTGATCCTCACGAATCCTTCGGCATCGACGGTCACGATGTCGCCGGTGTCGTACCAGCCGTCGCCGCGGTCCGTGCGGGGCGGCACGAGCTTGCCGGGGTGCTCGGCAAGCAGATGGCCGAGCATGACGTTCGGGCCGCGCACGACGAGCCGGCCGCCTTCGTCGACGCCCTCGACCTTCTCGAGATGCCACTCGATCCCCGGCAGGAACCGGCCCACGGAGCCCCGGCGGTACTCCATCGGGCTGTTCATGCAGAGCACTGGGCTCGTTTCCGTCGCGCCGTAGCCCTCGAAGATGCGGATGCCGAACTTCTCCGCCCAGAGCTCGCGCGTATCGTCCTGCAGCTTCTCCGCGCCCGCGAATACGTACCGGATGCTGTAGAAGTCGTAAGGATGCGCGTAGCGGGCGTAGCCCTTCAGGAACGTGTTCGTGCCGAACAGCACCGTCGCGTTGATCGCGTAAGCCATCTCGGGAACGATCCGGTAATGCAGCGGCGACGGGTAGAGGAACGTGCGCATGCCCGCGAGAATCGGCAGCAGCGTGCCCGCGGTCAGGCCGAACGAGTGGAAGAGCGGCAGCGCGTTCAAAATCACGTCCTGCGCGCTGAACGCGATCTTCGCCGCGATCTGCTCGCGGTTCGCGAGCAGGTTCGCGTGCGAGAGCACGACGCCCTTCGGCGATCCCTCGGACCCGGACGTGAAAAGGACGACGGCGGGGGAGTCAGGTCCGATGCCCCGCTCGAGCCGCCTGCGGGCGAGACCCGCGATCCAGGGGAACAGCGCGCCGAGAAGCTTCGCGCCGATGCCGATCTGGCCGCGCAGGTCCTCGACGTAGACGACGCGTGCCTCCGCCTCGAGGCGCGCGGCGGCCTCGTCGAGCTTCGCCGCGCCGATGAACCGGCGCGACGTATAAACGGTCCGGATGCGCGCAATGCGGCACGCGGACAGGAGGCCGCTCACGCCGGTCGTGTAGTTCAGCATCGCGGGCACGCGGCCGAAGACGTGCAGTCCGAAGAACGCGATCGCGGTCACGGCCGCGTTCGGCAGCAGCAGCCCGACGTGCTCCCCGCGCTCGGTGTCCCGCGCCATGATCCGGCCGAGCACGAACGCGGCCGACAGCAGCGCGCCGAAGCTTCGCGGCCGGCGCTCGAGATCCTCGAGCACCGGCTTTCGCGTTCCGTGCACGCGGCGGGCGTCGAGCAGCGCCTCGAGCAGCGTCCGGCGATGGTTCGACGTCGCGAACATCATCTCCGTCATGATCTCGCTCAGGGCGGCCCCCGCGCGCTGGCGGCGCGCGCGGCCGCGCACGGCCTCGGGCACCTCGAGCCGGCGCGGCGGGAGCACGGTCAGGCGGATGCGGGGCAGCCAGCGCAGCCGCACGCGTCCGCGCAGGCGCGAGAACGGCGTGTACTGTGCACCGTCGATGCGCACCGGGACGACCATCGCGCCCGATTTGTCGGCGACCATGCCGGTGCCGTCGTAGATCTTCATCAACGCGCCGGTCACCGTGATGCGGCCTTCCGGAAAGATGACGGCCTTACGGTCGCTTTTCAGGTGCCGGATCAGCGCGCGCGTCGAGAAGGCGCTCGTCGGGTCCATCGGAAACGCGTCGACGAGCTCGAGAAACGGTCGAACCCACCATCGTCGGGCGACGTGCTTGTCGATCGCGAACGTGAGGTCGTCGGGCAGGAACGCGACGAGCAGCGGCGCGTCGAGAAACGACGTGTGGTTGGCGACGATCAGCGCACGCCGTCCCGCCGCTGCGTAATGCTCGAGCCCGGTGACCTCGACCCGATAGAGCATCCGCAGGATCCATCGTAATGCCGCCTTCATCATGCTCGCGTCGCTTCGTCTGCCCGACCGGGCAACACGCTAGCAGAAATCCCGCCCCGGCCGGTGACCCGGTTCTCGGAACGCGAAGGCGGAGGCGCGTGCCTCGCGCCGCAGAGAGGCCCAATGCCTTCGTCCAGGTGCCGCTCGATGGTTTAGAATCCGCGCCGAGCGAGGCGAGTCGGGGCAAGCGCGCGCCCGCAAGACCCGCCGGCGCACTCACGATGGGGACGGCGGCTTCCTGGAATTCCTATTCGTTGTTGATACGATAATTTCTTTAGCTTCGGAAAGGACCTGATCTTGTCCCGGCGGCGGTCTCCCATCGGTGCGCGGAGTGGGACAGACGAGGAACCGTGGGCGGCGCCGTCTCCGATCGCGCGCCGCATGCCGCTGATCCTGACCGCGGCCGGCGCGCTCGGCGTTGCGCCGTTCGCGGTCATGCGATGGCTCGTCGCCGATTGGCCGATCGCGATCATCGATACGATCATCGTCGCCGCGTTCGTCTCGCTCGGGGTTTACATCTATCGCACGCGCAAGGTGCGGGTAGCGGGCCTGCTCGTTGCCGTGCTCTGCGTCACTGGCACGCTGGTCACGGTGCAGATGCGAGGCCCTCAGCAGGTCTATTGGGCATACCCGGCGATGATGGCCTGCTTCTATCTCGTCGGGCCGCGCGGGGCGATCGCGCTGACGCTGACGATGGCGGGGGGCCTGCTCGCTCAGCTGCTCGGCAACGTCGAGCCGCTGCGACTGGCGGCGATCCAGGTCACGCTCGTCGTCACGATGGCCTTCGCTGCCTCGTTCTCGGTGCTGAACGAGCGGCAGCAGCAAGAGCTGCTGAGGCTCGCTACGCGTGATCCCCTCACGGGAGTCGGTAACCGTCGCGCGTTCATGAGCAGGCTGGCGCACGTGATGGCCGCATTCCAGAGGAATCGGGTGCCGTCGTCGCTCGTGATGCTCGATGTCGACCATTTCAAGCGAATCAACGACGCGCACGGTCATGCCGCCGGCGACGAGGTCCTGAAGACGATCGCTCGCCGGATCGAGTCGCGGATCAGGGTCACGGACGGTCTGTACCGCATCGGCGGCGAGGAGTTCGTCGTCGTGATCGAGGGCCACGGCATCGAGACGGCCGCGCACATAGCCGAGGAGCTGCGGGAGCGGATCGAAGCGGTCGACCTCGTGCCCGGGATCTCCGTGACGGTCTCGGTCGGCGCGGCGGAGATCCGCGAGCGCGAGTCGCACGAGGCGTGGCTGCGACGCGCGGACGAGGCGATGTACGCGGCGA
Source organism: Gammaproteobacteria bacterium (assembly GCA_036381515.1). GTDB lineage: Bacteria > Pseudomonadota > Gammaproteobacteria > Steroidobacterales > Rariloculaceae > ZC4RG20. The sequence continues at coordinate 45,535 of DASVCR010000080.1, read as the reverse complement.
AGCGCTCGGGCCGCAATCGGGTGACCGTCGCGGGTTGACGGACGCCCGGTCCCGCCTCCGCCGAGGCGCTCCGCGCCGCGGAGGGTCGGCGGGCGGAACCCGCGTCGTGCCGTTGAGCGGAGCCTCGTAGCCCAAAGCCGAAGAAAGGCGCCCGAGGACCGCCGGCACGGCCGGCGGAGCCGCGATCCGTCGTCTATAATCCCGCCCATAACGACAACCGAGGGAGGAGTCCGTGAGACGCACGACTTTCACGTGGATCGCGCTCGGCGGCGCGCTGCTCGCGCCCGCGATCGGGTTCGCGCAGGGACAGGGCACACAGGGAGAAATTTCCTGCACTCGCGGCGGGTTGCAGCGCGCCGTGAACCTGTACATCGAAGCGCAGACCAAGGGCGACATCTCCGGGCTGCCGCTCGCGAGGGGCGTCGGCTACCTCGAGAACATGGCGCCCGCGGACATCGAGACCGGCCTGATCAACACCGCGATGGAGATCGATCACCATCGCAGCCTGCTCGACGAGTACACGTGCCAGACGTTCACCGAGGTGATCGTGACGGACGAGGAGAACCCGTATGTCCTCGGCACGCGTCTGCGCGTCAACCACGACAAGATCGCCGAGATCGAGATCCTGTGGACGACGACCGGCTACTGGCTCTTCAACGCCGACAACTACCTGCGCTACTCGTCGACCGAGAACTGGGATCCGATCCCGCCCGAGGATCGCGATACGCGCGGCACGCTGGTCGCGGCCGCGAACGCGTATCTCGATGCGTTTCTCGAAGGGAAGATCGATCTCGTGCCGTGGGGCTTCCCGTGCGTGCGCATCGAAGGCGGCGCCTACACGGGCAGAGGCTCGCCGGACGACAGCTGCGAGGTCGGCGTGCCGAGCGGCGTGAACATCTCGAATCGCCGCTTCGTCGTCGACGAGGTCATCGGCGCGGTCGTCGCGTTCTGCACGTTCGGCGCGGGCGGACCGACCGGCGGCAGCGGGGCTCCTGACACGCATCTCTTCCGCGTCGAGAACGGCAAGCTGCGCTACGTGCACACGCTGACGCACCTGCTCCAGGCGAATTTCCGCGGCGGCGGCAGCGGCGGCGGGCAGGGCAGGCAGCAGTAGCGCCGGCGCCGGTCGAGGGAGCGGCGCGCGCCGCTCCCTCGCTTGTCGAAATGCGGCCTCGCGGCCGCGGCCTGCTTACTTAGCCTCCGCGATGCGCTTCATGTTCTCGAGCGCGGTCTGGAACATCCCGCGGCGGCGCTCGATGTCGGCGTCCTTCGCGGCCTGGTCCGGCTTGTCCGAGACGTCGTAGACGAGCGTGTAGACGATCCGCGACGAGCGCTCGTCGACCGGCTTCGCCTCCATGAAGCCGTGGTAGAGATCATAGAACCGCCCTTCACGGGGCGGCTGAGTGTAGCCGTAGGCCAGGTCCGTCTTCGCGACGAGCACTTCCGTGACGCGGCCGCCTGCAAGCACGCGCACCGTGCCGATGCCGCCGTCTCCGGACGTGATCTCGCAGTCGACGTTCAGCCATTCGGCGATGTCGCAGTAGCCTCCGACGGCCTCCCACACCTCGTCGGCCGGCTTCGCGACGTCGATGCCCATCTCGATCGTGACGTATTCGGGGTCGGCGAGGACCGGCGCTGCGATGACGGTTGCGCCGAGCGCGATCAAAGCTTTCTTCATGTCGTTCTCCGGTGAGATTGCCCGGGTGCGGCAATCGGCCGCCTATGGTACGGGCCGGCGCGCGCGCCGCGAAGGCCCGGCCCCGGCCGGCGCAGGCTGCGGGGCTCGGGCTCGAGGAAGCGGACCCGGGATATTCCCGGGAGCGACGCCCGGGCGGCCTCGCAGCTCGGCGAGCTGCCCCACAGAAGGGACTTCGATGGGGTCGACTCGTCATGCTAGGCTTGTGCTGCATACAGAATCATGCCTGGTCCCGTTACTCTGCAATAAATAAAGCTCGAGGGAAGGGGGAACGAATGGTTACGAGACTAGCGCTCGCTGCGCTCTGCGCATCGTCGCTGTGCGGAATCGCGCTGGCGCAGGATGCGGACACCGTCATCGAGAACGCGCAGCGCGCATTGGGCAACGTTCAGTCGATCACGTACTCGGGGTCTGCCCGCGACGTGTCGTTCCAGCAGTGCGGCGCGAACGCGGCGCAGCTGATCTGCTATGGCCCGCACGACCCGATGCGGCCGATCACGAACTACGTTCGCGTCATCGACCTCGCCGCGCCGACGACGCGCCATACCGGCAATACGATGAACATCGGGCCCGGCGGGTCGACGACGGTGTCGCCCGGCACGTTCTTCCAGCAGGTCACGCCGCAGCAGGCCGACGTGTCGCAGCCGTGGGCGCAGTCCGTCGACTTCTACCTCCTGCCGTGGGGCTTTCTGAAGGGTGCCGCGGAGAACGACGCGGTCGTGAGCCGCGAGAGGGTCCACGGCAAGGACTACACGATCCTGAGCTGGAGCCCGACGGTGAAGGCACCGTCCGGCGCGTCCTACCGGATCAACGCGTACCTGAACGACGACAATCTGATCGAGCGCGTCGAGACGTGGCTCGGCGAGAACATCATGGGCGACATGCACATCGTCGCGACGTACTCGGGCTGGAGAAGCCTCGACGGCGCGATCGTCCCGACGCGGATCGTGCAGACGCGCGGAGGCTGGCCGTTCTTCGAGGTCGACGTGGCGGCCGCGGTCGCGAATCCGCCCGATCTCGACTCGCTCGCGCCGCCGCCGGCCAATCGTCCGGGCGGCTTCCCGGGAGGCGGCGGGCAGGCGCCGCAGCTCAACGTCACGAAGGAGCAGCTCGCACCCGGCATCTTCCGGTACACGACCGGTCAGGGCAGCTACGACTCGCTCGTCGTCGAGTTCCGCGACCACGTCATGATGCTCGAGGCCGGCCAGAGCCAGGCGCGCGCGCAGGCGTACGTCGACGAGATCAAGCGGCAGTTTCCGGGTAAGCCGATCCGCTACGTGATGGTCACGCACCCGCACTCGGATCACACGGGCGGGCTCCCCGTGCTCGTCGCCGAAGGCGCGACAATCATCGCGCACGCGAACGCGAAAGAGTTCCTCGAGCGCGCGCTGAACACGCCGCGCACGCTGCTCGACGATGCGCTCGCGCGCAATCCGCGTCGCGCGGTCGTCGAGCCCGTCTACGACATGCGGTCGTACTCGGACGGCACGCGCACGGTCGAGTTCTATCACATCTTCCCGGCGCCGCATTCGGACAGCCTGATCGTCGCGTATTTGCCGCAGGAGAAGATCCTGTTCCAGGGCGACTTCTCGGTGAATCCGGGCCAGCCGGCGAACGACCACGTGAGTGCGCTCGTCGCGGCGCTCGACAAGCTCGGCATCGACTACGAGCGCTACATCAACGTCCATGCCTCCGCGGAGCCGCAGACGAAGGCGGACGTCATGGCGGCGATGGAGCTTCGGATGAATCGGCAATAGCTGACTCGCACCCCGGAATCGTGTCGGACACGTTTTCGTGTCCGGCACGATTTCCCCGTCCGGCGTATCCTGTTCCGCGTGTTCTGCGGCCCGCCGGGGCCGAAGGGGCGAGCGATGACTCACGAGACCACAGCGTGCCTGGCCGAGTCCGCCGCGCGGCTCGGACCGGCCGGCGCGCGGCTTTCCGCCTTGCTGCTTTCGGCGGCGCTCCTGACGGGCGCAGGGGCGGCCGCGGCCGACGACGGGCCGCTCGTGATCGAGAAGCAGGGTGCGTTCGCGGTCGGCGGCACCGTCCTCGGCGATGAGACCGCGTCGCTCCATTGCGACCACGGCGTCGTCGAGTATCAGATCCCGCCGAGCCCGCGCGCGACGAACCTGTTGATGTGGCACAGCGCGAGCGCGGTCGCATGGCAGAGCCGCTGGGACGGCGGCGAAGGGTTTCAGAGCATCTTCGTGAGGCGCGGCTACCCCGTGTACCTGTGGGACGGGCCGAGAGTCGGCCGCGCGAATTGGGGATGCGCGGAGACGACGTACGCGCCGGAGCCGGGCCGCGATCAGCAGAACTTCGTGGCATGGCGGTTCGGGTCCGACTACCCCGAGTTCTTCGACGGCGTGCAGTTCCCGACGGGCGATTCCGAGGCGTGGAACCAGGCGACCCGTGCCCGCTATCAGGAGTTCGATACCGTCGAGAACGCGGAGCTTCAGGCGGAAGCGGCGGCCGCGCTCGCGGACCGGATCGGACCGACGGTCGCGCTGACCAATTCCGCGGGCGGGCTGCGAGCGCTCCTGACCGCGCTCAAGACCGACAACATCAAGGGCATCGTCGCGTACGAGAACGTCGGATTCGTGTTCCCCGAAGGCGAGGCGCCGGACGTGCGGCCGGGCCCGTTCGGGCCGGTGATCGTGCCGCTCGACGAGTTCCGCAAGCTCACGCGGATCCCGATCCAGCTCGTGTGGGGCGACAACCTCGACAAGACGGACCGCTTCACGGGCGCCGTCGCACAGTCGAGGCTGTTCGCGGAGCTCGTCAACAAGTACGGCGGCAACGCGGAGGTGCTGATGCTGCGGGACGCGGGTCTCGTCGGCAACACGCATATCCCGTTCGCCGACCTGAACAACGTCGACGTCGCGGACCTGCTTTCCGAGTTCCTCGAGGCGAACGGCCTCGACGCGTATCGCTGATCGGGGCGCGCCGGTGACAAGCGGAACGCGAGGTGACGACGTGAAGGGGGCCGGGCGGCGCGCCGCGGTCACGGGCGCCGCGAGCGGCATCGGCGCCGCGACGGCGCGCAGGCTCATGGCCGACGGCTGGCGCGTCGCGTGTCTCGACCGCAACCTCGAAGGCGCCCGGGCGACGGCGGCCGGCGCGGGGCTCGCGATCGAGCTCGACGTCGCCGACGAAGCGGCGACGATCGACGCGTTCGCGAGGATCCGCGACGCATGGGGCGGCCTCGACGCGCTCGTGACCGCCGCAGGCGTCATCGAAACGACGCCTTTCCTCGACACGACGCCCGCGCAGTTCCGGCGCCTCTTCGATATCAACGTCATCGGCACGTTCCTGAGCGTGCGCGAGGCCGCGAAGCTGATGGATCGCGGCGCGCGCATCTGCCTCGTCGCGAGCATCTCGAGCTATACCGGCGGCGGCTACGTCGCGACCGGCGCCTACGCGACGAGCAAGGGCGCCGTGCTGACGATGATGAAGAGCTGCGCACGCGCGCTCGGCGAGCGCGGGATCGCGGTCAACGCCGTGGCGCCTGGCTTCATCGACACGCCGTTCGTCGCGTCGGCGATGAGCGATCCCGTGCGGCGCAAGGAGGTCGTCTCGGCCGTCGGCAAAGTCGGCACGGCCGAGCAGATCGCCGAATGCTGCGCGTGGCTCGTCTCGCCGGCCGCCGATTTCGTGCACGGCGCGACGCTGATCGCCGACGGCGGCATCCTGATGCGTTAATCGAGGTCGTTAATCGGGGTCAGAGCCCATTTTTTCGAGAGCCCTGTTAATTGGGGTCAGAGCCCATTTTTCGGGAGCCAGAGCCCATTTTTCGGGAGCCCGATCTTTTCCCTGAGCCCATTTCTCGTCGGACGACTGTGCAGGTTCGACGAGCTCGCACAGTGACATGGACGCAGTGAAAATGGGGTCAGAGCCCTTTGCCTAAGCCCGTTTTGGGCCGATGACCGTGTGAATGGGGTCAAGCCCATTTCGCGTCATTTTTGGACCGACCCCCGGCTCTCACGAGGGGCACACTGACCGACCCCCGGCTCTCACGAGGGGTACACTCGGGGGAGCGTTCCGCCCCTTGCCCCGAGAGCTTCAGAAAGCGGTGCGATGCGTCGAGCGGCGCCTCGACGATGACGCCGGCGGCGCCCCTCGGCAGCGTGCGCTCGCCGCCGAGTGTTCGCACGGCAGCAAAGGCCCCGAGAGGTGGTGATCTCTCGAGGCCTCGGGTGTTTCAAGCGTACAACCGCCTTTGCGCATCCATACCACGCCGGCGCGTCGGTCCAATGACTGTGCAAGTTTCGACGAGCTCGACACAGAGAGATGGGCTCAGCCCTGTTTCGAACGCTGACCGCCGTTTCGGCGAACGGAGAATGGGGCTCTGACCCCACTTAACGCTTACACTTAACGCAGACCCCTTCGGCGAACCGAGAAACTCGGGCTCTGACCCCATTAACAGTCGGATCAGGGTTAACAGTCGTCAGGCGAAAACGGGCTCTGACCCCATTTAGTTTAGTTCTCCGCTCGAGAACCGCCGCCGAACGAGTACTGGAACGTCAGTCCGACCTCGCGCGGGCGGCCCATCGTCAAGCCGAGCGCCGAGCGCTCCGGAATGCCGATGCCGCCGGCGGCCATCGGATTCACGAAATCCCAGAAGCCGCCGCCGAAGCGCGTCGCATACGTCCCGTACGTCTCGTCCGTGAGGTTGTTCGCGAAGAGCGTCACCGCCCAGCGGCCATCGGCGCTCCCGTAGCGCACGCGGGCGTTGACGAGCGCATAGCTCGGCAGCTCGTAGCGGGAATCGAGGAACCAGCCCGGCGTCGGGCTGCCGCACTTCGCGACCGCGTCGTGCGTGCCTCCGGGATGCGTCTGCTGCTCGCCGACGTGTGCGTAGCTCAACGACCAGCCGAGATCGGCCCCGTTGCGCAGCGCCTTCGCCCAGCGCGCGCCGATCGTATAACTCTCCTCGACCGGTCCCGGGAACAGGAAGTCGCCGTTGTTCGCGCAGACGTCGAGCAGGTGCGAGTCGACGATGCCCGCCGCGAAGTCGATCGCGAACGCGCTCGTCACGGCGAGCTGACCGTCGAGCTCGATCCCGTCGAGCTCGACGTCCCCGGCGTTCGTCAGCGCGATCCGGAAGCCGGTCGGGGAGTTCGGGTCCGATACCTGGATCGGCGCCTGGCGGTCGCCGTAAGTCATGTCGTAGTACGTGAAGTTGAGCCGCAGGCGTCCGTCGATCAGCTCGGTGCGCACGCCGACCTCCGAATTCTCGACGGACTCGGGCGGCACGAACGGCGGCGACGTCGCGAGCGCCGCCGTCTGCGCTTCGCCGGTCAGCTCGTCCGCGATCGCGTAGCTGTAGGCGCCCGCGCGAAACGCCTTCGACGCCGTCGCGTAGACCATGATGCCGTCGGTCACGTCGAAGTCGGCCGTGAGCCGCCAGTCGGTCTCGCTCCAGTCGTCTTCGGCGAACACGGTCGTCGACGTCGTGCCCGGCGCGGGCGTGAAGTCGTCGGACGCGAGCTCGGTCTGCGTGACCTCCTTCTCGTCCCACGCGAAGCGGATGCCGGGCGTCAGCGCGAAGCGATCGGTGACCTGCAGCGTCGCGTTCGCGAACACGCCGTACGACGTGGCGTCCTGCGTGAGGATCGCGTCGCCCGTCCGGAAGATGCCCGCGTCGCCGTTGCCGAGGGCAAGCTGCGGCGGATACGCGCTCGTGCCGCGCCGCTCGAGGTTCGCGCCGGAGGACCCGGAGTCTTCCTGGAAATAGGAGACGCCGGTGACGAGCTCGACGCGGCCGTCTGCGAGATCGACGCCGAGCTGCAGCTCCTGATACGTGACGTCGGACTCGACGAGGCTCGGCCGCATCTCTGTGCCGAGCTGCACCCAGTCGGTGATCCCGAAGCTCGAGAAGTCCGAGAACCCGGTGATCGACGTCAGCGTCACGTTGTCGCGAAGCCGCCATTCGACGTTGACGTCGAGCTGGTCGTACTCCGACTCGTTCGTCTGCTCGCACAGCGCGTCCCAGTCGGGGTCGATGTCGTCGAGGAAGCACCAGCTCGGCATCGTGTAGTCGTCGAGCACGATCCGCGGATCGTTGTACGGCTCGATCCGCGGCTGGCCGGACGCCTCGAGGAAGTCCGAGATCCAGTCCGCGCGATTGCCCTCGAAATCGAGATCGGGCCGCATGTCGAACCACGCGAGATCCTGTGGATTGCCGTCCGATTCCGAGTCCGACGTGCTGTACGAGAAGCGCACCGACAGCGCGTCGCTCGGCTCGTAGGCGAGCTGCAGCCGCCCGATCGTGTCCTCGCTGCCGCCGAGCATCTGCGTGCCGCGGCGCACGTAGCCGTCCTGCTCGAAGTAGCCGCCCTGGACACGGAAGAACACCGTGTCGCTGATCGGCACGTTGACCATCGCGCTGACTTCCTGCCGATCGAAGTTGCCGAAGCCGAGCTCGACGTAACCCTCGCTTTCCGGGCCCGGCTGGCGCGTGAAGACCCGGATCGCGCCGCCGGTGCTGTTGCGGCCGAACAGCGTGCCCTGCGGCCCGCGCAGGACCTCGACGCGCTCGACATCGAGCATGCTCATGAACGGCCCGGTCGTGCGCGGCACGAAGACGCCGTCGATGTAGAGAGCCGCCGCCCGCTCTCCGGTCGCGCCGCCTCCGCCCGACAGGCCTCGAATCTGATACGTCGGGCTCGTGTTGCCGGTGCCGCGGGAGCCCTTGATGTCGAGGTTCGGCGTGAAGAGCGCGATGTCCTCGACCGTCTCGATGCCCTTGGCCTCGATCGCGTCGGCGGTGAATGCCGCGACGGAGATCGGCGTCTGCTGCAGTGACGTCTCGCGCCGCTCCGCGGTGACGATGACCTCCTCGAGCTGCGCGCGGCCCGCGGCCGGCAGCGCGAGGACCGCGAGACCGACCGCCGCGGCGACGCAATTCCGGTCCCGGCGGCCGCCTGCAATGCGGCCGAGCTTCAAGCGTGTCGGAAAGTCCATCCAGAGCTCTCCCCCTCGATCCGGATGAACGCTAGTTGACCGCTTCGCGCCGAGCGCGGCAAGTCGATGATGCGATATTCGGAAGGAAGGCGTCCGCGCGAAGCTAACAGGTGCGGCCCGCCTTGATCGTCACGAAACGGTCGACCGCGAAGGATCGAAGCCCGCCGTCGTCCGCCCATTCGAAGCGGGCCTCGATCTCGACGAACGCGGGCTTGCCGCTGAACCCAAGGCTCCGGTACTGGCGCAGGAACCGCCGCAGATCGGCGCCGCCGGCCGGCGCGGAGAGGCCGGTGCGGCATTCGGAGATCGTCGCGGTGTCGTCGTCGACGACCGCCGTGCCTTCGATCCGGACGCGATCCGTGAAGCGCTCGCCGCCGGCGGTGCGCGTCAACCTGTGCTCGGCCGGTGACGGCGTCACGAGCAGCAATGCGTCGGGTCCCGAGACGTCGAGGCGTCGCGGCGGACCCCACCCCGCGAGCAGCAGCGTGCCGTCCGCGTCGCTGTTCCAGCGGCCGAGGTTGTAGCTGGTCGTCGCAGGGGCGCCGTCGTGGTCGAGATAGCGCTGACGCCAGAAGAACGTGCCGTCGGCGCGGAGCCACAACGTCGTCTCGATGCCGGGACAGTTGTCGCACGGAAAGACACCGCTGTACACGTCCGGCGCGGGCCCCGCCGGCCGCGAGAACGCCGTCTCCGGGCGCTCGAGTGCCGCGTCGCCGCACGCGGCGACGAAGAGAGGCAGCACGATGGCGAACGACCGGGCACGCATCGGCGAAGTCGGTTGTCGGGTCGCGCGTCAGGATGCGTCGTTCGCTCCCGAGCGCGTGCGAAACCCGTCACGAAATCGCATCGGCGCATCCGTCGCCCGCGTGTCTGTCGCGCGCGCATCCGTCGCCCGCGCGGCCATCGCCCGCACATCCGTCGCACGCGCGGCCGCCGGGCGCGCCCGACACCGCGGCGCGCCCGACACCGCGGCGCGCCGTTGCGCGCGCTACCGCATCGACGATACTTCCCGGATGGATACGCAAGACGATGTCGCGCGCCTGCTCGGCGCGCTCGACGAGGTCGCGCCGCTCGTGCGCGGCCAGGCCGCGGAGGCGGACCGCCGCGCGGCGTTCTCGGACGAGGTCGTCGAGGCGCTCGTCCGGCACCGGCTCTTTCGGCTGTGGATCCCGCGCCGTTACGGCGGGCTCGAGCTCACGCTGCCGGAAGCGCTCGAGATCTATCGGGCCGCGGCGCGCATCGACGGCTCGTTCGGCTGGGCCGTCATGATCGGCGCGGGCGGCGGGCTGTTCGCGGCGTACCTCGAGCCGGATGCGGCGCTCGAGATCTTCGGTCCGCCCGCGGCGGTGATCGCGGGCTCGGGCGCGCCGCACGGCCGGGCCGAGCGCGTCGACGGCGGGTACCGCGTGCGCGGCCGCTGGCGCTACGCGAGCGGCGCGCCGTATGCGACGACGTTCACCGCGAACTGCGTCGTGACGGCCGGCGGCGAGCCCGTGCCGGACGCGCGCGGCGAGCCGCTCGTGCGCGCGATGTCGTTCCCGCGCCGGGACGTCGAGATCGTCGAGACGTGGGATACGACCGGCATGCGCGCGACGGCGAGCCACGACTTCGGCGTCGACGACGTCTTCGTGCCGGAGCGGCTGACCTTCAGCGTCTTCACAGATGCGCCGCGCGAGCCGGGACCGCTGTACCGGCTGCCGTTCGAGGTGCTCACGGAGCTGCCGATCACGGCGGTGGCCGTCGGCATCGCGCGGCACGCGCTCGAGGCGTTCAAAGTCCTTGCGACGCAGAAGACGCCGTACGGCACGACCGGCGTGCTCGCCGACGATCCGCTCGCGCGCGCGGCGTTCGCGCGGAGCCATGCCGCGTGGCGCGCCGCGGAGCGCGCGATGCTCGATCTCGCGGAGCGCGCGTGGCGCAGCGCCGTCGACGACCGGGCGCTCCCCGCGGACGAGCGGGCGGAGATCACCGCAGCGTGTGCCCACGGCGTCGCGACGCTCCGTGCGGCGACCGACGAGCTCGTCGCGCTGGCCGGCATGTCGGGGGTCGAGCAGGCCTCCGAGCTCGCGCGCGCGGGACGGGATCTCGCGACGCTCGCGGCACACTTCTCCGTCGCTCCGCGGCAGCTCGCGGGCGCGGGCGGCACGCTGCTGCGCGCCGCGCCGGACGTTCCGGCCGGTTGAACATTCCGGGCGTCTGATCGATGCTGTCGCCCGTCTCGTTCGAGGGTTCCCGCCGATGACCGCGCGCACTTCCGTTTCTGCAACGCTCTGCACTCTGCTCGTCGCGGCCTGCGGGCCGTCGGGCGACTCCTCCGGAACGGCCGGCTCCGGGCCGTCGGCGGGAACGGGCGCGTCGGACGCGCCGGTCGTCGGGATCGCCGGCACGCAGCCCGCGCCGCCCGCGGCCCGCGTCGACGCCGCACGCCTCGTCGCGGCGGACGCCGAGCCGGGACAGTGGATGTCGACCGGCCGGACATACCGCGAGCAGCGCTACAGTCCGCTCGCGGAGATCACGCCCGACAACGTCGCCGAGCTCGGCCTCGCGTGGTACGCCGATCTCGGCATCAACCGCACGCAGGAAGCGACGCCGCTCTATATCGACGGCACGCTCTACGTGACGACCGCATGGAGCAACGTGCAGGCCTACGACGCGCGCACCGGCGAGCGGCTCTGGGCCTTCGACGCGCAGGTGCCGCGCGAGTGGGGCAGCCGCGCGTGCTGCGACGTCGTCAATCGGGGCGCCGCGGCGTGGAACGGCAAGATCTACGTCGGCACGATCGACGGCCGTCTCGTCGCGATCGACGCCGCGTCGGGCGAAAAGGTGTGGGAGACCGACACGCTCGTGTCGCGCGACGTCGCGTACACGATCACGGGCGCGCCGCGGGTCGTGAAGGGCCGCGTGATCATCGGCAACGGCGGCGCCGAATACGGCGTGCGCGGGTATGTCTCCGCGTACGATGCGGAGACCGGCGAGCTCGTCTGGCGGTTCTTCACGGTGCCGGGCGATCCGGCGCTCGGCTTCGAGAACGAGACAATGGCGATGGCCGCCGAGACGTGGAACGGCGAGTGGTGGCGCCTCGGCGGCGGCGGCACCGTCTGGGACTCGATGGCCTACGACCCGGAGCTTGATCTTCTCTATATCGGCACCGGCAACGGCTCGCCGTGGAACCAGGCGCTGCGCAGCCCCGGCGGCGGCGACAACCTGTTCCTGTCGTCGATCGTCGCGCTCGATCCGGACGACGGCTCGTACGTCTGGCATTACCAGACGACACCGGGCGAGACGTGGGACTACACGGCGACCCAGCCGATCGTCGTCGCGGATCTCACGATCGACGGCGTCGAGCGGCGCGTCGTGATGCAGGCGCCGAAGAACGGCTTCTTCTACGTGCTCGATGCGAAGACCGGCGAGCTGATCTCCGCGAACAACTTTGCCGCGGTGAACTGGGCGACCGGTATCGATCCCGAGACCGGCCGCCCGATCGAGAATCCGGCCGCGCGCTACGATCGGACCGGTCGGCCCGTCGCGGTCCAGCCGTCGTCGGCCGGCGCGCACAACTGGCATCCGATGGCGTTCAGCCCGCAGACGGGCTTCGCGTATTTCTCGGCGAGCGACAATGCGTTGATCTATGCGCCCGCGCGCAACTTCGACCCGAATCCGCGCGTGTCGAACCTCGGCATCGATCTCGCGGCCCGCTCGGCCGAGGCCACGGCGGAGCTCGCCCGGCTGCCGCGCGGCGCTTACGTGCTCGCGTGGGATCCCGTGGGGCAGCGGGAGGCGTGGCGCGCGCAAGGCGACTCGGCCGGCATGCTCGCGACGGCCGGCGGGCTCGTGTTCCACGGCACCGGCGACGGTCTCGTCGCGCGCTCGGCGCAGGACGGCACGCAGCTCTGGTCGTCCGAGAGCGTGCATACCGGCATCGTCGCCGGTCCGATCAGCTTCGAGGTCGACGGCGAGCAGCACATCGCGGTCGTCGCGGGCCGCGCGGCGGGCAACTACTACGCGCCGAGCCATGCGCGGCTCCTCGTGTGGAAGCGCGGCGGCACTGCCGAGCTTCCGCCGCCCGTCGAGTTTTCGCCGCCGCCGCTGAATCCGCCGCCGTCGACGGCGTCTGCGGACGAGATCGCGCGCGGCCAGCAGCTCTATCAGTCGACGTGCTGGATCTGCCATGAAAACCCGGGCAACGCGGGCGGCATGTTCCGCCGCGGCCTGTTCCCGGATCTCGCGTACTCGCCGGCGCTCGCGAGCCCCGAGCTTTTCGCCGCGATCGTGCTCGGCGGCGCCCGCGCGGCGAACGGCATGGTGTCGTTCGCCGATGTGCTCGATGCCGACGAGGCAGAGGCGATCCGCGCGTATATCGTGGATCGCGCGAACGCGGTGCGTCCTCCGGACACACCGTAGTTCGCTGTTCGCAAGAACCCGAGTTCTGCCCGGTCCAAGCGCGTCGGCCGCTCGTCGCTTAGTTTTATGCGCGTCAGAGAGCACGAGGTCTCAAGCGACGGACCTATCGAGAATGCGTCTCGACGTTGTCGTATCCGCGGCTGCAGCAGGCGCTCTGCGCGCGGACGCAGAGGGCGGCGCTGAGCGATCGTCCGAACAGGACGATATCGACGATCGTCTTAGCGCGACGCATATGCGCGGCGATTTCCTATGCCTGGCCGGGGTGCAGCGTTTCTCGTGACAAGTGGCTAAACGACGTCTTGCAACGAGGGCTCATCAGCCATAGACACGCGCATGGGCCTCGCAGCACATCGTGCTGATTTGGTCCGTTCGCCACCGACACCGAAATAGCCGCCCGGATGCACGCCCCAGGCAATTGGACAGCCGAGAAGGCTGGTGAGGAGGTGCATCATGACGATGGGGAAATCATGTAAACGCCTCAGAGACGGCATTGCAGAACGCGGAAAAGCTGCGGGAGACGCTGCGGGAAGGATCGATTTGTGCACCAATCGCTCGGGCGGCCTCCATTTTGCTTAAGCCTCCGTCGAAGTAGCCATGCCGGCGCATAATTCGCTCGAATGCCTCCCATGTACCGCCCGAGATAGCGTCCGGATCGCGAAAGCCTTTGCGACTTGGCACACTGGCTGGCGCCCGGGGATAGACGGCTCTTACAGCCGTCCAATCGCCGAAGTACCAGGCCTCGAGCTCTTCAATCGCAATCCGGTTGACGACTTGCCATTGACCGTTGCCCGCTTGGGAGCGTGTGCGCAACCCGGCGCGCAACGCGGCATTCTCCAGCCTGCGCTTGATATCCGTGCAATCATCGTCGTCACGATCCACTACGACTACGATGCGCCACTCCTCAGGTAACCAGAACGCATAGGCACGCAGCCGCGCCTCGAGTTTGTTCAGCAAATCAGCTTTGCCTTGGAATGGGTGCACTTCAAAAGTCGCTTCTTGCGGCAGCAATCGCGGCAGCAGGGCACGAAGGAATGCCTCCATCGATGGCTCTTCGACGAGCAACTCTAGATGCGTGGCAACCATTCTTAGCGCTTCCGCTGCGGGCGGGACGGCGCCCCTTGGTTGACGAGGGGATCCCCCACGCCTAGTTGCCCTTCCATCCACAGATGACCTAACAATGCACCGTGTTGAACAAACTCGACAACGCCAGGCAGGTCGCTCGCGCGTTGCACTTGCGTGAAACCTTGCTCATCACGCCATAGCACACGCACTTCCCGAGGGCGTAAGGCATTCAGAAAGAACGGCGAGTGTGTCGTCACCAGAAGCTGGGTGCGGGCAGTGGCCGCACGGCATTCCTCGGCCAGCTCCGGCAGCAACCGTGGGTGCAGGAAATTCTCCGGCTCTTCGATGCCGATGAACGGCGGTGGATCCGGATCGAAGAGCAACACCAAATAGGCCAGCATCTTGAGGGTGCCATCCGATGCGAAACGTGCCAGCACAGGATGACTGAACGGCGCATCTTTGATTTGCAATAGCAGCCTGCCATCCGGCATGGTCTCGGCAAGCACGCGCTCGATGCGAGGCACTCGCTGGCGAAGTACCTCAATGATCCGCTCTAAACGGTCGCTGTGCCGTTCAGCGAGATATTGAATCACGTTGGCTAGGTTGTCGCCGCTCTTACTCAAACGCTCCTGCGGCCCGGCTTCCGGTTGCCCTCGCGTGCTTTCAGCGGAGAGATACGAGACGTACCAACCGGTAATGAAATCGCGCAGAGCGGCTACGCGCGGATGCTCAGCGAATTGCCCGAGCGCGTTGACGGCAAGCAGATCGGCGGACTTCAGCGGCACCTCGATTCGCGTGTCCTGCTCGTCTGGCAGTTCGCCGCTCACCGCGCGGCCTTGACCTTCGCGATATTCCAGGAACCGGAACGGACGGCCGTGGCTGCCTCGCTTCCAGCTTAGCCATTCCTCAATAACGACCGGGCCCGTTCCGCGTTCATCAACGGCGAGGTGATAAGTAATGAGGGGATACCCGGCTTCCCGATATTTGATCTCAATTGACACGGGTCCGTCGCTACCCCGCGTCTTCAGCTCCTTCGCGCGTCCGCGCTTGTCCCACGCCCGGCGCAATCCGAGCTCGAAGCACTCGGAAAGGAAGGCAAATACGTCGAACACCGTGGACTTTCCGCTGCCATTTGGTCCGAGCAGCACGGTAAGGGGCGTGAGCTCTCTCAGCTCTACCTCTCGCAGCGCACGGAAATTCTGTACTTTAAGGTACTCGATGCGCGCCGGCGCGCGCGGCGTCGAATTTGCGGCCTTCATAACTACTCCCGCCCGAGCATCGAGGCAGACAAGCGCCGCGGCAATTTAGGTGCAGATAGGAAGATTTACAAGGCCTGTACGTCGACTTTACCGCGACGTGTACCGCCTTTTTTCATGCTCGCGGCTGACGTTCTTTGCGTCCCAGTCGAGCTGGGATGCCCGGTCAGTAGCCCTCTTGGGCTCAAGCGTGCCTTCAGAAGCTCGCTGCGCCGCGGAGGCATACATAGCCGGCTTTGTCCCTCACCCCGGCAGGTGCTTTCCGGGGACCGGCGCATTCAGTCAGTGAGGCGCAGTTTTTTGGACGTCCTCATCCGCAGGCGGCGGGTCAGTACAATCGAACTTGCGGGGCGCAATTGACGGGTTGCGGTCGAATTTTCAGACATATGGAGGTAGTACTTGACGCCGCTCTTGAGCGGCAGCGGTCTTGTCACACTCGCTGGCTCGGAGGCTTTCAGAGGTGTGTCAACGCCGGTCGAAAATTGCACATTTGTGGCGGCCGAAAATTGCACACCTCTTCGAGGTGACGAACCTCAGGTCGGCTGAACCTCCCTTCGCCGTCGCTTAGAGGCAGTTGACGGCTCGTTCTGTTCCTCCTGGATGCTTTGCCAGAGCTCGGTGTGCTCGCGCATCCGGTAGCTGTTGCCGCGGATGTTGACGACGTGGCAGTGATGCATCAGTCGGTCGATCAGCGCAGCGGCCATGACCTCGTCGCCGAGGATCTCGCCCCACTCCTCGAACCCTTGTTGGAGGTGAGCACGGTTGAGGCCTGCTCGTAGCGCGCGTTGATCAGCTGGGAAAACAACACCGCACCGTCGCGACTGACGGGCAAATACCCGATCTCGTCGACGAGCAGCAGCGCTGGATGACTCAGAACCCGCAGCCGCCTGAGCCGAGAC
The DNA here is from genome assembly GCA_036381515.1 of Gammaproteobacteria bacterium. GTDB lineage: Bacteria > Pseudomonadota > Gammaproteobacteria > Steroidobacterales > Rariloculaceae > ZC4RG20. The sequence goes on along the minus strand of DASVCR010000080.1, from coordinate 29,252 downwards.
GAACGCATGGCGGTCTGGAGCCGGCGGTTGTTGCGCAGGGAGATCTGGGCGTTAAGAAGCCGTTCGATGGCTTCGGCGGCGTACCGCCGTCGCCGCCGGCGAGGATCTCGTCGACGGCCTCGAGCGCTCCAGACATCCGCAGATCCGCCAACATGGCCCGAATGTGGTCGCGCCTTGCTGCGGCCGCGCGCTTCATCGCACGACTCCGGCGTAGACGCTCAACGAGCGGCGCTCGACCTCCACATGGGGAAGAGCGGCGCGCTTGCGCGGAAGGGGCGCTGCAGCTGCAAGGCGGGGGAAGGGCCGACAGGCCAAAGGCCGAAGCTGCGCGCGCTCATCACGCTCAAAGCGCGCTCTCGGCGACTCGCCCGTGGTCCGATGCCGGCGCACGTTCGCGACTTCCTCGAGCCAGCGCAGCGCCTAGGCGTTGAGGTCGTCATCGCTCACGAACTCGCGCGCGTAGGAAAAGCTCTGGCTACAGTAGCGGATCGGCCGCTCGATCTTGCCCTTCGTCCGTGCTCGGTATGGCCGGCCGGCTCGAGGTCGAAAGCCCCAGTGCTCGGCGAAGCGCAGGAACTCGGCGTTCAGGATCAACGAGCCACCTTCGCCGCGCCGATCGTCGTTCTCGACCGCTCGCATCTGGTCGAAGAGCAGCTCCGCCGGCACGCCGCCAAAGTACTCGAACGCTGCCTCCAGCCCTCGGATCAGCGTCTCCATGTCCTGGCGGCGATAGAACTGCGGCCACAACAGCCGTGAGTAGGCAAGCATCACCAACAGCGCGTATCGCTGGACCAATGGCAGATCGAAAATGCCGAAATCGACTTGGCCCTAAAAGCCTGCCGGCGTCTCGAAGCGCACGACCGGATCCGCTGGCGGTTGCGGCCGAACCTTGCGCACATACTCCTTCAGCTGCGTGTAGCCGCCCGGATACCCGGCCGCACGAATCTCCTCGAACAGTCACTGCGCGGTGAGCTCGGGAAAGGCTTCCAACCGCGCCGCGATGATGCCCTTGTAGGGATCGAGCTTCGTCGGCACGGGCGGTCGCGGAGAGTAGCGGACAGGCTCCGCATCCAGGTCGCGACCCAGTTGCCCTTCGGCCAGCCAATGATAGATCGTTCTTCGGCTGACGCCGAGCCGCCGGGCCAGCTCCGTCTTCTTCAGACCCTGCTCCGCATAGTGGCGTGACAACACCCTCGTCTCCCGTCCGTACATGCAGCGGCTCCGCTCCAGCGTCGCCGCCAAGGGGAAGCGGCCCGCAGGCCGCCGTCAACGAGTGTGCAATTTTGGTCCGCCGAATCTGTGCAATTTACGGCCGCCGCCTACAAGGTGTCGTTTCCCGCCTCATCGCGCCGTTCCGTTCCCGTTCGGAGGCAAGCCTATCCTCGAACGCTGCGTATATCTCCCGGCCGAAATAGTGAGCGGGCAGGTGCCGACTACCCGAGCGCCATGCATAGGAAGTCGCGCTATGTCATGATTCTCTCGATCCTCGAGCAACGAGCTTACTCTTGATACGCACGGCGCAGCCGACCGGACGCGGGCGAATCCACTGCTGGCACGGCGGCAGCCTGTGGATCGGCGAGGCGAGCGGCAACGTCCGGCTCCACGCCCATCACGCCATACAGATCAGTCTTGCCTTCGACGGCACGGTCCGTTTCAAGACACGCGAGCACGACTGGCGGCCGTACGGAGCCGCCTTCGTGCCTCCGCATCTGCCGCACGCATTCGACGCTTCGTCGCAGTTCACCGCGCAGGTTTTCGTCGAGCCGGAGACACGTGTCGGCCGCGCGCTGCTCACACGCTTCGGTCGCGACGCCATCGTCGAATTGCCGCCCGCCGAAGTCGAGGCGCACGCGGAAGCGCTGCGCATGCTCGACGTTCGCCGCGCCGATGCGGTGGTCTTGCGAGAAGCCGCACGACGATTCGTCGAGGGATTCGCCGAGAAGGTGCCTCGTCCCGACGCCGTCGATCCGCGGATCGAGGGCACGATCGAGGCGCTGTGGCACAGTGATCGGGCAGTGAGCCTCGGCGAGGCGTCGGCGCGCGTCGCGCTGTCTCCCGGTCGGTTCCGCCACCTGTTCGTCGAGCAAACCGGGCAGAGCTTTCGCACGTATCAGCTGTGGCTGCGTCTCCAGCGAGCGGTCGAGGCCATCGGCAACGGTGCGGCCGCGACCGCGGCGGCCCATGCCGCGGGATTCTCAGATGCCGCGCATCTCACCAGGACGTTTCGCAAGATGATGGGCATCGCGCCGTCCTTCGTCAGGATCGACTGACGGCGCCGAGCCGGCAGGTCGTTTGGTGATCTTGGCAAGGCGCGGCCGCGCGACGCGGCCGCACCTGCCGCTGCTCAGGACTTGCGCTCTGCACAGCTGCAGGGATCGCAGCGGCATGCATCTCCGCAGTCGCAGGCTTCGCTCCGAGGCGGCACGGCAGCCGCCTGATGCTCGCACCCGCAGTTGCAGCTCCCGGTGCAATTGGCACAACGGCAAAGAGTCGTGTTCGTGACGGTCATGTTGCTCTCCTGATCGGAATGGCCGGTTGACGGGGCACATCGTAGGCGGGCGCCTGTCGGGCAGGCTTGAACGAAAGGGCTGACTTGTGCGTCAGTGCGCGCGTGTGCGGCGCGCGGCGCCGTAGTGGCGGCCGAGCGTGTAGCCTCGGCTCTCACCACGCACCGTCGTCCACGGGTCGCGTGACCGCGTGGAGCGCGGGAGCGTCGTTCGACCTCCATTGCGAACGCACATGTCCGCCTGTCCAGGTTCATTAGATGCCGCAGCCAAGTTCCGTCGACTCCGCGATCGTCGGCACGCGCCTTGCTAGCACAGGCGCAGAAGACTCTGCGGGATCACCCGCAACGAACGGAGGATCCGACGTGAAGGGGGAAGGGCTCGAACGCTACGTCTTGAGTGGCGGTGACGACGGACGGGCGCGGCTCGCGGTGATCGCCCGCGTCCTCGGCGAGCCGACGAGGAGACTGCTCGATCGCCACGTGCCGGCCGCGGGCGGCATCGTCGTCGATGCGGGCTGCGGCGGCGTGGCGGCGACCCGTTCGTCGGCCGAAAGCTCGTTCGTCTTCTCGAGGGTGCGGGATTCATCGGCGTCGACTCGTCGCTGGTCCCGCCGTACGGACGCGACGGCGACGTCAAGCGGCTGCCGTTGCTGACGTTCGCCGCAGTGCGCGACACGCTGATCGCACTCGACGTCGCGACCGCGGAGGAGATCGACGGCATCGCCGCGGAGCTCGCTGCCTTTGCCGAACGCGCCGACACCGTCGTGTCCTGCCCGCGCATCTCTCAGGCGTGGGGGCGAAAACGCTGAGCGAGGCCGCGCCCGGAGCACTTTGCTGCGCAGGCGCGGCCGTCGGTCCGTATCACGGATTCGTCGGTGTCGGATTCGTCGGGGTCGGATTCGTCGGTGTCGGATTCGTCGGGGTCGGCGCCGGGTTCTCCGGGGCTGGCGCCGGGTTCGCAGGGGCCTGCGATTGCGGCGCCGGTAGCGGTGCCGCCTGAGCGGCGCCCATGATCGCGCCGAGCACGTCTCCGAAGCCCATTCCGGCGGCGACGCGGCCGAGCTGGGCCGGATCGATTTGTCCGTCGATATTGATGAAGACGGCCTCGCTCGGGTCGAGAACCATGACCGTCATGCCGACTATCTGCTCGTTCTCGACGCGCGCATGCACGCGCACTTTGTCGGTGCCGTCCTGCACGAACACGACGCGCTCCCAACCGCTCTGCTCGAGCGACTGCGAAGTCTGGTCGACGAAAGACTGCACGGCGGCCGCGTCGGCAAGCTCCTCGTACACGCGCACGCTTACGCCGCGCAGCCCGGCGATCATGTCCGCCGCGCTGGGATCGCTCTGGCGTGCGGCCTCCGCGGCGAAGCCGAGCAGCGCGGGACCGAGATCGATCTGCACGTGCGGCTCCGCGGCGATGCCCGGAATCGAGTCGAAGCGGAACGGGCTCTGCTGCTGTTGCTGTTGCTGTTGCTGTTGCGCGAGAGCGCACGAGAAGTAGCCGCTCGCCGCGACGGCCAACGTGACTTTCGTGATGGATCGCATGTCATCAACCTCCGTTTTCGGTGCCGGCGTCGTTTCCGCCGCTTTCAGTGTTCACGCCAAGGGTCTCTTTGAGCTCCCGTTCGAGCGCCTGCTTCACCTGCTCGCCGGCGATCTCGTAGCTTCTGTGCAGGTACGACATCGCGAGCTCGAAGTCGCGGAGCGCGGCGACGCGGGGGTCGTCCGCCGGCTCGGGCCGGGTCAGCAGCACCAGCGCCAACGCGACCGCGCTCGCCGCGGCCGTCGCGGACGTCCACGACCAGACGGCGACCGTCGACCGGATCCTCTCGGCCGGCGCCGTCGCGATGCGCAGCAGCCGCGCATAGTGAGACCGCGGCACGGGCGCCTTGCCGAGGCGGCGCAGCGCACGCGAGAGCGTGCGTGCGCGTTCGACGGCGGCGCGAAGCTCGGGATCGCGCGCGAGCGCCGCGCGCATGCGGCGCGAGTCCTCGCGCGACAGCGATCCGTCCGCCATCGCCTCGACCTGGCTCCATGCCCAGCGCGTGTCGAGGTCCGTCACGACGATTCCTCCAGCGCGCGCCGCAGCCGCCGGCGCGCTCGATGCAGATAAACCTTCACCTGATTCGTGCTGAGCCCGAGGATCCGCCCGCACGCGGCGCCGTCGACGCCTTGCACGTCGAACAGGATCACGAGGCTGCGCTGCGGCTCGGGCAGGCGCGCGATCTGCGCACGCAGCCGGTCGCCGAGCTCGAGCTGCTGCACGTGCCACAGCGGGTCCCGATCCTCGCTCGGCTCGAGCGCCTCGTCGTCGGCCGAAACGACCGGACGTGTGCGCCGCAGGCGGTCGAGGCACGCATTGCGCGTCACGGCGAGCAGCCACTCCTTCGGGCGCTCGACGCTTTTGCCGTGCTGCCAGTACCGCAGGAACGTCTCCTGACTCACGTCTTCCGCCTCGTGACGGTCGCCGAGCAGCAAATGCGCCACCCGGTAAACGATGCCGCCATACCTCAGGACCGCGAGCTTGAACCGAAAGCCCGATACGCCGCCGTCTTCGGATTCCCGATCGGGTTCGGCCGTCGCGCTTTCGCTGATCTTCAATCCGGGCACCATGCCGTTCCGATCGAGCCGCCGACACTGACCAAGACGCGGCGTGCCCGCCAAGGTTACACCTGCGTCGAAGCGGCCGGCCGGAATGCTGTGCCCCAAGTGCGCTGGCCAGCCCGGCGGACGGCGGGGGTCGTCCCGCCGTCTGCCTTGGATCAGCGCCCGCGCTATCCCCTGATCGCGCGCGCGAAGGCACGCTCGGCGCTCGCCAGATCGCCGACGAGGGAGTCCACCGCGCCGCGGGGCCGTCCGACGAACGGCAATACGGCGACGGACGTCTCCCGACCGTGCGCCGTTTCCAACGGCACTTGGGCTGCCGCTATGGCGTTACCTGGATAGCGACGTACTGTTTACGAGATTCGAACCCTCGATGAGGCCACTCTTGGCCGTACTTCAGAAGGGCATCCTTGCCCGCGGGCCAATCCTCTCCGTTCACGCGGCAATCGGCTTCGATTTCGCCCTTAGCGTTCCTCAGTACGAAGAGTCGGATGGCGCAGAAGTAATCCGCTGCCAATAGGTCTTCGAACGCGGCGTAGCAGCTGGTGAAGATGCAGCACGGACAGAAAGGGTGCTCCTCTTCGTCTTTCTGCCTCTGTTGAACTGCGTGACTTGTTGGCCCGAGCACGACACGGCGATGCCGATGCTGCTGCGCCTTTGCTTTGCTGAAGGACAAGAGCATGCACGTTTCCGGATCTGACCGGAGTGCATCAAGGAAAACTGGAAGGTCTAACTGCGCCCAATCTTTGAATCCGGATATGAACGAGCCTTTTAGATCGCGGCCCGTCGCGTGTTGATACTCAAAGACTCCGTTTGGTACGAGCAATTTGTGGGAGGTCTGGACGGTGCTAATAGTTCTGACGCCACCGTCATCGAGCGGTTGAATGGATACGACTTGCGGCAGCACCGTTAGGCCGTTTGGCAGCTCTACCCAGCCCCGCTTGGTCGAACAGGCATAGCCCAGGCTAGTGAGAACGTCACGCATACAGGTGACGAGATCGACGCTCTCCTCCCAAGTGCGTTCGACGTTGCTAAACGCTGTGCGGAGCAGGTGTCCTTGACCAGGATTTGCAGGGAGAGGCTTTGGCTTGATACGAAACCAAGAGAGCATCGCGGGCGAATCCTGACGTTTAACCTAGCAGTTGAGCCGCGGCGCGCCGCGCAAACGCCTGAAGCCGTCGGCTGCAACTGAGCTTGTTAGGCGGCGCACGCGAGCCTTAGGCATCTCCAGGTTTACGACAACGGGCCGTCGAGCTTAAGCCCGCAACTCGGGCACTTTGGGACCGCGATCCATCCGGAACACCGTGGACACCTGAGAAAGCACGCCTGGTAAACGAAGAAGGCAAGTCCGATAAGAACGGCCACCACAGCTGCAAATGAGGAAAATGCCGCATACTGTTCCGGCAGCGCTCGAAGACACAGCACCAATCCCACCACTGCACCTGCGGCGATCAGCGATCGCGTGGGAATTCTCGCGATTCTCTCTAGCACGAGCCTTTCTTGGGTCGTTGGGCCCTGACGTTTCATAACTATCTCCGGCTGCCTCGACTCTACTTTAGCGCGGACTGTCTAGTCGGCACGAGAGTAGCTGAGACATTTATGCATCGATCGCGGTCTCCCACGGAAACGGCGCGCTACGCTCAGCAGCGCCGCCTAACAGTAAGTGGAAGGACGGCGCGCGGAGTTAAGTACGGCGCGTATCCGCATATTCGCAGTCTATTTGTGACCCCGGAAGTATCTTCTACCCAATAAGCGCGCAGCTCAAGCACGCCCGCCAAGAATCCCACGATCGGGGGCTTCTGGACCGGGACCAACGTCAACCCCCCCGCGGAAATGCCGCGAATTTCCGACTTTCAGTGCGGTCCTTCTCGCGGCAAGAGTGTGAGACTACCGCGCATGCCCACACCGCCCCGAAAGTCACGTTTGCCGTTCGTCGAGCAAGTCCGCGCTGCATTCGGCTCAGGCATTACAGCATTCGCACGGAACAGTCTTATGTTGGCTGGATCGTCCGCTTCATCCGCTTCCACGGCAGCCGACACCCGCGGGATATGGGGGACGTCGAAGTGGCGGCCTTTCTCTCGCATCTTGCGGGCGACCCGCGCGTTGCTGCCAGCACGCAGAACCAGGCGCTGAACGCGCTGCTCTTCCTCTATAAGTTCGTTTTCGGCCGCCCGCTCGGAACCCTGCACGGTGTCGTGCACGCGAGGCGGCCCGAGCGGCTACCCGTCGTGCTGACGATTGACGAAGTAGCAAGGCTTCTCGCGTGCATCGACGACGCGCACTGGCTGCCGGCTTGCCTGAGGTACGGGTCCGGGCTACGGCTCATGGAAACGGTCCGCTTGCGTGTCAAGGACGTCGACTTCGAGCATCGGGCCATCTTTGTGCGCGAAAGCAAGGGCGGCGCGGACCGTGTCATCACTCTCGCCGACGAGCTGATCATCCCTTTGAAGCGCCATTTGCAATCGGTGCGGCTGCTACACGAAAGGGACTTGGCGGCCGGCTTCGCGGAGGTGTATCTGACGCGGCGCGGGGATGTTGCTCGGCGCCGCCCCCGCGTCAGGGTTGCCGTCTGCTCGGTTCGAGCTCGACAAGTGACGTCGCACCGTAAGGCGGCTGGGTCAGCACTCGAAGTAGTCAGGCCTATCACGCCGTCCGCCTGTGCAGCGCCGGCTCGCAGGCGGTCGAGATCTCCTATGTCGGCGCGATCGGGTTCGGCTCCCGCCGCAGCGACCGCGGCGGCGGCCTCGTCGGAGCGCGCCAAGCCGATGACTCGATGACCGGCGCCAATCAACTCCCGGACGACCGCCGAGTCGACAAAGCCCGAGGCTCCTGTAACAAAGACGCGCATGCTGCTACCTTGTGTTCTGTATCAAGCCTGTCGTCTGTGGCCATCATTCGCCATCGAGCGCGATGAACCAGCGCTCGTATTCGCCGTTTCGCTCAGCGAAGCGCAGCGCCTTGACACGATCGACTGGCGGCGGCGTCGTCACGTTAAACGGCGGCGGCGATCTCTTCTTAGTCGGCAGCCGCTTTGGCGTGAGCTGCGATCATGCAGGCATGCTGCTCGAGATGCTTCCGCCCATCGTGCATATCGAGAAGGAGCGCGACCAGGCCGCTTTGCGTTGGTGCGTCGAGCGCATGCAGATGGAGTTGCATAACCGCGAGGCCGGCTCGTCTCTCTTCGCGCAGCATCTCGACCACATGATGCTGATCCAGATTTTGCGCATGCACCTGAGCGATGCCGAGCGCAGCGGCGGCTGGCTCCGCGCGCTCGCGGACAAGCAGATTGGCGCTGCGCTCCGCGCGATGCACGCTGATCCGGGGCGGCGTTGGATATTGCAAAATCAAGCACACAAGGCACGAGGCAGAGCGTCGTGATCGATCTCTAACCTCGCACACGCCGAACCGCCGCTCATTCCTCTCGAAGCAGGGCGGATGGCTCGATCGCCGTGACCCGTCGGGCCGCGAGGTAACAGACGAGGAGCGCTACGGCCACGAGTTCGCGCACACCGTCTCGACGGCTCCGAATGTTCGGCCGTCCAGCAGTCGCCCGCGAGAGGGGCTTCCGGGAGGCTCGGTGATAAGATTGACGCGAGCGTCATCGAACAGAAGGGACGGAGCGAGAATGATGAACAGATCAGCTGCGAGGAGCCCGTCGGTCAACGCTCTTGTTTTCTGCTGCTCCATATTTGGATTGGCCGCGTATAACGCCGCCGCAAATGCCGAAGACCCATGGCCCTGGAGCGGTGACCTCAGCAGTGACGCCGTGACGCTTCTGCTGCTCGGAGACTTCAACGTGCAGAAAAGAGAGCAGCCGGCCGACGCGCTCCAACTCGTGCGGCAAACCCTGAACCAAGCCGATCTCGTGTATGCCAACCTCGAAGGCTTGCTCGTGGAATCGAAAGGTCCGGCCTGGGATCTCCCGAACAAGAACGGATGGACGCATCTCGGGCCGGAAGCCGTGGAGGCGCTCGTCGCCGGCAATATCTCCGTGGTCGGCGTCGCCAACAACGTCGCCTACGGGCGCGACAACATCATGGCCAGCCTGGCGGTGCTGGATGCGAACGGGATCGCCCACACTGGCGCCGGAGAAGACATCGACGCAGCACACGAGCCGGCCATCGTCGAGAAGAACGGAGTGACGTTCGGCTTCCTGCAATACACGTCGAAGTGGTACGACGAGGCAGAGCAGATCGCGACGGAAGATGCGCCGGGCGTTGCACGGCTGAAGTCCCCGGACGGCACCACGATCGACCCGGGTGACCTGGATCGGCTCCTGGACGACATACGGCGTACGAGACCGAAGGTAGATGTCCTCGTCGTGTCCGCTCACACCCGTGACGGCCAGGGAAGAGACGGTGCGTCGCGTGGTACCGGCACGCGAAACGCGCCGAGCTCGGCCGGCGCGGCGAGCGCCGCAACCGCGAGGAGCGCGGCCACCGACGATCTGTATTCGCGCCTCCCCGTCAACGAGAACCTGCAGTATTTCGAGCCCTACCAAAGACGCCTGGCGGAGGCCGCGATCGATGCCGGGGCCGATATCGTCTTCGGTCACGGTTGCCACTCGTTGCAGGCCGTCGAAACCTACGCCGGTAAGCCCGTCATGTACTGCCTCGGCAATTTCGCGTCCGACTGGATACGCGTCAGAGATTATCGTGACGGGCTGGTCGCAAGGGTCGTCGTAGAGGACAAGCGAGTGAAACGTGTCTCGCTCGTGCCGGTCACGCGGGACGCCGAGACCAACAATGTGTGGCTCGTGCCGCCCGACTCGCCCGAAGGCGAAAGGCTTTATGGCAAGCTCAGGGAGCTATCGGGCTCTACCGATCTGAAGCTGGACGGGCAGGAGCTGGTTCTGCTCGACGAGCGGTGAACGGACGCGGAGCGCTGCGGGGAGCGCGATCCTCGATCGAGTACCTGGGCCGGTCAACAGCGGGCCGTCACTGCCCCGCAGTGACGGGCACGCGTTCTGCCGTACGAGCACCGAGAAGCCGTCGGCGGACCACGCGTCCGCGCCGTAGCGCTTCACGATCTCCGACAGTCCTCTCGGTACTCGATCCAGGTGACTTCACAGCGGAAGCGCATTGAAGCTCGTCGTCGGCTCGATGGGCCAGCCCGCGCTCACACGATCCGCGCGCCAGCCTCACACGGTCCTCCGCCGCAAGCCGGCGGCCCGGCGTTGCACGGTTCTTAAGATTGGTCTTGTTGTTGCGCCGACGCGCTTGAAAGTACTATCCGCTGGCGGCGTTCGCTCGTGGGCGAGCCTCTGGAGGAACAATAATGAAACGATTCGAATTGCGTCCGCGGGCCGGGTGGCTCGCCGGCCTTGCGGTGATGGCGGCCGCGGCTCACGCTGCGATCGAGGATCCGGTCCGGCTCGACAGCGGCCTCGTGTCGGGCGGGGAGACGACGGCGTCCGGCGTGCGCGTCTTTCGCGGGCTGCCGTTCGCGGCGCCGCCGGTCGGCGAGAACCGCTGGCGCGCACCGCAACCCGTCGAGCCGTGGGAGGGCGTGCGCGACGCGAGCAAGTTCGGCAACGTCTGCATTCAGGCGAGAACCGAGCCGCGCTACGTCAACATCGCCAACATGGACGGCTCGCCGCCGGTCAGCGAGGACTGCCTGTATCTGAACGTCTGGACGCCCGCCGAATCGCCGGACGACCGGTTGCCGGTGATGGTCTTTTTCTACGGCGGCGCGTTCACCGACGGTGCGGGCTCCGCGCCGCTCTACGACGGCACCAGGCTCGCCGAGCGCGGCGCGGTCGTCGTCACGATGAACTACCGGCTCGGTCCATTCGGCTTCCTCGCGCATCCGGCGTTGACCGCGGAGGCCGAATACGAGAGCTCCGGAAATTACGGCATTCTCGACATGGTCGCGTCGCTCGAATGGGTGCAGCGCAACATCGCGGCATTCGGCGGCGATCCGAACAACGTGACGATCTTCGGTCAGTCGGCCGGCGCGATGGCGATCACGTCGCTGATGACGTCGCCGCTGACCGAGGGGCTTTTCCATCGGGCGATCGCGCAGAGCATCATGGGCGGCGCGGTCGCGCCGAACGGACCGAATGCGACGCTCGCCGCGCAGGAGCAGCAGGGCCTCCGGAACGCGCAGGCCGCGGGGCTCGAGACACTCGAAGCGATGCGTGCGTTGTCCCCCGAGGAGGTCACCGCGAAGTTCCCTCGCACGCAGACGATGATCGTCGACAACTACGTGATCCCGGAGGATCCGGCGATCGTCTTCGCCGAGGGCCGTCAGCACAAGGTCGACGTGCTGATGGGCGCGAACGCGGCGGAGCTCTCGTTCGGCGGACGACGGGGCCCGGCCGGCGCGTCCGACGGCTCGGACCGCATCTTCTGGACCGCGTGGCGCATCGCCGAGTATCAGCGGGAGGCCGGTCGGAACGCGTACGTCTACTGGTTCACGCAGACGTCGCCGGCGCCCGAGGGCAGCGATCCTTACCTGCCCGTGCACGCGGCCGAGGTCAAATATGTGTTCGACAACCTCGGCGAGCTGCCGCTCTACCCCGACAGCAGCGATCCGAAGCTCGCGGCCGCGTCGGCGGACGACCAGCGCGTCGCGGACATGGTCGCGTCGTACTGGGTCAACTTCGCACGCACGGGCAACCCGAACGGCGAGGGTCTTCCCGAGTGGCCGGCGCATACGGGGATCGACTCCGTGAAGGCCGCGATCCTCGACGCGAACCCGGCGTCGAAGAGTCTGCCGACGCTCGAGCAGCTGCAGGCGCACGAGGCACGTCTCGGGGAGCAGCTCGAGGCGTTGCTGAACCAGCGCTAGCACGTTGCGATACGCGCCCGGCCGGTCGGCCGGGCGCGTCCTCGTTCGGTCGCCGAAGTCTGTAACTCCATACAGTTTTCGGTCATCATTGGCGCGATGAACGCGCTGACCACCCCGAACGCATCCGGGCAGGCCGACGGCCGCGCACCGCGCGCGTTCGGCGCGTCGCTGAATCCCGAGCAGCTCCGCGCGGCGACCTACGGCGAGCCCGGCGAGCGCGGTCTCGTCGCCGGCCCGCTGCTCGTGATTGCGGGCGCCGGCACCGGCAAGACGAACACGCTCGCGCACCGCGTCGCGTATCTGTTGCTGTCCGGCGTTGCGCCCGAGCGCATCCTGCTGCTCACGTTTACGCGGCGCGCCGCGCACGAGATGCTGCGCCGCGCGGAGCACATCGCGCGCGAGGCTTTCCGCACGGCGAGCCGGACGGCCGCCGTTCCCGACGCGACGCGGGCGCTCTGGGCCGGGACGTATCACTCGATCGGCAATCGACTGCTGCGCGAGTACGCAACGGTTCTGGGCCTCGACCCGGCCTTCTCCGTGCTCGACCGCGGCGACGCGGCGGACCTGCTCGATCTCGTCCGCCAGGAGCTCGGCTTCGCGCAGAAGGAGAAGCGCTTCCCGCGCAAGGACACGTGCCTCGCGATCTATTCGCATCGCGTGAACGCGTCGCAGCCGCTCGCCCGGACGCTCGACGAGTACTTTCCGTGGTGCAGCGAGTGGGCCGACGATCTCACGCGGCTCTTCCGCCGTTACGTCGAGGTCAAGCAGAGCCAGAACGTCCTCGACTACGACGATCTGCTGCTTTACTGGAAGCTCCTCGTCGACGAGCCGCGCATCGCGCGCGAGCTCGGCGACCGGTTCGACCACGTGCTGATCGACGAGTATCAGGATACGAACGTCCTGCAGGCCGAGATCGTGCACGCGATGAAGCCGGACGGCGCCGGCGTCTGCGTCGTCGGCGACGACGCGCAGGCGATCTACTCGTTCCGCGCGGCGACCGTCGAGAACATCCTCGAGTTTCCGCGGCGCTTCACGCCGCACGCGGAGATCGTCAAGCTCGAGACGAACTACCGCTCGATCCAGCCGATCCTCGATGCGGCGAACGCGCTGATGCAGGATGCCGAACGGCAGTATCGCAAGGCGCTGCGCTCGGAGCGGCCGTCCGGCAAAAAGCCCGTCTACGTCTCCGTCGAGGACGATCGAGCGCAGGCGCTCTACGTCGTCGAGCAGATCCTCGCCGCGCGGGAGCAGGGCGTGCCGCTCCACAGGCAGGCCGTGCTGATGCGCACGTCGCATCACGGCGACGCGCTCGAGCTCGAGCTCGTGCGGCGCAACATCCCGTACGTGAAGTACGGGGGCCTCAAGTTCCTCGAGGCGGCACACGTGAAGGACGTGCTCGCCGTGCTGCGCTGGGCCGACAACCCGCGCAATCGCCTCGCGGGCTTCCGCACGCTGCAGCTCCTTCCGGGCGTCGGGCCGGCGACCGCCGACCGCTGCCTCAAGGTCTTCGAGGCAAGCGGCTACTCGTGGTCGGTGCTCCGCGAGTACAGGATGCCCGCGGGCGCGGCGCACGAGTGGCCGGCGCTGACGGAGCTCCTCGCGACGCTCGCGGCCGCGCGCGAATGGACGGGGCAGCTCGGGCTCGTCCGCCGATGGTACGAGCCGCACCTCGAGCGGCTGTACGACGCACCGGACGTGCGGGCCGCGGACATCGAGCAGCTCGAGCGTCTCTCGGCCCAGTACGCGAGCCGCGAGCGGTTCGTGACCGAGCTGACGCTCGATCCGCCGCAGGCGAGCGGCGATCTCGCGGGCGATCCGCTGCGCGACGAGGGCTACCTGATCCTGTCGACCGTCCATTCGGCGAAGGGCCAGGAGTGGGACGTCGTTTACCTGCTGAACGTCGCCGACGGCAATTTCCCGAACGAGCACGCGACGGGACGGCGCGACCTGATCGAGGAGGAGCGCAGGCTCCTTTACGTCGCGATGACGCGCGCGAAGCAGGACCTGCATCTCGTTGCGCCGCTCAAGTACTACGTGACGCAGCAGAGCCGATTGGGTGATGCGCACGTGTACGGCGCGCGCAGCCGTTTCATGACGGACGCGGTGCTCGAACGCTTCGAGCAGAAGGCGTGGCCCGCACCGGCAGCGGGCGCCGCGCGCGTCGCCGAGACGCGAGCGACGGTGCGCGTCGATGCGGCGGCCGCGATGCGCGCGATGTGGGAGTAGGGCGCCGAGCGGCGTCGCGCGATCGTCGTCCTCGCGATGGCCCCAGAGCTCGTCGTGAGCCCGCGGCCGATCGATCGCAGACCGTGGACCGTCCCGAACCTTGCGGCGGACGGCCCGGCTTCAGCTTTCTTTAGCTTCCCCGGGCTGTCGAACGTGCGGCCGACGGCGCAAATTGAGCGGTATGATCGCCGATGGTACGCTCGGGCGAGCGGTAATTTCCGTTCGGAGGCCGCAGAGGCCGGGCACATTTTGGGGGAGGCCACGAATGATCAAGCGGATGTTCGGGTGCGTCGTGCTATGCGGGTTGCTGATGGCAGGCGAATCGGTGCTCGCGCATCATTCCCTGTCCGCAACGTACGACATTCGAAAACAAGGGGAGGTGACCGGCGTCCTCACGAGGGTCGCGTTCACGAATCCTCACGGCGCGATGCACCTCGAGGTCGAGAACGAAGACGGCACGAAGACGGAGTGGGTCATGACGACCGGCTCCGCGAACGCGCTCGCGAACCTCGGCTTCGGCGAGGGCGGACCGAATACCGTGAAGGCCGGCGACAGGGTCACGATCCGATACTTCCCGGCGCGGAACGGCAGCCCGCTCGGGTTCATCAGATCGATCACACTGCCCGACGAGCGCGAGATCGAGTTCGATCCCGAATAGCCGACGTCGCACGACGGAGAGCTGCCGATGGCCTTTCGACGCGGGAACGCGGGGCCGGCGGTCGCGCTCGGAGTCGCGATCGCCGTCGGTGTCGCGCTGACGGCGGGCGCGCAGCCGCGCCGCGGCGGGCCGCCGCCTTATACGCCGGCGCCCGATGCGAAGGACCTGAAGTCCGTGCTGTTCAACTGGACGTGGCACATGGGCATGCTGCGCGGCGTCGAGGAGCACGAGCTCGTCGTCACGCTCGAGTATCAGGGCACCGGCACGATCCACGTCGACGGCCAGCCGTGCACGCTCGAGAGCTACCGCGCGAGCACGAACTACCAGGTCCCGGGTCAGCGGGTCCAATACACGTGCACGCTGCCGAACGGCGAGACGCGCGCGGACATCGAGGTCGTCAGCGGCCGGTACGCGTGGAACGAGGACCGGCCCGGCGCCGAGATCATCCCGGGTGAGGGCCACGCGACGCCGCTGCCGAACGCCGTCGAGGAGCGGCTGATCCGGCTCTGGGCGAGCCCGCAGGGCGCACCGAAGGCCGCGCTCGACGGGGCCGGCATCGGCCTGCTCGCGATGGACCGTAATCCCGGCGCGCTGCTCGAGGCAGGGCCGACGACGCTCGGCAGCACGAGCGTGTCGTGGGAGTCCGGCAAGCCGGTCGTGACGTACCCGATCCCGGGCGTGCCCGGCGCGGTCGCGAAGGCGACGCTGAACGAGCGGTTCATGGCGGAGCGGGTCGTCGTCGATCACGGATCGACGCGGTTCGAGTTCCGCTACGACGACTATCAGGACTGGAACAATCCGCTGAACAAGATCGAGGCGTATTACGCCGGCCGCATGATCGAAAGCCGTGACGGCGAGGTCGTGCGCGACCTCACGACCGTCGAGACGGAGACCGGCAGCGTGTACGTCGTGATGCCGGTGCCGGACAGCGTGCGCGAGGCGATCACGCCCGGCGCCCCGGAGCCGCCGCCGGTGCTCTTCGCGAGCGATCGCTCCGCGGTGCTGACGTCACGGGAGCCGACCCCGCGGCTGCCGAACGGCAAGCCCGATCTCACCGGCACCTGGACCGCGAGCGGCATGAACTGGCGCTACGGCAACCGCCGCTGCGCGCCGACGCAGCTCGAAGGCTGCAGCCCGGCGTGGAACCAGACGATCGATTTCGAGTTCGAGGCGCCGTCGCGCTTCGGCCCGAATCGGCCGCTGTACAAGCCGGAGCACTGGGACCGGGTGCAGTACCTCGACATGTGGACGAACAAGGAAGACCCGGTCATGACGTGCCAGCCGCTCGGGATTCCGCGCAACGGCCCGCCGCGGCGCATCATCCAGTCCGAGCGCGACATCGTCTTCTTCTACGGCCAGTACGCGGACGGCGGCGGCGGATACGGCGAATACCGGATCATTCCGATCGACGGCCGGAAGCACGACCCGAGGGAGGCGCTGCAGACGCGGTACATGGGGTATACGGTCGGGCACTGGGAGGGCGACACGCTCGTGCTCGACTCGATCGCGTTCAACGACTTCACGTGGCTTGCGCGCGGCGGCTTCTTCCACTCGGACAAGATGCGTGTGATCGAGCGCTTCACGCGTCAGGGCAACGAGATCCTCTACGAGGTCACCGTCGAGGACCCGGAGGTGCTCGTCGAGCCGTGGGTCATGACGCCGCGGATCCTGCGTCTGAACCCGAACCCCGATGCGGGACTGCTGCCCGAGCGGGGGCACTGCGAGACGTACGAGCAGGAAGACATCGTCACGCAGATCCGGCACTGACGTGCGACGCGGACGGCGGCGCGGCGTGCGCCGCCGGTTCGCCGCTCCGGCCGTTCTCCGCTTCGATCAGTAGCTTTCGTCGTCGCTCGGAAACGCGCGCTGCTTGACGTCGTTCCGGTAGCGCGTGAACGCGTCGGCCATCTGCGCGCCGAGCTCGGCATACCGGCGCACGAACCGCGGCCGGAACTTCGTGAAGATCCCGAGCATGTCGGGCGTGACGAGGACCTGACCGTCGCAGTGCGGGCCCGCGCCGATGCCGATCGTCGGGATCGACAAGGACTCGGTCACGCGCCGCGCGAGGTCGGCCGGAATCTTCTCGAGGACGATCGCGAATACGCCGGCGTCCTGAAGCGCCTTCGCGTCGGCCATGATGCGCTCGGCCTCCTCGCTCGATGCGCCGCGGGCCTTGTACGTGCCGAACTTGTGGATCGACTGCGGCGTCAGGCCGAGATGCCCCATGACCGGGATGCCGGCGTCGACGATGCGGCGGATCGTGCGGCAGACGTGCTCGCCGCCCTCGAGCTTGACGGCCTCCGCGAGCGCCTCCTTGACGAAGCGCCCCGCGTTGCGCAACGCCTCCTCCTCGCTGACCTGGTACGACATGAACGGCAGGTCGGCGACGACGAATGCGCGCTCGACGCCCCTTGCGACGACCTGCGCGTGATAGAGCATCTGCTCCATCGTCATCGGAATCGTCGTATCGTGGCCGGCGAAGACGTTCCCCGCCGAGTCGCCGACGAGAATGAGGTCGATGCCGGCCGCGTCGAGGATCGTCGCGGTCAGGTAGTCGTATGCCGTGAGGCACGCGATCGGCTCGCCGCTCTCCTTCATCTCCTGAAGGCGGCGGGTCGTGACTTTGCGAGGTGTGTCGACGCTCATCGGCTCTCCCCGAAAAATTGTGTCAGACACAATTTTCCGGAGAAAATTGTGTCTGACACGATTTGGGCAATGGTACCGCCGGACGCGGCGGTCCGCACGATGCCCGGGGGCCCGTTCGAACCGGAGCGGACATCCGCCGGCGGGCGTGGTACTGTCTTGCCGCATTGGACCCATAATTGCCGTCGACGGTGTCTGCCATGAAGAAACTTGCCATCCCGGCATTACTGCTGCTTCTCACGGCTCTTGGCCCGGCACAGGCTCAGTCTCAATCGCCGCCGGTTGCCGGAACGGACTACCTCGAGATCCCGAACGGTAAGCCGCTCGATCCGGCAGACGGCATGGTCGTCGTCGAGGAGTTCTTCAATTACATCTGCCCCGGCTGCAACGCCTTCGAGCCGTTCTTCGCCGCCTGGGTCGCGGAATTGCCCCCTTATGTGAAAGTCGTGCACGTCCCCGCGTCGTTCCGCCCGGACTTCGAGCCGTACGCGCGGGCGTATTACACGGCGGAAGCGTTCGGTGTCGTGGAGGAGACGCATCAGGCCGTCTACAACGCGATACACCGCACTCACGATCTGCCTGCCGAAGGCGATCGGCCCAATGAGGAGCGGGTCGCCGAGTTCTACGGCGAGTACGGCGTAGACCCCGAAGAGTTCTTGAAGACCATGAGCAGCTTCGGCATCGACTTCAAGGTTCGCCGCGCGGCCCAGCATATGCAGGCGAGCAAAGTTCTGAGCACCCCCTCCATCGTGATCAACGGCCGCTATCTGGTCCGAGGCAGGACGTACGACGACATGCTGCGGATTGCAGACTACCTGATCGAGAAAGAGCACTCCGACGCCGCACAAGAATAGTCGTAGCAAAGGAAAATGGGGTCGGAGCCCATTTTTCGCGAGAAATAAATGGGAGTCGGAGCCCATTTTTCCCGAGGCCGGACATCGGGGGGGTAATGAGCTTGAAGTTGGCGCGGCGGCTGCTCGCCGTCGTTTCGGCCGGCGCAGCGCAGCTCGGCCTCGCGCAGTCGATCAACGGGCAGTCGATCAACGGGCCCGACGACGAGGCGCTCGTCGACGCGGCCAAATCGGCCGAGGAGTGGCTGACCTACGGCCGCGATTACGCGGAGACGCGCTTCAGCCCGCTCGATCAGATCGACGAGGAGACCGTGTCGCGGCTCGGGCTCGCCTGGAGCTACGAGACGGGCTCCGTGCGCGGCCACGAGGCGACGCCGCTCGTGAAGGACGGCGTCCTCTACGCGACGACGAGCTGGAGCAACGTGTTCGCGCTCGACGCGCGCACCGGCGAGGAGCTCTGGCACTGGGACTCGAAGGCCGACCGCGCGCGCGGCTCGAGGGCGTGCTGCGACGTCGTCAATCGCGGCGTCGCGCTCTACGACGGCAAGGTGTACGTCGGCGTGATCGACGGGCGGCTCGTCGCGCTCGACGCGAAGACCGGCGAGCCGGTCTGGGACGTGCAGACGACGCCGGTCGATCAGCCGTACACGATCACCGGCGCGCCGCGCGTCGCCGACGGCAAGGTCATCATCGGCAACGGCGGCGCGGAGCTCGGCGTGCGCGGCTTCGTCTCCGCGTACGACGCGCAGACGGGCGAGCTCGTCTGGCGCTTCTACACGGTGCCGGGCGACCCGTCGAAGCCGTTCGAGTCGAAGGCACTCGAGGAAGCCGCGAGGACGTGGACCGGCGAGTGGTGGACGATGGGCGGCGGCGGCACGGTGTGGGACGCGATCGCGTACGACCCCGAAGCAGGGCTCGTATATATCGGCACCGGCAACGGCTCGCCGTGGAACCAGCGCGTGCGGAGCCCCGGCGGCGGCGACAACCTTTACCTCGCGTCGATTCTCGCGCTCGACGTCGATACCGGCGAGCTCGTCTGGCACTACCAGACGACGCCCGGCGACACGTGGGACTACACCGCGGTGCAGCAGCTCACGCTCGCGGAGCTCACGATCGACGGGCGCGAGCGCAAGGTCATCATGCAGGCGCCGAAGAACGGCTTCTTCTACGTGCTCGACCGGCTGACCGGCGAGCTCCTGTCGGCCGAGGCGTACACGCGCGTCACGTGGGCGAAGGGCATCGACCTCGAGACCGGGCGGCCGATCGAGACGGCGCACGCGCGCTTCGGCGACCTGCTGACGACGATCTCGCCGGGCCCGGGCGGCGGGCACAACTGGCAGCCGATGTCGTTCAACCCGGAGACCGGGCTCGTCTACATCCCGGCCTCGGAAAGCAGCTTCGCGTACGGCGCGGACACGGACTTCGAGTTCCATCCGCGCGCGTGGAACGTCGCGATCGACCTCGCGGCGAGCATGGGCGTCGGCGGGCGGGCCGCGCTGCCCGCGCCGGAGTACGAGCCGGGCACCGGCGAATCCGTCGGGTCGCCGAGCTTCCTGCTCGCGTGGGATCCCGTCGAGCAGCGCGCGCGCTGGCGCGTTCCGTACGACGGCGAGACCGGCGGCGGCACGCTGACGACCGCCGGCAATCTCGTCTTCCAGGGGACGAACCTCGGCCGTTTCATCGTCTACCGCGCGAGCGACGGCGAGAAGCTGTGGGAGACGAACGTCGGCCAGGGGATCATGGCCCCGCCCGTCACGTACATGCTCGACGGCAGGCAGTACGTCACGGTGCTGTCGGGCTTGGGCGGCGCGAGCGCGCTCTATCGGAGCCCGTCGCAGCTCTACAAGGCGAGCGGCCGCGTGTGGACGTTCGTGCTCGACGGCGATGCCGAGGTCGAGCCGGTCCGCGGGCTCGAGCGGCCGGCGCTTACGCGCATCGAGCATGACTCGACGGCGGAGGAGGTCGAGCGCGGCGCGAAGCTCTACGCGAACCGCTGCTCGATGTGCCACGGCGTCGGGGCGATCAGCGGCGGCACGATCGCGGACCTGCGCTACGCGGCGCCTGCGATCTACGATGCGCTCGGCGACATCGTGCGCGACGGCGCGTACCTCGGGCTCGGGATGCCGTCGTTCCCGTGGTTCACGGACGAGGATCTGGATGCGCTCCGCGCATACCTGCTCGCGCAGCGCGACGCGCTGATCGACGCGACGGCGGACGGGAGAACGTCGGCCGCGGGCGCGGAGTAGCGCGTTCATGACGCGGGACGTGCGGCGGCTGCTCGCGGCGCTCGCGCTCGGCGCGGCGGCCGCGGAGCGGCTCGTCGAGCTGCGCTCGCGCTGAAGGAAAATTGTGTCAGACACCTTTTTCGGCGAAAAAGGTGTCTGACACAATTTTCACTCGCAGAAAAAGGTGTCTGACACGGTTTTCGCTCGTCAATGCGTCATCGCGTAGACGACGTAGTTGACGCCGAAGCGATATGCGGTCGCCGTCATCGGCGCGGGGTAATACGGGTCGTCCGCATGCTCCCAGGCATCGCCCATGTCGATGTTGTGGTTGATCGCGACCATGAGCCGCCCGTCGTCGTCGTAGATGCCCCGCCAGTGAGGCGGGCCTTCCATCGCCTGCCAGCCGAGGTGTCGGTCGCCGGGAATCTGCGTGCGCCGGTCGAGGCTGAACAGGATGTTCATCAGCATGTCGTCGTCCGGAATGTCGACGATCGCGCGGTCGGGCAGCACGCGCTGGACCACGGACTCGAAGTAGCGCCACTCGCCCTCGCCGTGGAAGTCGTCGAACACGAGGAAGCCGCCGCGCAGCAGGTACTCGCGCAGGTATTCGATCTCGCGATCGGAAGGCCGCCAGCGCCCCTGCGAAACCTGCTGCGCGAACAGCCACGGGTAGTCGAAGATGCGCTCGTCGAGCGGCAGATGGCGGCTGTCCTCGGCCACGTCGATCCGCGTCATGCGGGCGAGCGCGGGCAGGAAGTGCGCTTCGGCGAGTGGGTAGTCGACCGCCCACAGCGGCTGACAGATCCCGCGGGAGCCCGCGCAGCCGCTCGACTCGTAGGCGAGCCTGGCCATGTGGAACTCGGCTTCGGGCGGCTCGCTGCCGCGCGCGGGCCTAACGACCGAACGCAGAAAGCTCTGGCCGCTCGCGAATCCCGCCGCCAGCACGGCGAGCACGCCCGACGCGAGCACGAGACGACGCTTCAGGGCTGACGAACGGCGCATCGGCGGACCTCCGTCCGCCATTTCTGCCGGTTAACCACCCGGCAGTCAAGCGCCACGTCAGAACCTGTAGACCTTCGTCATGCCGTCGCGCGCGACGTGCACGACGTGGCGCTGCCGCGCGGCCAGGAACTCGAGGACGTCCTCGGGGTAGCGGCCCTCGTCGAAGATCGAGTCCGACGCGAGGAACCACACGTCGCCGGGCGTCTCCTCGAGCACGCGCTCGAGATCGTCGACGTCGAAGAGTATCGTCGACCCGACGTACAGGTCCCTGATCACGCCGTCGTCGACGTAGGTCTGGATCAGCTCGTCGCCGTCGCGATACGTGCCGGACACGATGCAGTAGTCCATCCGGTCGAGGTAGTTGTAGTACTCGCGGCAGTCGAACGTGACGAGCGCATCGTCCGCGTCGGCCCGCGCGTCGACGTACGCGGCCGCGGTGCGGAAGTCGCGAAAGCCGCGCAGGTCGAAGAACGCGTACAGCGGTTCCGGGCTCGAGTAGTCGCGGCTCGTGACGAGCCAGCTCTTGAGCGGATTCAGGTCGTACGCCGCGATCAGCACGGCGATCAGCGCCGTGCCCGCGAGGACCAGACCCCGCGACGGCGCGCGTCGATCCTCGAGCCTGTCGTCGGCCGCGCGCCACGTGCCGACGAGCTCGGGCCACTTGAGCACGCCGAGCGCGACGAACGTGAAGAACAGCGTGCCGAACGGCACGTCGTAGCGGAAGTTCTGATAGCGCGTCTCGAACATCCCGTTCAAGAGGATCGGAAACGCAAACGCGGCGACGACAAAGAGGGCGGCGCGATCGGGCTCGGGCTTCGCGATGCGCTCGAAAGCCCATAACCCACCGAGCAGCGCCGCGAGGCTCGTCAGCGGATACTCGCGAGGAAAGCCCCAGACGACGAAGAAGCTCGGGTAGTTCAGGAGCTCCTTGATCGCCTCCTTCGCGGTCGCGCGAATGCCGCCGTCGACGCCGAGCAGGTCGAGCCCGACGATCGCCGCGAGCCATGCGGCGAAGGACAGCGCGATGAGCGCGGCCGCAAAGACGACCTCGGGCGCACGAAACGCGCGGACGCCTTCCCGCCGAACGAACGCGAGCGCCGTAGTCGCGAGCAACGCGAGATTGAACAGCTGAAAACCGCAGAGCAGCCCGATCAGCGGCAGCATCACCCACGCGGCCGGCTGCAGCGCGTGCCGACGGATGGCGACGAACGCGGCCGCCGCGGCGAGCGTGACGATCGGAATTCCGGCCGCCGCGAGCGGCACCGTGTCGGCCAGCGACGCGAAGGCCGGCAGGTCGGGAAGACGAACCTGCGCGACGATGCGCCGCAGGAGGCCGAGCGGACCGCCGTCGCCGCCGGCGGCGCTCTCGAGCGTACGAAGCGCCACGTCCGCCGGAACCGCGCTCGGATCCGCCGCGCCCCGCTCGGCGGCGAGGAGCGCGGCGCGGTCGAAGTAGTGGCTCTGAATCCGTCCCCAGACGAAGAACGCGGCCGTGACCGACCCGAAGCCGATCAACGGCAGGACGCTGCGCCGCGGCTGCTCGAGCGTCTGCCTGCCGTCGATCAAAAGGGGAAGAAGGAACGCGAGCGCGAGCGTGTACGCGAGGTCGTGCAGCAACAGCGCCGTCCACGCGAGCAGCAGGCACAGGATCCCGCCCTCGGTGCTGCGCTCGACGACGAGGAAGCGCCAGATCGAGAGCAGCGTCAGCACGTAGAAGAACGTGAAGGGCGCGTACATCCGCGCGTAGCGCGCGAACTCGATGTCCCAGGCCGAGAAGGTCAGGAGCGCCGCGACGACGAGGCCGACGCCCGTGCCGAAGAACCGCTTGCCGAAGAAGTAGCCGAGCGCGATCGTCGCGATGCCGAAGAGCGCCGCCGGCAGACGCAGGCTCCATTCGTCGAAGCCGAACAGCATGCCGCTCCCGGCGAGCACGTACAGGAACGGGAGGCTGCGCAGGTAGACCATGCCGCTCGGCAGCTCGGGGATGCCGTGCTCGGCGATTGCCTTCGCCGCGAGCGACGAGAGGTCCTCGTCCCAGCGGAACGACAGTTGACCGAGATCGATCAGGCGAAGGAGGGCACCGAGCGCGAGCAGCGCGGCGAGGATCCAGGGCGCGGCCCTGTCGAGCGATCGATCGCTTCCGCTGACCTTCGACGCGGCCGGGTCGCGGCGCGCGCCGAGAGCCGCCACGCCCTCGGACGCGCGGGCTTCCGCACGTTGCGGATCGCGCGGCGGAACCCCAGGCGGCATGCCGCGAAGCATCGAACGCGTGCCCATCACGCGGAACCCGTCGCGGACCGCGCGGCGGCGTCGCGCTCGTGCTGCGGCGACCGGTGCGCCGGCGCCGCGTCGAGACCGTCGAGCACGGTCCGCGCGCGCGCCGTCCACGTGTAGCGCTTCTCGAGCATTTCCCGCGCGGCGTCTCCGAGCCGCCTGCGCACACCCTCGTCGTCGAGCCTGGCGAGCGCCGATTTCCACGCGGCGAGGTTCGACGGCTCGACCAGCACCGCGACGTCGTCGGTCAGCACCTCGCGCAGCACCGGGAAGTCCGAAACGATCATCGCCTTGCCGGCCGCCATGTACTCGAAGATCTTCAGCGGCGACATCCATCTCGAGGTGTCGTTGCCGGAAGCCGTCTTTGCGCCGCGCTCGTAGGGCGCGAGCAGCACGTCGCACGCGGCGAGGAACGCGGGCACGCGCGCCGGCGCCGCCCGCCCGTACCAGACGGCGTTCGGCGCGGGCCGGCTCTGGCGCCAGCGCGCGATCTCGTCCGCCGTGCCGCCGAGCACGTGAAACGTGTCGTGCGGGAAAGCCTCCGCGAGCGCGAGGAGCGTGCCGATGCCGTTGCCCGCCCGGAGCCCGCCGGCATAGCCGATCTGACGCCCGGGACCGCGCTCGAGCGGGAACGGCTCGCCCGGCGCGCACAGGTTCGCGCCGTCCGGCGCGACGACGACGTCGAGGCCTTCGACGACGCCGGGGTGCACGCGCGCGAGGTCTTCGCGCAGCGCGTTCGAGATCACGACGAGCCGCCGCAGGTTGCGATGGCGCAGCACGAAGCGCTGCACGTGCCGCTCGAGCGCCGAATGCGGCAGCTCGTGCAGCTCGAGCACCACCTTGCCTCCGAGCAGCAGCGCGAACGCGGCCGATACGAGACAGCGCGCGTAATACACGTCCGCGGGGCCTCGGAGCCGCGCCTGCAGCGCCTGGCGGAAGCCGTAGTGGAGCCTGCCGACGAGCTTCACCGGCAGCGACGGCCGCAACCGCAGCTCGAACGCGTTGGAAACTCCGTAGCTGGAAAAGATATCGTTCGATGCGCCGCGCGCGCGCCCGCCGCGCGCGAAGAGCGCGGTGTCGTGCCCGTTCTCGCGGAAGGCGGCGCACATGTTCATCACGTGCACCGCATTCGCGACGCCTGCATGCAATGGGCTGTAGGACAGATACGCGATTCTCAATTGAGCGTCTTGACCATTGTCGCTCGCGACGCGCCGCGCGCTTGTCCGTTGTCGTTTCGCGACGACGGCCGCCCGAACCGGGTGCAATTCTTGCAAATGACGGGCCATGTGGCTCGGCAAGCGCGTCGCGCGCGGGCGACGCGCATTCGACGTGCACGTCATCGTGCCGGGCGGCAAAGGAGAGGCGGGAACGGACGCATGCAATCTTTGCGATGGTATGTAAATCGTGCAAGGGCGATGTCGGCCGAGGAGATCGCGACTCGGACGGGCCGGCAGCTGCGCTTCGGCGCGGAACGCCTCGGGATCGTCGGCCGTGCGGTGCCGCCTCGTCCGACGTGGCCTCCGCACGCGGACGACGCGTTCGCCGGCGTCGATGTCGCACCCGACGTCGCGCAACGCGTGATCGAAGCCGCGGATGCCGTGCTCTCCGGACGCTTCGAATTTTTCGGCCGACGCTTCGACCTGGGCTTCCCGCCGGCGTGGAACGTCGATCCGCTGACCCGGACGACGGCTCCGCTCGCCTTCGGCAAGACGCTCGACTACCGGGACGCGCGGGTCGTCGGCGATGCGAAGCACGTCTGGGAGCTGAATCGGCATCTCGAGATCGTGTGGCTCGCGCAGGCATACCGTCTCCGCGGCGACGCGCGTTATCTCGACGGCATCGTGCGTCTCGTCGACAGCTGGATCGATCAGTGCCCGTACCTCAGGGGCCCGAACTGGTGCAGCTCGCTCGAGCTCGGCATTCGCCTGATCAACTGGCACCTTGCCTATCGCATCGCCGGCGGTGCGGGCTCGCCGCTCTTCGACGGCGCCGCCGGCGAACGCTTTCGGGACCGGTGGCTCGAATCGATCTACCGACACTGCTACTTCGTGATGCACCATCTGTCGACGTATCCGTCGTCGGCGAACAATCACCTGATCGGCGAGCTCGCCGGTGTCGTCGTCGCGACGTGCATGTGGCCGTGCTGGCCGATCTTCGACGCGTGGCGGAGTAAGGCGATCGCGGGGCTCCACCGCGAGATCCGTCGGCAGACCTACGTCGACGGCGTGAACAAGGAGCAGACGACGGCGTACCAGCAGTTCGTCGCGTCGCTCTTCATCGTCGCCGGGCTCGCCGCTCGCCGAGCAGGCATCCCGCTCGAGCGCGACTACTGGGCGCTCGTCGAGCGCATGATCGAATTCGTCTTCGCCATCATGGACGCCGGCGGCCACGTGCCGATGATCGGCGACGCGGACGACGGCCTCGCGTTCGCGCTCGAGCCGCGAACGAGCCTCGATCCGTTCGGCGCGCTGCTCGCCGTCGGGGCGCGCCTGTTCGACGACCCGGCGTGGCGGGAACGCTCGCAGCGCTCGGCGTCGACCGCGGACTGGCTTTGCGCGGACGTCGAGCCGATCGGCGCGCGTTCGCGCGCTCGAAGGCCCGTCACCGGCGCGCGCGCGGGCGGCGGAGGCGCAGGCCTCCGCGCAGCGGCCGCGGCATCCGCCGTGAACACGGAGACCGATGCGCTGCCTGCCGCGATCGCCGTGGCCGAGCCGCGGCGCGCGTTTCCGCACGGCGGCTACTACGTGCTCGGGCGAAGCTTCGGGGCGGCGGACGAGGTGCGCGCTGTCTTCGACGCGGGGCCGCTGGGCTTCCTCAGCATCGCCGCGCACGGCCATGCGGACTGCCTGTCGATGACGCTGTCGGTCGCGGGCAGGGAGCAGCTCGTCGATCCGGGCACGTACGTGTATCACGCCGAGCGCGAGTGGCGGGATTACTTCCGCGGCACGGCGGCGCACAACACCGTGCGCGTCGACGGACTCGACCAGTCGCGGATCGGCGGGCAGTTCCTGTGGCTCGAGAAGGCCGAGGCGCACCTCGAGCGCTTCGAGTCGACGGACGATCACGACGAGATCGCGGCTTCCCACGACGGGTACGAGCGCCTGCCCGATCCCGTGCGTCACGAGCGCCGCGTCCGGTTCTGCAAGCGGACGGACGTCTTCGAGATCGTCGATCGCCTCGTCTGTGCGCGCGAGCACGTCGTCGAGCGGTATTGGCATTTCGCCGAGCATTGCCGCGTCGCGCTCGACGCGGGCTCCGCCCTGTCGGACGACGGGCAGGTGAGGCTGCGCATCGACGTCGACGACGTGGGCACGGACGCCTCCCTGCTGCACGGCAGCACGGCTCCGATCGGCGGATGGGTCTCGCGCCGTTTCCGGCATAAGTCGCCGTCCGCGACGCTCGTCTATCGGACCCGGATCTCGGGCGTGACGACCTTGCGCACGCGTATCGCGATCGAGCGGTCATGAGCGAGCCTCGCCAGATCCTCTTCATCGTCGGCATGCCGCGGTCCGGCACGAAGCTCTTGCGCGACCTGCTGAACCGGCATCCGGACATCGCGATCTTTCCGAACGAGAGCCATTTCTTCCCGCGGATGCCCGCGCTGATCCGCAAGCACGGCGATCCGCGGCTTCGCGAGTGTTTCGCGAGGCTCTATGCGGAGCTCGAAGGCACGCGCTTCATGCGCAGGCTTCGCGCCGGGGGCATCGCGATCGACCGCGACGACTGGTTCGCACGCGTCCGGGGCGGAGGCGCGGCAGACGTGCTCGACGCGCTTTTCGCGTGCTACGCCGCGATGACGGGCCGCCGGATCGTCGGCGACAAGACGCCCGATTACCTGACCGAGGTGCCGGTGCTGTCGGGCTTCTTCCCGGACGCGAGGTTCGTGCACATCGTGCGCGATCCGCGCGACTACGTCGTCTCGATGCGCAAGGCGTGGGGCAAGAGCCTGCCGAGAGCGGCGCAGCGCTGGAAGACGTCGATCCGTAAGCTTCGACACGACGTGGCCCGCGCGGACGTCGATTTCATCGAGCTGCGCTACGAGGATCTCGTCACGTCGCCGCGCGACGTCCTCGGCCGGCTCTGCGCGTTCATCGGCGTGCCGTTCTGCGACGCGATGCTGTCGCTCGAGCGGCCGTCCGAGAATCTGGGGGACACGCGGGGCGAGACGTCGATCGTCGCGAGCAACTTCGGCAAATGGCGCCGCGAGCTCGGCGACGGCGAGGTGCGCCGCGTCGAGCGCATCGCCGGTGCCGTGATGGCCGAGCTCGGCTATCCGCCCGAGCACGAGGCCGGGGACGAAGACGTCCCGTCGTGGCTGCTCGCGGCCTGCCGTGTCCGCGACGGCCTGGGCCTCGTCCGCTTCGGCCTGCGCCACGGCGGCATCGCCGGCGCCCTGGCCGAGGCGGTGCCGGCCGACCGCAGCCTGCCCGTTTTCCGACGCTGACCATCCTCTAGGAGCTTGCCTTGTTGCCGAATTTCCTTGTGATCGGTGCGCCGCGCTGCGGCACGACGTGGATCGACGAAAACCTGCGCCGGCATCCCGAGATCTACATGCCGCCGAAGAAGGAGCTGCACTTCTTCGACCGGCACTACGAGCGCGGCATCGAGCATTACGAGGCGAGCTTCGCGGGCTGGAACGGCGAGAAGGCCGTCGGCGAGGCGACGCCCGACTACGTGCATGGCCTCTACACGTCGCACGGCCAGGACGTCGCCGGCCTGATCGCGAAGCACCTGCCGGATGCGAAGCTGATCGTGTCGCTGCGCAACCCCGTCGAGCGGGCGTACTCGCATTTCCTGAACGTCAAGGCGAAGCACGAGCACAATCTCGACCTGACGTTCGAGGAGAAGCTGCGCAAGGTGCGCGGCGGCGCGGAGATCATCCGCGAAGGGTTCTACGCCGAGCACCTGTCGCGCTACTACGCGCTCTTCCCGCGCGAGAACATCCTCGTGCTGCTCTACGACGACCTCGTCGCCGATCCGAAGGCGTTTCTCGAGCGCATCTATCGTTTCCTCGGCGTCGACCCCGGCTTCGAAAGCCCGGCGATGGACGCGCGCATCAACATGGCGGCCGGCAAGAAGCTTCTCGCGCGCTCGAAGTCGCTGTGGTACCTGTCGCGAGCGCTGACGCGCCTCGACGCGCATCGCCTCGCCGAGCGCGTCTGCAAGCTCAATGCGCGCCCCGAGCCGCGCATGAGCGACGAGACGCGCCGTATGCTGGTCGACGTCTACCGCGAGCCGAACGAGAAGCTCGAGCGCCTGCTCGGCCGCGACCTGAGCCACTGGAGCGCGTGACCTCCGCCGGCTCTGCGTATTTCCATGTGCGCGGCGGGCCCGGATAGGTCGGACCGGTCGTCCGTCCCGGATGTGCGCTCACACGCGCGCTCGCGGGACACGCGGGAAGATCGTCCATGACGCTCGGGCGCGGCCGTCCGTGGCCGCGCACGGTCCCGCGAGCGCGCGTGTGAGCG
>DASVCR010000079.1:0-44909 GCA_036381515.1 Gammaproteobacteria bacterium | reverse complement strand
GCGCATGCTGCTCAGCATCCTCGATCTCGATGCGATCACCGTCGACGACATCATGGTGCCGCGCCAGGAGATCGTGGGTCTCGATCTCGATCGCACATGGGCCGAGAACCTCGCCGTGATCCAGACCAGCACGCACGATCGCCTGCCGGTCTACCGCGAGGACGTCGACAACATCATCGGCGTGTCCAGGATCCGCGACCTGCTGCCGGACCTCGTCCGCGGCGAGCTGACTCAGGCGCTGCTGCTCGAGCGGATTCGGGAGCCGTATTTCGTGCCGGAAGGCACGCCGCTGAACAAGCAGCTGCTGAACTTCCAGCAGCACGGCCGCCGATCGGCCTTCGTGGTCGACGAGTACGGCGACGTGCAGGGCCTGATCACGACGGAGGACATCCTGCGCGAGATCGTCGGCGAGCTCGACTCGGAGCCCGTGCTGTCGGAGGTCGGCGTGACGCGCGAGAACGACCAGAGCTACCTCGTCGATGCGAGCACGAACATCCGGCGGCTCAACCGGATCATGAACTGGGATCTTCCGACGGACGGCCCGAAAACGCTGAACGGCCTGATCATCGAGCGGCTCGAGACGATTCCGCCGTCGGGCACCGCGCTCGTCGTCAACGGCTATCCGATCGAGATCCTCGACACGACCGAGCACTGCATCAAGCAGGTCCGCGTGATGACGCCGGACGCGCAGGAGGCGCCGCGGCTGCGCGCCGCGCACGGCTGAGCGACCGGGTGCGCGAAGCCGCCTGCGGCGTGATCGCGCGAGGCGTGCGCACAGCTGATCGCGGGAGGCCGCGCGCAGCGTGACCGCGGGAGGCCGTGCGCAGCGTCATGGCGGGAGGCCGCGCGCGCGGCCGCGAGCAACACCATCGCGCGGGCCGCGTGCGCGTCAGCCGTCGAACAGCGCGTCGAGCGCGTCGACGAGCTTGTCGACCGCGACGACGTCGATCCCGGAGCGGCGCGGCCGGTTCGCCTTCGGAACGACGACGCGGCGGAAGCCGTGCTTCTCGGCCTCCGCGACGCGCTCCTCGCCGTACGGCACCGGGCGGATCTCGCCGGTCAGACCGACCTCGCCGAATACCGCAAGACCCTCCGACAACGGCCGTTCCCTGAAGCTCGACAGCACGGCGAGCACGACCGCGAGATCGGACGCCGTTTCCGTCACGCGCAGCCCGCCGACGACGTTCGCGTAGACGTCGCAGTCGCCGATGCCGATCCCGCAGTGCCGGTGCAGGACGGCGAGCAAGAGACCGAGGCGCTGCGGATCGAAGCCCTGCGCGAGCCTGCGCGGGTGACCCGACAGGCTCTGGTCGACGAGCGCCTGCACCTCGACGAGGATCGGCCGCGAGCCTTCGCGGCTGATCAGCGTCACGCTGCCGGGCACGGGCTCTGCGCGCCGCGCGAGAAAGATCGCGGACGGGTTCTTGACCTCCTTGAAACCGTCGTCGCCCATCACGAAGAAGCCGAGCTCGTTCGCCGCCCCGAACCGGTTCTTCACCGCGCGCACGATCCTGAAGCGGCTGCCGGCGTCGCTCTCGAAATAGAGCACGGCGTCGACCATGTGCTCGAGCACGCGCGGACCCGCGAGCGTCCCCTCCTTCGTGACGTGCCCGACGAGCAGCGTCGCGACCTGCCTGGTCTTCGCGAACCGCACGAGCTGCGCGGTCGACTCTCTGAGCTGCGTCACGGAGCCCGGCGCCGACTCGAGCGCGTCGGTGTAGAGCGTCTGGATCGAATCGATCACGAGGACCGCCGGCGGCGCCGCGTCGAGCTGGGCGAGGACGGCCTCGACGCACGTCTCGGCGACGAGCTGCACGGGCGCGCGGCCGACGCCGAGCCGCCTCGCCCTGAGCGCGATCTGATCGAGCGACTCCTCGCCCGTCACGTAGCAGACGGCCCGGGTCGCGGCAAGATTCGCGACGGCCTCGAGCAGCAGCGTCGACTTGCCGATGCCGGGATCGCCGCCGAGCAATACGACCGATCCCGGCACGAGGCCGCCGCCCAGGACCCTGTCGAGCTCGCCGAGCCCGCTCTCGAGCCGCTCCACGTTGCCGGCCTCGAGCGTGTCGAGCCGCGCGAGCTCGACCCGGCCCGCGTACTGCGCGCGCTCGGCTCGCGACGAGCGACGATCCGGCGAGGCGGACTCGACGAGCGAGTTCCATGCGCCGCAGTCCGGGCATTGCCCCTGCCATTTCGGCTGACGCGCACCGCACGCTTCGCAGACATAGACCGACTTCACCTTCGCCATGCGCGCAGCATAGCGGATCGTCCCTGCGCGCGCGGCAGGCGCTCGAGCGCCGCGTCCCGGCTTCCGAAGCGCCCGATCACGCGACCGCCCACGCGTGTCCACAGGGATATCAACCCCGCGATTCTTATGTATGATCTCCCCTCGAACACGGTGGCGCTGACCGGCTTCGGAACGGCGCGGCTGACGGGCTCCTCGCAGACGCGGGCGGGGATCGTGCTCGGCCCCTCGGCTAGGCCGACCGCGCTGCTCGACGGCGGAAACGTGAACGGGCACACGGACTTATTTGCCCCCCGTGGTAGCCTTTGCCAGCTGCTGACCGGCAACCGCCCTTCCGGGGAAACTCGATGACAGACCTGATGTTCGTGATCACGAACAAGCCGCGTGGACCCTACGGCTCCATTCGGAGCGACGTGCCCGATGCGGTCGCTGCGACCGCCGACACGGCGCTCGCAAAGCCCCCGGCATACCGTTACCCCGACGGCACCGCGACGGCGAGAGCGATGCGCGATGCCGGTTGTGCATGCGTCTGACTTACCGTGCGCGTGAGCGCGCATTCCCGCCGATCGGCCGATTCGCAAACATGAGTCTCAGAGGGAAGTTCGCCCACGTCGAAATGACCGACGTCGGCCGCGTACGCGACCACAACGAGGACGCGATTGCCGCCGCGCCGGACATCGGCCTCTGGGTCCTCGCCGACGGGATGGGCGGGTACAACGCCGGGGAAGTGGCGAGCGGCATCGCCGTCAAGACGATCGTCGATCTGGTCACGGAGGCGTGCAAGCGCGAGAAGCGCAACGACATCGAGCCGGCGACGGGGCTGATGCGGCAAACGATCGTGCTGCGCGATGCCGTCGCGCGCGCGAACAAGATCATCAACCAGACCGCTCAGTCGCAGCCGCAGTGCGAGGGCATGGGCACGACGCTCGTGGCCTGCCTCTTCTACGACAATCGTGCATCCGTCGCGCACGTCGGAGACTCGCGCCTCTACCGGTTGAGGGGCACGAAGTTCGAGCAGATCACGATGGACCACTCGCTGCTGCAGGAGCTCGTCGATCGCGGCTTCTACTCTCCCGAGGAGGCGCAGCGCTCGACGAACCGTAACTACGTGACCCGCGCGCTCGGCGTCGAAGCGACCGTGGAGGTCGAGGTGCAGGAGGTCGAGGTCGAGCGCGGGGACTACTTCCTGCTCTGCTCCGACGGCCTCCCCGACATGGTCGAGGACGAGGACATACACTTGACGATCAGCACGTTCGAGAACGACGTGGAAACGATCGCCGAGCAGCTCATCAAGCTGACGAACGACAACGGCGGGCGAGACAACGTTTCTGTCGGGCTCGTGCACGTGATCGACAGTTTCCCTGCGGACGCCGGCCTGCTGGGGAAGTTTCGCAGCCTATTTGGATGAACCGGGACGACAGCCATGCCACGTTTGATCCTTAGCCTGGATGGTCAGACCTTGGCCGAATACAACATGACCAAGGAGCGTTACACGGTTGGCCGCCTGCCGGACAACGATATCCGCATCGACAACGCGGCCGTCAGCGGCCATCACTCGTTGTTGATCAACATCCTCAACGACTCGTTCCTCGAGGATCTGAACAGCACGAACGGCACCTACGTCAACGGCAAGCTGATCAAGAAGCACGCGCTCCAGCACGGCGACATCATCACCGTCGGGCATCATCAGCTCCGCTACGTCGACGACCGCGTCGAGCACGCGATGGACGACGAGTTCGAGAAGACGATGGTCATCGAGCCGAACCGTCAGATGGAGAGGCAGCTCGCGAGGGCCGCACGGGCGACGGAGGAGGCGGCCGCGCGCGCGCCGCACGCGTCCGCATCGACAAGGTCCGCGGCGAGAGCGGCGAGCCTCTCGTCGACGATCACGCAGGACGTCGACACGTCGGCGGCGCCGCTGCCGCTCGCGAAGCTGCAGGTGCTCTCAGGCTCGTTCGCCGGGCGCGAGCTCACGCTGACGAAGGCGCTGACGACGCTCGGACGGCCCGGCGTGCAGGTCGCGGCGATCACGCGGCGCGCGGAGGGCTACTTCATCGTCCACGTCGAGAGCGGCCGCGAGGGCGATTACCCGCTCGTGAACGGCTCGAGCATCGGCCAGCAGGCCCGCAAGCTCGAGGACAACGATGTGATTCAGCTCGCTGGCGTGAAGATGGGGTTCTTCCTCGATTGACCGCGCGGACGCGGCGGATCGCCCGGGGGCAGGCGTAGCGCTCGAGCCTAGTACACGCCCTCCCCGTACGCCTCGGCGACGAGGTTCTCGAATTTCGTGAACTCGCCGAGGAACGTCAGGTGGAACTCGCCGACGGGGCCGTTGCGCTGCTTCGCGATGATGATGTCCGCGATGCCCTTGCGCGGCGTATCGGGATCGTAGACCTCTTCCCGATAGATGAACACGATGAGGTCGGCGTCCTGCTCGATGGCGCCGCTCTCACGCAGATCCGACATCACGGGCTTCTTGTCCGTCCGCTGCTCGACGCTGCGGTTCAGCTGCGACAGCGCGATGACGGGCACGTCGAGCTCCTTCGCGAGCGCCTTCAGCGAGCGCGAAATCTCCGAGATCTCGGTCGCGCGGTTCTCCGTCGTTCCCGTCACCTGCATCAGCTGCAGGTAATCGACGACGACGAGACCGAGCCCCTGCTCACGCTTCAGGCGCCGCGCCCTCGCGCGCACGTCCGTCGGCGTGAGCCCCGCGCTGTCGTCGATGAAGATCGGCGCGTTCGACATCATCGACACGGCCGATTCGATGCGTGACCAGTCCTCGTCCGTCAACCGGCCCGTGCGCAGGTGGCTTTGGCTCACACGCCCGATCGAGCCGATCATGCGGAAGCTCAACTGCTCCGCGGACATTTCCATGCTGAACACGGCGACCGGAACGTTCGCGCCGATCGCGGCGTTCTCGGCGATGTTCATCGCGAACGTCGTCTTCCCCATCGACGGCCGACCCGCGATGATGATCAGGTCGCCGCGCTGCAGGCCCGCGGTCATGCGGTCCATGTCGGTGAACCCGGTCGAGATGCCGGTGATCTCGCCCTCGGTGTGGCTCAGCACGTCGAGGCGATCGATCGTCTTCGGCAGGATGTGCTTCAGCGCGATGAACCCCGAGCCGCGCCGCTGGCCGCGATCCGCGATCTCGAACACGCGCTGCTCGGCGAGGTCGACGAGCTCCTCGACGGTGCGGCCCGACTCCTCGTGCGCGCTCGCCGCGATGTCGCCGCCGATCTCGATCAGCTGACGCAGCATCGCCCGCTCGCGGACGATGCGCGCATAGGCACGGATGTTCGCCGCGCTCGGCGTTTCCTCGACGAGCTGCGCGAGATAGTCGAGGCCGCCGGCCGCCTCGAGCTCGCCCTGACGCGCGAGCTGCTCGCCGACCGTGATCGCATCGGGCGGCTGGTCGCGCTCGACGAGCGTCGCGATCGCGTTGAAGATCAGGCGGTGGTCGGCCCGGTAGAAGTCGGACGCCTCTATCGCGTCGGCGACCTGATCCCACGCCCGCTGATCGAGCATGAGGCCGCCGAGCACGGAGCGCTCGGCCTCGACCGAATGCGGCGGCAGCCGCAGCTTTTCGGACGCGCGACGACCGAGCCTCGAGAACGACTCAGCCATGGGCGGCGGCGGAGCGGACCCAGGCGGCGATCATCTGCGCGCCGCGCTCACTCCACGACCTGATCCGCGGACTCGACGGCGACGGTGATCTTGACGCTCACGTCGCTGTGCAGGTGCAGCTCGACCTCGTGATCGCCGACGACGCGGATCGGCCCTTCCGGCAGCCGCACCTCGCTGCGCTCGACCTCGATGCCGAGCGCCGACACCGCCTCGGCGATGTCGATCGTGCCGATCGAGCCGAAGAGCTTCCCCTCGGGTCCCGCCTGCGCCTTGATGCGCACGGCCTGGCCCTCGAGCTTCTTCGCGCGGGCCTTCGCGGCCGCGAGCTCCTCCGCCGCCCGCCTCTCGAGCTCGGCGCGGCGCTCCTCGAACTTCGCGATGTTCTCCGGCGTCGCGACCGTCGCCTTGCCTTTCGGTATTAGGTAATTGCGGGCGTAGCCCGGCTTGACCTTCACGAGGTCGCCGATGCCGCCCAGGTTTTCGATCTTCTCCAGCAGAATGACTTGCATCAGGTCGTCTCCAACTACCTTCGCGGGCGCAGCGGCGCACGCAAATCGAACCAATTGTCCATCAATCCGGCCGCCGCGAGCGCGAGCACGACGTAGCCCCGCAACGGCGTCAGCAGCAGCAGCACGTACACGGGCGCAAGATACCCGGCGTGCCAGCTCCGCGCATGGGCCCACGCGTGCATCACGGAGAGCCCCTGGAAGAGGAAGCCGACGAGCGCCAGCGCCGTCAGATTCTGTACCACGGGTGCCTGCAGCACCAGACCGACCGTGACCAGAATCGTCGCAGGTATGCCGATCACGCGGCTCAGGCGCAACGCGCGAAACTCCGCGCCGAAGCGAGGTTCGCCGACCGCGATGGCGCAGAGCCAGTACGCGAGAAACAACGACAGCACGAGCGTCG
Source organism: Gammaproteobacteria bacterium (assembly GCA_036381515.1). Taxonomy (GTDB): domain Bacteria; phylum Pseudomonadota; class Gammaproteobacteria; order Steroidobacterales; family Rariloculaceae; genus ZC4RG20. Next base: position 38,128 of record DASVCR010000079.1, on the reverse strand, counting down.
TCGTGAACCCCGCGGCGAGCAGCCCGAGCACGAGCGGCTCCGCCTGCCGGAACGCGTCGAGCTGCGCCTGGGTCATCTCCTGATCCGACTCGAGCGCCTCGAGGAGCCGGTCGAAGACCGGCGCGAGGAGCTCGCTGCCGCCGGGACCGAACAGGTTCGCGAGCAGCACGGCGCCAGTGCCGACGACGAGGACCGCCTCGAAGGCGAGCACGAGCCGGCCCGCCCAGCGCAGCAGCGCACCGAGCCCGACGCCGACCGCGAAGACCGCGACCGCGACGCCGCCATACACCGACATCAGCAGCGGGTCGAGCCCGAGCTGCGGGCCGACGACCGTCCACAGCAGCACGAACATCGCGCCGCCGAGCGCCGCGAGGGGCAGCGTCGGCCCGACGCCGGCCCGCACCGTCTCGAGCGCGACCAATGCGGCGGAGACGATCGGCACGAGCGGCATCGTCGCGCCCGCGACCAGGATCGGCCTCCACCGGCGCGCAAGGAGCCAGTCGACGAATGCCTTCATGTGCGTCTCGGCCGGCACGGCGACTCACGGCCGCGCCGCACGGCGGCCGCACGGAGCGGGCTCGACGCGCCGGCGCCCAAGCGCACGCCGGCGTCCCGGCATGCGAACGCCCGGCGCGGCACGTGCCGCGCCCGATCGGCCGATCCGATCGGCAGCCTTGCGACGCCGATCAGTGCTGGTCCGTGTACGGCAGCAGCGCGAGAAAGCGCGCCCGCTTGATCGCGGTCGCGAGCTGACGCTGGTACGGCGCGCGCGTCCCCGTGATGCGGCTCGGGACGATCTTCCCGGTTTCCGTGATGTACGCCTTCAGCGTCGCCAGATCCTTGTAGTCGATCTCCTCGACGCCTTCCGCGGTGAAGCGGCAGAACTTCTTGCGCCGAAAGTAACGTGCCATGTTCCGTCTCCTCGATCCCGGGCGTGCTCAGGCCGACTCTTCTTGCGTCTCCGCGGGGCGCTCGTCGCCGCTCGCGGAGCGCTCGCCCCGGTTTCCGGAGGCGGAAGCCTCCTCCGACTCGCGGCGCGCGCCGCGGGCGCTTTGCGGCGCCTCGCGGGACTTGTCCTCTTCCTGCGCCTTCGCCATCGGCGACGGCTCGGTGATCGCCCGGTCGCGCCGGATCACGAGGTGGCGCAGCACCGCGTCGCTGAAGCGGAACGCGCCGACGAGCTCGTCGAGCGTCGGCTTGTCGCACTCGATGTTCATCAGCAGGTAATGCGCCTTGTGGACCTTCGCGATCGAGTGCGCGAGCTGACGCCGGCCCCAGTCTTCCTGACGATGGATCTTGCCGCCGGCGCCCTCGATCATCGAGCGATAGCGCTCGAGCATGGCCGGCACCTGCTCGCTCTGGTCCGGATGGACCAGGAATACGACTTCGTAGTGTCTCATCGGACTCCTCTCGGGTTACAGCCTCCCGTCCGCGCGGTGAGGCAAGGAGTGAATCGGCCGCGTACCCGGCCGGGCGCGCCATGCTACGCGACGGGCCCGAGAACCTCAAGCCGGGCCGGGCCCGCCGGCGCCGGGCGGCGCCCGGCGCACGACCTCGTACATCATGAGCGCGGCGGCGACGGACACGTTGAGGCTCTCGACGCGGCCGTACATCGGGATCGCGGCGAGCGCCTCGCATGCGTCGCGGGTCGACGGCTTGAGCCCCCTTCCCTCGCCGCCGAGGACGAGCGCGATCGGCGGCACGAGCTCGAGATCGAAGAGCGGCCGGCCGCTCGGGTCGGCGCCGACGACCTGCACGCCGGCGCTTCTGAGCCATCTCAGCACTTTGCCGAGGCTCGGCGCGCTCAGCACGGGCAGGGTCTCCGCCGCGCCGGTCGCGACCTTGCGGGCGGCCGGCGTCAGCTTCGCGGCCCGCGACCGCGGCACGACGACCGCGTCGATCCCGGCGGCGTCCGCGGTGCGCAGACACGCGCCGAGATTGCGCGGGTCCTCGACGCCGTCGAGCACGAGCACGCGGACGTCGCTGCCGCGCGCGATCACGAGCTCCTCGAAGTCGGTCAGCGAGAACTCGGCCTCGGCCGAGGATTCGACGACGATCCCCTGGTGCACGGCGCCGCCCGTCAGCCGATCGAGCTCGCGCCGGCTCGCGCGCTCGACGGCGACGCCGCGGGCCTCGAGCTCGGCGACGAGCTCCGCGAGCCGACCGCCGGCCGCCTCGTCGAGCACGAGCGCGCGGACGACCGCCTCCGGGCGGCGCTCGAGCACGGCGCGGACCGCGTGCACGCCGTAGACGCGTCGCGCCGTCATCGCCGCCTCCGCCGCGGGGCCGCCGCCGGCCCGTCGCCGGCCCGCTCGATCGGCACGAAGTCGATCTTGCGCTCTTCGACGTTCACGCCGACGAGCCGGACGTCGAGAGTGTCCGTGAGCCGGTACGTCCGGCCGGTGCGGTCGCCGACGAGCTTCGTCCCGGTCGGATCACGGTGGTAGTAGTCCGTCGGCAGCGACGAGACGTGGACGAGCCCGTCGACCTTGAGCTCCGGCACGCGCACGAAGAGCCCGAACGGCACCACGGAGCTCACGATGACACGGAACTCCTCGCCGATGCGCGTGCTCATGTAGAGGCACTTCAACTGCTCCTCGACGTCCCACACCGCTTCGTCCGCGCGGCGCTCGTAGCGCGAGCAGCGCTCGCCGAGCTGCTCCATCTCGGGCAGCGTGTACGGGTAGCCCTTCGGCGAGCGCTTCTCGATCGCCCACTTGATCGCGCGATGCACGAGCAGGTCCGGATAACGCCGGATCGGCGACGTAAAGTGGGCGTACGCGGCGAGGCCGAGGCCGAAGTGCCCGATGTTGCGGGGCTGATAGCGCGCCTGCTTCATCGAGCGCAGCACGACCGTCTCGACCAGCTCGGACTCGGGCTTGCCGCCGACCTTTTCGATGACGTCGGCGAGATGCTTCGGCGTGAGCTTACCGGGCGGCGGCACCTTGAAGCCGAAGCTGCGCAGAAAGAGCGTGAGCTCCTCGAGCCGTTCGGCGTCCGGCCCCTCGTGCACGCGGTACAGCGACGGCAGGCGCGACTTCCGGATCATCTTCGCCGCCTCGACGTTCGCCGCGATCATGCACTCCTCGATCAGCCGATGGGTCTCGCGGCGCTCGACCGGATGGATCGCCTCGACCTTGCCGTGCACGTTGAGCTCGATCTTCGTCTCCGGCAGGTCGAAATCGAGCGAGCCGCGCCTGCGGCGCGCGCGGGCGAAGGCCCGGTAGACGTCGCGCAGGCACATCAGCATCGGCAGGAGCTTCGCGTGCGGTCCGCGCGGCTTCCCGCTCTCGAGGAGGGCGGCGCTCTCGTCGTACGTGAGACGGGCGGCCGAGCGCATCACGGCGCTGAAGAAGCGCGAGCGCTTCACCTGCCCCTGGCGCGAGACGATCATCTCGCACGCGAAGCACAGCCGGTCCACCTGCGGATTCAGCGAGCAGAGGCCATTCGAGAGCTCCTCGGGCAGCATCGGCACGACGCGGTCCGGAAAGTACACGGACGTGCCGCGCAGCTGCGCCTCGCGATCGAGCGCCGTGTCGGGCTCGACGTAGTGGCTGACGTCCGCGATCGCGACGATCAGCCGAAAGCCGTCGCCGTGAGGCTCGCAGTACACCGCGTCGTCGTAGTCCTTCGCGTCCTCGCCGTCGATCGTGACGAGCGGCACTTTGCGCAGGTCCTCGCGCCCCTGCTTCGCGCGCGGCGGCACGTGCGGCGGCAGCCGGCGCGCCGCCTCGAGGACGGCTTCGGGCCACTCGTTCGGGATGCCGTGGGCGAGGATCGCGACCTCGGTCTCGATGCCGGGCTGGTCCAGCCGCCCGACGACCTTCACGACGCGCCCGATCGCGAGGCTGTGCTCGGTCGGGTGCTGCACGATCTCGACGTGCACGAGATCGCCCGGCTTCGCGCCGTGCCGCTCGCCGCGGGCGATCAGCACCTCGGTGCGGGTCTCGCCCTCCTCGAGGACGTAGTCGATGCCGCGCTCGGTGCGGAAGTGGCCGACGAGAGTCGTCTTGCTCCGCTCGAGGATGTCGACCACGCGCCCCTCGCGCCGTCCCGCCCGGTCGCTGCTGACGCGGACCGCGACCCGATCGCCGTCCCACAACGAGCGCATCTGCCGCGGAGGCAGGTAGACGTCGTCGCTGCCGTCGTCGGGACGGACGAAGCCGTAACCGTCGCGGTGCGCGAGCACGACGCCGGTCACGAGATCGAGGTGACGGATCAGGCAGAACTGGCCGGCGCGGTTCCGGATCAGCTGGCCGTCCCGGACCATCGCTTTCAGCCGATTCTCGAGCGCGCGGCGGTGCGCGTCGGTATGGATGCCGAACCGGCCGGCCAACGCCTTCAGCGTCAGCGGCCCGTCGGCCTGCTCCATCGACTTGCAGATCTCGTCGCGGCTCGGGATCGGATGCTCGTAGCGGCGCTCGCGGTCGTGGCCGGGAGGCCGGTCTCGTGGCGCCATCAGGAGGTCGTCCGGCGCCCGGGCAAGGCTGGTAGGCTCATCGGGGACGCATCTTATAACGAATCGCTCCCCGAGCGCCGAAACCGTTTGACAGAGCCGAAGGCGGCCAGTACATTCGTGCGCCTTCCAGCCCCTTGCCGAGGTGGCGGAACTGGTAGACGCGCTGGCTTCAGGTGCCAGTGGGGGCGACCCCGTGGAGGTTCAAGTCCTCTCCTCGGCACCACCCAGTCGTTCTTGCCGCTCGCCCGGCTACCCCTCGACCTCCGCCGGCCGACGCCCCACCGGGGCCTGTACGAGCATCTCATGGAGCGCGTCGACCGCGAGCACGTCGCGGCGCAGCGCAAAGAACTCCTCCCGCGCGCCCTGCCAATGCTTTTGCGCGAGCGGTGTCTGCAGATCGAGGCTGCCCGCCTGCCGACCCGCCTTCTCGAGACGCTCGGCGAGCTCGGCATGCGTCGCGGCCGCCTCGTCGTGCAGCGCGAGCTCGAGGACCGCGGCCATCTTTGCGCACGCGTATGCGCGGGTTTCGAGATCCGGAGCCGACACTATCGCGCGGAAGGTCGCGAAAAGATCCTGAGCCTGATCGAGCTGCAGGCGATTGAATGCCTGACAGCACCTCGCGAGGATGATCTCCCGGATCGTCGTCGGCAGGCGCTCGATGAAATGCAGGAGCGCCAGATCAGGTCTTCGCTGAGGCTGCAATTTCACTTCTCCCTGTGGACCGTTGTCAGTCGCGGTACTCGATCCACGTCGGCACCGCGCAGCGCTTCCCGGGAAGAACACGTGCGGATCGACCTCCGGTTCCGCCCGAACGAGCACCTATTGACAGTCACCGCCTCATCGCCGCTTCGGCAGAATCGAAATCGAGCCGCTGCGTTCGAGCACCGCGTACTCGATCTCGTCGAGGTTGCGCAGACCTTGCAACTCCCGGGCCGCGCTCAGCACGTCGCTTTCGTCGACTCGTGCTTTGTACATTCGATCCCACAGCGGCCTGCCGTGCTCGACGATGACCATCGGCACGCCCTCGACGAGCCGATCGACCCTCGGCCACTTCCGCTTCAGCAGCGAGAGCGCAATGTCGAGCCCGATGAGCGTGCCGATCAGGAGCATCGCGCCGGTCAGGGAGAAGTCGTCGCCGATCAGCGCCTGCTGGGTCGTCTCCGCGATGATCAGCACCAGCACGAAGTCGAACGACGTCATCTCCCCAAGCGTCCGCTTGCCGGCGATCCGCAGCAGGACGAGCAGGAACACGTAGATGCAGAAAGCATGGACGATCGCTTCCATTCCGTGCCCTCCTCGACCGGATCGCGCGACGGCCCGCTGCACGTCCGCGAATCGCGAACGCCTGCAGGCGCGCTCGATCCTGCACGCTCTTCACGGGTAGACGAATTGATCGAATCGAAGCTCGCTTCCGCCGTCGATGCCGAGTCGCCCTTCGACGTGCCACGCTTCGCGCGGCTCGACGCGGAAAAGAATCGTCGAGGTCTCGCCCGCAGCCGTCAGCGGGAACTCGAATACGTAGCGGTCCGACGCCGCCTCGACTCGGCTCGGCTCGGGGAGGATGCTCTCGATCTCGAGCGCTTCGACGTACTCGCGCGCGAGCCAAAGCCGCAGCGTCGTGCCGGCTTCGACGGGCGGGGTGACGACGACGCGCAGCCGCGTCGGAGCTTCGATGCGCGAGAAGCGATCGTATTGCATCGACAGGTTCCCATCCTCGGATACCCTATCGGTCGACGCGGCCGGGCCGCCGCCGCCGAAGACGCCGAGCAGCGCCGCAACCAGGATCGCGCCGAGGAGGATCCACGCCGCGCGCTCGACGAGCCAGCTGCGGCGCTGAAACGTCATGTCCTCGGAGATTTCGAGCTCCGAACGTCGCGTCGGCGCCGCCATCGACGGGCGCCGATGCACCAATCGTGCCACGGTTTGCGAGAAGTATCCGGCGGGGCGGAGTGCAGAATCGCGCGACGGTATTCTTCTCGAGGTCGTTGCGCGGGCCACATCATTTCCGCCCGGACGCGCGCGCGCAGGACGCGCTTTTCGCGGCGCTCGCCTTCGTCCGTCGAGTGCTCGCGCGAACGCATCGAGGCCGAGCTCACGAGGCCCGAGCCGCGTGCATCGTCACGCGTGCGGTACGTCGGGATCCGCGGCGGCGCCTTCGGCGTCCGGGCCGCGGCGGCGATCGGTCAGATTTCCTCGCCGATGCGTTTCGACAACTCTTCGATCTGCGACGTGAGGCCGATCGCGTCCTCGATGTCGACCTGAAAGGCGATGCCGGAGCCCGGCTCGCCGTCGAACTGTCCCGCCTCCGCGATCCGCTCGAGAATTCGGCGGCTCAGATGCTCCTCGACGACGAAGAACACGATGTCGCGGTGACGCGTGACGTCGAGCCCGAAGAACGTCTTCTCCGGCTTCAGGCCCTCGCCGCGCGCGCTCGTGATCACGGTCGCGCCCGTGGCGCCGGCCTCTCGCGCGGCCTTCAGGATCGGCCGCACCTTCGAGTCGTCGGTCAGGGCTACCAGCAGCTTAAACTGCACGATTCTCTCCTCTCTTCAGCCAATTCTGGTACAGGCGGTAGGCCTGGGCAAACAGCAGCAGCGTGACCGCGGGCCCGAGCAGCGCCATGATGATCAGGCCGAACCCGTCGATCAGAACCGACCTGCCCGGGAGCGTCTCCGCAAGCGCGATCCCGTACGCCGCGATCAGCGGCACGGTGACGACGGACGTCGCGATCGCGCCGCTGTCGAGCGCGAGCGGCACCATCGTGCGCGGCGCCCCGAGCACGAGCAGCGCGATCAGGATCACCATCGCGGTGATCACCAGCTCGAACGGCACGCCGAGCACGATCCGCAGCGTGCCGAGCGTGAGGCCGCCGGCCACGCCGAGCGCGATGACGATTCGCAGCGTCCACGGCTGAACGGTGCCGCCGGACAGGTCTCGGACCCGGTTCGCGACGGCAATCAGCGTCGGCTCGATCAGGGTTGCCGTGAAGCCGATCGATCCGGCGAAGAGAACGATCGGCAGGTACGCCGTCCAGCCTTCGGCCGGATGCTCGAGCGATGCGAGCTGCCGCGCCATCGAGGCACCGGTCGGAATCAGGGACACGCCGAGACCGACCCGAAACAGCGTGAGCCCGACGACGACGTAGAAGAGCCCGATCGAAATGCGGCCGAGGTCCGGCAACGGCTTGCGGAGGACGACGAACTGGAAGATCGCGAACAGGACCGCAATCGGCACGAGATCGCTCACCGTGCCGACCGTTCCGGCCCAAAGCGTTCCGAGCAACTCCAAGCGCAGTCCTTCGCTCTATGGCAGCGGTCAGCCGCCGAGCGCGACGGCGGCGAGCTGGATCACGACCATCGGCATCAGGCTCGCGACCGCGATCAGGCCGAAGCCGTCGGTCAGCGGATCGCGAGCCTCGATCAGCGACGCCAGGCCCGTGCCGAGCGTCATCATCAGCGGGACGTTGATCGCCGACGTCGCCGCGGCGCCCGCGTCGAACGCCACGGCGGCGAGCGGCGACTCGTTCGACAGCGCGACGACCGTCGCGAGCGCGTAACCCGGCAACACGAACCATGTGGCCGGCCAGCCCTTCAGGATCCTGAACACGCCGGTCGCGACCGCGAGCCCGACGGCCGCGGAGACGACGTAGCGCAGCACGAGGGCGAACCGCGCCATTTCCGCCTCCCCGCCGGCGAGGCGCCCGGCCTCGTGCGCCGTCGACGCCGCCTGCTCGGCGACGGCGGCGAGCGCGGGCTCGGCGACGGTGCTGCCGAAGCCGACCGCGAAGCCGAAGATGACGAGCACGAGCATGCTCCTGCGGCTCACGACGCCGTCCGCGAGGCTCTGCCCGAGCGGGAAGACGCTCATGTCGAGGCCGCGCACGAACAGCGTGAGGCCGACCAGCGTCAGCAGGATCCCGCCGAGACGTGCCCACAGATCCGGCATCGGCTGCCCGACGACGGCCCACTGGAAAATCACGACGACGGCGAGGATCGGGAAGAAGTCGCGGAAGTTCTTGGTGATTTCCTTGAGGAAGACGAGGAGCTTGTCCGACATGCGCTGGTTCAGAATGTGGAAACCGAAAACTCGGCGCGCATGGTAACCGGCGGGAAGCTCCCCGGGGAAATACCGAAGCGGCGAGGGCCGCCGCTTCATCCCGCACCGCTGCGGAAGACGGCGCCGCCGCCGCATGTCCTCGGTCGCGGTCCGGCGACGCGTCGGTCGAGCGGCGGTTCGGCGTCCGGCGTCGTTCGCCGGGCGGCGACGAGCCGCCGCCCGTGCCTGACGGCGCCTGGGACCCCGAGGCCGCTAAGCGCGCGCGCTCGTCAGCGCGCGAAATGCGCTTCGAGCCGGCCGCTCGCCGCGAGGTCGCGGTAGTAGCTGTCGGGATCGCACGGCGCCTGCTCGACGATCGTGACGTCGTCGCCCCTCGCCGACCAGCGCGTGCGCACGAGCGGCTCCGTGTAGTACGGGTCGTGGATCGTCATCACCCGCTCCATCGACAGGCCGTCCTCGCTCGGCGTGTAGCGCTCGACGATCCGCGTGCCGCGGCCGGACATCGGCAGGCCCGAGCCGTCGAGCCAGCCCCCTGAGAGATGGGTCGTCTCGATCACCAGGACGTTGCCCTCCCAGTGGCCGACCGAAAACCCCATCGGCGTCGACGGATGGTCCGGCGGCGCGCTGCGGCCGTCCATCCACACCCACCGCGGCGTGTTGTGCTCGATGTAGACGAACAGGTAGTGGCTGCCGGCGTCGACGATCTCCATGTTGTACGGCGCGCCGAAGACTCTCGGCAGTCCCGGCGCGAGGCAGCGCAGCGAGTAGTCGTGCCATGCCTCGGTCGCCTCGAAGAGCCGCCGGCCCTCGGCCGTGAACGGCGTCGGCTTCGGCTCGAGGTCGTCGACCGTGACGCGCCAGCGATAGTCGTTGCGCCAGAGGCCGGTAATGTCCACGGGGCGGCCGGGGCTGCCGTAGCCGTAGTCCTTGTCGGCGCTCGCGTTGATCTCGTTTCGGCTCGGCCGAGCGCCCTGCTCGCGCGGCGGCGGCACGACGCGCCCGTCGGCCGTGACCACGCGCCGGATGTTGAGCTTCTTCGCGCCGCCGCGGCCGAGGTCGCCGTACGCCGTGACCTTATCGCCGACGCGCAGCGAATCCTCGGTCCAGTTCTGGCGCAGCAGGTTCGTGACGTTGCCGCCCTGCAGCTCCCAGTCCTCGGTCGTGCCGTCGGGTTTCGTGACGGTCAGGCGATAGCGCACGTGCGGATTGCTGAACCACACCTGCGTGATCTCGCCCTCCAGCGAGCCTTGCTGTGACGTGTCGAATTCCGCCGCGACGGAATGGTGAGCCGATGCCGTGGCCGCAAACCAGAAAGACGCAAGTGCTGCAACGCCGAGTCGCACCATGACTTCCCTCCCCGCCCTCTCCGGGACTTACCTCCCGGATTCTACGCCCGTTACCGCCGAAGAGGCACGGCGCGAAGGGCCATCGGTGATACCGGGTGCAGGGTGCCCGCCTGCCGGGGCGGCAGGCTCATCGGGCGTGCGGAAGCGGTGCGCCGCCGTGCGCTCAGTGGATCGTCGGCGAGCACGGCACGGCGAGCAGCAGCATTTTGAGCGACGGCTCCGCCTCCTCGCTGTGCAGCCATTCGGCGACCTGAGGCCGCCACAGGGCAAGGTTCAACTGGATGAGTTGCAGATACGCCTGAACGGCCGCCGCGGGCCAGTAGATCCTCTCCATTCCATGCCTCCGTTTCCGCGCCGTAACCGACGTCGCGGCGCGACCGTGCCCGGATATGGGGACGGCCGTTCGCACGTCAAGAGCGTCGGTCGGACCGTCGACCCAGACCGTCGACCGATAGTGCGACCACGGGAGGCTGTGCTACCGTCTCGGCGAACACGGACTTGGGAGGAGCCGCAGATGGCCACCGATCGCGAAGCCTCGGCACTTGCGGTGATCGCGCTGCTCTTCGGCGGCGCGGCCGTCGATGCTCGGGCGGGGTGCGACCAGCCGCCGCTCGTCCAGATCCCGCCGCAGGAAGAGATCGAAGGCAACGAGAGCCGAGTCGTCGCCGACACCCACGCGTACTTTCAGGCGATGCAGGAGTACGTCAATTGCATCCGCGCGGAGATCGATACGGCCCCCGACGACGCGTCGGAGCTTTATCTGCGCGTGCTCGTGCAGCGCAACAACAACGCGGTGGCCGAGGCCGAGGCGGTGCAGCGCTGGATGTTGAGCCGCATCCCGGACGCGGCCGAGTTCGTCCCGGCGGAACGAGCCGATCGGCCCGAGGAAGAAGCCGATCGGCCCGAATAGCGGCGCATCGTTACTGTTACTCGGCCACGCTCCTCGACCCTAGCCGGTCGTTCGCTGCGGTCGTCGTCGCCGGATCCGGCTCCGCGCGCTTCAGCCTGAACGGTGTACTGTTCGCGATGCCGAGCACGAGCGCCGAGAAGCGGTAGTCGTGCTCCGCCGCGTCGCGGACGATCTTCCGCACCGTCGGCATGTCGGTCGGCGTGAGGCCGCGGCCCAGGGCATACGTCAGGAGCTTCTGGACGATCACGCCGACGAACTGCTCCGGCCGCGCGGCAAGCGCCTCGCGCAGCTCGATCGGCCCGGAGACCTCGGTGCCGTCCGCAAGCTGCCCCGACGCGTCCACGATCCCGCCCGGCTCCTTGATCCGCCAGCGGCCGATCGCGTCGAAGTTCTCGAGCGCGAGCCCGAGCGGATCGAGCACGTCGTGGCACGACGCGCAAACGGGATTGCTGCGGTGCTCCGCGAGCCGCTCGCGCACGGAGCGCGCGACGCCGCCCGGCTCGTTCTCGTCGAGCGACGGGACGTTCGGCAGCGGCGGAGGCGGCGGCGTGCCGAGCACGTTCTCCATGATCCACTTGCCGCGCAGCACCGGCGACGTGCGGTTCGGATACGACGTGACGGTCAGGATGCTCGCGTGGCCGAGCAGGCCCCGGCGCTCTTCGCTCGGCGCCGGCACACGGCGGAAGTGGCTGCCGTAGATGCCGGGCACGCCGTAGTGCCGCGCGAGGCGCTCGTTCATGAACGTGTAGTCGGCCGTGATCAGATCCGTCACGTTGCGGTCTTCGCGGATGATGCTCTCGACGAAGAGCTCCGTCTCCTCGCGCATCGCGCTGCGCAGGTTCTCGTCGAAGTCCGGGAACTCCTCGATGGCCGGGCGCGCGCTGCGCAGGTTGCGCAGAAAGAGCCATTGGCCGACGAAGTTCTCGATCAACGCGTCCGAGCGTGGATCGGCGAGCATCCGCCGCACCTGCGCCTCGTACACGGCGGGGTCCGACAGCCGGTGCTGCTCGGCAAGGGTGAGCAGCTCGTCGTCCGGAAGGCTGCTCCACAGGAAGAACGACAGGCGCGATGCGAGCGCGATGTCGTCGAGCGGGTAGATCTCGCCCGGCGCGACGTCCTCGGGATCGGGCTCGCTGCGGTAGAGGAAGGCCGGGTTCGCGAGCATCACGCGCAGCGCGTTCTGGATGCCGGAGTCGAAATCGCCGTTCTCGCGCCCGGACTCGAAGAAGCGGAGCAGCAGACCGAGATCCTCCTCGGTGACGGGCCGCCGGTACGCGCGCCGGGCGAGCGTCGAAAGGATTTCCTCGGCGCACGGCAGCTCCTCGACGTCGCTGTTCGGCCGGCACGTGAAGATCCTCGCCCGGCTCGGCGTCTCGCCGCGTCCGGTCGGATCGAACGGCCCGCTCAGGCTCACGTGATCGACGAGCGGCTCGCCGTTCATGTTCTGCAGGTCCTGATCGCGCGTGTGGAGCTCGAGCGGCTCGTGCGTCTCGGCGGAGCTCTTGCGGACGAACGCGACGACGACCTCGTGAGGCCCCGCCTCGACCGGCACGCGGACGCGCAATCGCTCGTCGATCGCGTCCGCCGCCGCGGAGAAATTCGCGTCCGACGCCGCGTTGTCCTCCTCGCCGCCGACCTGCGCGAGAAACACGCGCTCGCCGTCGATCGAGATCTCGAGCTCGTGCGGCCACTCGAGGCCCTTCATGTAGCCGACGATGTTGCGCAGCAGGAAAACCCTGAACTCGTACTCGCCGTCGAGCGGGAAGTTGTGGCGGAACGAGAACCCGCCGCGCGTGCCGAGCGGCAGCCCCGCGACGTGATCGCCCTGCGCGAGATCGGGCGGCACGCGGTAGATGCTCGTCACGGCCCGCGTGGTCGGGTCGCCGACCGCGAGCGCGGCGATCTTCGACGACGCGGACAGATACTGCTCGAGCAGCGACGGCGAGATCCGCAGCACGTCCGCGATGTTGTCGAAGCCGTACGCCTCGTCGTCGGCGGGCAGGAACTCGGCCGGATCGATCTCGAGCGCCAGCAGATCGCGGATCGCGTTGCCGTACTCGGTGCGGTTCAGCCGATGGATGCCGACGCGGCCCGGGTCCGGGTTCGCCTCGGCGGCCGCGTCGAGGCGCGACTCGAGATACGCGACCAGCGCCTGCTCGTCGTCGGGCTCCGGGCGCGGGCGGCCAGGCGGCGGCATCAGGTTGCCGCGCAGCTTGACGATCACCTTCTCCCAGAGGCCCGGATCCTCGGTCACGCGCGCGAGATCGACGTGCTCGAGGCTCATGTCGGCCTCGCGGTCCAGGTCGTTGTGGCAGTCGGTGCAGAACCGGTCGATCGTCTCGGCGTGCCGGGCCGCGAGCTCCTCGTCGGACGGCTGGCATCCCGCGAGCAGCACGCTTGCCGACAGCAGCGCGGCGGCGGCCGGGAACCGCCTCGGACACGTGTTCCCGAAGGCGAGCGACGCGTGCATCAGAACCGATCGGGTCACAGGCAACGCTCCGTTTCTTCGTGCGCGGGGGCCGAATCAATGTACCACGCCGGCTGCGGCGCTTTCCCGCAACTTTCCTGAATCCGCACCGAGCCGTCCGCACGGCCGCGTCGCACGACGCGCGGCGTCGCCGACCGGCGACGGCGACAACGGTGACAGCGGTCGACTGGCGGCGGCACACCCGCGGTGAGCCCCGTCGCGACGGACGCCGACGGGCACGACGTCGCGCCGCGGCCGACGGAGCCTCGCCGCCGGCGCATTTCGCGGCGACGACGCGCTACAGCGCCTTGATCAGCGCCGTCAGCGTGTCCCTCGCATCGCCGAACAGCATGAACGTGTTCTCCTTGAAGAACAGCGGATTCTCGACGCCGGCATAGCCCGTCGCCATGCTGCGCTTCAGCACGAACGTCGTCCTGCTCTTCCAGACCTCGAGCACGGGCATCCCCGCGATCGGGCTGTCCGGCACCTCCTGGGCGGACGGGTTCACGATGTCGTTCGCGCCGATCACGATCGAGACGTCGACGTGAGGGAAGTCGTCGTTGATCTCGTCCATCTCGTGAACGATGTCGTACGGCACGTTCGCCTCCGCGAGCAGCACGTTCATGTGCCCCGGCATGCGGCCCGCGACCGGGTGGATCGCGAAGCGCACGTCGACGCCGCGCGACTGCAATTCCTTCGTGAGCTCGTAGACCGCGTGCTGCGCCTGCGCGACCGCCATGCCGTAGCCGGGCACGATCACGACGCGCTTCGCGTCCGCGAGCATCTGCGCGGCCTCGGTCGGATCGAGCGACCGCACCTCGCCCTGCTCCGTCGCCGCCGCGGCGGCGCCGCCGCCGGTGCCGAACCCGCCCGCGATCACGGACAGGAACTTGCGGTTCATCGCGCGGCACATGATGTAGCTCAGGATCGCGCCGCTCGAGCCGACGAGCGCGCCGGTCACGATCAGAAGGTCGTTCTCGAGCATGAACCCGGTCGCCGCGGCGGCCCATCCCGAATAGCTGTTCAGCATCGAGATCACGACCGGCATGTCCGCGCCGCCGATCGCGGCCACCATGTGGATACCGAAGAGGAGCGCGACGATCGTCATCAGCACGAGCGGCACGATGCCGGCGCCGCCCTCGGACGCGCCGAGGAACCAGCCGCCGAGCCAGATCGCGACGATCAGGAGCCCGAGGTTCAGCCAGTGCCGCGCGGGCAGGAGCAACGGCTTCCCGCCGATCTTGCCGCTCAGCTTGCCGAACGCGACGACCGACCCCGAGAACGTGACGGCGCCGATCAGGATGCCGAGGTACGTCTCGACGTCGTGAATCGTCTTCTCGACGCCCATATGGTGCGTCGACGGATCCATGAAGTTCGCGAAGCCGACGAGCACCGCGGCGAGGCCGACGAGGCTGTGCAGGATCGCGACGAGCTCGGGCATCTGGGTCATCTGCACGCGCCGCGCGAGCACGAGCCCGAACGCGCCGCCGACGACGAGCGCGAGGATCAGGATCCCGTAGTTCGCCGTGACGACGCCGACGAACGTCGCGACGAGCGCGATCCCCATGCCGAGCATGCCGTAGAGATTGCCGCGCCGCGCCGTCTCCTGATGGCTCAGGCCCCCGAGCGCGAGGATGAACAGCACGGTTGCGCCGATGTAGGCGGCGGTGACGAGTCCATTCGGCATCGGCGGTCTCCTACTTGCGGAACATCGCGAGCATGCGGCGCGTGACCGCGAAGCCGCCGGCGATGTTGACGGCTGTGATCAGCACGGCGACGAACGCGGACCACTTGATCGCGGGCTCCGGCGAGCTGATCTGCAAGAGCGCGCCGATGATGATGATGCTCGAGATCGCGTTCGTGACGCTCATCAGCGGCGTGTGCAGCGCCGGCGTCACGTTCCAGATCACCATGTAGCCGACGAAGCACGCGAGCACGAACACGGTGAAGTGCGCCATGAACGCGGGCGGCGCGAACAGCCCGACGACGGCGAGCACGAGCGCGCCGAGCCCGAACGTCACGGCCGGCCCGACCCATGCGGGCGCGGGCTTCTTCTTCTCCGCTGCAGGCTCTACCTCCGCGGCCCGCGCCGGCTTCGGAGGCGCGGCCGAGATCTTCGGCGGAGGCGGCGGCCATGTGATCTGGCCGTCCTTGACGACGGTCGCGCCGCGGATCACCTCGTCGTCCATGTCGACGACGACGTTGCCGTCCTTGCCGGGGCACATGTCGGCGAGCAGGTGACGCAGGTTCGTCGCGTACATCTGGCTCGACTGCGCCGGCAGGCGGCTCGGCAGGTCCGTATAGCCGATGATCTTGACGCCGTGGTGCTCAATCACCTCGCCCGGCACGGTCAGCTCGCAGTTGCCGCCCTGCTCGGCCGCGAGGTCGACGATCACACTGCCGGGCTTCATCGACTCGACCATGTCGCGCGTGATCAGCTTCGGCGCGGGCTTGCCCGGGATCAGCGCGGTCGTGACGATGACGTCGACCTCCCTCGCCTGCTCGCGGAACAGCGCCATCTCGGCCGCGATGAACTCCGGGCTCATGACCTTCGCGTAGCCGCCGACGCCCTCGCCCTCCTCCTCGAAGTCGAGCATCAGGAACTCGGCGTCCATGCTCTCGACCTGCTCCTTGACCGCCGGCCGCGTGTCGAACGCGCGGACGATCGCGCCGAGCCCCTTTGCCGTGCCGATCGCCGACAGGCCCGCGACGCCGGCGCCGATCACGAGCACCTTCGCCGGCGGGACCTTGCCCGCAGCCGTGATCTGCCCCATGAAGAAGCGGCCGAAATGCTGCGCGGCCTCGACGACGGCGCGGTAACCCGCGATGTTCGCCATCGACGAGAGCGCGTCGAGCTTTTGCGCGCGCGAGATCCGCGGGATGCCCTCGACGGCGAGCGCCGTCACGCCCTTCTCCGCGAGCCGCTCGAGCAGCCGCGCGTTCTGCGCCGGCGCCAGGAACGCGACGAGCACCTGGCCCGGGCGCATCCGGTCCACCTCGTCGTCGACGGGAGCACGGACCTTAAGGACGATGTCGGCCGTCGACCAGACGGCGGCCGCGTCGGCGGCGATCTCGGCGCCGGCGGCGCGATACGCGTCATCGGAAAAGCTCGCCTCGACGCCTGCTCCGGCCTCGACGGTCACCGCGAAGCCGAGCTTCACGAGCTGACCGACGGCCTCCGGCGTCGTCGCGACGCGTCTCTCGCCGGGGGTGACTTCCTTCGGAACCCCGATCCTCATGCGAATCCTCCGCTCGTTCTCGTTCGTTCTGCCGGCCATTCGCGTCCGCGATTCTGCCGGGGCCGGCCGCGGCCGACGCGCAGATTACCCTAAAAAGGCGCTCGGATGCTGTCGCCACCGCGAGTCCGGTACCGGCGGCGCACGTGCCGACGCTCCTCGGCGGGGCCGATCGGGTAGACTGCGGGCCGCGCCGGCGGAAGACGCCGGACCGACCGATTCGGAGCGAAGCGGAATCCAGAGTGAAGCAATGACCTTCGAAGTCAGCCGAAAGACCGTGCGCCGACTCGCCCGCACGCTGCTCGGCCCGCTCGCGCTCGTCGCGGCGTTTGCGGCCGTCGCGCAGCAGCGCGCCGCCCCGCTCGCCGAGCCGTCACGCGTCGAGGCGGCCGAGCGCGAGCTGCTGAACAGCGAGCGCATCGAGCGCCGCTTCGGCAGCTACGGCGTCGACGTGCTTTCGAGCGACGCGCGTTATCGCGTCTCGAATCTCTACAGCGTCCACGACGAAGAGAGGATCTGCCGCACGTTCGCGGTCGTCGTCTATCCGTCGCGTATCGATCCGCGGTTTCGTCGCGAGCACGACGAGATCGTGGCAGGCGGCTCGATCGGCGCCGTCTTCGCGCGGAACGGCTGGATCGTCACGAAACGGCATCTCTACTTCGGCGAGCTGCCCGCGACGCAGAAGGTCGCAGGGCTGATGCGCACCGACGAAGGCGTGCCGCTCGCGGTCCACGTCTACGTGCTCTCGGTCGAGAAGGACGGAGCGTCGTTCGACTACGCGACGATCGCCGAGGTGCACCATCCGGACTACCTGTCGAGCGCCGATCTGCCGCGCATCTACGGCGCGCCGGCGCGCAGCTCCGACGCGCAGGATCGGCTCCTCGACGAGATCCTCGCGGAGACGGCGGCACGAATGCGCTAGCCGCCCTTTTCACGCCGCCCGTCGGCGCGGACAATGCCGGCCATGCCGGTCGTCATACTCTCCGCCGTCGTCCAGGGCCTCGCGATCCTGCACGTGCTGCGCACGGGCCGCGACATGCGCTGGATCTTCCTGATCCTGTTCCTTCCCGGATTCGGCGCGTTGATCTATTTCGTCGCGGAGGTCCTGCCGTCGCTGAGCCAGAGCCTGGCCGCCCGCCGCGCGGTCAGGCGCGTGCGGAGCGTCGTCGACCCGACCAGGGGGCTTCGTGCGGCCCTGCTCGAGTACGAGCGCAACCCGAGCATCGAGACGGCGAGCCGCTACGCGGCCGAGCTGACGCGCGCCGGCCGGCACGAGGAGGCGATTCGGGTCTGCAACGACGCGCGCAAGGGCCTCTTCGAGGACGATCCCAAGATCCTGCTCGCGCTCGCGAACGCGCAGCACGCGGCGGGCCTCCATCGGGAGACGATCGAGACGCTCGATCGGCTGCGGGATCGGAACCCGGGCTTTCGCTCCCCCGACGGCCATCTGCTCTACGCCCGCTCGCTCGAGGAGAGCGGCGACACCGGCCGCGCGCTCGAGGAGTACGCCGCGCTCGCCCGCTACTACCCGGGCGCGGAAGCCCGCGTGCGCCACGCGCTGCTCTGCAAGAGGCTCGGTCGGACCGACGAGGCGACGGCCCTGTTCGCGGCGATCCTCAAGGACGCGCGGCTCGCGCCGAAGCACTTCCGCCGCTCGCAGCGCGAATGGCTCGAGCTCGCGAAGCGGGAAAGCGAAGGCTAGCTCGGCCTCGTCGGCTCCGCGCTCAGCGCGACCCGGACTCGTACCAGTAGCGCCAAAGCGTCGCGGCGACGAGCCCGTGGTCCACGGCGCCTGCGCGGAGGAGCTCGGGCAGCCGCTCGCGCGGCACGAGCTCGACGACGGTGTGCTCGGCCGCGTCGTTGCGAATCTCGGCCACGTGCTCCGCGTCGTCCGCGACGAACGCATGGAGGCGATTGCCGAACAGGGCCGGGTTCGGGTTCAACGCGCCGAGCGGCCGAAGCCGCGCCGCGCGGTAGCCGGTCTCCTCGAGGAGCTCGCGGGCGGCCGCCTCCGCGGCGGACTCGCCGGCGTCGACGAGCCCGCCCGGGATCTCGAGCGTCACGGCGTCGGCGCCGGGCCGGTACTGGCGGATCATCACGATCTCGCGCGCGGCCGTGACCGGCACGACCTGCACCCAGTCGACCGACGCGATTCGGTAAAAATCGTGCTCGCCGCCGTCCTTCGGCGAGCGCGCCCAGACGCGCTCGATCTTGAACACCCGGCAGTCGGCCACGTGCTCGCGCTTGAGCGTCGTCCAGCGCTTCACTGCCCGCTTCAGGCTCACGCGAAAGGATGGCGCCGAACGATGACGGAATCGCGGCCGGGGCCGGTCGATACCATGTCGACCGGCACACCGACCAGCTGCTCGAGCCGCTCGATGTAGCGCTGCGCCTCGGCCGGCAACCGGTCGTAGTCGCGCACGTCGCGCGTCGTGCCTCGCCAGCCGGGCAGCGTCTCGTAGATCGGCTCGCACTCCGCGAACCGCTCGATCGCGAGCGGCAGCGTCGTGAGCTGCTCGCCGTCGAGCCGGTAGCCGACGCAGACCTTGATCTCCTCGAGCCCGTCGAGCACGTCGAGCTTCGTGACGCAGAGCCCGGTCAGGCTGTTCGTGAACGCGATCCGCTTCAGGAGCAGCGCGTCGAACCAGCCGCAGCGGCGCGGGCGGCCGGTCGTCGAGCCGACCTCGGCGCCGACCGTCGCGAGATGGCGGCCGGTCTCGTCGCCGAGCTCGGTCGGGAACGGGCCGGCGCCGACGCGCGTCGTGTACGCCTTCACGATGCCGAGGACGTAGTCGATGCTGCGCGGCCCGACGCCCGCGCCGGTCAACGCGCCGCCTGCCGTCGTGTTCGACGACGTGACGAACGGATACGTGCCGAGATCAACGTCGAGCATCGCGCCCTGCGCGCCCTCGAAGAGCACGTTCCGGCCGTCGTCCGCGAGACGGCGCAGGATCTCGGCGACGTCGGCGACGAGCGGACGCATCGTCTCCGCGTGGGCGAGCAAGGAATCGAGCTCCTTCGCCTTGTCGACCGTCGGCGCGCCGAAGTAATGCTTCAGCACGAAGTTGTGGAAGTCGAGCAGGCGGGTCAGCTTCTCGTCGAGGGTGCGCGGCGCAAAAAGATCGGCCACGCGCACGGCGCGCCGCGCGACCTTGTCCTCGTACGCGGGACCGATGCCGCGGCCCGTCGTGCCGATCGCGAGCGGCCCGCTCGCGCGCTCGCGCGCGTTGTCGAGCGCGATGTGCGACGAAAGGATCAGCGGACAGGCGGGCGAGACGCGGAGCCGCTCGGCCACCGGCACGCCGCGCGCGACGAGCCCCGCCATCTCCTTTGCGAGCGCGTCGAGCGACACGACGACGCCGTTGCCGATCAGGCTGATCACGCCGTCGCGCAGAATGCCGGACGGAATCAGGTGCAGGACCGTCTTCTCGCCGTCGATCACGAGCGTATGGCCGGCGTTGTGGCCGCCCTGGAAGCGCACCACGGCGTGCGCGCGCTCGGCCAGACCGTCGACGATCGCGCCCTTGCCTTCGTCACCCCACTGGGTGCCGATCACGACGACATTACGTCCCACGTTATCCTCGTACGATGAACAACAGCAACAGACCGCTGATGACGGCGACCAGCCCGAACGTGCGCAGCTCTCTATCGTCGAGCCCCGCGAGCGACGCGAGGCCGCGGCGCCACGCCTGCGGTGAAGCGAACGGAAACAGGCCCTCGAGAATCAGGTAGAACGCAAGGCCCGCAAAAAGATCCGCCCAGGCCACAGCTCGAGCCTCCGCACCGGTGAATCTGAAGAGTTACTCGGCGGCGACCGGCGTCAGGCCGAGGTCACCCTGCAGAAACTTGAAGAACTCGCTGTCCGGCTCGAGCACGAGGACGTCGCCCTCGCCGCCGATCGACTCGCGATACGCCAGCATGCTGCGGTAGAAGCGATAGAACTCGGGATCCTTGCTGTAGGCCGCGGCGTAGATCTCGGTGGCGCGCGCATCGCCGTCGCCGCGGATCCGCTCGGCCTCGCGATAGGCCTCGGCCAAAATCACCTCGCGCTGCCGGTCCGCGTCCGCCTTGATGCGCTCCGACTCCTCCTCGCCTTCGGCGCGCAGCTGCGCGGCGATCCTCAGACGCTCCTGACGCATGCGCTGATACACGGAATCGGTCACCTCGCTCGAGAGCTCGATGCGCTTCACGCGCACGTCGACGATCTCGACGCCGAGCTCGGGCGAGCGCTGTTGCGCTTCGACGAGCATCGCATCGATCAGCTCCGACCGGTCCGCGGACACGACCTCCTGGACGGTGCGCCGGCTGATCGCCGCCTTGATCCCTTCCTTCACGATCGCGGAAAGCCTCTGCCACGCATCGTCTTCGTTGCCGCGGACGGAGCGGTAGTACTGCGCCGGATCGGAGATCCGCCAAGTGACGAAGTAGTCCACGATGAGGTTCTTCTTCTCGCCCGTCAGGAACCGCTCCTCGGACATCTCGTGGTTCAGCACGCGCTTCGGCATGCGCACGATCGTGTTGATCAGCGGCCACTTGAAGTGCAGGCCCGGCTCGTACTCGGAGTTCACGATCTCGCCGAACTGGAGCTTCAGCACGTGCTCGCGCTGATCGACCGTGAAGATCGACATGCGGACCACGATGACCGCGAGCACAGCGGCGATCAGCAGCGCGTTCAGCTTGGAGCTCATCTCCGTACCCTCAGCGCGTGGCGCGCTCGCGCGCGTTCGTGCGCGGAGCCGGTGCGCTCGTCATCGGCGCCGGCACGGTGGCCGGCTCGTTCTGCGGCGACGCCCTGCGCTGGCTCTGCTGAATCAGCTGATCGAGCGGGAGATACAGCACGTTGTTGCCGCCGTCGGTGTTGATCAGCACCTTCGTCGACGACGCAAGGATCTCCTCGAGCGTCTCGAGGTAGAGACGCTGGCGCGTGATCGCGGGCGCCTTCTGATACTCGGCGAGGATCCGGCTGAAGCGGTCCGCCTCGCCTTCCGCGTTCGCGATGACACGCTGCCGATACGCCTCGGCCTCTTCCTTCTGCCGAGCCGCGTCGCCGCGCGCGAGCGGCAGGATGCGGTTGCGATACTCCTCGGCGCTCAGGATCGCACGCTCCTTGTCCTCGCGCGCCTTCACCGCGTCCTGAACGGCGTCCTCGACCTCGCGCGGGAAGTTCGCCTCCTGCAGGTTCACCTGGAAGACGGTGATGCCCGTGCCGTAGGCGTCGAGCGTGCGCTGCAGGAGCTCGTGCGTCTGCGCGGCGATCTCCGGGCGTCCCTCGGTCAGGATGAAATCGAGGTCGTTCTTGCCGATCACCTCGCGGATCGCGCTCGACGTGACGTCGCGCATCGTCTCCTCGGGCGACTGCACGTTGAACAGGTAGTCCTCGGGATCCGTGCGCCGGTACTGCACGATCAGGTCGACGATGACGATGTTCTCGTCGCGCGTCAGCATGCTGCCCTGGTAGGACCAGGTCTCCGTGCGCTGCGTGTTGATCTTCTCGACCGTCTCGATCGGCCACGGCCAGTGCCAGCGCAGACCCGGCTGCGTCGTCGCCTGGTACTCGCCGAAACGGAGCACGATGCCGCGCTCGGCGGCATCGACCTTATAGAAACCGCTGAAGAGCCAAACGCAGGCGAGCAGCACAAGCGCCGTCGCGACGAGCGCGCTGCCGGCCGAGCCCGCGCCGCCCGAGCCGTCGCCCGTCCGCGCGGGACCGCGGCCGCCGAAGAGCGCCGCGAGCTTGCGCTGAAACTCCTTGACGATGGCATCGAGGTCGGCCGGACCCTTGCCGCCGCCGGGCCGCCATGGATTGCCTTTGTTGCCGTCGTCCCATGCCATCGCGTTACGCCTTCCGACTCACGTCGGCTCCAGACAAGCCCTCCCGGCGGCAGAGCTCGCTCCAGCGTCCTGCCGTCAGCTCGACGGTCAAGGTCCACCCCCCGGACGGATCGGGCTCCTCGGCCCGAACGGCCTGCCAATCGAAAAGTATCGCCCGCACCCGGCTCTGCTCCGGCCCGAGCCTGAGACGCCCGGACACGCGGTCGCCGAACGTCTGCCGACGGATCAGGTCGCGCAGCACGTCGAGCCCCTCGCCGGTGAGCGCCGAAACGCAGACATCGGACTCGGAACGGTCGCGCAAGTCGCGGAAGCTCTCGTCCGGCGCCAGGTCGACCTTATTGTACACTTGGATGCGGGGGACCTCCCCCGCGCCGATCTCCGTCAGCACCTGCTGCACCTGCCGCGTCCGATCCGCGTGGTGAGGGTCGCTCGCGTCGATCACGTGCAGCAGCAGCGCCGCGTCGCGCGCCTCCGCGAGGGTTGCCTTGAACGCCGCGACGAGCTCGTGCGGCAAGTCGCGGACAAACCCGACCGTATCGGCGAGCAGGACCTCGTCGCCGCCGCCGAGCCTGAGCCTCCGCACCGTCGGGTCGAGCGTCGCGAAAAGCTGGTTTTTCGCCTCGAGGCCCGCTCCGGTCAGCGCGTTGAACAGCGTCGTCTTCCCCGCGTTCGTGTAACCGACGAGCGCGACGGTCGGCTGCTCGGAGCGCAGCCGCTCCTTGCGCCCGGTCTCGCGCTGGCGCTCGACGCGCTCGAGCCGCTCCTTCAGCAGCCGGATACGCTTGCCGATCAGGCGGCGGTCGGTTTCGAGCTGCGTTTCGCCCGGGCCCCGCAGGCCGATGCCGCCCTTCTGCCGCTCGAGGTGGGTCCAGCCGCGCACGAGCCGCGTCGACAGATGCTCGAGCTGCGCGAGCTCGACCTGGAGCTTGCCTTCGAAGCTCGCGGCCCGCTGCGCGAAGATGTCGAGGATCAGGCCGTTGCGATCGAGCACGCGGGCCTTCAGCGCGCGCTCGAGGTTGCGCTCCTGGCTCGGGGAAAGCGCGCGGTTGACGAGCACGAGCTCGGCGCCGGAGTCCGCGACGAGCTTCGCGAGCTCATCGACCTTGCCGGAGCCGAGGAAGAAGCGGGGATCCGGCCGTGCGCGCTGCGCATGGATCGCGCCGACGACGTCTGCGCCCGCCGAATCGGCGAGAGCCGCAAACTCGTCGGTCTCGTCGGGCTGGCACGGCCGACCGTAACCGATATGAACTAGCAGGGATCGTTCGCCCGTACGGGGACGTTCAAGCAAGCGGCGCTCCCTGCCGCGATGTTCGGCCTCTATTAATCGTCTGCGTCATCGTTGTCCGCGGCCGGCAGCCGCACGTTGCGGGCCGGTACGACCGTGGAGATAGCATGCTTATAGACCATCTGACTGACGGAGTTGCGCAGGAGCACGACGAACTGGTCGAACGAGTCGATCTGGCCTTGCAGCTTGATCCCGTTCACGAGATAGATCGAAACGGGAATCTTCTCCTTGCGCAGCGCGTTCAGAAACGGATCTTGAAGCGACTGACCTTTCGGCATGAACGTCTCCTCTTATTCTTAGATATTGTCGAGATCAGGCCCGAAGTTCGACCCGCACGAAAACGCGCATCTCGAAATTTCGTTCCGCTATTGATCCCACTGGCGGAACAAAAATGCTAGTCCCACAAGCGGCGCATCTTAGCACAATTGCGCCAGCTCGAGGGCTACCGGCACTCCGACCCGACGCGCTCGAGCAACTTCTCGGCGACCCCGGGCGAGAACGCATCGAACGTCTCGACGCCGGGTTCCGAGCGCAACCATGTCATCTGGCGCTTCGCCAACTGACGGGTGGCAGCGATCGCCTTCTGGCGCGCGACGGGCCAATCATACCGCCTCTCGAGGTAAGCCCATATCTGGCGGTACCCGACCGCTCGCATAGACGGCATGTCCGCAGCGAGGTCGCCGCGTGCCATCAGCGATTCGACTTCTCCGACTAAACCAGCTTCGACCATCGCATCGAAGCGGCGTTCAATCCGGGCGGCGAGCCGCGCGCGGTCGGACGGCACGACGGCAAGCATCAAGATATCGCCATCGGGGACGCTACCCGTGGCGTCGGCCGCTGCCGCCTCGCGCTGCAGGACGCTGAGCGGCTTGCCCGCCCGCATGTACACCTCGAGCGCGCGCTGAATTCGCTGCCGGTCGTTCGGCGCGATGCGGGCGGCCGCCTCCGGATCGACCGCCGCAAGACGCGCATGGAGCGCCGGCCATCCATGCAGTTCGGCTTCCCGATCGATCTCGGCACGAAGCTCGGGGTCCGCTTCGGGGAGAGGCGCAAGCCCCCGGCGCAGCGCCCGCAGGTAGAGGAGCGTGCCGCCGACCAGGAGCGGCAGCCTGCCGCGCGCCTCGATCGCGTCGATCGCCGCGCGGGCATCGGCGAGGAATCTTCCGGCCGAGTAGGTGTCCGCCGCATCGACGATGTCGATCAGATGGTGTGGGACCGCGGCGCGCACCTCGGGGCTCGGCTTCGCCGTGCCGATGTCCATGCCGCGGTAGACCATCGCCGAGTCGACGCTGACGATCTCGAGCGGAATCGAGCGGGCGAGCTCGAGGGCGAGGTCGGTCTTGCCGGTCGCCGTCGGCCCGGTGAGGCAGATCGCGCGCACGC
This sequence comes from Gammaproteobacteria bacterium, assembly GCA_036381515.1. Taxonomy (GTDB): domain Bacteria; phylum Pseudomonadota; class Gammaproteobacteria; order Steroidobacterales; family Rariloculaceae; genus ZC4RG20. The sequence continues at coordinate 13,154 of DASVCR010000079.1, read as the reverse complement.
GCGCGGCGGACACGGCTACTGCCCTCGCAGGAACAGGCGGTCGAGCTCGGACAGCGTGATGCGGGTCCAGGTCGGCCGCCCGTGATTGCATTGGTCGATGCGCTCGGTGCGCTCCATCTGCCGCAACAGAGCGTTCATCTCCGCGATGTCGAGCTTGCGGTTCGCCCGCACGGCCGCATGGCACGCCATCGTCGCGAGCAACTCGTCGATTCGCGCCTCGATGCGCTCGCAGCCGCCGCCGTCCGCGAGATCGCTCAGCACGTCGCGCAGCATCTCGGCGGCGTCGCTGCCGTCGAGGAGCTGCGGGATCGCGCGGACCTGGACGTCCTCGGGGCCGCGACGCACGACGACGAGGCCGAGCCGCTCGAGCTCCTCGGCATGGGCCTCGGCGAGATCGGCCTCGCGAGCCGCGACTTTGACGTCGACGGGCACGAGCAGCGGGCGCGGCTTCACGCGGTCCTCGTGGAACGCGCGCTTCAGCTGCTCGTACGTGATGCGCTCGTGAGCAGCGTGCATGTCGACGATGATGAGCCCGTCGCGGTTCTCGGCGAGCACGTAGATGCCGCAGAGCTGCGCGAGCGCGAAGCCGAGCGGCGGAACGTCGCCGTGCGCCTCGGGCAGGGCGCGATGCGGAGCGCCGGCGTGCGCGTGCCGGAGCCCGAGCCTCGAGTGTGCGGCATGGGCGGCCGACGCGGCCGAAACGGCCATCGAAGCTTCGCCGTCCGGGTCGACGCCGGCGTGCCCGCCTGCGGCCGTGAAGCCGCCGTCGCGCGCGGGCTCGTCGTCACGCACGGCACCGGGCGCGTGCAGCTGCGCGTAGAGCGCCCACTGCTCGGGCGTGGCGCGGTCGTCCCCCATCGAGTCACGGACAGGGCCGCGAGCCGGGCCGCGAAACGCCGCGGGCGGCGCGGCGCTCGCGTCGCCTCCCTCGAGCGGCCGCGCGAGCGCGCGCTCGACCGTGCGGAACACGAAGTCGTGCACGAGCTGCGAATCGCGAAAGCGGATCTCGAGCTTCGCCGGGTGCGCGTTGACGTCGACCCGCCGCGGATCGAGCGCAAGGAACAGCACGAAGGCCGGGTGGCGGGACTGATAGAGCACGTCCTGATAGCCCAGCCGCACCGCGTGCCGCAGCAGCTTGTCGCGCACGAAGCGGCCGTTCACGAACGTGTACTGCATGTCGGGCTGCGTGCGCGAGAACGTCGGCGCGGCGAGCCAGCCGCGCAGCGCGAGCCCTTCGATCTCGTGCTCGACGTAGCGGGCGCCGTCGAGGAACTCCCGCCCGCAGAGCTCCGCGACGCGCGCCTCCTCGCCCGCGCGGTCGTGCGCCGGCGGCAGACCGAGCACGAGCTTGCGGTCGCGCTTCAGGCGGAACTCGACGTCGAAACGGCCGAGCGCGAGGCTGCGGACGACGCTGTCGACGTGGCCCGCCTCGGTCCGTCCGGAACGCATGAACTTGCGCCGCGCGGGCGTGTTGTAGAAGAGATCGCGCACCTCGACCGTCGTCCCGCGCGGGTGCGCGGCCGGACGCACGTCGCCGACGGCGCCGCCGTCCGCGACGATCCGAAAGCCCGTCTCCGCCGCCGCCGTTCTCGACGTCAGCGCAAGCCGCGAGACCGACGCGATGCTCGGCAGCGCCTCGCCTCGGAACCCCATCGACACGAGCGCCTCGAGGTCGTCGAGGCACGTGATCTTGCTCGTCGCATGCCTCGACAACGCGAGCGGAAGCTCGTCGGGCTCGATCCCGCAGCCGTCGTCCGAGACGCGGACCAGGCGGCAGCCGCCGTCCTCGATCTCGACGTCGATCCGGCGGGCGCCGGCGTCGAGCGCGTTCTCGACGAGCTCCTTGACGACGGACGCCGGCCGCTCGACGACTTCGCCGGCGGCAATCTGGTCGATGAGCTGCGACGGAAGGATGCGGATGGCCACGCCGCGCATTGTAGGCGGGCAGCAGAAAAAATTGGGGTCAGAGCCCGATTAGAAAAAAGGTGTCAGACACCTTTTTCGGGCAGGTCCCGCCGGTTGGTTCGATGACCTCGGCCGAAAAAGGTGTCTGACACCTTTTTTTCGGACACCTTTTCGTCACCCCGTCGGAATCGTCAGCACCTGCCCGACGCGGATCACGTCCGACTTCAGGCTGTTCGAGCGCTTCAGCGCCGGCAGGCTCACGTTGTACCGCTCCGCGATCGTCGACAGCGTCTCGCCGCGGCTGATCACGTGCTGGATCGGCACGATCACCCGCTCGCCGGGGTTCTGCGCGAGGTACGTGTCGGGCGGCGCGTGCGTCTGGAAGTAGTCGAGAATGCCCGCGTAGAGCGCGCGCGCGAGCTGCGCCTGATAGTTCGCGTCGCCGAGCGCGGCCTCCTGCGTCGGATTCGAGATGTACGCCGTCTCGACGAGCACGGACGGGACGTCGGGCTGCTTCAGCACGAGGAACTGGGCACGCTGGACCTGGCGCTTGCGCATCGCGGTGACGGTGCCGAGCCGGTCGATCAGCCGCTCTCCGGCCGCGGTGCTCGCGCTGATCGCGGCGCTCTGCGACAGATCGAGCAGCACGCGCTGCAGCACGGGGTCCTTGTCGGCGAGCGAGACGCCGCCGATGGTGTCGGCCGCGTTCTCGCGCGCCGCGAGCCGCCTCGCGACCTCGTCGCTCGCGCCCTTCTCCGACAGGACGTAGACCGTGGCGCCCCGCGCGTTCGGATCGCGATACGAATCGGCGTGGATCGAAATGAACAGGTCCGCCTGCGCCTCACGCGCGATCTCGCGGCGGCGATCGAGGCCGACGTAGTAATCGCCGTCGCGCGTCAAGAGCGCACGCACGCCGGGCTGGCGGTCGAGCTCCGACGCGAGGCGGCGCGCGATCGCAAGCACGACGTCCTTCTCGCGGACACCGCGCCGGCCGCTCGCGCCCGGGTCCTCGCCGCCGTGCCCGGGGTCGATCACGACGACGAGATCCCGTCCGCGCTGCGGCGCCGCCGCGCGCCGGACGACCGGAGCCGCCGTGCCGGGCTCGAGGTCGATGACGAGCCTGTGGCCATACTGCTCGTTCGGAGGCAACAGAAAGCTTTTCGGCTGCACGGACTGCTTCAGGTCGAGCACGACGCGAAGCTCGCCGTTCGGCCGTTCGCCGGTGCGGATCGACGAGACGAAGCCCTTCGGCTCGGGGAGGACGAGCGCGCGCCGCGCGGACGTGTGCTGCAGGTCGATGACGATGCGGTGCGGGTCCGTCAGCGAGAACACGCGGTGCTCGGCGGGCGACGACAAGTCGAGAACGACCCGGGTCGCCTCCGGGCCCGACCACACTCTGACGCCTTCCACCTCGGCCGCGCGGACCACGAACGGCAATGCGATCGACACGACCCAGGCCGTGAACGGAGCGAGGGCCCGGATGCTCACGCTAGCCTCCCTCGAGCACTCTTGTTGCTTATGTTATCGGCCTTTCTAAAGGCTTTTTCTTCGTTTTGCAATACGAATGAGTAAATTAGCCGACCTACCTCGAAAGAGGCTTAGCTGAAGGAAAGCTGAACGGAGCTCCGGGGCCGACGCCTCGTCCGGGGAAGCACGTGCACGGCGACGACCGCGAATGCCGAAAAGCGGGATCCTCCGACGCCGGACCCGCCCCGGCCTTGCGGCCATCGGCTCAGTCGACGGCCATGCGGTCGAGGGCCTCCTGCCCGCGCGCGGTCTTCGCCGACGCCGCGACGCGGCGCGACGCGGGCCCCGCGATCTCGAGGCGAAGCTCGACGTCGGCGAGCGCCTCGAGCGCCGCGGAGCGCTCGGGCCATTCGACGAGCAGCCACGTCACGGGCTCGGCAAGCCAGTCTCGGAGCCCGAGGTTTTCGAGCTCGCCGTCGTCGGCGAGCCGGTAGAGGTCGAGGTGCACTACGGTGAGGCCCGCTTCCGTCAGCACGTAATGCTCGACGAGCGTGTAGGTCGGCGACGGGACTCTGCCGCGATGGCCGAGGCCGCGCAGCATCGCGCGCACCCACGTCGTCTTGCCGCTGCCGAGGTCGCCGCGGAGCACGACGACGAGCGGCGCGAGCCCCGCTTGCGCCCAGCGCCGGGCCGTCTCGCCGGCGGCGGACGCAAGGCGCTCCTCCGTCTCGAAGAGCCCGACTCGCGCCGCGGGCGCGGGGCCGCCTTCCCGCTCGCCGGACGCGCCGCCCGCCGTCACCGCGGGTTCGCCCTGCGCCGCAGCGCCGGCAGCAGATCGGAGGCGGCCATCCCGCGCTCGCCGCCATCGGCCGCCGCGTCGTCGCCGGCGAGCGCGTGCAGCAGGACGCCGGCCCGCGCGGCCCGCGCGAGATCCCCGAGCTGCCCGGCCAGGCCGCCGAGCACGCCGGCCAGCACGTCCCCGGTCCCGCCGGTGCCCATGCCGGGATTGCCGTAGTCGCACACGGCAACGTCCGCGGCGCCGGTGTGCGCACGTGCCGTTGCGGCTCCGTCCGCCGGTGCCCCGTCCGCGGCCGCCGTCCCATCCGCCGTCGGAGTCCCCTCTGCCGCCGTCCCATCCGCCGTCGCAGTCACCCCTGCCGCCGTCCCGCCGTGGACGCGCGCCGTCCCGCGGTCGACCCGCGTGGTGCCGACGAGGGAGCACGCGCCTTTCAGCACGACCGTCGCGTCGAAGCGCGCGACGAGCTCGCGAACGGCGCCGAGCCGGTCCGCCTGGACGTCGCCGACGCTGCGCCCGAGCAGCCTCGACGCTTCGCCGGGATGTGGCGTCAGCACCCAGTTCCCGCGACGCTCGGGCGCCTCGGCGAGCAGGTTCAAACCGTCGGCATCGACGACGAGCGGCCGCGCGCTCGCGAGCACGCGCCTGAACAGCCGCCGCGCCCACTCCGAGCGGCCGAGGCCCGGACCGACGACGACGACGTCGGCGAGCTCGAGAAGCGGCTCGAGGTCGTCGACCGTCTCGACCGCGCGGCACATCAGCTCCGGCCGCCCCGCCATCACCGGCACGACGCTGTCGCGCCACGTCGCGACGTAGACGAGACCGGCACCGACCCTGAGCGCGGCCTCCGCGGCGAGCCGGATCGCGCCGGGCATGCCGGGCCCGCCGCCGACGAGCAGCACGCGGCCGTTCGTGCCCTTGTGCGCGGTGCGCGCGCGACGCGGCAGCGCCCGCTCGAGGAGCGCAGGCGTCAGCCTTTCGAGCGCCGGCGGGGCGCCGGCATACACGTCGGGCGGCACCATCAGGTCGGAGAACTCGAGCTCGCCCCGATAATCGGGCGCTTCACCGAGAAAGAGCCCTTGCTTCAGCCCGACGAACGTGACCGTAACGTCCGCCCGGACGGCGACGTTCATGACGCGGCCGGTGTCGGCGTCGAGGCCCGACGGCACGTCGAGCGCGAGGATCGGCGCGCCCGCGGCGTTCAGCGCGTCGATCGCGGCGGCGAAGGCCCCCTCGACGGGGCGATCGAGCCCGGTGCCGAGCAACGCGTCGACGACGACGTCCGGCACGAAGCCGTCTTCACGCGCGCGGCCGAACGGGACGGCGGCGACGCCCGCGGCGCGGCAGTCCTCCCATGCCTGCTTCGCGTCGCCGCGCAGGCGCTCCGGCGGCACGACGGCCTCGAGACGCACCGAGTACCCCGCGGCGCGCGCGAGGCGCGCGACGACGTAGCCGTCCCCCGCGTTGTTCCCCGCGCCGCACACGACGGCCACCTTGTGCGCGTCCGGCCAGCGCGCCGCGAGCACGTCGAGCGCGGCGCGGCCTGCGCGGCACATCAGCTCGTAGCCTGGGATGCCGCGCTCCTCGATCGCGATCCGATCGAAAGCGCGAACCTGCGCGGTCGTGTAGACGGCTGCCGGCAGGTTGTCGCGACCGCGTTTCACCGCGCCATTATACTTTGGTCATTCCCCACTCCCGCGCGCCGCGCCGCGGCCGCGCCCGCCGTGAAGGATGCGCCGTCACGACCTCACAGCCGACGAGCTACGCGCGCTTGCGAGCGAGATCCGCGAGCAGGCGCGCGCGCTCGGCTTTGGCAAGGTCGGCATCACCGGCGTCGATCTTCGAGACGACGAGGCACACCTCGAGCGCTGGCTCGAGCTCGGGCGGCACGGCGAGCTCGAGTACATGGCGCGGCACGGCATGATGCGCGCGCGTCCCGCGGAGCTCGTGCCGGGCACGGTGCGCGTGATCTCCGCGCGCATGGACTACTGGCCGACGGACGCCGCGGACCCGTTCGACGTGCTGCGCGACGGCCGGCGCGCATACGTGTCGCGTTACGCGCTCGGCCGCGACTACCACAAGGTGCTGCGCAAGCGCCTGCAGAAGCTCGCCGCCTTTATCGAGGAACGAATCGGACCGTTCGGCTATCGCGTGTTCACCGACAGCGCGCCCGTGCTCGAGAAGGCGCTCGCGCGAAACGCGGGGCTCGGCTGGATCGGCAAGCACACGAACCTGATCGACCGCAGCGCCGGCTCGTACTTCTTCCTCGGCGAGATCCTGACCGACCTGCCGCTGCCGGTGGACGCTCCGGCGACCGCGCATTGCGGCAGCTGCACCGCATGCCTCGACGTCTGCCCGACCGGTGCGATCGTCGCGCCGTACGAGGTCGACGCGCGCCGCTGCATCTCGTATCTGACGATCGAGCTGCGCGGCTCGATTCCGGAGCCGCTCCGTCCCGCGATCGGTAACCGGATCTTCGGCTGCGACGACTGTCAGCTCTTCTGTCCGTGGAACAAGTTCGCGCGCCCGGCGGCCCTGCCGGACTTCTCGCCGCGTCATCGGTTCGACGCGGCGAGCCTCGTCGATCTCTTCGCCTGGACCGAGGACGAGTGGTCGACGCGCACCGAGGGCAGCGCGATTCGTCGCGCGGGCTACGAGGGCTGGCTCAGAAACATCGCGGTCGCGCTCGGCAACGCGCCCGCGGATCCCGAGATCGACGCGGCGCTCGCGTCCCGTGCGGAGCACCCTTCGCCGATCGTTCGCGAGCACGTGCAATGGGCGCTCGAGCGGCGGCGTCGGTCGGGCGCGCCGCGGGCGACTGCCGACGACGCCGAGCACCGGTCCGCCGCGAACGACCGTCGCTGAACGGCCGGCAAGCGCCGCTCAGCGGCTCGTGTTGTCGATCAGCCTGGCCCGCCCGAGCCGGGCCGCGCCGAGGACGATCAGCTCGTCGGCCGACGCATCGGAGCGCGGCTTCGACAGATCCGCGGCCATGCGGATCTCGACATAGTCCGGCTCGAAGCCCGCGCGGCGAAGCGCTTCGAGCGCGTCGCGCTCGAGCGCGGCATGATCCGTCGCGCCGCCGGCGAGCGCGTCCTGCACGCGCTCGAGCGCGGCGTGCAGCGCCGGTGCCCTCGCCCGCTCGTCCGCCGTCAGGTAGCGGTTCCGCGAGCTCATCGCGAGACCGTCCGGCTCGCGCAACGTCGGCCCGGAAACGACTCGCGTGCGCATGCAGAGATCCGCGATCATCCGCTCGAGCAGCACGAGCTGCTGGTAGTCCTTGCGGCCGAGGACGAGCACATCCGGATCGAAGATGTTGAGGAGCCGCGTGACGACCATGCCGACGCCGTCGAAATGCCCCGGCCTGCTCGCGCCGCAGAGCTCGTTCGCGAGCGGCGGCATGACGACGCGCACCGAGTGCGCGGTTCCGAACGGATAGATCTGCCGCTCGTCCGGCACGAACAGCAAGTCGACCGTGCCCTCGGCGGCGAGCTTCGTGCGATCCTCGTCGAGCGTGCGCGGATAGTGCTCGAAGTCCTCGCCGACGCCGAACTGCGTCGGATTCACGAAGATCGACATCGCGACGCGGTCGGCGACCTTGCGGGCGAGGCGCGCAAGGCTCAGGTGCCCGTCGTGCAGGTTGCCCATCGTCGGCACGAGCGCGACGGTCTGGTGCGCCGCGTGCCAATCCTGCACCTGCTCGCGCACGTCGCGCGCCGACGATACCGTCTCGAAGCTAGCCAATGCGGGCCCTCGTTCGCGGGGGCGCCATTGTACAGGAGGCCGCCGGGCCGGAAATTGGTGTCAGACACCTTTTTCGCCGGAAATTCGTGTCAGACACCTTTTTCGCGGGACCGGCGTGTCCGACACGGATTCGCCGGCGAAAAAAGTGTCTGACACCAATTTCCGGGCACCCATTTCCGCCGCCGCTCAGCCGATCGCCTCTGCCGCCGGGTTGTAGTAGTGGCGGCCGTGACGAATGCGCAGGATCCTCTGCAACAGCTCCTGGTAGTCCGCGTCCCGGTGGATCGGATCGATCGACGCCGTGTTGACGATCAGGAGCGGCGCCACATCGAAATCGTAGAAGAACTTTGCATACGCCTCGCCGAGCCGCTCGAGGTATTCCTGATCGATCGACTGCTCGTACGGGATCCCGCGAGCGGCGATGCGCCGCATCAGCACGTTCGCGGGCGCCTGCAGATAGACGACGAGATCGGGCTTCGGCGGATCGAGATCGAGCGTCGCGGCCACCTGGTCGTAGAGCCGCAGCTCGTTCGGGTCGAGGTTCAGCTCCGCGAAAAGACGATCCTTGTCGATCAGGAAATCCGCGATCCGCACCGGGGAGAACATGTCGGTCTGGCGGATCTGCTCGATCTGCCGTGCCCGCTGCAGCAGGAAGAAGAGCTGCGTCGGCAGCGCCGCGTGGCGGCGATTGCGATAGAAGCGCTCGAGGAACGGATTCTCCTCGGCCTGCTCGAGGATCAGCTCGCTCGCGAAGCTCTGCGCGAGACGCCTCGCAAGGCTCGTCTTGCCGACGCCGATCGGCCCTTCGATGACGATGAAACGCGGTCCGTCGACCGGGATGACGCCCTGACTCTCGCTCATGATCCGGTGTTCCGGGACCCCTTCGGTCCCGACGCGACTTTAACGGATTAGGCTCCCGACTGGGCAGTCAGGCCGCATCGATGGTTGCCGTGGAACGACGGCGTCCGCCCCGGCGCCGCCGACGGCCCTGGCGACGGCGCTTGCCTTCGCCGAACGCGTCGCGCCGCTCCTCGGGCGACATCTCCTGCACCTTCGTCCAAAACTCCGCGATCTCCGGATCGACCTCGCCGCAGCGGCCGCGGAGCACGAGGAAGTCGTAGGCCGCACGGAAGCGCTTGTGCTCGAGCAGCTTCGCGGCCCGAGGGCCCTGCCGGTTCTCGAAGCGCGGCTGCATCGTGATCATTTCCTTCATCGGGCCGCTGAACCGCTTCGGCAGCGTCGTGTTCCGCTGCTGCTCGCCGACGACGCGATGCGCGGCCTCGGCGAGCGCGAGCACCGGACCGAAGCGTTCACCCTCGAGCTCCTTCGCGAGCCGTTTGATCGCCGGCCACAGCAGCACCGCGTACAGGAAGGACGGCGTCACGGGCATGTCCTCGCGCACGCGCTGGTCGGTGTTCTCGAGGCCGCGCCGCACGAGCTCGAGCGCCGCGGCGCCGTCCGGCCCCTGCAGAACGGCCTCCGTCTGCGGGAAGAGATAGCCGAAGAGCCCGTACTGGCGCAGCAGCTCGAACGACTCGACCGCGGACCCCGAATGGAACAGCTTCAGCACCTCGTCGAACAGCCGCGCCGGCGGCACGTCGGCGAGGAGGTGCGCAAGCCGCGGGATCGGCTCGGCGGTCTCGGGCGCGATCGTGAAGCCGAGCTTCGCCGCGAGCCTGACGGCCCGCAGCATCCGAACGGGATCCTCGCGGTAGCGTGTCTCGGGATCGCCGATCAGGCGCAGCGTGCGGTTCTTGATGTCCTCGAGGCCGGTCGTGTAGTCCCAGAGCGTGAAGTCCGCGATGTTGTAGTACAGCGCGTTGACCGTGAAATCGCGCCGCCAGATGTCCTCGTCGATCGTGCCGTAGACGTTGTCGCGCAGGATGCGGCCGGACTCGTCGTGCAGCCGGTCGTCGTCCTCGCCGTTGCCGGTTGCGCGGAACGTCGCGACTTCGACGATGTCGCGTCCGAACCGTACGTGAGCGAGACGGAAGCGCCGCCCGATCAGACGGCAGTTGCGAAACAGACGGTCGACGTCCTCCGGCAGCGCGTCCGTGACGACGTCGAAGTCCTTCGGATGCCGGCCGAGGAGCAGATCCCGCACGCCGCCGCCAACGATGAACGCGGAGTAGCCGGCGTTCTTGAGCCGGTATAGAACCTTCAACGCGTTACTGGAGATATTCGCCCGGCTGATCGGATGCTCGGCACGCGGTATGATCTTTGGACGGGGGCGGGGTTGAGAGTCCGTCGAGTTCAACAAGCTTCCGTGTAAATATTTAACCTCGGTTCAAGAATCGCTATCATAGCAGCCCTCGCCGAACCTAGGCACCCAGCGCTCCCTTCGTCTAGCGGTCTAGGACGCCGCCCTCTCAAGGCGGAAACATGGGTTCGAGTCCCGTAGGGAGCGCCAATTAAAACAAGGAGTTAGGCCTGGGCGGCGGACAAGAAATCGAACTTCGGTAAGTTTTCGGTAGGTCTCAGCGCAATGCATCCTAGCTCCCTGCTGCTGCCGATCGCAGACAACGCGAGTGCGCGACCCCCTAGGCGGGAAGCGCTGCTTGGCGCGGTGGACCCGTAGCAACAAGAGCACCACCGCCGTGCCGGCCTTCCGATGCGACTTCCTGGTAAGCGGCGACCTCTCGCTCGAGCGCAGTCTCGAGGAAATCAACGACCACGGGCACGACGGCTTTCGCATCACGTTCCGCGACGCGCCCAAGGACGAGCAGGGGCATGCGAGCGGGCTCGTAGCAATTGTGATCGGGGAAGCCGAGTCGATGGAGGATGCAGAACGGCGACTACGAAATGCACTCGAGCATCGCCTGGACCTATTGACCTTTGTCACGCACTCCCGGTTTAAGATCCGTCAGGCCTTGCGACTCATCGAATGGGAAGCAGGCAAGAAGACCAGACAGCTTCGCGTGTTCCACAGATTCGATCCGCGATATCCACCTGTTCCGGAACTCGCGAGTGACATTCTTGCGACCGTGCATGAACTGGAAAAAAGCGGACTGCCGCGCTTCCTTCGACTCGCGCTGCGCTACTTCCGGTACGGGCTCTTCGATGAGCACGCCGAGGATCAGTTCCTCCGGCTATGGCTTTCGCTGGAGATCATAGCGGAGAACCTTAAAGACCGGGCTCGCGTAGCCATCACGTGCCCGAAGTGCCGCGAACCGCTCACGTGTGGGCACTGCAAGTCGGAGCCGAAGCGAACGCCCTTCGGAAGGCAAGCAATCGAGGCACTGATCGGCAAGGTGAGCAGTGACATGGACAACGGCGCCGCTGAACGACTCCTCATGGCTCGCAACAAGTTGATGCACGGCGCGAGTCGCAAATCGACCGAATCGGCGTGTAAGAAGTCGATGTCGGACCTTGTTGATGAACTTGGGACAATCGTTTGGCGGGTGATCCTCACGACGATCCCCTTGGAGGCACAAGGCCCTCAGCTCGCATTCTATGAGCCTGCATATGGCAGGTACGTAAACAGCAACATGCTCCTATGGTCTTCGATCACTTTCGACCATGACGGCGACGGACCGCATCCGGCGGATGTCGACATTCCTGATGCGAAACTTGAAGTGCTGACCCGGTTCGCGGCAGCGAATCAAGACCCTCGCGGATAGCGCAGACGGATGCATCGTAATCCATGGGGCCCATCACCCTCTTCGACAAGTCCTTCCTTCAGTCGTTGAGCATCGACGAGTCGGTCTGGTTTGCTGCGTTCTTTTCTCCCGTCGTTTGCCCACTGTTCTACGTCGAAACGCTCGCCGATCTCGAGAAAGCTGTGCGCAAAGGCCGAACGCCCGAACAGGAAGTTGGGATCATCGCTGAAAAGTTTCCTGAGCTGAGCGCCTATCCCTGCACGCACCACAGCCAGCTCGTCACGGCTTCGCTGCTCGGCTGGCCTGTACCTATGGACGGCCGGATTCCCCGATCGGGTGGCCGAGTTGTGCGGCTCGACGGCCAGACCGGCGTGGTCTACGAAAACCCGCCAGAGGCCGAGGCTTTCGCTCGATGGCAGCAGGGCCGGTTCCTTGACATCGAACGGGGAATGGCGAAACGGTGGCGGCGCGAACTCAACGCGATTGATCTCCGCCGAGTGGCCAAAGGCTTCCGCGAGCTTGGCATCGACGGGAAGCTCTGCAAGTCGCTCGAGGACGCGCGAGCCCTCGCAGGGAATGTTGTCACGGGAACGAGTCAAGCCTTCGCTCGCATGGCCATGATGCTCGGTGCGCTCGGCATTGATCCGAATGAAGCGCGACCGATTCTGGAGGGATGGACGCAAGCAGGCTTTCCGTCGCTCGCGCAGTTCGCACCCTACGCCGCGCACGTCGTTCAGGTCGAGCTGTTCTTTCAGTTCGCGCTCGCTGCGAGTCAGATCGGCGCCGAGCGGGCATCCAATCGCGTCGACATAGCGTACCTGCACTATCTGCCGTTCAGCATGATGTTTGTCTCGAGCGACAGGCTACACCAGCGGTGTGCACCGCTATTCCTGCGCGACGATCAGGAGTTCGTCTGGGGGCCAGACCTCAAGGCCGACCTCGCGAGAATCAACGAGCACTTCAAGCGTCTGCCTGACGCCGAGAAGGAGCGCGGCGTCATGGGGTTTGCGCACTCGCCGCCGAAGATCGAGGGCTCAATCGTGCGACGGCTGCGCGCTCGATTCATGCGCAAAGGCTACGACGAGGAGCCGCCGGTGAAGCTGCCCCCTGCCAGCGACGAGCGAACGAAGAAGCTGGTCGACGAGCTTCTCAAATGGAAAGACGCCCCGGAAGCTGCAGGCGACGAGTTCGGCGCAGCGGTACTCGCGAAGGAGCCGGACACCATGTCGATTCAACGGCTGGTCCCGAAGCGTAAAGGCTCGTGGTGGCTCCTTCCGAAAGACCTACCAGACAGCTAGTCCAATCGCGGACTGCCAACGCGGCTCACCAAGGCCGGCTTAGATATCTACTCGGCTCGTCGATATTCCCGGAAGTCAGTACGCGCCTGGGATCGCGGCGCTACAATCACCCTTGCAACCCGCCGGGCAGTCCCACGTCCCGGCGGGCGAGCCTTTCGATCACGGTCGGCGCAATGTCGAAGACGGGTCGGGCCTATATAGCCCGCGCCCGCCCGCCCTGTGACGAGACCTTCCCCGGCGATCACCGAGGAGGGAAACATCATGGACTTCACCGCCAACAATCACGGCAGCATCGTGATTCTGTACGCGCTCACGCCGGCCGCGAAGGCATGGGCCGATGAGCAC
>DASVCR010000078.1:0-121188 GCA_036381515.1 Gammaproteobacteria bacterium | reverse complement strand
CTTCGCATCGTGCTGCCGCTTGATGAAATCCTTCGCGGCCGCGACGAACTCGTCGTCGCAGGTCTCCATCCGCTTGGCCGTCAGCGGGCCGGTATCCTCGATCCGTTGCTTGCCGACGCGCCCCCAGCGCATGTGCTCGGTGGGGTCGTCCTTGTCGGTCGCCCACGAGTGGATCACGCCGCGCGGCCCGAAACGCTCTTTGAATTTCGGAAAATCCTTCTCCGGCGGGTAATCCGGCAGCTCCGGCTCCTCCTCGGCGTTCAGGTGGTAGAGGTTGCCGAAGAACTCGTCAAACCCGTGCGCGGTCGGCAGGAACTCGTTGCGATCGCCGAAGTGGTTCTTGCCGAACTGACCGGTGGCATACCCGAGCGGCTTCAGGAGCTCGGCGATCGTCGGGTCCTCGGCCTGGATGCCGATCTTCGAGCCGGGAATGCCGACCTTGCTCAAGCCGGTACGAAACACGCTCTGTCCCGTGATGAAGGCGGCGCGGCCCGCCGTGCACGATTGCTCCCCGTAGGAGTCCGTGAAGAGCATCCCTTCCTTCGCGAGCCGGTCGATGTTCGGCGTGCGGTAGCCCATCAAGCCGTGGCTGTAGCAGCTGAGGTTCGCGATGCCGATGTCGTCACCCCAAATGACGAGGATATTCGGTTTCGTGGCCATACCTGATCTCCTGTCGGCGAGTGTCACCCGCGCTTCGGCGGGCGCAGAGCTTTGAGGTTAGGACGACATGATGCCGGTGCCTATTGGCCTTTGATCCCATAGGGACGCGGCTGTGAGGTTGCCGACTGAGCCGCCGGTTGCGAGCTGCTCGGTTGATGCCCGTCTTCACGGCGTGACGATGTCGAACCAGAACTCGAATGTATCCAAGTAGGACACGAGCTGGTCGAGACTTTCGGAATTGCCTTGGACCGTCACGTCGCCGTTCGTTATCGCCTGGTCGAGTGTCGTTTGCCCCAGAACGATATCGTTCAGCGTCGAGCGCGTCAGCGTGATCGTGGCGTCCGCGTCGTCGGCGACCTGGCCGGCGGTATGGTTGAGGACGCCGTTCTCGAGCTCGAGGAGATACCCGTCCTCCTCGTCGCCAAAATCGAAGTTCAACGCGATGCTCGAATTTGCAGCGGCTTCGCTATCGAGCCGCACGCCCAGGTAATCGAAGAACAAGTCCAACGACATAGCGCGCACGGTGTCGGGGCTTGCGGTTTGCGGCGTCGGTAGCTCGGCCACACCGTTGCGCAGCTCCTGCGCACCCGAGAGGTAGAAATTCCGCCACGGGCCTGACTCAGCCTGATAGCCGAGCTGCTCCAGCGCGTCCGCCGTGAGGTTTTTCGCCGCCTGATTGCTCGGATCCGCGAAGACGACCTTGTTCATCACCTCCGCGACCCAACGATAGTTGCCCGCGTCGTAATCCCGTCGCGCTCTCTCGATCACCGCATCCGCGCCTCCCATGTACTCCACGAATTTCGCGGCGCTCTCTGCAGGCGGCAATTCATGCAGCGTGGAGGGGTTCCCGTCGAACCAGCCGAGGTAGAGCACATAGGTGGCGGCTACGTCGTGATAGATGGACCCGTAGTAGCCGCGATTGGCCCAGAAGCTGGCGAGCTCGTCCGGCAGTTCGAACTCCTCGGCGATCTCGCGCATCGTCATGCCGTTGTTGACCATGCGCAAGGTTTCGTCATTGATGTAGCGGTAGAGATCGCGTTGCATTTCGAGCAGCTCGACGACGTTCTCATTGCCCCATGTCGGCCAATGGTGCTGCGCGAAGATGACCTCGGCCTCATCGCCCCACATCACGAGCGCTTGATTCAGATACTTCGACCACGGCAGCGGCTCACGAATCTTGGCGCCGCGCAGCGAGTAGGTGTTGTGCAGCGTGTGAGTGGCATCCTCGGCTGCCGAAATGGCCTTCTTCTCCTCGATGTACCAAAGCATCTCGGCCGGAGCCTCGGAGCCGGGCGCCATGAGAAACTCGTAGGTCAGTCCGTCGATGGTCTCCCTGTGCCCGGTCTCGGAGATGATGTTCGTGGGTGGAATCAGCGTGACGGTACCGGCGGAAGTCGTCGTGCCCAGACCGGCACCGACCTGGCCCTTGGGATCCGGCTGCAGAAGGTTGCCGTACATATAGCTTGCGCGCCGGCTCATCGCGGTGCCGGCCATGACGTTCTCGGCAACGGCTGCCTCGAGGAACCCCTCCGGGGCATAGATCTTGACCGAGCCGGATTGCAGGTCCGCTTCGTTCACTACGCCACGCACGCCGCCATAGTGATCCACGTGACTGTGGGTGTAGATGACGGCCTTGACGGGTTTCTCCCCGCGGTTCGCGTAGTAGAGGTCTATAGCGACCTGCGCCGTCTCGGCGGAGACGAGCGGATCGACGACGGTGATGCCTTCCTCGCCCTCGATGATGGTCATGTTCGACAAGTCCTGATTGCGGACCTGGTAGATGCCATCGGCGACTTGGAAAAGCCCGGAAATGTTCGTGAGCTGTGACTGCCTCCAGAGACTCGGATTGACCGTGTCGGGCGGATCGGCCCCTTCCGTGATGAAAGCGTACTGCTGCGGGTTCCAGATCAGGTTGCCGTCTTCTCCCTGGATCGTCGTGGTCGCCAGGGGGGCAATCAGACCGCGCTTGGCGTCGTCGAAATCCGTAGTGTCGTCGAACGGCAGCATGTTCAGGAGCTCGGCATTCGCCGCTCTCGTCGCCTCCGTGGCGTCATTCCGCTGATCCTGACCGGGCGATAGTGCCGCCAGCTCGTCTTGCGACAGCGCGGAGGAGGGAACGACGGTCGCGAACGCCGTGAGAAGCGACCAGCGTAATAGTCCGTTGTCCGATTGCATCTCTAAACCTCAATGGTATGGGGGTCGTGCGACACTCGACTGAGCTCATGGTTGCGCAGACTAGTGGCATCTCTCGAGGTTCGGCATTGGACTTTCGGGCAACGGGTAGTAACCGGACGGTACGACCAAAGCGGTATTGGATTCAGGGAAGAGAAGTGCGACCGTCGTGAGGGTAACGCTCACGTGGAGCGCGTCGAATCAATGCCAGTGTGGAGAGGACGGCGAGGAGATCACTTGACGACGAACTCGACCTCGCCGAGCGTCCCGAGCAGCACGCCGCCGCGATAGACCGCGGCCGAGACTCGATGCTCGCCGCGAGTCACGGGCCAGAGCCACGTCGGCCCCTGCGACCGATGCTCGCGGCCGTCGACGATCCAGCGCACGCCGTCGTCGGGCAAAGCGCCCCCGATCACGAACTCGAACGCCTGTGCGTCGGCCGGAATGCGCGGATCGTACGCGAGGCGAAGGCCGGCGGTCGGCTGCCGGAGCCTGAGCGGTGCCTGCGACACGGTGGCCGTTCGCTGCGGCTCGGCGGGCGCGGTGCCCGGCACGAACCACTCGTCCCGCTCGACGCAGCCCGACGTGCCGGTGGCCGCGCCGCCCGTGTGCGGCACCGGCACGCAGACCGTGTGACGCTCGAGCGAGGCCGCGAGCGGCAGCGGGCGCGTCGGGCGCCCGCGGTTCAGCTCGGCAAAGATCGCTCGGAGCAGGAGCGCGGGACCGGTCGAGCCGCTGACGCCCGTCGAAGGCGACCGGTCGAGGTTGCCGATCCAGACGCCGACCACGTGGCGATGATCGAAGCCGACGGTCCACGCGTCCCGGAAGTCGCTCGACGTGCCCGTCTTCACGGCCGTCTGCACGGGCAGGCGCAGCACGCTGTCGTGGCCGAACTCGAGCGCGCGCGCCTCGGGGTCGGACAGGATATCCGCGACGAGCGATGCGGCCTCCGGCGAGAACACGCGGCGCGACGGGCGCGCTCTGCCTTCGTGCAGCAGCGCAGTCAGCGGACGGAACACGCCGCCGTTCGCGAGCGCCGCATACGCCTGCACGAGCTCGAGCAGCGAGACCTCGCCCGTGCCGAGTGCGATGCCGTCGCCGTAGTAGTCGGGATGCGCGTCGAGGCCGTCGAAGCCGAGCGCGTGCAGCGTCTCGAGGAACCGCGCGGCGCCGACGAACTGAAGCGTCTTCACCGCGGGCACGTTCAGCGAGTTGCCGAGCGCGTCGCGCAGCGTGACCGGTCCGTAATGGCGCCTGCTGTAGTTGCGGAAGCTATGCAAGCCGAACGACGTCGACTCGACGAGCGGCGCGTCGACGATGATCTCCGCGGCGGTCCAGCCCGAATCGAGCGCGAGCGCGTAGACGAACGGCTTCAGCGCGGAGCCGGGCTGGCGCCGCGTCGTGACGGCGTCGATGTGGGTCGCAGGGCCCTCGGGATTCGCGCCGCCCGCGACCGCCCATGCGAGGATCTCGCCGGTCGCATGGTCCGCGACGAGCACGGCGCCGTCGTGAACGCCTTGGCGCGCGAGCGCGGCGACCCGCTCGTCGAGCATCGCCTGCACCTTCGCCTGCAGCGTGCCCTCGAGCGTCGTGACGATCCGCGCCGCGTGCGGCGCTGCACGCTCCGCCTCGCGGCGCGCGTAACGGACGAAGTGCGGCGCGTGCACCGCGAGGCGCGGCTCGGCGAGCTCGAGCGGCTCGGTGAGCACGGCGTCGCGCTCGTCCGCGCCGATCACGCCGCGCTCGACGAGCGCGTCGGCGAGGCGCGCGATCGCGGCGTCCGCCGTCCCCGGCGCGCGCCACGGATCGAGGCGCGACGGCGCGCGCACGAGCACCGCGAGCGCGAGCATCTCCTTGCGGCTCAGCGTGCCGAGATCGCGCGCGAAATAGTGCCGTGCCGCCTGCCGGACGCCGCGCCGGTTCGACGCGTACGGCACCTGGTTCAGATAGAACTCGAGGATCTCGGGTTTGCCGAACGCGCGCTCGAGGCGGCGCGCTTCCCAGCCCTCGACCCAGCGGCTCCACAGCGTGCGCGGACGAGGGTGCAGCATCCGCACGACCTGCTCGCTGATCGTGCTCGCGCCGCGGACCGCGCCGCCGTGCCGCACGTTCGTCGCGACCGCGGCGAGGCGCGCGGGCCAATCGACGCCCGCGTGCTCCCAGAACCTCCGGTCCTCGGCCGCGACGAACGCGTCGCGCAGGAACCGCGGCACGTCGTGCAGCGCGACCCGGTCGTAGACGTTCCAGTCGGTCGTGAACGTCAACGTCAGCGGCAGCGCGTTCCGGTCGAGCACCTGCCGGCGGCTCCGATCTTCCGCGCCGTGATCGAGCGCGGTGACGTCGTCGAGTGACGCAGGCAGCGGCTCGAGCGACGCGCGCGTCGCAACCGCGAGCGCCGCGGCGCCCGCGAGCGCCGTGACCGCGAGCGCGGCCGCGATGCGACGCGGACGCCAGTGCCAACCCGCTTCGTGCCGGAGCGCAAGCCTCACGGCGCCTCCACGATCAGCGTCCGCTCGGGCCCCGTGCCGCGCACGTCGGGGTCGTACAGCTCGAAGGCCCGCGGCGGCAGGCTCGCGAACTCGCCCGCGGCGACGGCCTGCGCCGTGTACGACAGACGGTAGTTGCCGGGCTCAAGATGATCCGAGTAGAAGCGCACGACGTCGTGCCTGAGCTCCTGATGATGAAAGCTCCAGCGCGACGCGCGGTACGCGACGACGCCCGGGGCGTTGCCCGGCGGGGCGCCGAGGGCCGCGTCCGCGTCGACGGTCGACGCGGTCGCGAGATCGCGGCTGACCGGCTCGAGGCCGCCGGGCACGGGATCCTCGACCACGAGGAAGTTCCGCGCCGCCGGAAGCGACACGTAGAGGTCGACGCGGACGAGCTCGCCGGGCGCGACGCGCAGCGGGTCGTCGAGCAGCACCCATTCGCCGCCGCGCTCGACGCGCACTTCCTTGCGCAGGTCGACGCCGGCGTCGATCGGCGGCGCGGCGTCGCCCGCGGGCGCGTACTCGACGCGCGCCGTGTAGTACACGCGCCCCGAGCCTTCGCGGCGGAGTTGCAGTTCGCGCCGCACGCCGAGATCGTCGGCGCGGAGCGGACGTGCGAGCTCGGCGGCCGCGTCCGTCGGTGACGTGAAGCGCGCGCGGCCGAGCGTGTCGTCGTCGAGCGCGACCTCGACCGCGGCGTCGAGCGGCGCCGACTCGTACGCGTCCGCGTACTCCGCGAGCGCCGTCGTGCAGAACACGTTCTCCTGCGCGTTGTACCACCGGTCGCGCGCGCCGCGCGCCCGCGACACGAAGCGCGCGAGACCGGCGGCGAGCTCGGGCAGGCCGAGGCGCTCGCCGAGCGGCCCCGCATTCGAGAACGCGGCGAGGATCGCGCAGCTCGAGCGGATCGGCGTCGACAGGATCCGCGCGTAGCCGCGGTCGAGCCGCTCGTTGAACGTGATCGATCCGGACGTCCGGTCGGACGCGGCGAGGAGCCGCTCGACCGTTTCCTCCGCGATCGGCTCGGCGCCTTCGACGTCGAGCGCGGCCGCGAGGTAGTGCGCCTTGCCGAACAGGCTCATCCGCTCGACGTGCGTGCGATAGCGCTCGAGGTCCGCGACGCCGATCCGCCCGCGCTGCGCGAGCGCCGCGAGCGCGACCGCGCGCACGGTCGCCGTCATGCCCTGCGAGTAGAAGTCGGGCGCGACGTCGCGCCGGAGCAGCGCGTCGAGATAGCCGAGCAGGCGATCCTCGACGGCCTGCGGCACCGCGTGGCCCGCATCGCGCAGCCAGCCGAACGCGAGCGCCGTGTATGCGCTCAGGTAAGGATCGACGTACGCGTCGTCGGGGACGAAGTGCGCCATGCCGCCGTTCGGCGCCTGGTGATCGGCCGCGTGCGCGAGCATCGCGTCGACGGTCGCGGCGGCGTTGGGCCAGTCGAGCTCCGCGGGGAGCCGCGTCGCGAGCCGCTCCGCGAGCGACGCCATCACGGCGCGCGTCAGCCGCTGCTCCCACGACGGATAGTCGATGTCGCGCGCGGCGCGGAATGCGCCGTCGAGGTTGCCGACGGCGGTCGGCGACAGCACGACCGCGATCTCGCCGACGTCCGGGCGAGCGTCGCCCGGCAGCTCGACCGGCTCGGCCGCCGCGTCGGCGTCGAGCGCGCCGTAGAGCGCCGCGACCTCGGGGGCGACGCGCTTTCGCACCGGCAGGTCGTGCACGAGGCCGTCGCCGTCGACGTCGTCCTCCGCGGTGACCGTGAAGCGGATCCGGCCCGTGTCGACGTCGAACGGCACGCGGCCGACCTCGACCGGCGCCCGCACGGTCGTCCGCGCGTACGGTTCGAGCGTGATCGTCTCGTCGTGCGCGACGGCCGACGCCGTGTCGCCTTCCGCGCGGATCGACACGCGGAGCTCGCGCGGCGCGTCCGTCCGGTTCATCACGGTGAATGCGGCCGTGAACCGGTCGCCCTCGGTGACCTGGTTCGGCATCGCGGGGCGGATCTCGGTCGGCAGATTCGCCGTGAAGCGATGCTCGCCGAGCCCCATCCGGTCCGTCGGCGTGACCGCGAGCGCGAGCACGCGCCAGCCCGTGAGATTATCCGGCAGGCGGAACTCGATCTCGGCGCGGCCGTCGTCGTCGAGCTCGACCGAAGGATCGAAGTAGCCGACGTAGTCGAACGACGAGCGCATCGCGAGCGCGGCGCCGCCGTCGCCGCCGGGGTTCGCGCCCTTGAGCTCGACGGCCTGCCGGCCGACGAGCCGCGTCAGCAGGCTGAAGTTGCGCACGTCGAGCGGCGCGTGCGCGTAGAAGCCCGCATACGGATCGAAGTAATCGGTGCCGCCCTGGATCAGGTCGAGCACGGCCTCGTCGAGCACGACGACCGCGACCTCGATCGGCTCGCGCCGGTCCGGCGTCCGCGGCGCCGCATGGATACTTGCGCGGACGAGATCGCCCGGCTTGTACGTTTCGGCGTCCGTCTCGATCGTTACGTCGAGCGTCTTGTACGGATCGCGGACCGGCACGGACACGTAGCCGAGCTTGAACGCGGGCTTGCCGAGATCGACCTCGCCGGGCTCGGGCGGCGGCGCATCGACGCGCGGCGACGTCACGACCACGGAGAGATAAAAACCCGGCATGTAGTCCGGCTTCACCTCGAACTCGACGATCGGCGTCGAGCCGTCGAGCGTCTCGACCCACTGCTCGAGCACGCCGAACCGCTCGATCGTCACGAGCGCACGCGCGCCGGGGTAGGGGTTCTGGATCAGATAGCGGGCCGTATCGCCGATCGCGTATTCGGTCCGCTCGGGCACGATCTCGAGCGCGTCGTCGTTGCCGGCGTGCCAGACGACGTCGCCGCGCCCCGTGACCCACGTGCGCAGCGTCGTCCGATGCATGCGGCCCGCCGTGTCCTCGATCGACGCGATCAGCCGGTACGCGCCCGGCGCCTGCGGCGTGAACACGCACGGCTCGGGCGCAGCGTTCGGCCGGCCGGTGCATTCGCCTGCCGCGACCCATTCGTCGACGTAGCGCGTGAGATACGCGTCGCCCGCGCCCTTGACGCGCGACGCGCGCGTCTCGAGCCGCTCGATCGCGATGCGGACGTCGGTGTCGGCGACCGGAACGCCGCGCGAGTCGACGACGAGGTAGTCGATCTCGGCGGGCTCGCCTTGCCGGTAGACCCACTGGCCGGCCCTGAGCCCGACGAAGCGGTCGACCGCGACGAAGTCGGCGGCCGCGGTCGACGCGACGTAGCGGCCGCGGTCGTCGCGCACGGCGCCCTCGACGGACAGCCGGCCGTGGAAGATCCGCGGCGCCGCGTCCGAGGCGACGGAGAACGTGTGGCGCAGCCGGCCGTCTCCGTCGACGGTGCCGACGTGCTGCGCGACGGTGACCGTCGGCGGCGTGCCGTTCGTGCCGTCGACGGCATCGAAGCGGAACGTCGACGCGACGCGATCCGCGGGCTCGAACGCGCGCGCGGACAGCCGCGCGGTGATCCGCGCCTCGGCGTCGACGTACGCGCCGCCCGAGTGGAGCGCCGCGCGCGTCTCGACGCCGATCGGCTCGCCGGCCTCGAAGAGATCGCCGTCGAGCCGCGTCGTCACGCCGAACGGCGACGGCGTGAAATCGCTGACGAGGACGCGCATCGGAAAGCGGACGATCCGCGTCGGGTCCCACTCGTCCGCGTCGCGCGTGCGCGCGCTCGATGCGCTGCCCGGCGGCGTCCGCGCGTCGAAGCCCGCCGTCAGCCTGAACTGGTACCAGCCGACCGCAGCGGTCTCCGGGATGCGCCATTCGCCGTCGAACGCGCCGAACTCGGAAAGCGTCACGTTCTCGATCGTGTGCACCGTGCGTCCGGTCGGGTCGAGGATCTCGAGCGTGTAGGGCCCCGCGGGCGGCGCGACGAAGCGCTCGTTGCTCTGGTCGCGCACGTAAAGCTTGAACGCCATCGTCTCGCCCGCGCGATATACGCCCTGCGGCGTCGTGCCCCACGCGGCGAGATGCCCGAACGCCGGCGCAGGCTGCGGCCCGAACGCGTAGTTCGACGCGCGGAACACGCTCGCCTCGAAGCGGTCGTCGAGCGGCAGGAGCGCGAGGCCGTCCGGGCCGTCGACGCGCACGAAGAGCCGCGGGCAGTCGTCCGGATGCTGCGCGCCGCAGCCATAGCCCAGCAGGTCGAGCGCGGGATCGAGCGCAGAGCTGCCGGCGAGCACGGCGACGCCGTCGGCGTCGGTCTCGGCCGACGCGATCGGCGCGACCGACGGCGTCAGGTCCGCGATCCGGTCCGTGTAGATCGAGACGCGCGCGCCCGACACGGGCTCGCCGGTCGCGAGGTCGACGACCCAGACGAGCGTGTTGAAGTGCCCGACCTTGACGTGCAGCTGATACGGCGTGACCTGCGCGAACAGCTGCGACGCCCAGCGGCCCTTGTCGACGAACGGCCGCGACGTGATCCGCGCGTGCAACGCGCCGGACGGCGCGCCGATTAGGCCGCGCACGTCGAGCGGCACCGCGAACGACACGTCGTCGACGTCCGGCACCGCGATCGTGCGCGACGCCGACTGCTCGGCGCCTTCGCTCGTCAGCGTCCGGTACTCGAGCGTGATCTCGTCGAGATTCGTCACGTAGAGCGGCACGTCCGAGTCGATCCCGGCCTCGAGCACGCCGACCGGATGGACGAGCGTGAAGTCGGGCGGACGATGGTCCGTGCGGAACGCGAAGTCGATCGGCGCGGGGAGCGGGCGGCCGAACTCGTCCTCGGGCGGCAAGTCCGCGCTCGAAGTGATCCGGTACGTCTGCGCGGCAGCGAGCCGTGTCGGCAGCCAGACCGTATAGACCTGGCCGCGCCTGTGCGGCTGGAAGAGCTGCGAGAAGTCGCGGCGGTTCGCCCAGGGATCGAAGTCGTCGCGTCCGCCGGCGAGGTCGGGCGAGAACGTGACGCGGCCGGCCACCTGGCTGCCGACGACGGGCGTCGAGAACGTGACCCCGATGCGGCCGAGTGGATTGCAGGCGACGTCCGTCCCGGCGCCGGGCCGGAGCAGCAGCTGCCGGCCGTCGTTCGCGTCGCACGTCACGCCGACGAAGCGAAAGTCCGGGAACGTATCGAACTGGACGACGGCCCTGCGCTCGTCGCCGCGGAGCTCTCCGGTGCTCGCCGCGAGCCCGGGCTCGACGTTCAGCGTCGCGTACGCATCGGCCGGCAGCGGCGTCTCCGGGCTCACGAGCCAGATCCGGCGCGCGTCGCCTTCGGCCGTCTGCTCCGGCGCCTGGCGGTCGTCCGGGTCGGGCTCGACCGCGACGGGGCTCCGCTCGGCGCCCGCGTGCGCGAAGTAGACATGCTCGCGGACCGACGCCGCGGTGACCGGCTGGTTGAACACGGCCCGCACGACCGGCGAGCCGGGGCCGCGCCACGTCGCGAACCACGCATACGTGATCCGCGGCCGCTCGGTGTCGAACGTGTGCTCGACGGGTGATGCGAGCGTCGCGCGGTCGAGCGCGACGAGGCCGGGATTCACGACGACGCGGTAGCGGGTCGCGAGCTCGAGCGCGTCGCCTTCGCCGAGCCGGCACGCGAGCGTGCTCGTGTCGAGCCAGCGCCAGCGGCAAGCGGCCGGCGGCGAGATCTCGATCGGGATCTCGTCCGCGTCGCGATCCATCCTGCCGAGCGGCACGACCGCGCGATCGAACTCGACGACGATCTCGCGGCTTTCCGGCACGTTCGAGCCCGCGGGCGTGATCCGCGTGACGCGGAGCGCGTCCCCGGGCTGCGCGAGCACGCCGCTCGCGGGAACGCAAAGGCCGAGCAGCAAAGCGCACGTGAGCATGCGTCGGCGGACGATTGAGCGTCGGCCCGTCGAACGGGCCGTGGCCGTGGCTCCCTGCGGCATCTGTCACCTCGCGTCATGCCCGATCGGGCTAGAGCATACGTCGTCCGCGAGGCGGCGTAGAGGCCGAAAAATGACGAAAGGTGGCGAGGCGGATGGGGCCGAGGCGCGGGGGCTATTCGACGAGGATCACGCCGTTCTCGTGCACGTATCGATCCCACAGGGCCTCGAGCTCGCGCACACGCTCCGGCTCAGCCGCGGCGAGATCGTGCTGCTCGCCCGGATCCTCGGCGAGGTTGAACAGCTGCCACGCCGCGTCGTCGCCTTCGCGCGGATCCCAGACGATCTTCCAGTTGCCGCGGCGCACGGCGCGATGGCCGTAGAGCTCCCAGCCGACCCAGTAGTCCGGCCCGTGCACGGCATCGGTCTCGCCGCGGAGGAGCGGCAGCAGCGACGCGCCGCGCGGCGGCGCGACGGGCTCCCCGCTGGACGTCGTGCCCGGGTGCGACGTGTTCGCGAGCTCGAGGAACGTCGGCAGGAGATCCATCACGGTGCCGAACGCGTCGCTGCGCGTGCCGGCCGGGACGACGCCCGGCCAGACCGCGAACGCGGGCACGCGGATGCCGCCCTCGAACGCCGTCGCCTTCGCGCCGCGAAACGGCACCGTCCCCGCGCGCGCCCAGTTCGGGCCGTACATCACGTAAGAGTCGCCGCTGCCCAGGTTCTCGTACGAGTTGTCGCAGCACGTCGCGACCCAGTCGCGAAGCGGCGCGTTCAGGTCCCGCCGCAGGCCTTCCGGGCCGTTGTCGGACATGAAGAAGATGAACGTGTCGTCGAGCTCGCCGATCGACTCGAGGTACGCGATGAAGCGGCCGACGTACGCGTCGAGATCGCTGACCATCGCCGCGTAGATCTCCATCTTGCGGGCCTCGATCCGGCGCTGCTCGTCCGAGAGCTCGTCCCAGCGCGGCTGACCTTCGATCGGCGGGATGCCTGCGAAGTCGGGCGGCACGAGCCCGAGCGCACGTGCCCGCTCGAGCCGCTCCTGATAGAGCGCCTCGTAGCCCTCGTCGTACCGTCCGGCGAACTTCTCGATCGATTCGCGCGGCGCCTGCAGCGGCCAGTGCGGAGCGGTGTACGCGAGATACGCGAAGAACGGCGCGTCGTCGTCCCGGTCGCTCTCGATGTACTCGATCATCCGCTCGGTGTAGAAGCGCGTCGTGTAGAAGTCGTCGCCGACGTTCACGAGCGCCTCGCCGTCGCGGTACGGTGCGAGACCCGGTCCGTTCCACGACAGCCCGCCGAGATGCGCGGCGCCGTCGAGCGACACGAATGAGCGGTCGAAGCCGCGCGCGGCCGGGCCCGTCTCGACCTCGGTGCCGAGATGCCACTTGCCTGTCATGTACGTGCGGTAGCCCGCGTCGTGCAGAAGCTCCGCGAGGCTCGCGACGCGGAAGTTGAGATACCCCTCGTAGCCGGGCTGACCGCGCTGCGCGGGATTCCTCGGCGTGCCCATCACGCCGAGGCCAGCGACGTGGCTGTCCGTGCCGGAGAAGAGCATCGCGCGGGTCGGCGAGCACGTCATGTTCGCGTAGAACTGCGTGAGCATCATGCCCGACCGCGCGAGCGCGTCGAGGTTCGGCGTCGGGATCTCGCCGCCGAAGACGCCGAGGTCGGAGTAGCCGAGATCGTCCGCGACGATCAGCACGATGTTCGGCCGCGGGTCGCCGGGTTCCTCTCCGGCGCGTGATGCGCTCCCCGATCCGTCCGCCTGCGTTCCCGGCTGCGCGGCCGGCTCGCCGCCCGTGCAGCCCGCCGCGAGCAGCGCAACGAGCGGGATCAGAAACCGTCGGATCGGGGTCACGCTTCACCTCGTTCGATCGTTGCCGCCCGGCGGGGCGCTTCGCCGGCGTGCCGCCGGTATACAATGCCGGCACGATTCGTCGGGGGCACCGCGGCGCTGCATAGAAAGAGAATATGGATTCTTATTCATGAGTCAAGCAAGCGCGGCCCCGGGACGCGAACGGATCAAGCAGAAGCGGGGGCAGAAGACCTACGACGCGCTGATCGCGACCGGCTTCAGGCTGCTCGCGCAGCGCGAGTTCGAGGCGATCACGGTCGCCGAGCTGTCGCAGGAGGCAGGTTACTCGGTCGGCGCGTTCTACGCGCGCTTCAAGAGCAAGGACGAGTTCTTCGATGCGCTGATCGCGCATCATCTGTCCGACCGCCGGCGCACGCGCGAGCGGCTCTTCGCGAGCGTCGAAGGCGACGAGTGGATTCGCGCGGTGATCGCCGAGGCGGTGAACTACTACTGGCGGCGGCGCCGCTTCTGGCGTGCGGCGCTCATCCGCAGCATCCACGATCCGGACTTCTGGCAGCCGATCCGCGAGCAGGGACACGAGCTCGCGACGTTGTGCATCAGACAGATCGAAAAGAACGCGGGACGCTCGCTCACGAAGGCCGAGGAGATGAACGTGCGCTTCGCCGTGCAGATCGCGCTCGGCATCATCAACAACACGATCATCAACCGGCCGGGCCCGATCTTCATGGGGCAGGCGGAGTTCGTCGACAACCTCACGCGCGCGTTTCGCCTCGTGTCGGGGTACGACCAGATCGTCGCGCCGAAGAAGTATCCCAGGTAAGGGCGGGGCGGAGACCGCCGGAGTGCCGGGCTGAGTCGGGCCGGCGAGACGCCGGGACGCCGAACCGAAGCTCAGGCCGGCGACGCCACCGCATCGAGCACGAACGCGAGCGCCTCCGCGCACGGCGCCGTGACCTTCAGCGCGAGCAGAGGGTCCGCGCGCGTGCGTCCGATGTTCAGCGCCGCGATCGGCTTGCCGGCCTCCGCGGCCGCGCGCGCGAAACGGAAGCCCGAGAAGACCATCAGCGACGAGCCGACGACGAGCATGGCGTCGGCGCGGGCGAGGGCCTCCATGGCGGCCGTGACGCGCACGCGGGGCACGCTCTCGCCGAAGAACACGACGTCGGGCTTCAGGATCCCGCCGCAGGCGCAGCTCGGAACGTCGAATGCCGAGAAGTCGACGTTCTCGACGTCCGCGTCGCCGTCCGGCGCGTGGCCCGCGGCGAGACCCGCGAACTCCGGATTGCGCTCGAGCAGCGCCTGCTGCAGCACGTCGCGCGGCAGCGTGCGCGCGCAGCTCATGCAGCGGACGACGTCGAGCCGACCGTGCAGGTCGATCACGCGGCGCTGGCCCGCGGCCTGATGGAGGCGGTCGACGTTCTGCGTGACGAGCAGCTCGATGCGGCCGTCGGCCTCGAGGCGCGCGAGCGCGGCATGCGCGCCGTTCGGCCGCGCGCGGCGGAAGCGCGGCCAGCCGACGAGGCTGCGCGCCCAGTAGCGCTGCCGCGCGCGCGCGTCGGCCATGAACGTTTGAAACGTCATCGGGGTCGTGCGCTTCCAGGCGCCGTCGGCGTCCCGGTAATCCGGGATGCCCGAATCGGTGCTGCAGCCCGCGCCGGTCAGCACGAACAGGCGGGAGTGGTCCGCGACGAAGCCCGCGAGGTCGGCGATGCTCATGAAAGGACCGTGTCGGACACCGTTTTCCGTGGGAGAAGCCGGTCTGCACGATTTTCCGGGAAAAGCGTGTCTCACGCGATTTTTCGCCGTACGATACGCGCCGTCATGCGGGACCTGCCGTCTCGCGTTCCGGAGGTTTCGACATGAGCGACGCGATCTTGGGTGTCGGAAGGCTCGGGTTCCCGTGGCCGTGCGTGGACCCCTTCCTGTTCTGCGCGTATCACAACGATTTCTATCCGGCCGGCAACGAGCGTCTGGGTCCCGCGGCGTCGCTCGCGGGCCGCAACATCGGCCAGGATTTCGAAGGCCGCGACGGCTGGCGGATGTACCACGGCGAGGTCGTCCCCGGCTTCCCGCGCCATCCGCATCGCGGCTTCGAGACCGTGACGATCATGCGCCGCGGCTTCACCGACCACTCGGATTCGCTCGGCGCGGCCGCGCGCTTCGGGCCCGGCGACGTGCAGTGGATCACGGCCGGCAAGGGCATCGTGCACTCGGAGATGTTCCCGCTGCTCGACCGGAACAATCCGAATCCGCTCGAGCTGTTCCAGATCTGGCTGAACCTGCCGAGCCGCGACAAGCTCGCGGAGCCGCACTTCGCGATGTTCTGGAGCGAGTCCGTGCCGCGGCGCACGTTCGAGGATGCGCGAGGCCGCCGCACCGACGTCATGGTCGCCGCGGGCCGCCTCGGCGACGCGGAGCCGCTCGCGCCGCCGCCGAGGTCGTGGGCCGCGGACCCGGCGAACGATGTCGCGATCTGGACGATCAAGATGGCGCCCGACGCGCAGTGGACGCTTCCGGCGGCCGCGTCCGGATCGAACCGCTTGCTCTATTTCTTCCTGGGCTCGGCGATGCATGTCGACGGCGAGCCGATTCCGGTGAGTACCGTCGTGCAGCTCCGCGCCGACCGCGAGGTCACGCTCGTCAACGGCGCGGGCGTCGGCGAGCTCCTGCTGCTGCAGGGCCGGCCGATCGGCGAACCGGTCGCGCAGTACGGCCCGTTCGTCATGAACACGCATGCCGAGCTGCAGCAGGCCTTCTTCGACTTCCAGACGACCGGGTTCGGCGGCTGGCCGTGGCCGAGCGACGACCACGTGCTGCCGGCCGACGCCGGCCGGCACGCGCGCTACATCGACGGCCGGTTCGAGAGGCCGGTCTCGGTCTGACGCGGCCCGGCGGCTCAGTGCGTGCGGCGGCGCGCCCTCGCATCCTCGCGGCGCGCCTGCTTCGCCTTCTTCCTTGCGTCCGCGGCGCTCTTAGCGACCTTGCCCCGCGCCGTCGGCGCGGCCGGCTCGTCGGTCGACTTGTGCTTCGTCGTCGGTCCGCGCGCGGCCTGAGGATCGGACGGCCCTTTCTCGTCCTTTCTGACCCACTTGTCTCCGCGTTTCTCGTACTCGTGCTTCAATGCGGCGTACGCGACGCGATGGGCGCGGCCGCCCTCGCCGTACGTCTCGACGGCGCTGTCGTGCGCCTTCTTCCACAGGCGTTGCGCGTGCTTGTCCGAGCGCAGGATCGTGGCGGGGATCTCCGTCTCTTCGGCTCGCTGCTTCGTCGGCATGACCTTCTCCTCCGACCGGGGCTCACGCGCTCGGAATGCAAGATCGGCACCAACCCAAAATGGGGTCAGAGCCCTTTTTCCGACGGGGAAATTGGGGTCAGAGCCTTTTTTCCCGGAAGCGGAACAAGGCAGGTACTTCGAGTCAGGAAGGAGGGGGCTGAGCTAGCACTGACCCCGCAGCTCCGACTCCGGTTTCCGAGAAGGGGCTCGGACCCCATTCACCCGCTTCTCCCGCTTCCGAAAAGACCTCTGTCCCCGAAAAGGCGGGCGAATCGGTCGAGAAAAAGGGCTCTGACCCCGATTTTCACTACAGGCGGTGGATGTCTCGGTGGCGGGTCTCGGGCAACAGCAGCGCGAGCACGAGCACGCCGAACGCGGTGACGACGACCGGATACCAGAGGCCGAAGTAAATGTCGCCGGTCGCGGCGACCATCGCGAACGCGATCGCGGGCAGGAAGCCGCCGAACCAGCCCGAGCCGATGTGATACGGCAGCGACAGCGCGGAGTAGCGGATCCGCGTCGGGAACACCTCGATCGCCATCGCCGCCATCGGCGCGTAGACCATCACGGCGAAGGTCACCATCGCGAGGATCAGGAGCGTCACGAGCGGCACGTTCACGGCGGCCGGGTCGGCCGCTGCCGGGTAGCCCGCTTCGGAGAGGAGCGCGCCGACGCGGGCCTCGAAGTCGCGCCGCGCGGCCGCGAGCTCGGCCGCGCCGAGCGCGAGCCCGTCGACGCTCGGCAGCCGCGCGCCGCCGATCACGACGACCGCGAGCGTGCCCGCGGCGGCGGCCTCGTTCGCGTAGCTGATGCCGCGCGTCGCGAGCGCGCTCTTCGCGATGTCGCACGACGAGACGAAGTCGGCCTGGCCGACGGGGTCGAATTGCACCGAGCAGTCGTCCGGATCGGCGATGACGGTGACCGGCGCGGCGGCGCGCGCCGCGGCGAACGCTGGGTTCGCGGCCGCGGTCAGCGCATGGAACATCGGGAACGCCGTCAGCACGGACAGGATGCCGCCCGCGAGGATCACGGGCTTGCGCCCGATGCGGTCCGACAGCCAGCTGAAGAGGAGATACAAAAACACGCTGATCGCGGTCACGACCATCATCACGAACGTGACGACCTGGCCTTCGACCTTCAGGATCTGCGTCAGGAAGAACTGCGAATAGAAGTGCGCGGTGTAGAACAGCACGCCCTGGACCGCCATCAGCGCGAACAGCACGATCAGCACGAGCTTCAGGTGCCGCCACTCGAGGAAGGCTTCCCGGAGAGGCGCCTTCGACTGTCGGCCTTCCTCGACCATCTTGCGGAACATCGGCGACTCTTCGAGCGTCAGGCGGATCCACAGCGAGATCACGAGGAGCCCGATCGAGATCAGGAACGGGACGCGCCAGGCCCACGCCTCGAACGCGTCCTCGCCGACGATCGTGCGCGTGACATAGATCACGAGGAACGACATGAAGAGCGCGAACCCCGCCGCGGTCTGGATCCAGCCGACGTAGAGCCCGCGCCGATGCTGCGGCGCGTGCTCGGCCGTATAGACGACTGCGCCGCCGTACTCGCCGCCGTAGGCGAGCCCCTGCACGATGCGGAGCGCGATGAGCAGCGTCGGCGCGAGAATGCCGGCCGTCGCGTACGTCGGCAGCAGGCCGATGCCGAACGTCGCGAGCCCCATCATCGTGATCGTGATCAGGAACGCCTTCTTGCGGCCGGTGCGGTCGCCGATCCGCCCGAACACGAGCGCGCCGAGCGGACGCACGGCGAACCCGGCCGCGAACGTCAGGAGCGCGAAGATGAACGCGGCCGTCTCGTTGACCCCGGAGAAGAACTGCCGGGAGATCAGCGGCGCGAGGGATCCGAACAGGATGAAGTCGTACGCTTCGAAGATCGTCCCCGCGGACGTGCCGAACACGACGCGGCGCAGCCTGCGGGTCTCGGTCGAAGGGGCGACGAGAACGTCCGCGGCCGCGTCGGTCGCGCTCATTCGTCGTGTTCCTTGCTCGACAGGATCACGCTGTTCAGGCGCTCCCAGCGTTTGACGATCGCGGTGTTGTCCTCGTCGGCGCCGACCTCGTCGCGGCCTTCGGCGGCGAGGCGGTTCACGAGCTCGATGACCGGCGCCTCGGCGCCGAGCGCGGCCGAGAGCTCCGCCGCGGTCGCGACGTCCTTCGCGAGCAGCCCGAGCGCGAAGCCGGTCGCGAAGCGGCGCGTTAGCACGTGCGCGGGGAAGCTGACGTCGGTGTGGAAGTTGCGGCCCGTCGACGTGCTCATGACGTCGACCATCACGGCCGGGTCGAGCCCGAAGCGCTTGCCGACGATCAGCGCCTCGGCCGTGATCGTGAACGCCGTCGCGGCGACGACGTTGTTCAGCGCCTTCATCGCGTGGCCGCAGCCGAGCGCGCCCACGCGGACGAGGCGCTCGCCGAGCACGCGGAGCACGGGCTCCGCGCGCGCGAGCGCGGCCTCGTCGTCCGTGCCGATCATGATCGTCAGCGTGCCCGTTTCCGCCTTTGCGACGAGCCCCGAGACCGGTGCGTCGATCAGCGCGATGCCCCGCGCGCGGAGCGCGGCGCCGAGCTCGCGCGTGCCGAGCGGATCGGACGAGCTCATGTCGACGACGACGGCGCCTGCGCGGAGCGTCGATGCGAGGCCGGGGGCGCCGTCGGCACCGACGACGACGGCGCGGACGTCGCGGCCGGTCGGCAGCATCGTGACGACGAGGTCCGCGGTGCCGCCGAGCGCGTCGAGGCTCGCGGCGGCGTGCCCGCCGCATTCGGCGGCGAACCGCTCGGCGCGCGCGCCGTCCGCGTCGTAGACCCAGGTCGAAAAGCCCGCGGCCGCGACGTTCCGCGCCATCGGCCAGCCCATCCGGCCGATGCCGACGAACCCGACGGTGAGCGCTCTCGTCATCCGCCGCTCAAATGGCGTCGAGATCGACGCCTTCCTCGGCCAGCGACTCGGCGGCGTTGCGGAACGCGTCGACGCCGAGCGGAATGCCGGCGTAGACCATCGTGTGCAGCAAGAGCTCGCGGATCTCGAGCGGCGTGACGCCGTTCGCGAGCGCGCCTTTGACATGGACCCGAAGCTCGTGCGTGCGTCCCATCGCGCAGAGCGCGGCGAGCGTGATCATGCTGCGCTCGCGGCGCGTCAGCCCTTCGCGCGACCAGGTCTCGCCGAAGCAGTAGCGGCTGACGACGTCCTGCATCGGCCGCAAGAAGCGGTTCGCCTGCTCGATCTGCCGATCGGTGACTTCCTTGCCGAAGATCTCGCGCCGGATCTCGATGCCGCGTCGCGTTGCGTCGTCGCTCAAGTCGAGTCTCCCCCCGGAACTCGTAGCGAGTATAACGGCGCCCGCGGGGCCATCACTAGCTCGGATACGGTCCCTCCGCTGGCATGGCCTCGTAAGCTGTGGCACGCTTCCGCTCGCGGAGCGGCACGCGGCCGCTTGCGTTCAATGAGAGAAGACGCATGAGAACACCGGTATCCGCAAAGATCGTCGGCGTCGCGATGCTCGCCGCGGGCGCGTGGCTCGCCTCGACTTCCGCGCACGCCGTGGAGCAGGGGGACCGCGCGCCGGCGTGGATGCGCACCGATTTCGACGACCGCCCCGTGATGTTTCCCGGCGTCCTCGCGGGCCGCCCGGCGGTCGTCGTGTTCTGGGCGACCTGGTGCCCGTACTGCAAGGCGCTGATGCCTTATCTCGAGGACATTCAGGCGGACTACGCCGAAGCGGGCGTCAAGATCATCGCGATCAACGCGAAGGAGGACGGCAAGGAGGATCCGAAGGCGTACGTGAGAAGCCTCCGCTTCCCCTTGATCGCCGTGCAGGACGGCGACGCGATCGCGAACGCGTACGACGTCGAGTACCTCCCGGGCCTCATGATCGTCGGCGGCGACGGCGTCGTCGCGTGGCGGCGCGCGTGGACGGATCTCCCGGCGGGGCGCCAGGTCGCGGAGCTTTGGGCGGGGCAGATCCGCGAGCAGCTCGACGCGCTGCTCGGCTCGGCGCGCTGAGCCCGCCGACGACCGCGGCCACGAAGGCGACGACCCGCAGCGTTATTGGCGCGCCATCGCGATGCGGACTGCGTCCTCCGGTGCGACCAGATGGGTTAAGTTCTCCCGG
Organism: Gammaproteobacteria bacterium; assembly: GCA_036381515.1. Taxonomy (GTDB): domain Bacteria; phylum Pseudomonadota; class Gammaproteobacteria; order Steroidobacterales; family Rariloculaceae; genus ZC4RG20. The sequence continues at coordinate 100,826 of DASVCR010000078.1, read as the reverse complement.
TCCTCCGAGATGTCCAGCAGCACTCCCTTGATCAGTCCGTTGAACACGTTGTTGCGCGGCCCGTAGTCCTCGGAGACCGGCGCGCCGCTGTCCTCGCCGACGTCACATCCGTCGTCGGCGGAGAAGACCATTGGAAGCGTCGCCCGCACCTCGCCTTCACCGACCTTCTCGCCATCCGTGTACAGGCTCACCGTGCCGCCCTTGCCGAGCCCGCCACCCGCGTACCTGAATTCCATGCGGACCTGATGCGGGCCCTCCGGAATCGTCGCGCCTTCCACGTAGAAGCGCTCGACTCCGCCTAGGTTGTAGCAGTACTTGAGCTTGCCCTTGTTAGCGTAGAGGCTCCAGCCGCCGATGTTGGAGCCCTGCGCGATGATGACGCCTTCCGCTCCTTGCTTCGGCGCTACGATCTCGGCCGTGACCGAGTGCGACTTGTTCTTGACGTTGACGACGCAGTTCTCCGACAAACGGCCCATGCCGGCGAAGAGGATCTGGCTGTTTCTCGTGACGAGCGTCGGTCGGCCCGCCGTTTCGGGATTCATACGGTGCGCCGGGTCGTCGTCCATCGGGAGCACGTTGTGGAGCGCCGCCTCGATCAGCCAGAGCCTTTGGAGCTCACGGAGCTTGTCCGGCATTTCGGCTGCCAGGTCCTTCGCCTGGCTCCAGTCCATGGCGGTGTCGTAGAGCTCCCAAACGTCTTCGTCGAACGGGACGGGCTTGCGTCCTACGAGGATCCAAGGCGTCGCGTGCTTCGTCACGGCGGTCCAGCCCTTGTGATAGATGCCGCGGTTTCCGAACATCTCGAAATACTGCGTCTCGTGTCTTTCGGCCGCGTTCGCGTCATCGAAGGAATACAGCATGCTGATGCCTTCGATCGGCGCTTGCTGCACGCCGTCCACGGAGATCGGCTCGGGGAGCCCGGCCGCCTCGAGAATGGTCGGGGCGACGTCGATGACGTGAGCGAACTGCGAGCGGATCTCCCCACGGGCCTTGACGCCGTTCGGCCAGTGCACGATGGCGCCGTTGCGCGTGCCGCCCCAGTGCGACGCGACCTGCTTGGTCCACTGATAGGGGGCGCACATCGCATGAGCCCAGCCTACGGCGTAGTGGTTGTACGACTCGGGTCCGCCGAGCTTGTCGAGACGGGCGATGAGGAACTCCGGCGACTCGATGTGGGCCATGCCGTTGAAGTTGAGCATCTCGTTGAACGTGCCGTTGAGCGTGCCCTCGGCGGATGCGCCGTTGTCGCCGATGATGTAGTAGACGAGCGTGTCGTCGAGCACGTTCAGCTTCTCGAGCGCCTCAATCAGTCGCCCGACGTGGTGATCGGTGTATTCGAGGTACCCCGCGTACACCTCCATCTGCCGGCAAAGCACCGGTTTGAGTGCCTCCGGCATCTCGTTCCACGCCGGGATCTCGGCATGGCGAGCGGTGAGCCGGCAGTCGGGGGGGACGACCTCGAGCTTCTTCTGCCGTGCGAGCGTTTCCTCGCGCAGCTCGTCCCAGCCTTGATCGAACCGTCCCCGATACTTGTCGGCCCACTCTTTCGGCACGTGATGCGGGGCGTGAGTGGCGCCGGGAGCGAAATAGAGGAAGAACGGTCTGTCGGGGGCGAGCGCCTTCTGCTGTCCGACCCACGCAATCGCTTTGTCCGTCATGTCCGCCATGAAGTGATAACCTTCCTCGGGCGCGCGCTTTTGCTCGATCGGCGTCGTGCCTTCGAAGAGGGTGGGGTACCACTGATTCGCTTCGCCGCCGATGAAGCCGTAGAAGTACTCGAAGCCGCCGCCGCCGGTCGGCCACTGATCGAACGGTCCTACCGGGCTCGTTTGCCAGACCGGAACCTCGTGACACTTGCCGAACTGGGCCGTCGAGTACCCGTTCAGCTTCAAGGTCTTCGCGAGCGGCGCCATGGTGTTCGGCAGCACGGAGCTGTAGCCGGGATGGCCGGAGGCGATCTCGGTGATGCCGCCCATGCCGCAAGAGTGATGGTTGCGGCCGGTGAGGAGCGCCTGCCGGCTCGGCGAGCAGAGCGCCGTCGTGTGAAAGCGGGTGTACTTCAGTCCGCCGGCCGCCAGCTTCTCCGCGGTTAACGTTCGGCATGGACCGCCGAAGGCGCTCGACGCGCCGAAGCCGACGTCGTCGAGCAGGATGAGGAGGACGTTCGGCGCGCCACCGGGCGGAAGAAGCCGCTCGATCGCCGTGCTTTTGGCCTCCGGGTTTTTCGCATCGTAGTACACGGGGCCGGTTCTCTTCGAAGCAGGTATCGGAAGATGGGAACGGTGCTTTTCGATGCTCATGGAACTCTCCTTGTCGCCGAGGACGTAGATCCGTTGAGCAGAAGGAATGCCGGTTGCGGCGATCGGGCTGGTGGTGGTTCGCGGTCCTGAGGATCCGTGATCGTGGCGCCGCGGTCGCACTCGGAGCGAGTCTTGGTCACGGCTTTGCTCCGGGTGTCACTCTAATGCGCGGCCGACTTTGCGGCGCATTGGACCTTGGTCTCACGGACGGCGTATCAGGTCCGATCGAGTGACGACGGATCCGCGACGCGCGAGTGACGACGGATTCGCGACGCGTTGAGCTTGGACACGAAACGCGGCGGACTGACCGTATCGACGGTCCTCGGGCACTGCGTCAGGATGTCGTGAAAACGCAGCGAGACAGGCTGCTGCGGCGTCGGCAAACCCGTTAACGACCGCGGACGGGGGCTTGCGGGCGGGACGGCTATACCGCGATCTTGTGCGGCGCCCCGTCGTGATCGATCGTGTGCATCACGACCGGCCGCCGCCAGATCCGCCGCACGTACTCGAGGACCTTCCGGCTCCGCTCGAGGTCGAGCCCCCGGCCGTCCGTCTTGTAGTCGTGCTCGAGCTCGAGCGTGCCGTCCACGTGCATGTGCCGCACCGACACGGACGGGGCCCCGAACCCGTACTTGGGTGCCAGAAGATTCTCGTGCAGCTGGTCGAGATCCATCTCGAGCACGCGCACCTGGCCGTCCTTCGCGGTGTACCTGAAGAGCTGCAGCTCCTCGGCGAGCTCCCGCGTCAGGTGATTGCGGATGAAGCTGAAATCGTCGTCCTGCTGCATGATCCGCCGCGCGGCCTCGAGCCCCTCGCTCTCGACGATCTTCTCCCACATCGAGAAGCCCAGGTGGTACGGGTTGATCGCGAGCGCGACCTGCTGGCCCGCCGCGATCGGCCGCACGACGTCGGAGTGGCACTTGATCGCGTCGACGTAGATCGGCTGCGGGACGAAGTCCGCCTCGCGGAGCAGCCGGGCGTGCCAGTACGACGCCCAGCCCTCGTTCATGATCTGCGTCGCGAAGAGCGGATAGAAATAAAACGACTCCTCGCGCACCGCGAGGAAGATGTCCCGCTCCCAGCTCTCGAGCTCCGGCGCGTAGTGCGCGATGAACCAGAGGAGGTCGCGCTCCGGATGCGGCGGCACGGGCGCACGCTTGCGCCGCTCGGGCGGGGCCTCCGGCTCATCGGGGTCGAGCGCCGCGAACCGCCTGCGGAACTCGTCGTCGACGATCTTCGGCTCCGCGAGATACTCGGGGTACTTCGCGCGGCGCAGCGGCTTGTCGATGTCGACATGCTGCTCGAGCGCGAGCGCGGCGTCGAGCACCGTCTCGACGCGCTCGGCGCCGTAGGACTCGATCGCCTGCTGGATCTGCCGCGCATGGTTCGCGGCATGCTCGACGATCCGCTCGCTGACCTGCTCCTGGCAGCGCCGGAAGAGCAGGTTGTTGCGCGAGAAGTCCGCGTGGCCGAGCACGTGCGCGGTCACGAGGATGTTGTCCGCGAGGCCGTTGCTCGTCGCGAGATACGCGTGACCGGGATTGCCGGGGAAGACGACCTCGAAGATCTTCGAGTGTCCCATCCGGTGCTGGATCAGCTGGTAGATGTAGCGGACGCCGAACGACCAATGCGGCATCCGGACCGGCAGCCCGTACACCGCAATCTCCATCATGAAGCTGTCCGGCACGGCCTCGAAGTCGACCGGGTAGAACGAGAGCCCGGAGCGCTCCGCGAGCTCCTCGAGCGGCTTCACGTAGCTGCGCCAGCCGTCTCTCGCTTCGGCGCTCATGTCACACGCCCTCGATGGCCTGCTGCTCCGTGGAGAAGAAGTGGCGCAGCGCGTCCCAGATCGCGTCGAAATCGTCGACCGCGTAGCTGCCGACCGGCATCCCGGCCGCGGCGATCTCGGCGAACAGCCGCCCGGTCTCGGTCGTGAGCCGCCGCGCGGGCGCCGAGCCGACCTCGATGTAGCCGCTGAAGCACGCGTCGCTCGCGAGCCCGGTCAGGAGCGTGCGTGCCTCTGCGCGGTCGCTGACCGAGTTGTCGCCGTCGGACGCGTAGAAGAGATAAATATTGTGCCGCGACGGCGAGAAGCGCGCGTCGATGATCTCGCGGACCTTACCGAAGCCGGTCGATGCGACGGTGCCGCCGGTGCCGGCGACCTGGAAGAACTCGGGCTCTGTGAACTCCCACGCATCCGTCGTGTGCGCGACGAACACCGTCTCGAGCGAGCGGTACTCGCGCCGCAGGCCCTGCACGACCCAGAAGAAAAAGGTCTTCGCGAGCTTGCGGTCTCGCTCCGACATGCTCCCCGAGACGTCGAGCAGGAAGAACACGACGGCGTGCACGGCCGGCTGACGGCGCTTCGCGAGCTGGCGGAAGCGCAGGTCCTCGTCCGTGAAGGTCGGGATCGCGCCTTCGGCGCCGCGCCGCTTCACGAGCTCCTTGAACGAGCGGCGCCGGTCGAGGCGCGAGCGCGCGCCGCGCCGGTCCCAGCCCTCGCGCGTCCAGTCCGTCTCGTCGGACGCGCCGACCCGCGGCTTCAGGTTTGGGAGCCGCATCTCTTCCCAGAGCCAGTCGACGATGTCGTCGATCTTGATCTCTAGCAGGAGCTGCAGCTCGCCGTCCTCGCGGCCGCCCGGGCCCTTGCCCGCGCCCTGATCGCGGGACGGCGTGCCGAGCACGTCGCCCGGTTTCACGTCGCCCTGGCCGACGCCCTGCGACTCGCTCGTGCGCCGCAGCCGGAAGTGGTAGTGCTCGAGGATCCGCACCGGGACGCGGACGGTCCGCGAACCCTCGCCGATCACGTCCCCGCCGGCAATGATTTGCGGCAGGTGCTCGCGGACCGAGTCGCGGACTTTCTCGTCGTGCCGCAGCCAGTCCCGGGCGCCGCGCGAGAAAAGGTCGTACCAGCTGCTGAAGCCGACCGGGCCTTGTTCGTTGCCGCTTTCGGTCATCGCTTACCGCCCGTCCGAGCTTACGCTCGGGTCTAGAATTACTCCTGGGCCAGCAAGGTCGTCACGTAGCTCAACGCTTCCTTCGCGCTGTGCTCGTCGTAGCCGTAATCCTTGACCAGCCGCTCCTGTACGACGGAGATCTTCTGCTTGGCTTCCTCGTCCGGCCGCGCCGTCGACGTGACGAGCCGCAGCACGTCTCTCCGCTCCTCGAATAGATACTGCTCGATCGCCTCGCGCATGCGCGCGTGGCTCGACAGCTTGAACTTCTCGCCCGCCTTGAACGCGACCATCGCCTTGCGCACGACCTCCTGCCGGAACGACAGCTTGCCCGAGTCGGACACCTTGATCTTCTCCTCGACGGAGCGCAGGAAGCGCTCGTCGGCCGGGCGCGTCTCGCCCGTGATCGGGTCCGTGACTTCGCGGTGATCGAGCGACGCCTCGACCTCGTCGAGGTACTTCTCGAGCAGCTGCTGGGCCTCTTCCTCGAACGACGCGAACATCGCGCGATGCACGTCCTCCTTGACCCAGCGGTTGTAGAAGTCCTTGCGCGCGGTCACGAGGTGGTCGATCCACACCTTCTTCTGCTTCGCGTCGATGCGCGCGTCGTGCTCGATCGCGTCCTTGAGCGCCAGGAGCAGCTCCATGCTCGTCAGGCTCTGCGCATTGCTGCGTGTGATCGCGTTCGAGATCGCGTTGATCACGAAGCGTGGGCTGACGCCCGTCATGCCCTCGTCGGGCGCTTCGTGCCTGAGCTTCGTCGCCTCCGTCTCCGAGACGCCTTCGACCGCTTCGCCCGCATAGATCCGCAGCTTCTTCGTCAGGTCGAGTCCTTCGCGCTCCGTAGGGTGGAGCCGGGTCAGGATCGCGAACACCGCCGCGAGGTTCAGCACGTGCGGGTCGAGGTGCACGTTGCGGAACGCCGGCGCGCCGGAGACGAGCTTGTGGTAGATCCGTGCCTCGTCCTTGTAAGAGAGCGCGTACGGCACCTTGATGATAACCATGCGGTCGAGGAGCGCCTCGTTCTCTTTTTCCTGCAGGAACTTGTGAAACTCGGCTAGGTTGGTGTGCGCGACGATCGTCTCGTCGAGGTGGATCAGCGGGAAGCGCGACACCTTGACGTTCTTCTCCTGCGTCATCGTCAGGAGCAGATACAGGAACTCGCGCTTGACCTTCAGAATCTCGATCATCTCGAGCATGCCGCGGCTCGCCGCGTACACCGCGCCGGACCACGACCATGCCCGCGGGTCGCCCTCGTCGCCGATCTGCGCGACCTTCGCGAGATCCACCGAGCCGACGAGATCCGCGATGTCCGCCGTCGTCGGATCGTGCGGCGCGTACGTGCCGATGCCGATGCGCGACGCCTCGGACAGGAAGATGCGCTCCACCGGGACCTTGATGAAGTCGCCCTCGAACTCGCGCTCCACGAAATCGCGTGCCCACGGCGACAGCTCGCCGTTGACCTCGATGCCGTAGCGCTCGCGGAACTCGGCCCGCAGGCTCGCGGGGATCAGGTTCAGCGGATTCTCGTGCAGCGGCGAGCCCTTGATCGCATAGAGCGCGCCTTCGTCGGTGCGGCTGTATTCCTCGAGGCCGCGCTTCAGCAGGATCGCGAGCGTGGACTTGCCGCCCGACGGCGGACCGAGCAGCAGCAGCAAGCGTCTGCCGACATCGGAGCCCGCAGCGGCCGCCTTGAAGTAGTCGGCGACGCGGGAAAGCGGTTCGTCGATGCCGAACAGCTCACGACGGAATAATTCCCGACCCCTGGCGCTGTCCGGGGTCTCGGGATCGGCCGCGCGGCCGTGCCAGCGCAGCATGTCCCAGATGTATTCGTGGCTAGACCGGGCCAGGGCGGCGGGATTCGCCGGCAGGATGTCGGTGAGGAACTCACCGAAGGTGCCTTCCCAGCGCTGTGCGCGATGGAGGCGGCTGAAAGAGCTCAAAGATTCGATGAAATCGTCCGAGCGTTTCGTTTCCTCTTCACTCGAGATAGGCATCTCCTTTTCCTCCGGCGCGCCCGAGCTCCCGCGAGGGGAGCTGCCGGCCTGTTCTAACTCGGCCTGTTCACGTAAGCCCCCAACGCGTTGCACGAGGCGTGCCGCTTGCTACCCCACGTTCGTCTTCTATTGAGACGATCGCAGCGCGCGATTGTTCACTCATAGCTCGCATAAAGTCGTCGGATCCAGGTCGTCGCGCAGCGCTCACATCAAGACTCTGCGACTTCGAGAAAAAAATGGCAAGTGGGTGACACGCAAGTTTTTTGTCGCGGGTTTACGACGTGAAGTCAAGCGTTTTATTCAGTCCCCGTTCACATTCTCTCGAATCTTCGGCCGCATCGTTCGAGTTCCGTGACGTACGTTCGGTCGTGCGTCATTTTTGCCCACGACGGTGTAACGGCGGGTCTCGCCCGAGCTTTGTGACCCGGCACACGTTCTGCAACGCCGCGCGCCGCTCGCGGTCCGTCGATCGATGCCGTCTATCGGCGCTCGAGGCATTGCTGCACCTCGTTGGAATACCGATGATCGTGAGCGGGCGTTGCGCTCGAGCGGACTCTCGAGCGCGTCGCGTCGTGCGAGAGGAGGTTGCTCGTGCCGCGCTGCTTGCATCGCGACGCGACGCGCGCGATGCGGGTGCGGAGCGCGCGGGATGCCGGCGATCGACCGTCCGCTTCGACGACCGATCGGTTTGCACGATGGCGTCCATCGTCGATACTGCGAGCTTCGGGCTCGAGTCATGTACCGGCCGTCGGATATTCGTTGACGCTGACCTTTTCGTCGGCTAGCCTCGATCGCATCAGTCGCCGCCCCAAAGCGGAGCAGGCGAGCGGTTTGCTAGGGGAGGAGCGAATAGGGGCCGAAGCCCAACCGCGACAGCGGGCGGACTTCGGCCCCTCCTGTTTCGGCGCCGCGTGCTCCCTCCCTGATCTCCTCGCACCCGTCCAGAATCGCCGCAGACGCGCGAGATATCCGTGCCGCGCGCCGTCGCCGGTCCGCATTAGTCTCGTCCGTGAAGCCAAAGGAGGGCGACATGGATCGAGAACGATGCCGACGGCACGAGCGTAACGCCACGAAGCCGCCCGGAACGTGCGCGCGGCACGATGCGGATGCCGTCCCGGCCGCCGATGGCGCGGCAAGCGACGGGGCCCGCCGGGCCGGGGCATGCGAGCGGGTCGACGTCGATGCGCTCGACGACGGCAGGCTCGACGATGGTCGGCTCGAGGACGACGGCCTCGACGACGACGCGCTCGACGACGAGCGGCTCCGCGTGCTCGCGTCGACCGGCTGCTGACATGCGTCCCGCGCCGCCCGTTTCGGCCGACGAGCTCGCCGCGTGGCTCCGCCCGGCGCTCGCGCGCGCGTGCCAGGTCGATCCGTCGAGCGTCACGGACGAGAGCAACCTGCTCGATCTCGGCGCCGATTCGCTGACGCTCGTTTCCGTGCTGTCGCTGGTCGAGGCGGAGCACGGCATCGAGCTCGGGCCGGACGAGACGCTCGCGCTGATCGAGGCGGCGGACGTGCGTGCGTTCGCGGGTGCGCTCGCCGCGCTGATCGATGCGCGAAAGCGCGCCGATGCCGGCGGCTGAGCGGCGCGAGCTCGAGCGCCGGCTCGAGCTCGCGCTCGCGGGCGCCGCGCCGAAGCGCACCGTCGTCGCGCGGAGCGCGGGCGGCCGCCGCACGTACGCTGCGGTCGCGGCTCTGGACCCCGAGCACGAGGTCTTCCGCACCGGCTGCGCGACGAAGCTGCTCGTCGCGGCGCTCGTCGAGCGCACGCTCGCCGCGCACGGCCTCACCTACGATCTGCCCGCGCAGCACGTGCTCGGCGGCTCGAGCGCGGTAGCGCTCGCGAACGCGAGCATGCGCCATCTGCTCGAGCACACGCACGGCCTCGACGATTCGGCCGCCGGCGATGCGCCGCTCCGCGCGGACGGGTCGATCGACGCCGAGCGTATGCTCGAACGCCTCGAAGGCCGACGGATCGCGGCGCCGGGCACGCTCTACAGCTATTCGCACGCCGGGGCCCTGATCGCCGCCGCGGTGCTCGAGACGCTCGAGCAGCGTCCGTTCGAAGCGCTGCTGCGGGAACGCCTGCTCGCGCCGCTCGGCATCGAGCCGCTCGGCACCGCGCCGCGGCGCTGCGGCACGCCCCCGGATCCGCGTTCGGGGCCGCCGAGCATCTGTCCGGCGTCCGGCGGCGCGCTCGCGCTGACGGTGGGCGGGCTCCTGACCTTTCTCGAGACGTCCATGCCGCGCGCCGACCGTCCGGCGACGCCGTTGCCCGGCTGGCATCCGCTCGAGCGCGGCGTGCGGCTCGGCTGGAAGTGCTATGCCGGCGGTTGGCTCGGCCATCAGTCGGCCTGGCCCGGCGCGTCGCTGCTCGTCTGCGCTCGGCCCCGCGACGGCGCGGCGCTGGTCGTCGCATCCGAGGGTCACCACGCCGCCGTCGTCGCGGCCCGCGCGCTCGGCGACGAGCTGCCCGAGCTCTTTGCGCCGCGTCTGCCGAAGCGACTGGCGCCCGGGGCGGCGGCGATGCTCGACCCTACGCCGTACCGCGGCCGCTACGCGTCCGCGGCAGAGTGTGTCGACGTCGAAGCCGACGCGGACGGGCTCGTGCTCGCGAGCGATCGCGGCCCCGTCCGGCTGCTGCCGGCCGCCGACGAGACCTTCTTCTTCCTCGAGCGGAGCGCGCGAGCCCGCGTCTTCGTCCAGTTCATCGCGCGCCGCCGCGGCCGCTTCCGCGCGCTCTGGGACGGGCAGCGCGTGCTCCCGCGCGCAGGGTCGCAGGCGCGGTATTAATCGATCGATTGACAAAATTAACCGAGCGATTAAGAATCGCCGCATGGCGGCTTTCTCCCGAACGCCCGTGCGACGCGAGGGCACGCGCGCCGCGCTGATCGACGCTGCGACCCGCGTCTTCGGCCGCGACGGCTTTCACGCGGCGACGACGAAGGTGATCGCGCGCGAGGCCGGCGCGAACCCGGCGTTGATCTCGTATCACTTCGGCGGCAAGGAGGGCCTCTACGTCGCCGTCGTCGAGCACATCATCGAAACGATGGCCGCCCGCATAGGCCCGATCGCCGTCGAGGTCGAGGCCGAGCGGCGCGCGCTCGAGGGCGCCGCGCGCGGATCGGGGCTCGCAGCACCCGCCGCGTACTTCGAGCTGCTGCTGCGCATCGTCGATCGCTTCGTCGACGTGCTGACGGCCGAGGAATCCGCGCCGTGGGCGAAGATCATCGTCCGCGAGCAGCAGGAGCCGTCGCCCGCGTTCGATCTCTTCTACGACGGTCTGCACGGGCGCGTGCTCGCGCTCGTCGCGTCGCTCGTCGCACGCATCGGCGGCAGACAGTCGCCGACGACGGCCGATCGTCTTACGACGCTCGCGATCGTCGGCGACGTGCTCGTCTTCAGGGTCGCGCGCGCGACCGCGACCCGCTTCCTCGGCTGGGACACGCTCGGCCCGAAGGAGATCGCGCGGATCAAGAAGGCCGTGCGCCGCAACGTCGGCGCGATGCTCGGCGTCGCAACGGAGTGAACGGATGCACAAGCGGATCGTCGTCGTGCTGGTCGTGCTCGTGGCCCTGGGCAGCGCGGGCTGGTATCTCCTGTCGGACCGCGGCGAGAACGGTCCGCTGACGCTCTACGGCAACGTCGACATCCGCGAGGTCGATCTCGGCTTCCGGGTACCGGGGCGCCTCCGCGCGATGCACCGCGAGGAGGGCGACCGCGTCGCGGCCGGGGACTTGCTCGCCGAGCTCGACGACGAGCCGTACCGGCAGTCGCTGCGCGCGGCCGTCGCGCAGGTCGGCATCGCCGAGGCACGCGTCGCGCTCTACCGAAGCGGCAGCCGGCCGCAGGAGATCGAGCGCGCCGAGGCGAGCGTGCGCGAGGCGCGGGCGGCGCTCCGCAACGCCGAACAGGAGCTCGAGCGCCTGCGCGGCCTCGACGCGCGCGGCTTGACGTCGGAGAGCAGCGTCGATCAGGCCGAGGCGCGCCGCGACGAGGCCGCCGCGCGCCTGCGTGCGACCGAGGAGGCGCTCGCGCTCGCGCAGGCCGGCTTCCGCGACGAGGAGATCGCGGCGGCCGAAGCCGAGCTCGAGCTCGCGCGCGCCGAGGCCGCGCGGCTCGAGACCGAGCTCGAGGACACGCGCCTCAGGGCGCCGGCCGACGGCACGATCATCACGCGGATCCGGGAGCCGGGCGCGATCGTCGCGGCGGGCACCGCGGTCTACACGTTGTCGCTCGACGAGCCCGTCTGGGTTCGCGCGTACGTCGAGGAGCCCGATCTCGGCCGGATCGCGCCCGGCATGACGGCGTACGTCGTGACGGACGGCTCGCCCCGGCGCTACCGCGCGCGCGTCGGCTTCATCTCGCCGCGCGCCGAGTTCACGCCGAAGAACGTCGAGACCGCGGACGCGCGTGCGGACCTCGTCTACCGCGTGCGGATCATCGTCGATGACGACGACGTGACGGGATTGCGGCAAGGCATGCCCGTCACCGTCGTCTTCGATGCGGCCGGCGCCGCCGAGCCCGCGCCGGCGGCGGACGCGCCCGATCGGGACCGATAGCGTCATGAGCGGCGACGCGCTTCCCGCGCCGGCGATCGCGCTCCACGGCGTCACGAAGCGCTTCGGCCGGATCACCGCGCTCGCGGCCGTCGACGCGCGCTTCCATGCCGGCCGGCTGACCGGGCTCGTCGGCCCCGACGGCAGCGGCAAGACGACGCTGATGCGGCTGATGGCGGGGCTGCTGCGCCCGACCGACGGCCGCATCGAGATCGCGGGCCGCGACACGCGCCGGCACGCCGACGAGATTCACACGCTGATCGGCTACATGCCGCAGCGCTTCGGGCTCTACGAGGACCTCACGGTGGCCGAGAACCTCGAGCTCTACGCGAAGCTCAAGCGGCTCCGCGGCGCCGAGCGCCGGCACGCGTTCGACGCCGCGCTCGCGTTCACGCGGCTCGGGCCGTTCACCGGCCGGCTTGCCGGCCGCCTGTCGGGCGGCATGAAGCAGAAGCTCGGGCTCGCGTGCGCGCTGCTCGCGCGTCCGGCCGTGCTGCTGCTCGACGAGCCGAGCGTCGGCGTCGATCCGGTGTCGCGGCGCGACCTCTGGCAGATCGTCCGGCGGCTCGCCGAAGACGGCATGGCGATCGTCTGGTCGACCGCGTATCTCGACGAGGCGGAGCGATGCGACGACGTGCTGCTTTTGAACGACGGCCGCGTGTGGTTCGCCGGCCGTCCGGACGTGCTGCGCGATCGCGTCGCCGCGCGCTCGTTCCGGATCCAGGGCGCGGCCGGCGATCGCCGCGCGCTCCTCGCGCAAGCGCTCGACGATCCGCGCGTTCGCGACGGCGTGATCCAGGGCGACGCCGTGCGCATCGTCGTCGCCGCGGCCGGCGACGACGCACGTGCCGACGCCGCGGCCGTCGCCGATCTCGAGCGGCTCACGACGGCCGCGGGCGGACGCCTCGCGCCGGTCGCGCCGCGGTTCGAGGACGCGTTCATCGACCTCCTCGGCGGCGGGCCGGGCGGACGGTCGCGTCTCGCCGAGCGCGTCGAGCCGGTCGAGCTCGGCACCGAGATCGCGGTGTCGTGCCGCGGCCTCACGAAGCGCTTCGGGAGCTTCACGGCGGCGGACCACGTGACGTTCGACGTTCGGCAGGGCGAGATCTTCGGTCTGCTCGGCCCGAACGGCGCCGGCAAGTCGACGACGTTCAAGATGCTCTGCGGGCTCCTGAAACCGACGTCCGGCACCGCCGAGGTCGTGGGCCACGACCTCGCGCGCGCCGGCGCCGCCGCGAAGCAGCGGGTCGGCTACATGGCGCAGAAGTTTTCGCTGTACGGGCTCCTGTCCGTGCGCCAGAACCTCGAGTTCTTCGCCGGCATCTATCAGCTCGCGGGGCGCGTGCGGCGCGAGCGGATCGACGAGATGATCGAGACCTTCGAGCTCGAGCGGTATCTGTCGAGCTCGCCGAACGACCTGCCGCTCGGCTTCAAGCAGCGGCTCGCGCTCGCCTGCGCGCTGATGCATCGGCCGGCCGTGCTGTTCCTCGACGAGCCGACGTCCGGCGTCGATCCGATCACGCGCCGCGAGTTCTGGACGCACATCAACGGGCTCGTCCGCAAGGGCGTGACGATCATGGTCACGACGCACTTCATGGACGAGGCGGAGTATTGCGATCGCGTCGCGATGATCGATCGCGCACGCCTGATCGCCGTCGCGCCGCCCGACGAGCTGAAGGCGCGCGCCGCATCGCCCGACCTGCCGTCGCCGACGATGGAGGACGCGTTCATCGCGATGGTCGACGCGCATGCCCGCGCCGAGGAGCGCGCGGCGTGAGCGGGCGAGCGGAGCGTCCCCAGGTCGGCTTCAGCCTGCCGCGGCTCGTCGCGATCATGAGAAAGGAGAGCCTCCAGGTCGTCCGCGATCCGTCGAACGTCGTGATCGCGTTCGTGCTGCCGGTCGTGCTGCTCTTCCTGTTCGGATTCGCGCTGTCGCTCGACGTCCGCGGCGTCGAGGTCGGCGTCGTCGTCGAAAGCGACGGCGCGCCCGCGCGCGAGCTCGCGGCCGCGTTCGCGGCGACCCGCTACTTCGACGCGCGCTTCGCGCGCGACCGGCGCGAGCTCGAGCCGCTGCTCGTCGCAGGCAGGCTCCGCGGCATCGTCGTGATCCCGCAGGACTTCGCGGAGCGGCTCGCGGCCGGACGGTCCGCGAACGTGCAGGTGCTGACGGACGGCTCGTCACCGAACACGGCGAGCTTCGTCGCGAACTACGCGCGCGGCGTCGTCGCGACCGCGTTCGCGTCAAGCCGAACGGACGCCGCGCCCGCGGACGCAGGCCTCGTCTCCATGGAGCCCCGGTTCTGGTACAACCCGGACCTCGAGAGCCGTGCGTTCATCGTGCCCGGCGCGATCGCGATCGTGATGACGATGATCGGCACGATGCTGACCGCGCTCGTCGTCGCGCGCGAATGGGAGCGGGGCACGATGGAGGCGATGATGGCGACGCCGGTCGGCATCGGCGAGTTCCTGATCGGCAAGCTCCTGCCGTACTTCGGCCTCGGGCTCGGTGCGACGCTCGTTTGCGCGATCGCGGCCGAGGCATGGCTCGGCGTGCCGTTGCGGGGCTCCGTGCCCGCGCTCCTCGCGCTGTCCGCGGCGTTCCTGATGCCGGCGCTCGGGCTCGGCCTCCTGATCTCGGCCGCGACGAAGAATCAGTTCGTCGCGTCGCAGCTCGCGCTCTTCTCGGGCTTCCTGCCGGCCTTCCTGCTGTCCGGCTTCCTGTTCGAGATCGACAGCATGCCGGAGCCGATCCAGTGGCTCACGCGGATCGTCGCAGCGCGCTACTACGTCGCGGGCCTGCAGACGCTGTTCCTGACGGGCGACGTGTGGCCCGAGCTCGTGCGCTCGATCGGGCCGATGCTCGGCCTCGGCGCCGGGTTCTTCTCGCTCGCCGCGATGAACACGCGGAAGCGGCTCGAGTGACGGCTCGAACCACGAAGGGGCGCCCGTGATGCTCGTCAGGCTCATCGCACAGATCAGGAAGGAAATGCTGAGCGTGCTGCGCGATCCGCGCAGCCGCGCCGTGCTGATCGGCCCGCCGCTGCTGCAGCTCTTCGTGTTCGCGTTCGCCGCGACGCTCGAGGTCGAGAACGTCGCGGTCGCGGTCCTCGATCGCGACGCGGGCCGCTGGTCGCACGAGATCGTCGAGCGGATCCGCGCGACGCGGATGGCGCGCGACGTGATCGCCGTCGATTCGCACGCGGCGCTCGCCGAGGCCCTCGACGGGCGGGACGTCCTGCTCGGCATCGCGTTCCAGGCCGACTTCTCGCGGCGGATTGAGGCAGGCGCCTCGGCCCCGATGCAGGTCGTGCTCGACGGGCGGCGCGGCAACTCCGCGCAGATCGCGCTCGGCTACGTCGACTCGATCGTCGCCGACGTGAACGCCGACCTCGCGCGGAGGCACGACCGCGACGCCTCCCCGGCGATCGACGTGATTCCGCGCCACCTGTTCAACGCGAACCTCGAGTACCTGTGGTTCACGGTGCCCGCGCTCGTCGGCATCCTGTCGATGTTCTCGGCGCTGATCCTGACGGCGCTGTCGATCGCGCGCGAGCGCGAGCTCGGCACGTTCGAGCAGCTGCTCGTGTCGCCGGCGTCCGCGCTCGAGATCATCGTCGCGAAGTGCGTGCCGGCGCTGATCGTCGGGACGCTCCTCGCGTCCGTGATGATCGGCGCCGGCGTGTTCGTTTACCGGATCCCGTTCACGGGCTCCGTTGCGGTCCTCTACGGCGCGCTCGTGCTCTTCATGCTGTCCGTCGTCGGCGTCGGTCTGATGATCTCGTCCGTGAGCCGGAACCAGCAGCAGGCGATCCTCGGCGCGTTCGCGGTCGGCGTGCCGCTCGTCGTGCTGTCGGGCTTCGCGACGCCGGTCGACAACATGCCGGGCGCGCTGCAGGTCGTCGCGCAGGCGGATCCGCTGCAGCACTTTCTCGTGATCGTGCAGGGCATCTTCCTGAAGGCGCTGCCGCCCGAAGCGGTTCTGGCCCACGTCTGGCCGATCGCCGGAATCGCGGTCGTGACGCTCGGCGGCGCGCTGGCGTTCGTCGGCAGAAGGCTCACCTGACGACGTGCGGCGCGCGTCGCGCCGGCCGCTCACATGTCCCTCGGGGGCAACGTCTCCGCGCCGCCGCCGTGCGTGGCATGAATGTTGCTCCGCTACGTTCCTATTCACGCCCGGCGTTGCGCACTCGCCACATTGCTCGAAACGCCGATTCGTGGAGCGTCCCGCGTGACGAAAGCGCGCAAGCCCGAGCTCGTCCACGAAAGGGTAGAGGGGGGTCGACATGAACGCTCGCAGCTCACGCCCGGCGCCCGCGATGCGGCGCCGGCTCGCGAAGACCGTTTCCGTGTTGCTCCGCACGGGCACGTGCGCCGCGCCGCTCGCGACGGGCGGCTTTGTCGGCGTCGCGCACGGGCAGGAGGGCGGCGCGCAGCCCGCCGTCGAGGAGGTGCTCGTCACCGGATCGAGGATCCAGCGCACCGGCATGGTCACGCCGACGCCGGTGACCGCCGTCGAGGCGGACGACCTGTCCGCGATGGCGCCGGGCAATCTCGTCGAGTCGATGAACCAGCTGCCGCAGTTCTTCAACAACGACAGCCCGCAGACGCAGTTCAACTTCGCGGGCTCCGCGGGCGCGAGCAACCTGAACGTGCGCGGGATCGGCGCCAACCGGACGCTCGTGCTGCTCGACGGCCGGCGCATCGTATCGTCGAACCGGCTCGGCACGACGGACATCAACGTGTTCCCCGAGGCGATCCTGCAGCGCGTCGAGGTCGTGACGGGCGGCGCATCGGCCGCATACGGCTCGGATGCCGTCGCGGGCGTCGTGAACTTCATCCTGGACACCGAGTTCACCGGCATCGATACGCGCGTGCAGGGCGGGATCACCGACCGCGGCGATGCGGAGAACTTCGAGGGCGCGTTCACGTTCGGGACCGACCTCGGCGACGCGGGCCACCTGATCGTATCCGCGGACGTCTTCGATCAGCGCGGCGTCGACGGCTACGAGGACCGCGACTGGTATCGGGGCTGGGGCACCGTGACGAATCCCGAGTGGGTCGCGTCGGACGGCGCGGTGGGGCCGGAGCTGATCATCGCGCCGAACGTCGTGTCGACCGAGTACACGTTCGGCGGGCTGATCCGCGCGCCCGGCACGCCGCTCGACCGGCTGATGTTCCTGCCGGACGGGTCCGTCACGCCGTTCGTGCAGAGCCGGCTCAGCGTCTTCGACACCGGCACGCAGTCGCAGTCGATCGCACCCGAGTTCGGCGGCGGCAGCGGTGACAACATCGAGGCCGACCGCGGCGGCGAAGGCGGCCTCGTGCCGAGCATCGACCGCGAGAGCGCGTTCCTGCGCTACGGCCGCGAGCTCTCGCCGGGCCTCGACGTGTTCGGACAGCTGATCTACGGCCGCAGCGAGACGAACTCTCCGGCGTTCACGTCGCTGATGTTCGGCCCGTGGCGGGCGACGCTGTTCAATGACAACGCGTTCCTGCCCGAATCCGTGCGCGCGCTGATGGCGGCCGAGGGCCTCGCGTCCGTCGGCTTCGCGCGGCTCGCGAGCACGGCCGATCTTGGCGTCGCGCGCTTCGAGCAGGAGAACGAGACGATCTCCGGCACGGTCGGCTTCACGCGGGAGTTCGGCGGCGGCGGGCTCTTCGACGGCTGGACGCTCGACGGCTACTACCAGTTCGGCCGGAATGACAACGCGATCCGCGAGTTCAACTACCCGCGCGTCGATCGGATCTTCATCGCGATGGACGCGGTCACCGCGCCGGACGGCACGATCACGTGCCGGGCCGCGCTGTTCGATCCGGTGACGTATGGCGACTGCATTCCGCTCAACCTGCTCGGCGAGGGCCGCGCGTCGCCCGAAGCGATCGCGTGGGCGACCGAAGGCACGAAGCGGGTGAATGCCGACCTCGAGCAGACGTTCGTCGAGCTCGTGATGAACGGTGAGGTCCTCGGCGGGCGGCGGGCCGGGGCGACGTCGGTCGCGTTCGGCGCCTCGTTCCGCGAAGACACGATCGACCAGGTCGTCGACGACATCACGAACCCGACGAACGATCCGAGCTTCGTGGCGGTGCCGTTCAACGACCCGGCCCGCGGCATCCAGGGCATCCCGCTCGCGTTCCAGGGCACCGCGACGGGCTTCCAGTTCTCGACGTCGCCGAACATCGACGGCGGCTTCCAGGTCCGCGAGGTCTTCGGCGAGACGCTGTTCCCGATCGTCGCAGACGCGCGGGGCGCAGAGCGGCTGGACCTCAATCTCGCCGCGCGCCTTGCGGATTATTCCGGCAGCGGCAGCGTCTGGTCGTACAAGGCGGGCCTCGACTGGCAGATCGTCGAGCCGTTCAGGCTCCGCGGCACGTTCTCGCGCGACGTCCGCGCGGCGACGCTGTCCGAGCGGTTCGATGCGCAGGGCCAGGGCTCGGCCGCGGACGATCCGTTCCTCGGCAACATCAACTACGCGTTCGGACAGATCATCGGCGGCAACCCGGAAGTCGACCCGGAGGAGGCCGACACCGTGACCGCCGGCTTCGTCTATCAGCCGAACGCGGTGCCCGGCCTCTCGCTCGCGGTCGACTGGTTCGACATCGACATCGCGGGCGCGATCGACCAGCTCGGCACGCAGCGCATCATCGATGACTGCTTCCAGGGCGCGGTCGAGCTCTGCAGCCTGATCACTCGGTCCGATCAGATCCTGCCCGGCGAGAGCATCGGCCGCATCACGCAGGTCCGCAACGTGTTCCTGAACGTCGCGGCCGCGGAGGTCAGCGGCGTCGATCTCGAGGCGACGTACACGCGCGAGCTCGGCGTCGGCGCGCTGTCGCTGCGCGGGCTCGTGAGCTACCTCGACGAGAACTCGATCACGAACGTCGGCGTGCCGACCGACGACGAGGCCGACGACATCCTCGCCGGCTTCCCGCGCTGGAAGGCGACCGCGCAGGCGACGTGGTCGCGGGGACCGTTCGCGCTGTTCGTTCAGCAGCGCTACATCGGCAGCGGCAAGCGCAACAACGACGACCTCGAGGGCAACGTGACGCCGCCGCCGGGCTTCACCGACTCGACGATCAACGACAACACCGTGTCGTCGGCGATGTACACGGACCTGCAGTTCTCGTATACGTTCGACCGGCCGAGCGGCGCGAGCTGGGAGGTCTTCGCGAACGTGTCGAACGTCTTCGACGAGGATCCGCCGGTCGTCGCGGGCTTCTTCAACTTCTTCGGCTCGACGCAGGTCAACGAGGCCCTGTACGACGTGCTCGGCAGGCGCTACACGGCGGGATTCACGTTCGAGTTCTGAGTCCGAGGAGGGCGGGGCGCGCCGCGGCGCCCCGCCGTCCGGCGCCCGATTCCAATATCCACAAAATCTGTGGATAAGGTTGTGGAAATGCCGCTCATTTCCCCGACGAGCCTGCGCCGCTCTTGGGCTTCCGTTAGCTTGGTCACAAAACGGCCAACGGCAGCGGCCCGCGGCTTCGCTCCTACGCCTTCAGCCGGTACCCGGTCCTGAAGATCCACGCGACGATCACGAGGCAGATCGTGAGGAACCCGAGCGTCATCGCGACGCTGACGCCGACGTGCACGTCGGAAATCTCGTAGAAGCTCCAGCGGAAGCCGCTGATCAGATACACGACCGGATTGAACAGCGTGATCTTCTGCCAGACCTCGGGCAGCATGTTGATCGAATAGAATGTGCCGCCGAGGAACGCGAGCGGCATCACGACGAGGAGCGGCACGAGCTGCAGCTGCTCGAAGCTCTGGGCCCAGATGCCGATGATGAAGCCGAACAGGCTGAACGTCACGCACGTCAGCACGAGAAACACGAGCATCCAGACCGGATGCTCGATGTGCACCGGCACGAGGAACGCCGCGGTCGCGAGGATGATGAGGCCGAGCATCGCGGATTTCGTCGCGGCCGCGCCGACGTAGCCGAGCAGGATCTCGATGTACGAGACCGGCGCCGACAGCACCTCGTAGATGGTGCCCGTGAAGCGCGGGAAGTAGATGCCGAACGACGCGTTCGACAGGCTCTGCGTCAAGAGCGACAGCATGACCAGGCCCGGCACGAGAAACGAGCCGTAGTTCACACCCTCGACCTCGTCGATCCGCGAGCCGATCGCCGCGCCGAACACGACGAAGTAGAGCGACGTCGACAGCACGGGCGACACGATGCTCTGCAGGATCGTGCGCCACGTGCGCGCCATCTCGAAGAGATAAATGGCCTTGACCGCGTAAAAGTTCATGCGGATCGCTTCACCAGGCTGACGAAAATGTCCTCGAGCGAGCTCTGCGTCGTGTGCAGGTCGCGGAACTTGATCCCGGCGTGCTGGAGGTCGCCGAGGAGCGCCGTGATGCCAGTACGCTCGGCTTGCGTGTCGTACGTGTAGATCAGCTCCGAGCCGTCGGCGTTCAGCTCGAGGCCGTAGCGCTTGAGCTCCGTCGGCAGCGCGTCGATCCTCTCGGCGAGCTCGAGCGTCAGCTGCTTCTTGCCGAGCTGGCGCATCAGCTCCGCCTTGTCCTGCACGAGCGCGAGCTCGCCGCGGTTCACGACGCCGACCCGGTCGGCCATCTCCTCGGCCTCCTCGATGTAGTGCGTCGTCAGGATGATCGTCACGCCCGACGCGCGCAGATCCCGCACCATGTTCCACATGTCCTGGCGGAGCTCGACGTCGACGCCGGCGGTCGGCTCGTCGAGGAACAGGACCTCCGGCTCGTGGGACAGCGCCTTCGCGATCATCACGCGCCGCTTCATGCCGCCGGACAGCGCGAGGATCTTCGTGTCCTTCTTGTCCCACAGCGACAGCGCCTTCAGCACGCGCTCGATGTGTGCCGGGTTCGGGGACTTCCCGAAGAGGCCGCGGCTGAACGTCACGGTCGCCCACACGGTCTCGAACGCGTCGGTCGTGAGCTCCTGCGGCACGAGGCCGATCTTCGCGCGGGCGGCGCGGTAGTCGCGCAGGATATCGTGGCCGGCGACGGTCACCGAGCCCGCCGTCGGCGTCACGATGCCGCAGACGATGCTGATCAGGGTCGTCTTGCCGGCGCCGTTCGGGCCGAGGAGCGCGAAGATCTCGCCGCGCCGGATCGACAGGTTCACGTTCTTCAGGGCCTCGAATCCCGACGCGTAGGTCTTCGAGAGGCCGCGGATCTCGATGATCGGAGTCGTGGACATGCTCGGTCTCGTCCCCGCCGTCGCCGCCGGCGACCGGGGGTCCCCTCCAGTGCTCGAATCGGAGGCGGCCGGCCGGGCGGCCGGCGGCCAAGGGCGTCCATTGTCCACGGATTCGCGTTCCATTTCTAACGTCGCGCTTGCCCGGAGCGCGCCGCCGCCCGGCGGCCCACCCACGTGGCGTGGCGCGAACAAGTCTTTGATTTTGCGCTTTGTTAATCGACGAGGGTGCGCCGTTTCGTGCACCGTTTAACAACCGTTAATTGCGTGACAAGCCGGGACCCAGGCGGAAACTTCGCGGCGCCCCCCGTGCCTATGGTCCCGGGGCTCCGTTCATGACGAGCAAACCTACGATGCATCGACAAGCAAAGTTTCGACTGGATGCCCGCCCGTTCCGCCGGTCGCGCCTCGCCGCCGCGGTCGGCGCGGCGATCCCGTTCGGGGCCGCGCTCCTCTGCGCCGCCGGGAGCATGGCGGTCCCGGCCGTTGCGGCCGCCCAGCCCAGTCCGGCGGGGCCGATCGAGGAGGTCGTCGTCTTCGGCCGAGGCACCGCGCTGATCGGCGCCGCGGGCGCCGCGAGCGAAGGGCAGATCGCCGGCGCGGACCTAGCCGTCCGGCCGCTGCTCAAGGTTGCCGAGGTGCTCGAGTCCGTGCCGGGGCTGATCGCCGCGCAGCATTCGGGCAGCGGCAAGGCGAACCAGTACTTTCTGCGCGGGTTCAACCTCGACCACGGCACCGACTTCACGACGTACGTCGACGACATGCCGTGGAACCTGCGCAGCCACGGGCACGGTCAAGGCTATCTCGACGTGAACGGGCTGATGCCGGAGGTCATCGACAGCATCGAGTACCGGAAGGGACCGTACCGGGCGAGCGTCGGCGACTTCTCGATGGCGGGCTCCGCGCACATCGAGACCGTCGACGGCTGGGACCGGCCGTTCGTGTCCCTCGAATCCGGCGAGTACGGCTGGGGCCGCGTCGCCGCCGGCGGCACGACCGATTTCGCCGGCGGACGCCTGAGCGGCGCCGCGCAGTGGAAGCGCTATGACGGGCCGTGGCAGCTCGCCGAGGACCTCGACCACGCGTCGCTGTGGGCGAAGTACGGCCGCGACACGGGCGTGGGCGGGCTCGAGCTGACGCTCAGCGGCTACCGCGCGACGTGGCGGCCGACCGAGCAGATTCCGGAGCGGGCGATCGGCACGCCGGTCTGCGCGGACGAATTCTGCGCGCTCGACCCGACCGCGACCGGCGAGACGTCCCGGTGGATCGCGACCGCGCAGCTCGAAGGCGACGCGTGGGACGCGAGCGCGTACCTCCAATACTACGACTGGGACATGCTGTCGAACCCGACGTACGACTTCCAGATCGGTCAGTTCGATCGCCGCTGGACGTTCGGCGGCCGGGTCGAGCGCCCCGTCGTGTCGCACGCGAGCCTCGAGGTCGACGTCGGCGCCGAGCTCAGGCACGACGACATCGGCAAGGTCGGGGTCGATCACACCGACGCCGGCGAGTTCGTCGAGAACATCGCGAGCAACTCGATCGACGAGACGTCGCTCGGGGTGTACGCGGAGGCGACGTGGTCGCCGACCGATCGCATGCGCGTGCTCGCGGGGCTGCGCGGCGACGTGTACGCGTTCGACGTCGTCGCGCGGACGCCGGGCAGCTTCGCCGGCAGCGAGCGCGACAGCCGCGTGTCGCCGAAGCTCGGCGCGGCCTTCACGCTGACCGACAACGTCGAGCTCTACGCGAACTGGGGGCGCGGCTTTCATTCGAACGATGCGCGGGGCGTCGTCAACGAGGTCGAGCCGGTCCCGGGCCTCGTGAGGGGGACCGGCTACGAGGCCGGCGCCCGCTTCGAGGTCGGCAACCTGAAGCTCACGACGGCGTACTGGTGGCTCGACCTCGACAGCGAGCTCAAGTTCGTCGGCGATTCGAACTCGGTGGAGCCGTCCGGCGCGTCCGAGCGGCGCGGGTACGAGCTCGTCGCGTTCTGGCGGCCGATCGACTGGCTCGGCCTCGACGCGGTCTATACCGGCAGCCGCGCGCGCTACGTCAATGCGGTCGACGGCGGCCGGCGGATCGAGGGGGCCGTCGAGCACGCGGGACAGCTCGGCGTCTCGGCCGTGACGGGCCCGTGGGAGGCGAGCGTGCGGCTGCGCTATCTCGGCCCGTACGCGCTCCTGCCGGACAACTCGAGGCGCGCCGGCAGCGAGACGCATCTGAACGTGCGCGCGGCCTACACGCTGGGCCGCACGACGATCTACGGCGAGCTCTTGAACGCGCTCGACGAGAACGGCAAGGACATCGTGTACTGGTACGAAGCGTACGTCGAAGGGCTCGACCCTCCGGGGCTCACGTCGGAGGACATCGACTGCGACGTCGTGAACTGCCGCATGAGCCGCGCGGAGGAGCCGAGGACGCTGCGCTTCGGCGTGACGTACCGCTTCGAGTAGCCGCACACGTCAGAAGTAGACGTGCAGCTCCGCGAAGAACACGTCGCGGTTGCTCGCGTCGTCTTCGGGCACGCCGTTGTAGAAGCGCATGCCGATCCGTGACTGCAGGTTCTGCATCGGCGACAGCTCCCAGACGACGCTGTATCGCTCGCGCTCGTCCTCGTCGAGGTCGTCGTCCGGATCGTAGTACTCGTACGTGACCTTGAGGTTGTGGCCGCGGCGCAGCTGCCAGTTGCCCTCGAGCAGGCTCACGTACGTATCGCGCTCGCCGCCGGCCACGTCGTCGGTGACGAGATCCGCTTCGGCGAGCCACGCGATCGGTCCGGTGCGCCAGCCGACGTAGGCTCCGCGGATCTCGCGGTCGCCCAGGTCCGCGTTGTTGTAGTTGTAGCTCGCGCCGATCCGCCACCGGGGCAGGACGTAGCTCGCGTTCAGCGACGTCTGCTTCGACGAGTCGTTCTCGCCGCCGCCCGCCGTGCCGTTCGTGACGCCGAGCTGCGCGGACCAGCGCGGCAGCTCGAGCCCGAGCTCGACGCCGTGGTCGGGCGTGTCGAAGTTGATGCCCGTAATCTGCCGCACGAACGCGGTGTCGTCCTGCAGGCGCAGCCCGTGCGGCAGGAAGAACTTGCCCGCCTTGATCGTGTAGCGTCCGTTCGCCGGCGTGAGGAGCGCGTACGCTTCGCGCGCGACGGCGCCGCCGGGCGCGACCTGCTCGTCGAGATAGACCGTCAGCAGATTCGGGATCGCGCGAAGCGCGGCATAGACCGTCGCGCGCGAGATCGCGAACTCCGACTCCGGATCGAGCCCGGGGACGTCCTCGTGGACGAGCCCCGTGCGCAAGTCGCCGCCGACCGCGAGGTAGCGGTGCAGCTCGCCCGTCCAGCCCGCGTCCGAAGCGTCGACGCCGGGCGGCGTGACGATTCGCGCGGCGAGCTCGTTGCGCGCCCACGCGTTCCCGAACGCGTTGCGCATCCCGCCGCCCGACGGGTTGACGTGACAGCTCACGCACTTGAGCCCGGTCCTGACGGCGAGATAGGGCTCCGCCCGAGCACCGGCCGCGAGCAGCATGGCTGCGAGCCACAGCGCGGCCGCGGCGATCGTCGTCCTTCCGATCGTCGTCTTCATGCGGCGCTCCGGTCAGCGTGCCGCGCCTTGCGCGATCCATTCGCGAATCGCGTCGATGGCGTCCTGCTCGAGCGGGGCCTGGAAGAGCGGCATCTGCCCGCCGACGGCGGCCGTGCCTTCGATCTTGTGCACGAGATAGCTCGCGTCCGGGTCGTTCGGCGCGACGCGCTGCACGGCGGGCTGCTCGAGGCTCGCGACCCCGACGAGGCTCGCGAAGCTCGCATCGGCGTCCGACAGATCGAGGCCCGACGGCAGCGTGCCGGAGGTCGGACCCGTGTGGCACGCCGAGCAGATCGGCGAGAACACGTTCGTCTGGATCGAGTCGAGCGTCGGCTGGATGCCCTGCGGCGGCGCCACGACCATGAAGTCCGCGACGAAGTCGCCGCCCTGCGTGCCGTCGCCGGACGGGAACGTGCCCGCGAACTCGCCGTCGAGCGCATTGCTGTCGAGGTCGAGGATCGGTGCCGGGCCGTCGCCCGCGAGCCGCACGCGGTACGTATCGTCGCCGGCCGTGACGCCGGTCAGGTCCATCACGGCCGAGGCCGGATTGCTCTGCGAGACGCCGACGGACGCCGCCGTCACGATGGTCTCGTTGCCGTCGGCGAACGTGCCGTCGCCGCCGCTCGCGGTCAGCGTGAACGACTGCGCGGTGATCGACGTCGCGTCGAGCTCGCGGTCGAACATCGCGATGATCTGCGGCGGCAGCGCGTCGAGCGTCGAATCCGGGAGCGGGGACAGCGAGGTCACGCGCAGCGGCTCGCTCGGCGGCGCCGGCGGCGTCGCCGGCTGCGCGCCTTCCGTGATCCATTGGCGGATCACGGCGATGTCCGCCTGCGACAGCGGCGTCATGTTCAGCGGCATCCGCCCGCCGACGGCCGCGGTGCCCTCGAGCTTCTGGATCAGGTAGCTGTTGTTCGGGTCGCCCGGCGCGACGCGCAGGATCGACGGCACCTCGGCGCTCGGCACGCCGACGAGAAGGCCGTAGCTGTTCGCTTCGTCGAGCCTGAGCCCCTGGGGCGCCGTGGCGCCGGCATGACACGTCGTGCAGATCGGCGTGAACACGTTCTGCTGGATCGACGCGAAGTTCGGCTCGAGGACCGGCGGAGCGCCGCCGCCCCCGCCGCCGCCTCCGCCTCCACCGCCGCCCCCGCCGGACGGCGGCGGTTGCGGAGCCGAGCTTCCTCCGCCGCTCCCCGAGCCGCAGCCGGCCGCCGCGGCGAGCACGACGGCGAGCAACGCGGCTTCGAGCCCGAGCACGAGACGATTGCGGGAATTTCCGGCGTTCGAAGGACTCATCGGGGCGGCCTCCTACATCGGTGGTGGCAGCGCTTGAGTGCCGGCGCTTAACCGCAAGGTTCAATGGCGGGACGGACGGCGCGGCCGTAGACTTGAGCGACCGCTCCTCGATCGGCGTCGGCCAGAGATGACCATCGACCGGCAAACGCATTCGTCAGCGAATCCGATCTCCGCGTCGGACGACGACGCTGTGGACACGGCGCTCCTCGCGCGCGTCCGCGGCGGCGACCGCGATGCGCTGCAGGAGCTCTACCGCAAGTACTACCAGCCGCTGTTGCGCTTCACGTACCGTCTCACCGGCCGACTCGATCTCGCCGAGGAGACGGTCAACGACGTGATGCTCGTCGTGTGGCGGGACGCGGGCGCGTTCGAGGCGCGCTCGCGCGTCGCGACGTGGATCATGGGCATCGCATACCGCAAGGCGATGAAGCTCGCGCAGCGCGCGCGGCGCTGGTACAGCCGGTTCGCGGCCGCCGATTTCGATGCGTCGATTGAACGCACGGAGCGCGGCGCGGAACTCACGGAGCGGGCCGAGCTCGAGGATCTGCTCGAGCAGGCGCTGCGCGTGCTGCCGGCCGAGCAGCGCGCGGTCGTCGAGCTGACGTACTACTTCGGCTGCTCGTACGAGGAGATCGCGAGCATCGTGAACTGTCCGGTGAACACGGTGAAGACGCGGATGTTCCACGCGCGCGGAAAGCTCCGGGCGCTGTTGCCGAGGCTCGGCAGGGACGAGCTCAAATGACGCGCCACGTATCGGATCACGAGCTCGCCGCCGCGCTCCTGCCGTGGCTCGTGAACGGCACGCTCGCCGGCGACGAGCGCGAGCGCGTCGAGCGGCACGTCAGGCAGTGCCTGGCCTGCCGGGCCGAGCTCGCGGAGCAGACGCGGGTCGCAGCGCTCGTGCGGCGTCAGCCCGTCGTGCCGCTCGCGCCGGATGCGAATTTCGAGCGGCTGCGGAGCCGTCTCGACCGGGCATCGCCGCCCGGCACGTCGCGACGGACGCTCTGGGCCCTCGCGGCCGCCGTCGTCATCGCGGTCGGCCTGCCGCTCGCGGCAGGGCTCGTCGGCACCGAACCCGACGGCGGCGCGACGTACCGGACGCTGTCGGACGCCGCAGGCAGCGGCGAGCTCATCGACGTGATCTTCGCCGA
Source organism: Gammaproteobacteria bacterium (assembly GCA_036381515.1). Lineage (GTDB taxonomy): Bacteria > Pseudomonadota > Gammaproteobacteria > Steroidobacterales > Rariloculaceae > ZC4RG20. The sequence goes on along the minus strand of DASVCR010000078.1, from coordinate 73,812 downwards.
CGGCGTCCGCGAGGCGGAGATGCGCGCGCTGCTCGACGAGCTCGATGCCGAGATCGTCGCGGGGCCGAGCAGGAACCTCGGCCGCTACACGCTGCGGCTTCCGGCGTCCGCGGACGCGGGCACGGTCGTGCGCCGGCTGCTCGACGATCCGCGCATTCGCTTCGCCGGGCAAACGTTCGCGACGCCGGCGGCCGCGGCGCCGGCGAATCGGGAAGCCGAGCGATGATGCGCGTGCTCGCCGCCGTCGCTCTGCTCGTCGCGGCCGGCTGCGCGACGGTCGACGTGCCCGTCGCGTCGAGCGGGGCGCTCGAGCGCGAGGTGCTGTTGACGGTCGCGCAGCCCGAGAGCAGCGGGATCGGCCTGACGGGGCCGCTCGACTCGCGCTATCTGCGCAGGCGCGGCTACGGCGCGCCGCCGCCCGACGTCGATCGCCTCCTGGATCAGCTCGCGAAGGAGCACGGTATCCGCCGCAAGGACGGATGGCCGATCCGGTCGCTCGAGGTCTACTGCGAGGTCTTCGTCGTGCCGGAGGATCGCGACCTCGACGAGGTCCTCGAGAGGCTCAGCGCGGATCCGCGCGTCGATCTCGCACAGCCGATGCATCAGTTCCGGACGCTCGGCAGCCGCTACGACGACCCGTACGCGGACTTGCTGCCGGCTGCGCGCGAGCTCGGCGTCGAGGAGGCGCACACGCTCGCGACCGGCAAAGGGGTGCAGGTCGCCGTGATCGACTCGGGCGTCGACGCGAAGCACCCGGAGCTCGAGGGCCGCATCGGCTTCTCGCGGGACGTCGTCGACCCGCGCTTGCGCCGCTCGGCCGCCGAGGTGCACGGCACCGCGGTCGCCGGCGTGATCGCATCGGCCGCGAATAACCGGCAGGGGATTTTCGGCATCGCACCGGACGTCGAGATCGTCGCGCTGCGCGCGTGCTGGGCCGCGCCCGCGGCGCCCGCACACGCGCTCTGCTCGAGCTTCACGCTCGCTCAGGCGCTCGAGATCGCGATCGACGTCGGCGCGGACGTGATCAATCTGAGCCTCGGGGGGCCGGCCGATCCGCTGCTCGAGCGCCTCGTCGCCGAGGCCGTCGCACGCGGCGCGGTCGTCGTCGCGGCGGCGCCGCCCGACGCCTCCGACGAGGCGGAGTTCCCGGCGTCGGTGCCCGGCGTGCTCGTCGCGCATCCGCCGAGCGAAGCCGCCGCCCTCGACCGGCCCTTCGGGCTGCCGGCCCCGGCGGACGAGATCCTGACGACGACGCCCGGCGGCGGCTACGCGATCTTCTCCGGCACGAGCCTCGCCGCGGCTCATTTGAGCGGCATCGTCGCGCTGCTGCGCGAGCGCTCACCCGGCATCGAGACGCCGCGCGTCGCGGAGCTGTTGCGGCAATCGGTCGTCCGGCTCGCAGACGGGATGACGGTGAACGCGTGCTACGCGGTCGAGGCGCTCGCGGACGTGCACGTGTGCGGCGTCCCGGTCGCGGCCGCGCTTCAGCGCGAGCGGAAGCCGTAGGACGCGCTGACGACCCAGGCGTCGGCGTCCGTCGTCGCGATCGCGTTCGACACGTAGCGGCTGCCGTCGTGGTAGCGCACGTCGATGCCGAGCCGCCGCGCGAACGTTTTCGACAGCCCGACGTTCCAGTGCGTGTACTCGAGCTGTGACGCGGACGACGTGACGCGCCCGAGCGTGGCGCCGAGCTCGAGGCCGTGCGGCAGCGGCAGCGCGGTGCCGATCTCGCTGTAGAACGCGGACGCGTCGCGCGCGAAGAAGTCGTCGATGTACGCCGCGGTGACGAACACGCGATCCCTGAAGCCCGCCGTCGCGGACAGCTCGTTGTAGTCGTAGTCGTACGCGAGGCCGGGATACGTGTAGCGGACGGCGGTCGCCGTCCACGACCAGCGGGCGATGCGCTTGCTGACGCCGACGTAGTAGCCGACCTTGAAGCGCGTCGACGACTCGTGCGCGGGGTGCGCGTAGTCGATGCGCGCCGCCCATGCGCCCGCGAAGAAGCCGCTCGCGTGCTGATAGTCCGCGCCGAACTGGATCGACGGCTCGCCGCTGCTTTCGCTCAAGCCCCGATGGCGATAGTCGCTCGCGACCGTGACGTACCCGCTGACGACGGGCTCGAGCACCTGCGCCATGAGCGGGGCCGCGGGCGCGCACAGCGCGGCGGCCAGGGCCGCGACGCGGGCGAGGCGGGCGCCGCGGCCTGCGCGGAACGGGGCTCGGCGCTGCGCCGCGCGGCGCTTCGGCTCGGGCATCGCGAATCCTCGAATCCCGTGGTCAGAGCGAGCGAGTGTCGGATCGGACTTCGGATCGTATGTCCGATGCCGCCGCGTCGTCGAGCCAGACGTCGGCCCCCGCCGGCGGCACGACGGCGCTCGCCGGGATCGCCGGGTCGAGCCGGGCGAGCCGCCCGACCGCGTCGCGCTTCTCCGCGCCTGCGACGACGAACACGACCTCGCGCGAAGCCTTGAGCCGCCGTGCGCTCAGGCTGACTCGTTCGGGTGGCGGCTTCGGCGACGCGCGCACCGGGATCGCGTCCGGCGCGTCCGCGGCGAGGCCGTCGGGCCGCCCCGGGAACAGGCTCGCCGCATGCCCGTCCTCGCCGAGACCGAGAAGCGTTGTGTCGAAGGGGCCGACGCCGTCGAGCACGCGGCAATAGGCGTCCGCGGCCCGCTCGGGACCGAGCTCGCCGGGAATCGCGTGCACGTTCGCCGGCGGGATCTGCACGTGGTCGAGCCACTCGCCGCGGGCCATCGCGTCGTTCCGCTCGCGGTGGCCCGCCGGCACGCAGCGCTCGTCGCAGAAGTAGACGTGCCAGCGCGGCCAGTCAGTGTCGATCGCCGCGAGCCGTCGGTACAGGAGGCGCGGGGTCTCGCCGCCGGTCAGCACGATCAGATAGCGGCCGCGCATCGTCAGGCATTCCTCGGCGCGGATCGCGAGCGCGGCCGCGAGCCCCTCGGCGAGCCGCTCCGCGTCGGGATAGAGGTGCCAGCGGAGCGCCGCGGGGCTCACGCGCGTCTCCGCCACGCCTGGTGCGGACGCTCGAACAGCGCGTTCGCCTCGGCCGGCCCCCAGGTCCCGGCGGCGTACTCGGCGAGCGGTGCGTCCGGCATCCGCCAGCGCTCGAGCACCGGCTCGACGACGCGCCACGCGGTCTCGACCTCGTCGAACCGGATGAACAGCGTCCGGTCGCCTTCGATCACGTCGAGCAGCAGCATCGCGTACGGCCCGAGCCGGCCGTCGCGCCCGTCGCGCGGCCGCGTGTCGAAGTGCATCGTCTGCGGCGTCATCTCGAAGCCCGGTGCGCGGGTCTCGAGCTCGAACCCGAGCGTGTCCTCGGGCTCGAGCCCCAGCGTCAGCCAGTTCGGCGCGGGCTCGGCGCACGCGGCGGCCCGAAAGAGCTGCACGGGCACGTCGCGAAAGCGGATCGCGACATGCGAGACGTCTGCCGCGAGCCGCTTGCCCGTCTGCAGGTAGAACGGCACGCCTCGCCAGCGCCAGTTGTCGACGAAGAGCTTCATCGCGACGTACGTCTCGGTCGTCGAGTCGGGCGGCACGCCTTCCTCGTCGAGGTAGCCCGGCACCGCGGCGCCGCCGATCTCGCCCGCGGTATAGCGCGCCCGCAGCGCATGCGCGTCGACGGACTCGACGGTGAGCGGCCGGATCGAGCGCAGGACCTTCTCCTTCTCGGTACGCATGTCGTCCGCCCCGAGCGTCGCGGGCGGCTCCATGCCGACGACCGCGAGCACCTGCAGCAGGTGATTCTGGACCATATCGCGCAGCGTGCCGGCGCGGTCGAAATAGCCGGCGCGGCCGCCGATGCCGAGCGTCTCGGCGAACGTGATCTGCACGTGGTCGACGTGATGCCGGTTCCAGATCGGCTCGATGACCGCGTTCGCGAAGCGGAACACGAGCAGGTTCTGCACGGTTTCCTTGCCGAGGAAGTGATCGATGCGATAGATCCGTTCCTCCGGAAAGTACCGGTGCAGCTCCTCGTTCAACGCGCGCGCGCTCGCGAGGTCGTGGCCGAACGGCTTCTCGACGACGATCCGGTTGCCGGCCGAGGTATGCGTGAGGTCCGCCTCGTCGAGCTTGCGGACGATCATCCCGAACTCGGCGGGCGGCACGGCGAGGTAGAACGCGACGTTCTCGCAGCGGTCCGTGCCGCCGTCACGCAGCGTGCGCGCGAGCCGCGCGTAGGTCTCGGAATCGCCGTAATCGCCGCGCACGAAGCGGAAGCGCGCCGCGAAGCGCTCGAGCGCGGCGGGCGCGGTGCCGCGGCGCCGCTCCGCGATCTCGTCGCGGAGATACCCGCGGAACCCGTCGTCGTCCCATTCGCGGCGCCCGACGCCGACGAAGTAGAGCGCGTCGTCGAGGTGCCCGCGGCAGTCGAGGTCGTACAACGCCGGCAGCAGCTTCCGGCGCGCGAGGTCGCCGGTCACCCCGAAGATCACGAAGCGGCACGGCGTATCCGGCCGGCTCACTTCCCGTCCTCGCCGCGGACGGCGTGTCCGCCGAAGCGGTTCCGCAGCAGCGCGAGCAGCTTCGAGCCGTAGTGGAGCCCGCCCTGGCTCGCGAAGCGCATCATCAGCGCCGTGCCGATGACCGGTGCCGGCACGCCCCGCTCGATCGACTCGATCGCCGCCCAGCGGCCCTCGCCGGAATCGGCGACGTACGGCGCGACTTGCTCGAGGCCCGCGTCGTCGCGCAGCACGTCCGCGGCCAGATCGAGCAGCCAGCTGCGCACGACGCTGCCGTGGCGCCACATCTCGGCGATCGCCGCGAGGTCGAGGTCGAAATCCTTGCGTGACGCGAGCAGCGCGAAACCTTCGGCGTACGCCTGCATCATGCCGTACTCGATGCCGTTGTGGACCATCTTCACGAAGTGCCCGCTGCCCGTGAGCCCGCAGTGGAGCCAGCCGCGGTCAGGTCCGGGCGCGAGCGCCCGCAGCGCGGGCTCGATTGTCCTGATCGCGGCCTCGGGTCCGCCGACCATCAGCGCATAGCCTTCGTCGAGCCCCCAGATGCCGCCCGACACGCCCGCGTCGACGAACGCGATGTTGCGCTCGCCGAGATACGCGCCGTGCGCGATCGAGTCGCGATAGTACGAGTTCGCGCCGTCGACAACGATGTCGCCGGCCTCGAGCCGCTCGCCGAGCGCGACGACGTACTCGTGCGTCACGCTTCCCGCGGGCAGCATCAGCCAGACGACGCGGGGCGGGGGGAGGGCGGCGACGACCGCGTCGAGCGACGCGGCCGGGATCAGCCCGCACTCGCGCGCGAGCGCATCGACGACGTTGCGGCCGCGCGTGAAGCCGACGACCTCGATCGACGCGCGCCGCAGCCGCCGCGCCATGTTGCCGCCCATGCGGCCGAGTCCGATGAGTCCCAAGCGCACACTCGCCTCCCGTCTACGTGGATCCGGACTCGAGGCAAGGAGCGTGCCAGCGTCGAGGGGATCAGCGCAGCCCGAGCGACGGCTCGAGCTGCGCGACGCGCCGCCCGCCGGCCGCGGCCGCGACGGACGACGCGGCGAGCGTGAGGAGCAGCGCGAGCGCGAGGTGCCACGCGCGGATCCGGCAGACCGGCTCGCCCCCGCCGATGCTGTCGGCGAAGAGCCCGTTCAGGATGCCCTGCACGACGAAGTACGCGACGCACGCGACGAGCCACGCGAGCACGGCCGTGAACGCGGCCTGCAGGATCGGGAACCAGACGATGTCGCGCGTGCGAAAGCCGGTGAGGCGCAGCACGCTGAACTCGCGCCGCTTGCGGTCGACGTTCGCCCAGACGCTCGTCGCGAACGACAGGCAGTAGCCGACGATCGCCATCGTCGCGATGATCCAGTAGACGATGCCGAGATTGCGGTCGAGCGTCTGCACGAGCGAGATGTCCGCGATGCTCGTCCGCACGTCGACGTTCTGCGCGAGGAGCTCGGCGCGCAGCGTCGCGACGTCGTCGAGCTCGCGCGCGTACATCCGAAAGCCCGCGAACGCGCGGTCCGCGGACCGGGGCTCGCTGCCTTCCCAGTCGAGCGGGGGCACCGCGCGTCCGTCGAGGAAGTCCTCGATCGCGACGAGCAGCTCGCTCGAGACGAACATGCCGTCCCGGCCGAACGCCGCCGGCGGTGCGACGCCGGCGACGTCGAGCGGCAAAAGCTTCGTCTCGACCTCGCCCTGCCGCGTACGCGTGACGATGCCTTCGACGCGCGTGCCTGCGGCCGCGCCGAGACGCTCCGCGACGCTCGTCGACAAGAGCACCTGGCCGTAGCCTTTGGGCGGCTCGAGCTCCTCCGTGAGCACCGGGTCGCCGGGACCGGACGGGATCAGCTCGACGTCGACGATCCGGCCGACCTCGCTGTCGGGCACGCGCAGCCGGATCGTCGCGGCGAGCGAGCGCGTCCTCGGCACGACGAACTCGACGTCGTCGCGCGCGCGCATCGTCTCGAACCATTCCGGCGTGAAGCGGCCGCTCGTGACCGGCGTGACCTCGCGATAGCGCGGGTTCTCGATCAGCGGATCGAGCAGGTTCGTGATGATGCCGTAGCGCAGCCCGAACAGGACGAGCAGCGGGATCAGCACGGCCGCGAGCGCGAGCACGGAGCACCCGGACAGCACCCACTCGTGACGATAGTCGTCGAGCGCGAGGCGGCCGACGAGCCGCATCCTGCCGTTCGGCGATCCCATCGGCATGTCACGCGGCCATCGGCTCGGCGGAGCACACGCTGACCGTCATCGACTCCTCGTCCGCCGCATCGATCTCGTGCGCGATCAGCGTGAAGCCGGCGCTTCGCACGAGCTCCTGCGCGTGGCTCGCGACGATCAGCGTGACGTCGAGCTCGTCCGCGAGCTTCGCGAGGAGCGCTGTGATCCGCTCGGCGTTCAGCGGATCGATCGCGGCCGTCGGCTCGTCCGCGATCACGACCGGCGGCTCGTGTGCGAGCGCGCGCGCGATCGCCGCGCGCTGGCGCTGCCCGACGGACAGCGCCGCGGGCAGCTTGTCGAGCTGCTGGCGGATGCCGAGCCGCGCCGCGAGGTCGTCCGCGACGTCGCCGACCGGGAGATCGAGGAGCCGCCGCGGCAGCTCGATGTTGCGGCGCACGCTGAGATACGGCAGGAGCCCGCCGTGCTGCAGCACGTAGCCGATGTAACGGCTCCGCCAGCGGCTCATGCCGTCGGAATCGCCCCTGCGCCAGGCCGCGTCGACGTCGAGCGGCTCGCCGGCGGTCGGCGTGAACCGGAAGCTGCCCGCGCTCGTCGGCTTCAGGATCATCGCGAGCAGCTCGAGCAGCGTGCTCTTGCCCGAGCCGCTCTCGCCGATCAGCGCGATCTTCGCGCCGCGCGGCACGTCGAGTCGCGGCACGCGGAGGCGAAACTCGACGCCTCCGGCGCTGTACGTTTTCGTGACGTCCCGAAGCGCGAAGACGGCGTCGACGGTCAGGGCAGGGCCTCCAGCGGCAACGGATAGACGGAATCGCCGTCGATGGGGCCGCCGTCGAGCGACACCCACAGATCGACGTTGTCGTGCAGCGCGCGATAGTAGGCGACCTTGCCGTCGAGCCGGTTGATGAACTCGAACTGCTGCTGCGCGGACCACTGCTGCCAGTCTGACAGGTCGATGTGCATCACCTCGCTCTGGTACGGCAGGCCCTCGATGTACTCGCGCATGTAGCCGAGCTCCGCGAGGCTCACGCCGTCCCCGGCGGCGGCCGCCGCCTCGACGGCCTCGGGGTCTCGGCTGATGATCGCGGCGAGGCTGCGCAGCTCGTCGAGGAACCCCTGCGGCGCGATCGCGCCTTCCTCGGCGCGCTCGACGACGCGCCGCAGCACGTCGTGCAGATCGGAGAGCTGGTCGCGCGTCAGGAGCACGCGCACGTCGATCGCAAGCTCGGCGGGATTCGAGAAGTCGCGGTCGATCATCCACGCATCGAACAGCGCGGGCACGCGGCCGTCGTCGCCGGCCTGCTGCAGGTAATCCATGCGGAGCGCATACCCGAGCCGCGCGACCTTCTGCTGGAACGCGGAGAGCTCGCTGTCGTCCTCCGCGATCTCGATCGTCGGCTGGCCCTGCAGCGGCTGAAACCCTTGAGCCGCCGCGGCGACCTGCGCCGTGAGCTGGCGCATCATCGCGGACAGCGCCTCGCCGAAATCGTCGACGTTCCCCGCCTCGATCGGATAGTAGAACGAGCCGATGTCGGGCACGGTCGACAGCGCGCGGTACTCGCGCTCCGCGAACGCATGATCGTCGCGGCCGACCTCCGTCTTCAGGTGGATCGCCCAGAGCGCGATGCCGCGGTCGCGGAGGTGCGCGGCGAGCTCGGCGGTATCGAGGCCCGTGGACGACAGCGGATCGTCGGCGAGGCGCGGACCCGCGTCGGTGATGAGGATGATGTAACGCGCAAAAAAATTTCCCCAATTAATTGATTCTAAAGCTTCGACTACACCGGCGTACGCGTCCTCGTCGAAGCCCTGGCTCGAGACGTCGGAGGCATCGACGTCGGCGACCTGCGTGAGGAACTCTTCGCCGCTGCTGGTCAGGTCGGCGAACACGCGGGCCTCGTAGCCGAGCGCGGGCACGGCCTTCGTGCTGTCGCGAAAGCCGACGAGCCCGTACGCGACCTTGTCCGCGAGCCCCGCTTCCTCGATCTGCGCGTAGACGTCGCGCATGATCTCGCGCGTCCTGTCGATGTACGGACGCATCGACTGCGTCGTGTCGATCACGAAGACGATGCCCGCGCGGTACGGATCCTCCTCCGGGGCCGGATCGCGCAGCGGCACGCTCGCGACGTGCAGCAGCCGGCCCTGGTAGTCGCCGATCAGCACGTCCTCGTGGCTCAGGATCGGCACGAGATAGAAGTTGCGGCGGATGTCGATGAACCCGTCCGGCTGGATCGCGGCGACGGGCGAGTCGCGCACGTCGCCCGCGATCGCCTGCTCGCGGAGCGTCTCGTAGCGCGCCGCGTCGTTCGTGTCGATGATCTCGCGCAGCGCGTCGCGGTCGTTGAAGAGCAGCACGCGCGGGTGCTGCGCGGGGTCCCTGAAGCCGACGGTCAGCGTCTGCTGCCAGTCGATCGCCTGCTCGGCCGGCAGCCAGCCGTCGATCTCGCCCGCGCTGTCGATGCCGACCTGCACGTAGTTGCGGCCCTCGTGCGTCTGCCGGTCGTAGACGTAGAACACGGTGAACGGCGTGACCGGCTGCGCGAACGCGCGGGACGCGCCGGGCGCATCGAGCAGCAGCGCGCCGGGCACCGCGATCACGCGTTGATAAAGCGTTCGCTTGCCCTCGACGGTCAGCGGACGGTTCTGCTGCGCGTGCGCCGTGACGGCGAACGCAGCAACGGCGACGAGCAGGAGCCGCATCGCGTTACCGAATGTGATCGCGCGCATCATCGTCAATTCCACTGCAACAGAAGACGCTCGGCTTCCGGGTTCGAAGGGGCTTCACGCTCGGCCCACGCGTGCAGCGCGTCGAGCCGGGCCTGCGCCTCCGTGACGCCGCCTTCGAGGGCCTGCATGTAGTACTTGAAGGCCTGGAACGGGTCCGGCTCGTCGAGCAGGCTCGTCTCCGGATCGTGATGCAGCGGGTCGTACGACGTCGCGAGGCGGAACGCCGCCTGAGCATGGCCGTTCCGGGCCGCGAAGAAATAGAGGAGCTGCGCGTCCGCGAGCTCGCCCGCCTCGCGGTGCGCCTCGGCCCGTGCGAACGCCTCGTCGAGATCCGGGCGGCCGGCTTCGCTCTCCTCGCGCAGCTCGGCGATGGTCTCGCGCGCCTGCTCGCCGCGATCCGCATCGGTGATGCGGCGCCCGTCCGGGGAAACCGTCGTCGTCGGAGAGAACACGTAATACAGGACGGCGACGAGGACGACCGTGGCAGCGACCACGGCCGCCGCGACGATTGGACGGCTCATGGGCTCACTCCGCATGAACTCACTCCGGATACCGTATCGTGCGACAGGATGCACATCCTGGGCGGAAAGTCGAACGGCATCATCACGTTCCACGATATACCTTTGACCGAGGCAAAGCAAAGCCGCGCCCGTTCGGGAGTATGATCGGCCGAAGCGATGACCGGAGCTTTGCAGAGAGGCACGCCCGCGTCCCGTCTGTACGTCAGAGGGCGGCGCATCGGCCGGCGCTTGCGTCGAAGCCGCCGCGCGCAGCTCGTGGCTTCAGGCGTCGTGGTCCTCGCGGTCGCGTTTGCGCTCGGGACCTACGTCGTCGTGCCGCTCGCGGTCGGCGCGGTCCTCGACGAGTGGGCCGCGGCGGCTCCGGGCAGGCGTGTCGCCGTGGGGCGCGTCGCCGTGAACCCGTTCACATTGACGGTCACGCTGCACGACTCGGCGCTCGATGCGCCCGGGGTCTCGGTGGAGACGCGCCGAATCGCGCTCGATTTCGACGTCGCCGCGCTGCTCGGCGGCGGGTTCGTCCTCGACCTGCTCGACGTCGACGCGCCGCGCGTGACGCTCGGCGCAGAGGCTCGACCGGCTGACGCCGGCTGGGACGCGTTCGCGCCCGCGGCGCCGTTCGAGATTGCGCACGCAACGATCGACGGCGGCCGCATCGAATGGCACGACGACGCGGGCGAGCCGCTCGTCGTCGACGGCGTGTCGGTGCGCGCGTTCGACGTCGCTCGCCCGGCGGCGACGCGCGCACGCGTCGAGATCGACGCGCGGAACGCGGTCGGCGGCGTGCTGCGGCTTTCCGGAGAGATCGACGTCGGCACCCTCGCCGCGGACGGCCGCATGCTGTTCGAGAACGTCGACGTCGCGCCGATCGCCGCGCGGTTCCCCGGATCGCCGTCGGTCGCCGGAGTGTCGAGCGGCGCGGCCGACTTCGAGTGGCGCGGCCGCGAGCGGACGCTGCGGCTCGGCGCGGCGACGCTCAGGGTGCTTCGTGCCGAGCTCGGATCGGCGGACGGCGATGCGCTGTCGGCCGCGAGCCTCGAGGCTGCCGGCGACGCCGAGCTGCTCGACGGCAAGTGGCGGCTCGCCGCGGAGCTCGATCTGCTCCGTCCGTCGCTGCGGCTCGCGGGCTCTGCGCTAGACGCCGAGGCGATCGATGCGCGGATCGAGTATCGCGTCGCCGCTGGCGGCATCGAAGGCGACGTTCGCTTCAGCGCGCGAGGGCTCGCGATCGAGCAGGCCGCGACGGATCCCGGCGGCCCGAGCATCGAGCTCGCGCTCGCGCTCCTCGAGGATCCGCGCGGCGTCGTCGAGACGGCCTACGTCTTCTCCGCTCCGAACGACGGCACCGGTATCGGCCGCGTGCTGGCCTCGAGCGTCGTCGAGCAGCTCGACGCGGTCGCTTCGGCGCCGCTCGACGTGCTCGCCGCCGCGGCCAGCGTCGATGCGGCGACGCTTGCGCCGGTGTCGTTCCCGCCCGGCGAGGCCGAGCCCGTCGAGCTCGAGACGCTCGACGCATGGGCCGAGGCGCTCGCCGCGCGGCCGAGGATCGGCGTGCGCGTCCAGGGCGTCGCGGATCGCGTCGTCGATCGGGACGCGCTCGCCGCGCGGCAGATCGAGCTGCACGTTACGCTCGAGACGGCCGGGCCGACGCTCGTCACGGAGCCGCAGCCCGTCGATTTCGCGTCGCCCCGTCATCAGGATCTGCTCGAGGAGTTCGTCGGCGAGCGCCTGGGTGCCGAGCGGCGGGAGACGATCGCGTCGTACTTCACGCGCGGACCGGACGGCCGCGTCGTCGAGGCCGAGCGCGACGCTTACTACCGCGCGCTCTTCGACGCGCTCGTTGAGAACGAGGCCATCCCGGAGAGCGGCATCGCGCGTCTCGGCCGATATCGCGCGCTCGCGATCGCCGATGCGCTGACTGAGCGGGGCGTCGCGGACACGCGCATCGAGCTCGCGCGGGCCGTCGTGCGGTCCGCGACCGGGGGCGGTGCCGACGACGACGCGCCCCCGGACGGCGCCGACGACGACGCGCCCCCGGACGGCGCCGACGGCGATGCGACCGGGGATGACGTCGAGGACGACGCTTCGACCGAGGTCGAGCCGCCGCGCATCCAGGTGCCCCTCGAGGTCTTCGCGCTCGGCGAGCGGGCCGCCGAGGACCCTACGCCGCCGCTCGGCGCACGTTGACACGCCCGGCCGTTCGCGCGGGCCGCGCGTCGCTCGCCCCGCGGAAGCCGATCGTGTTAAATGGCCGACCATGATTTGCCTCCCCGAGCCCGATCCGGGCGTCCTTGCACGTCGCGGCGAAATCGTCCGCGCGCTGCGGGCGATGCTCGGCCGCGAGCGGATCATCGACGACTCGCTGCGGCTTGCGGCGTACGAGACGGACGCGCTGACGGCGTATCGGCAGCGCCCGCTCGCGGTCGCGTTGCCGGAGACGACGGCCGAGGTCGCGGAGATCCTGCGCTTCGCGCATCGGGAGGGCATCAGGATCGTGCCGCGCGGCGCCGGCACGTCGCTGTCGGGCGGCGCGATCCCGGCCGCCGACGCGATCGTCGTCGGGCTCGGCAAGTTCAACCGGATCCTCGACATCGACTACGCGAACCGCTGCGTCGTCGCGCAGAGCGGCGTGACGAATCTCGCGATCAGCCACGCAGTCGCGGATCGCGGCTTCTATTACGCACCGGACCCGTCGAGCCAGATCGCGTGCACGATCGGCGGGAACGTCGCGGAGAACTCGGGCGGCGTGCACTGCCTGAAGTACGGCCTCACTACGAACAACGTGCTCGGCGTCGAGATGGTCACGCCGGAAGGCGAGATCGTTCGGCTCGGCGGCCGCCATCTCGACAGCGGCCACTACGATCTGCTCGGCCTCACGATCGGCTCGGAGGGGCTGATCGGCATCGTGACCGAGGTCACCGTGCGGATTCTGAAGCGCCCGGAGACGGCGCGCGCGCTCTTGATCGGGTTCGCGTCGGTCGAGGACGCCGGCGAATGCGTCGCGCGCGTCATCGGCGACGGCATCGTGCCGGCCGGCATGGAGATGATGGATCGACCGGCGATCCACGCGGCCGAGGCGTTCGTTCGCGTCGGCTATCCGCTCGACGTCGAGGCGCTCCTGATCGTCGAGCTCGACGGGCCGGCCGCCGAGGTCGACCTTCTGAGCGAGCGGGTGCAGCGCATCGCGACGGGGCTCGGCTCGACGAGCTGCCGCGTCTCGACGAGCGAGGCCGAGCGCCTCGCGTTCTGGGCGGGACGCAAGGCCGCCTTTCCGGCCGTCGGGCGTTTGTCTCCGGACTACTACTGCATGGACGGCACGATCCCGCGCCGCGAGCTGCCGCGCGTGCTGCGCGCGATGAGCGAGATGTCCGCGCGCTACGGGCTGCGCGTCGCAAACGTATTTCACGCGGGCGACGGCAACCTGCACCCTTTGATCCTCTACGACGCGAACGCGCCGGGCGAGCTCGAGCGCGCGGAGGAATTCGGCAACGAGATTCTGAAGCTCTGCGTCGACGTCGGCGGCGTGCTGACCGGCGAGCACGGCGTCGGTCTCGAGAAGCGTGACCTGATGACGTATCAGTTCGACGAGCGCGACCTCGAGATCCAGCACCGCGTGAAGCGCGCGTTCGATCCGGAGCTCCGGTTCAACCCGGGGAAGGTGTATCCGACGCTCTCTCGCTGCGCCGAGCTCGGGCGCGAGCACGTGCATGCGGGCGCGGAGCGCTTCCCCGATCTGCCGCGGTTCTGATGGCTCACGCTCGCGCCGAGAACGTCCTGCGGCCGCGCGATCGCGCGGACCTCGTCGAGATCCTGCGTTCGCACCCGCGGCCGCTCGAGCCGATCGGCGGCGGATCGAAGCGCGCGATCGGCGCGCCGGTCGACGCCGATCCGCTCGAGCTCTCCGCATTCTCCGGCATCGTCGCGTACGAGCCGGCCGAGCTCGTGCTGACCGCGCGCGCGGCGACGCCGCTCGCGACGATCGAGGCCGAGCTCGCACGCCGCGGTCAGCGCCTCGCGTTCGAGCCGCCCGACTTCGGTGCGCTCCTCGGCGCGGCGCCGTGCGGCGCGCAGACGATCGGCGGCGTCCTCGCGGCGAACCTCGCCGGCTCCCGCCGCGTGTCGGCCGGCGCGGCGCGCGATCATTTCCTCGGCTTCGAAGCGGTCAGCGGCGACGGCGTGCCGTTCAAGGCCGGCGGCCGCGTCGTGAAGAACGTGACGGGCTACGACCTGCCGAAGCTCCTCGCGGGCTCGTGGGGCACGCTCGCGGTGCTCGTTTCGGTCACCGTGCGCGTCGCGCCGATGCCGGAGACTGAGACGACGATCGTCGTGCCGGTCCGCGATCCCGCGGCGGCGGTCGACGTCCTCGGGCGGGGGCTCGGCTCGCCGCACGACGTCTCGGCGGCCGCGTTCGCGCCCGGCCGAGGGGCGGCGCTTCGGCTCGAGGGGTTCGGCGCGTCCGTCGCGGCGCGCGTCCAGGGGCTCCTCGAATGGCTCGGGTGCGACGACGCGGACGTGCTCGCCGACGCGGAGTCGCACGCGTTCTGGAGACGGACCGGTGAGGCGGCCGAGCTCGGCGATGCGCCGTGCGTCGTCAGGATCAGCGTGCCGCCGTCGGACGCGCCGCGCGTGCTCGACGCGATCGAGCCCGAGCGGTATCTGCTCGACTGGGGCGGCGGCTTGATCTGGGCGGCATTCGCCGACGTGGACATCGACCGCATTCGCTCGGTGATTCACGAAGGGCACGCGACGTTATGGAAGGCGCCGCGTCGTCTGCGCGAGTCCGTCGCGGTGTTTCCGCCGTTGCCCGCGGCCGTCGCCACGCTCGCGGCGAAGCTCAAGTCGGCGTTCGACCCCGACGGCCGGTTGAATCCCGGCCGCATGGGCCCGCCGGTTGCGCCCGGCCGACGGGCGTTCGACACGCGACACTGATGCAAACCCGATTCAAGCCCGAGCAGCTCGCCGATCCCGACGTGCGCGAAGCGGAGCAGGTGCTCCGCAAATGCGTGCATTGCGGCTTCTGCACGGCGACGTGCCCGACCTACGTGCTGCTCGGCGACGAGCTCGACAGCCCGCGCGGCCGGATCTATCTAATCAAGGACATGCTCGAGAACGACCGGCCGGCGACGGCGGACGTCGTCCGGCACATCGACCGATGCCTGTCGTGCCTCGCATGCATGACGACGTGCCCGTCCGGCGTCCACTATCAGCACCTGATCGATCACGCGCGCGTGCACGTCGAGCGCACGTACCACAGGCCTTTGCGCGAGCGATGGATCCGTGAGCTGATCGCCGCGGTGATGCCGTATCCGAAGCGCTTCGCCGTCGCGGTGAGGCTCGGCATGCTCGCGCGGCCCGTGCTCGCGTGGATGCCGGCACGGGTGTCGCGGCTTCGGGGTCTTCTGCAGGACCGCTTCGACCCGCCCGGAGGCGCGCGCGTCGCACCAACGTCGTCGGCGGACCGTCCGGCCGCCGGCGTCCACGGCGCCGCGGCGCGGCCGACGAGGCGGGTCGCGCTGCTCGAAGGCTGCGTCGAGTCCGTGCTCGCTCCTGAGATCCACGCGTCCGCGAAGCGCGTGCTCGCCGCGGCCGGAGTCGACGTCGTCTCCGTCCCCGGCTGCTGCGGGTCGATCGTGCATCATCTCGGCCGCGAGCGGGACAACCGGCGTCTCGCGGGCGCGCTGATCGAGAGCCTCGAGCGCGAGATCGAAGGCAGCGGGCTGGACGCGATCCTGTCGACGGCTTCGGGCTGCGGCACGCACGCGAAGGACTACGGCTTCCTGTTCCGCAACGATCCGTCGCTCGCCGCGAAGGCGGCATCGGTCGCCGCGCGCGTGCGCGACGTCAGCGAGTATCTGCACGAGGTCGGTTTGCCCGCGCCCCGGCGCCGGCTCGGTCTCCGCGTCGCGTACCACTCCGCGTGCTCGATGCAGCACGGCCAGAAGGTGGACGCAGAGCCGCGCGAGCTGCTCGCGCGTGCAGGCTTCGAAGTGAGAACGATTCCGGAAGGGCATCTCTGCTGCGGCTCGGCCGGAACGTACAACCTGCTTCACCCCGAGATCGCGGACCGCCTGCGCGATCGCAAGATTGCGAACATTGCCCGCACGGAGGCCGACGTCGTCGCGACCGGCAACATCGGCTGCATCGTGCAGCTCGCGTCCGCGGCGCAAACCCCGGTCGTGCACACGGTGCAGCTGCTCGATTGGGCGCTCGGCGGGCCGGTGCCGGCGGGAGTCGAGCCCGTTGTCCGCGAGGTGCCGTAGCGGCCTTGGACAGCGCATCGGCGTTGCCGATACCATTTCGGTCATCGCGGTGAAGAGTTGGTCTCGCGACCGTGACAATCGAGGGCGGCGAGACGGCCGCAGACGTTCTGACCGGGGCGGTCGCGGCCGATGCGATCGACACCGAGGCAGGAAGGGGCAGGGCCGAGCGCGGAAGCCATCCCCGCGTCTGTCTCAACTGCGGCGCGACGCTGACGGGCCGCTACTGCGCGATGTGCGGCCAGTCCGCGCACATTCGTCGCGACTTCCGCTCGATCGGTCACGACGTCCTGCACTCGGTTTTCCATTTCGACGGGAAGTTCTGGCGCACGATCCCCGAGCTCGCGTTTCGCCCCGGACGGCTCACTCGCCGCTACATCGAGGGCGAGCGCGCGAAGTTCGTTTCCCCGATGGCGCTCTTTCTCTTCACCGTGTTTGCGATGTACGGGGTCTTCGCCTTCGCCCCCGGCGTCGACTGGAACGGCCCGCCGCCCTTTGCGGCCGAAGCCGTCGATTCGATGGAGGCAGACGCCGAGGCGCTGCGTCGGCGACTCGACACGCCGGGGATCTCCGCGGAGGAGCGACTCGCGCTCGAGCAGCAGCTTGCGGACCTCGAGATCGTCATCGCGATGGCCCGGGCGGCGGCGTCCGAGGACTGGGAGCGATACGACGAGCTGGGAGCAGAGCTTCGATCCCAGGCGGAGCGCGCGAACGCGGCGGATGCGGAACGTATCGATCCGGGCGAGACTCCGTCTCCCGCGGAAGCGGACGGGCAGGGCGGTAACGCACTGAGCCGAGCCTTGCAGAAGCTCGAGGACGATCCGGACCTCGTCTTCTACAAGATGAAGGCCAACGGATACAAGTGGTCCTGGCTGCTCGTCCCGCTCAGCATCCCCTTCATGTGGCTGCTCTTCTTCTGGCGGCGCGAGTTCAATCTATACGATCACGCGGTGTTCGTGACGTACTCGATCAGCTTCATGATGATCCTGCTGATCTTGAGCACGCTTGCGTCGATCGCCGGTGTCGGCTCGGGCCTCTCCGCCCTGCTGCTGATGCTGTCTCCGCCGGTGCACCTCTACAGCCACTTGCGCGGTACCTATCGATTGTCGCGGCTCTCGGCGCTGGTCAGGCTCTTTTTCGTGCTGCTTGCCGCCGCGATCGCGCTGTCGGTGTTCGTGACGACGCTGCTGGTGACCGGCGCGCTCGAGTAGCGCTGCCGACGACGTGGCTACTCCGCGCCGAGCGTTCTCATCGGGTCGATCGTCGCCGCGCGGCGCGCCGGCAGGTAGGCCGCGAACGCCGAGGCCGCGAGGACGACGACGACCGCCGCGATGTACGCTGCAGGGTCCAACGGATCGACGCCGTACAACAGCGACGACGTGAGGTACATCGGCCGATCCTCGCCCAGATCGTCGGGGACGTTCACGCCGGGAGCAGCAATGCCTGACGCTCACGAGCTCGTCCTCGTTCGGATACGGCTCGCCGAAGAGGGCGGCTTGTCGGAACGGCGGTTCCCGGGCGCGGGACGACGAATCCGGTATCGAGACTGGCACGCGCCGGGGGGGCCCAGGCGACTGCGAGATCGGCACGTGCTGAAAACATGCAAGCACTCGAACTATCATCCAGGCTAACACGCCGTCGTGTGGAATAGGCCGGGGGAGGACCATGCCCGACATCGGGAGACCCGAGTGCATGCCGCCGCGTTCGATCACGAAGCGCGATATGCAGCTTCTGGGCATCGTGCTCGGAGCTTGCGGTGCGCTTACCGCCCACGCGGCCGAGACGTTCGACGTCGGCCTCGCGTCGGACGGCACGCGAATCGACGGCGTCTTCGTGCAGGGGGCGAGCGACGATGCGCCGCTCGTCGTCCTCGTAGGCGGCCTCGCGGGCGACGGCGACGACAGCGCCGCGGTGCGTGCTGCGGTCGAGCGCTTCGATGCGCTTCCGCGGTCCGAGCGGGGCGTCAACGTGATCGCGATTCCGCTCGCGAATCCGGCCCGCGCGCCGCTCGCGTTCCCGCCGTCGGGCAGGGCCTATCGCGAGAACCCGGAAGCGAACACGCTGTGGCGCTTCGTCGGCGCGCACGGGCCCGATCTCGTGCTGATTGCGGGCGAGGACACGTTCGGCCTCGGCGACGCGCTCGCGAGCGAGCCGGTGGCGCTCGTCGGCCGCATCCCGAGCCGGAGCTGGTCGGGCGAGGACGATCTCGCCGCGCTCGATGCGGATAACGTCCCGCGATCGGAAGCGGCCCGTGAGCTCGAGCGCCGCCGCGCGCGCACGCCGCGCGACCTTGCACTCGAGCTCACGGAGCACTACGGCCTCGAGCTCGACAGGCCGTGGTACATCGAGGCGCTCGCGCTCCGCGCGCAGCTCGCGCTCGGCCGCGTCGACCTCGTCCGCGAGCTCGCGGAGCCCTATGCGAGCGGCGAACGCGACAGCCTCGAGCGCCCGAGCGCGCTCGCGATGGCGGGGCACCTGATCTTCGGCGACCTCGCGCGAGCGACGGGCGACGCCCGCTACGTCGCGCTCGTCCGCAAGGTGGCCGATCTCGGCTTCGACGAGAGCGGCGCGATGCGCGAGTCGATGCCGTATCACGGCGAATACAGCGACTCGGTCTTCATGGGGACCGTGAGCCTGGCGCAGGCGGGCGCGTTGACCGGCGAGCGCAAGTACTTCGACATGGCAGTGCGGCATCTCGCGTTCATGCAGCGCATCGTGCTGCGCCCGGACGGGCTCTACCGTCATCAGCCGGCGACGGATGCCGCGTGGGGACGCGGCAACGGCTTCGCGGCGCTCGGTCTCGCGCTGCTGCTTTCGGAGCTGCCGAGCGACCATCCGAGGTACGGCTTCGTGCTCGACAGCTACCGTTCGCACATGGCGGCGCTGTTGCCGCATCAGAACCGGGACGGGCTGTGGCGCAACGTGATCGACGTCCCGGGCGCGTACCCCGAGTTCACCGGCACCGCGATGATCGGCTTCGCGATGCAGCGCGGCCTGACGAACGGCTGGCTCGAGGACGAGGACGCCTACCGTTCGGCCGTCGAGCGGGCCTGGGACGCGGTGAACGCCCGCACCGGGCCGGGCGGCTCGTTCATCGACGTGTGCGAGTCGACCGCGCGGATCGAGTCTCTTCAGGGCTACCTCGAGCGCGAGGCGATCCTAGGCCCCGATCCCCGCGCCGGCGCGATGGCGCTGATCTTCGCGACGGAGCTGATGCGGAACTAGGCGCTTCCGCATCGCTGCGTCGGCTCGGACGTTACAGGCGCAGTGGATCTTGGCGAAACGATCGAGCTCGAGTCACAGATACTCGGAGACGCGGCAGATCGTCATCGGAAAGCCACGCTTACGAGACGAGCGAGGGCGGCTATCCGGTCGTTTCACTTCGCTCGAAACCGCAGTTTGCTGCATCGCCAACCTGGCCGCTTTCCTTCCGGGCCACGGATGACCGTGGACGTACCGTAGGGCTTGAGCCCGCATCCGTCGGTGGCATAATACTGTATTTATAGCCAGCCTGCGACGGAGGCGGAGATGTCCGCTCGAGCCCACCTGATGCCGTGGTCCGCCTGCTCTGATACCGATCAGCGGGCGATGCGCGCGGAGGCGCTCGGCGAGCAAATCGTCGAGCTCTCGGCGCACATCGCGGCCGCGGAGGCGCGCTGGTTGGAGCTGATCGCGCGCTTCGACGAGGAAGAGCTTTGGGCGTGTCACGGCGCGCGCAGCTGTGCCGAGGCGTCAGCCTGCCGCTGGGCCGGCGAGCGGATGGACTACGGGATCGCGGTCGACGGGCTCGTGCGGCACCGCGACCGCGCGAGGCAGCGAGCGTCGATTCGGTCTTGCTGATCAGACAACCGGGCTAGTCGGCCGGGACTACACGGCCAGCTCCTCGAGCCGCTCCGCAAGCTCCGGCATCGCGTCGATCGTGAGCGCGGCGACCAGCTCGTCGCGCGGAATTCTTCGATAGCCGTAGCTCGCCCAGACGAAGCGCCAGCGTGCGGCCTGGGCCGCGTGCATGTCGTGGTACGAGTCGCCGACGTAGGCGGCAACGTCCGGCGTGATGCCGAGCCGCGCGGCGGCCTCATCGAGCAGCATCGGGCTCGGCTTCCTCTCGGCGACGCTGTCGCCGCCGAGCACGAGCTCGAAGCGTTCGCGGAGGCCGGCCTGATCGAGCAGCGCCTCGGCGAAGCGCAGCCGCTTGTTCGTGACGCACGCGAGACGCACGCCGCGTGCGCGAAGCACGTCTAGCGTCTCGGCGACGCCAGGGTAGAGGCGGGTGCGCACGAAGAGGTTACGCGCGTAGCAGGCCGAGAAGCGCTCGATCGCCGTCGAGAGGAGGGCTTCCGCTTCGGACGGCGGAACGGAGCGCTCGAGCCCGCGGCGAACGAGCTCCTCGACGCCGTCGCCGACCCAGTCGCGCGTGTCGGCCTCGGTCGAGCGCGCGAGCCCGAGCGACTCGAACGCTTCGCCGAGGCAGTAGTTGAGGTCGGGGACGGAGTCGACGAGGGTGCCGTCGAGATCGAAGGCCAGCACCTCGATGCTGGCCTTCGAGGATGCGGAGGTCAAAATACGCGGACCGCGATCTCGGCCGGCGCCGCGAGCAGCTCCTCGAGCTCGTTGTCGAGGCGCAGCAGCGTGAGCGAAGCGCCGGCCATCTCGAGCGACGTGCAGTACTCGCCGACGTAGTTGCGGACGATCGTGAGACCCTTCTCCTTGCAGCGCTGCGCCGCGCGGCGATAGAGGATGTAGAGCTCGCTGATCGGCGTGCCGCCGAGGCCGTTGATCATGACCGCGACGCGGTCGCCCGACTTGAACGGCAGGTCGTTGTAGACGGCATCGAAAAGCTCGTCGACGATCGCGTCGGCGCTCTTCAGCTTGTCGCGCCGGCGGCCCGGCTCGCCGTGGATGCCGACGCCGACCTCCATCTCGTCCGGCCCGATCTCGAAGATCGGCGTGCCCTTCGCGGGCGGAGTGCACGACGTCAGCGCGATGCCCATCGTGCGCACCTGGCTGTTCACTTTCGCCGCGAGCTTGAGCAGGTCGTCGAGGCTCGCGCCCTTCTCGGCAGCCGCGCCGCAGGCCTTGATCACGAAGAAGTTGCCGGCGACACCGCGACGGCCGACCGTGTGCGTCGAATCCTGCACGGCGACGTCGTCGTCGATCACGAAGCTCTTGACGTTGATGCCCTCGGCCTGGGCCATCTCGACCGCCATGTCCCAGTTCATCCGGTCGCCCTGATAGTTGTTGATCAGCACCAGGACGCCCTTCGGCGAGTTCATCAGCTTGATGCACTCATAGCAGAACTCCATCGGCGGCGCGGAGAATACGTTGCCCGGCGATGCGGCATCGAGCATGCCGGGGCCGACGGCCATGATGTGCGCCGGCTCGTGACCGCTGCCCGATCCCTGCACGATCGACACCTTGTCGTCGCGCGGCCGGTCGGCGCGGTAGATGATGTTGTACTCGGGCTTGTAGCGCAGCAGCTCGGGATTGGCGAGCGCGACGCCCTCGAGCATCTCCGGTACGAAGTTCGCGGGATCGTTGACGAATTTCTTCATGACCTGGCCCCCAGGGTTGTTGGTATTGTCAATGATGCGGATGGATCAGCTCGCCTTGCTCACCGGCTCGACGCCGACCGCTTTGCAGAGGTCGTTCAGCATCGTCGCAACCGCCACGATGCCGGGATCGGGGCTTCCGATGCTGCGCTCGCCCGTGAACGACTGACGGCCGCGCTTCGCGACCCAGTCGCGCGTACGCTCGATCGCGTCGGTCGCGACGGCCGCCGCCTCGCGCAGCACCTCGCCGGGATCGGCATCGTCGCGGCCGACGTACTCCTTGATCTTGTCGCGCACCGGGATCAGCGCGTCGAGCAGCGTCTTGTCGCCGGCGACCGCGCCGCCGCGCTGCTGGATCCCCTCGATCGCCGCCGTCAGCATCTTCTCGAGCTCGTCGAGCGTGATGCTCGTCTTGTCGCGCGACAGCGCGGCGGCCCGCATGAACCCGGTGCCCCAGATCGGTCCCGAGCAGCCGCCGACGTTCCTGCTGATGATCATGCTGATCTTCAACAGGAACGCGCCGATCGAGCTGCGGTCGAGCTGGTCCCAGTCCTTCTGCACAACGCGAAAGCCGGACGCGAGGGAGACGCCGAAATCGGCGTCGCCGGCGGCCGAATCGAGCTCCGAGAAATACTTTTCGTTGCGCAGCGCCGTATCCGCGATCGATTGGATCGCGCGTTCGACGTCCGCAAGCGTGATTTCCTTCATGTTGTCGTTCCTCTCGTGCAAGCCGCTTAGGCGGCGCGTTCGGCCGCGAGCGCCTTCAGGTCGGCGAGCGTCACGAGGACGTTGGGCGGATCGCCCAGCTCGGGCACGACCTTGACCGCGTGATCGAAGTTCTCGTTGATCGTGTACGTGCTCGTCGTGATCAGGCACGGCATGCCGGCGCCGTGCGCGGCGAGCAGACCGTTACGGCTATCCTCGATGACCATGCAGCTCGAGCCGGGCAGGCCGAGCCGCTCTTTCGCGAGATTGTAGATTTCCGGATCCGGCTTTTTCTTCGAGACCACGTCGCCGGCGAGGACGAACTCGAACTTGCGCTTGCGCTCTGGGCCCATCAGGTCGAGCACGCCGTCCACCGAGATCGGATTCGACGTCGTGCAGACCCCGAGGCGGATGCCTGCGGCGGACGCCTCGTCGATGATGCGGTTGATGCCGGAGCGCAGCGGAAGCTGGCCCGTCGCGATCATGTCCTTGAAGATCGCCGTCTTGCGCTTGTGGAGCTCGGCGATGAACGCGGTCTTGTCCTTCGCTTCGGCCGGCCAGCCAGCCTTCTCGAAGTACGCCGTCATCCGTTCCTTTCCGCCGGCGACCTTCAGAAGCTCGCCGTAGAGCTCGACGTCCCACGAGACGTCGAGCCCCATCTCCGCGAAGGCTCGGTTGAACGCGACGCGATGACCGTCGCGTTCCGTGTCGACGAGCACGCCGTCGCAGTCGAAAATCAACGCTTGCATCGTCATCGCGGGCTCACGCGACCTTCGCGAGGAGCTCGGGCGCCCGGTTCGCGCCGCCGAACTGCTGGATCTTCTCCTTGAAGAGCGCCTTCATCGCTTCGAACTGGGCGCCGAGCACCCGCAGAGGCTCGTAGTCCTTCGGGTTCTGCTCGTGATACCCGACGAAGCTGTCGATGAAGACGTGCTTCAGGTTCGTGGAGATGTTGATCTTCGCGCAGCCGAGCTTGATGCAGCGCTGGATCACCTCGTCCGAGAGACCCGTGCCGCCGTGCAGCGCCATCGGCACGCCGGTGCGCTTGTTGATCTCTTCGATCAAGTCGAAACGAACGTTCGGCTCGCCCTTGTAGTAGCCGTGCGCCGTGCCGATCGCGGCGGCGAACGCGGCGAGATCGAGCTCACGGCAGAACTTCTCGGCCTCGTTCGGATCGGTGTAATGCGAGTCTTTCTCGTCGACGACCATGTCGTCCTCGACGCCCATGATCTGCCCGATCTCCGCCTCGACGCCGACGCTCTTCGCCGACGCGATGTCGACGACGCGGCGCGACAGCTCGAGGTTCTTCTCGAACGGGTACTCGGACGCGTCGATCATGACCGAGGTCCAGCCCATCTCGACGCACTTCTTGATCATCTCGAAGTCCTTGCCGTGGTCGAGATGCAGCACGACGGGGACCGGGGACTCGCCGGCGATCTCACGCATCCATTCGACGAGCGCACGATGGCCGTAGTACTTGATCGTCTTCGCGGACGTCTGGACGATGACGGGCGCATTCAGCTCCTCGGCTGCGGCCACCATTGCTTTCATCGACGCATAGTCGACCGGATTGAAGGCCGCGACCGCATATCCCTGCGACTTCGCCTCGGCCAGAACCGGCTTCATATTGACGAGCGGCATCTTTCTTTCTCCTTCGCCGCGCGGGCAAATAAAGGTGTGGAAACAGCGAGACAATATACTTGATC
Source organism: Gammaproteobacteria bacterium (assembly GCA_036381515.1). Classification (GTDB taxonomy): domain Bacteria; phylum Pseudomonadota; class Gammaproteobacteria; order Steroidobacterales; family Rariloculaceae; genus ZC4RG20. The sequence goes on along the minus strand of DASVCR010000078.1, from coordinate 49,694 downwards.
GACGCGGTATTGTCGCGAATGGCGGGGGCACGAAAAAAGGAAACGGGGCCCGAGGGCCCCGTTCCTTCGTCCGTGCAGGCCCTCGCGCGGCGAGGGCCGTCGGTGTTACTGGTCGACGCGAGTGCCGCCGAGGTCGAGGCTCGTGCCGTCCGGGAACACGACGCCCGTCGAGTTCGCTCGGAGCGAGCCGTCCTTCGCCTGGAAGCCGGTGACCTGGACCTTCGTTCCGGGCGGGAGCGTGTCACGCGTCCAGCCTCGGCGGAGCAGGGCGCTCGGCGCACCGCCCTCGATCATCCAGCGCTCGACCGTGCCGTCCGGCTTCGTGACGTCGATGTGCAGCCACGAGTGCGGATTGACCCACTCGAACTCCACGACCACGCCCTCGAGAGACACGGGCTTGTTGCGGTCGAACTCCGCAGCAAAGGAATGATGCGCGAGCGCCGATCCGGCGGAGAGCATGAATCCGGCCCCGGCCGCGATGCTCAAAAACGTCTTTCGCATAACCTCTTACTCCTATTTCAGCTGATCGCTTCGCACTTCGTCCGGGTATTTAACAAATCGTCTCGGTGCGTGCTCGTCGGCTGACATTTTAGACCAGTTCGTATGGGTTTGTTCCGGTCGCTTTCTCAATCTTGCTGTGGCTGCTGGTCCTGCGGAAGCAGCAGATCGTGGTACAGCAGCATGTCGGCGAACGGCACGCACTTGAACTCGAGCAGCTGCGCATTCGGCTCGACGTTACGGTACAGCATCATCTCGATCGTCCACGGCGACGAGAACGTAGCCGGATCCTCGAGCGTCGCCTCGTACCAGAGGTGGTCCGGCCCGCGCGGCGTGAAGCGCTCGGTGACCTTCAGCGTGCGGCTCGCGAAGTTACCCGCGCGGTCGAGCCACGTCTTGCCGTTGAACCCTTCGGTTTCTACGACTAGCGTGTCGCCTTCCCAGCGGCCGTTCGAGTAGCCCATCCACGTGTCGACGACGGCGGGCTGGTGCTCGACCATGTTGATGACCCGGTTCGTCGACGCGAACGGGTAGACCATCAGGATGTCGCCGTCCCCCTGGAAGATCTGGAACGGGAAGGGCTGATACGTGGCGCGCGGAATCCCGGGCATGTAGCACTTCGCGGCGGGGTCGGCCTCGGGCCAGTTCTTGCGGTTCTCGTCGCGCTGTGCGAGGGCTTCGGGCTTGTACGGGATCTTGCCTTCGCGGACGACGCTCTGTCCTGCCGGGATCGCGGCGAAGGCGCCCATCTGCCAGAACTCCTCGATCTGCTCGGCCGAATGCGCCTCGAGGTTCCAGTACGCAGTGTTCATCGCCTGCCAAATCCCGTTCAGGTTGGGCTTGCCCAACAGGCGCTCCGGTCGCTCTTGTTGCTGCGCTTGCGCGGTACCCGCGGTGACGGCCACTGCCAGGGCCGTCGCGATAGCGCCTGCCAATCGATTTCGCATCTGAAAGCTCTCCTCTGCCATAGTTACCGGGACCTGTTTTGCAAAATGCCCGAGGTCCGCAGGAACGGGTGCGACAGTACCCCGTTCCCGGCCCCCGGCGATCTTAATTTTCTACAAGGGCGATCCTGATTTTCCCTAGCGTGCTCGCTCCGCCGGCCCTCTCCGGGGCGCTCAGGGTAACGCAAATACGTTGACCGTGTCTCCGGCGACGATCGCGACGTGCTGCTTGCCGAGAGCATCCGCGTAGCTCATCGGATTCGCGTTCGCGTTGGCTTCGAGCTCGGCGTGCCACAGCTCCTCGCCGGTGCGGGCGTCGAACGCGCGGAAGCGCCGGTCGTTCGTCGCGCCGATGAACACGAGGTCGCCGCCGGTGACCGTGGGCCCTGCGCTGCCCGAGTTGCCGACGAGCTGCTTGCCCTCGGGCAGGAGCTCGTTCAGCCCGAGCACCGACTCCCACAGGATCTCGCCCTTGTTCGTGTCGACGGCGATCAGCCGCGCCCACGGCGGCCGGTGGCAGGGCAGGGTCGGGCCGACGGGCCTGCCTTGCTCGTCGAACTCGCCGCTGATCGGCGCGTTGAAGCTGAAGAACGGCCCGACGCCGAGGATGCTCGCGCGATCGTAGGGCTGCCTCGAGCCGACGGCCTCGAAGCTGTACGTTACGTTCGGGTCCTTGTCCTCGACCCAGCCGACGAGCGACGTGTCGTGCGAGTTCACGTACACGATGCCGGTCGTCGGGTCCGCCGCGACGCCGCCCCAGTTGACGCCGCCGGTGCCGCCCGGGAACTGGATCGTCGACGCGGGCGGAGTCCCCTTCTCGTGATAGAGGAACGGCGTGAACGGCCCCGCGTTGTAGAAGCCGCCGCTCATCTCCCAGAACTTGTGGCACGCGGCCGAGTGCTCGGGCGTCGTCTCCTCGGGCGTCACGATCTCGTCGCGCGTGAAGCTGACGCGCGCGAGCGGGGGCGGCTTGACCGGGAACGGCTGCGTCGGCGAGTACCACTCGCCCGGCACGTCGCCCTTCGGCACCGGCCGCTCCTCGACGTCGATCACGGGCTCGCCGGTCTCGCGGTTCAGCACGAAGAGGTAGCTCGTCTTGCCGACGTGCACGAGCGACGGCACGCGCCGGCCGCCGACGATCGTGTCGATCAGCGCGCCGGCGGACGGCATGTCGGAGTCCCAGAGGTCGTGATGCACCGTCTGGAAATGCCACAGGTACTCGCCGGTTTCCGCGTCGACCGCGACGATCGAGTTCGCGAACACGTTCTCGCCCGGGCGGTCGCCGCCGTAGTAGTTCGCCGCGGGCCCCGCGATCGGCAGATAGACGATTCCTCGCTCCGCGTCGACGGGCGCGGCAAACGCCCACATGTTCGTGCCGGAGCGGTTCTCCCAGCCGTCGCCCCACGTCTCGTTGTAGGGCTCGCCGGGGCGCGGCACCGTCTGAAACTCCCAGAGCTTCCTGCCTGTGCGCACGTCGAACGCGCGCGGGTTGCCGGGCGGCCCCTGCGGCACCTCGTTCACGTTCGCGCCGATCACGGCGACGTTGCCGTAGATCGTCGGCGTGCCGCGGTACGGTACGCCGACGTCGACGCTGCCGTTCTCGCCGAACCCCGCGGACGGCGTGCCGGTCGCGGCGTCGACCGCGTAGAGGCGCGAGCCGGCCATGAAGAGGATGCGCGGCGGCGTGCTCGCGTCGCCCGCCCAGTACCCGACGCCGCGCGTCGACACGCCGCCCGGTCCGCCGCCCCGACCTTCCGGCCGGGGGACGACATAAGCCCACTTCTCCTCGCCGGTGCTCCCGTCGAGGGCGACGACGCGGTCGCCGCTCGGCACGTACATGACGCCGTCGATCACGATCGGCACCGCGGTCGAGTTGCCGTTCAGGCGGTAGGTCCAGACGCGCTCGAGGCTCGCGACGTTGTGCACGTCGATCTGATCGAGCGGCGAGTAGCGCGTCGCGGCGAGATCGCGGTGGATCGTGCGCCAGTCACCGGCGGGCATGTGACTGTTGCTCCATCGGGCGTCGCTGTCCTGGGCGCGTGCGTCGGAACCCGCTGCGCCAACGAAGGCCGCCGCCGCTCCCGCGGCGACGAGTGCCGGAATTCGCTTCATTATTCTTGATCTCCGCAATGCCGCGTGGCGGGCAGAATCGCGCTAAAGATACACGCTGAATGTGCCCGAGCCCAAGGGCGCCGCGTTCGACGCTGTCGCGGACGAGCGCGTATACTCGGCGAACTCGCGAGTCCGGATGAGAAAGCTCTGCGGGCTCGAGCGAAAATTTCGAATCGACGGAGGGTTTCGATGAAGGAGCGGATCTTGCGGCCCGGACTGATCGCGGCAGGCGTCGCCGCGGCCCTGCTCGGGGCGACTGCGCCGAGCGTCGCGCAGGAGTCGAGCTGGGAGCACCCGAGGACGCCGTGGGGCGACCCCGACCTGCAGGGCATGTGGCCGGTGAATCACATGACCGGCGTTCCGCTCGTTCGTCCGCCGGAGTTCGGCACGCGGAACGTGCTGACGGAGGAGGAGTACAGGCAGCGCGAGGAGCAGCTCGCGAACCGCAACTCGGCCTACGAACGCGAGATTCAGTCGGGCCGGATGGGCATGGGCCACTGGGCCGAGGCCGGGCAGATCCCGACGCGCGTCGCGTCGCTGATCGTCGATCCGCCGGACGGCCAGTTCCCGGAGCTGACCGAGCTCGGCAAGCAGATCTCGCCGACGATGGGCTCGAGCTGGTTCCGCGACACGTGGGATCGCCCCGAGGACTTCGACGTCTGGGATCGCTGCATCACGCGCGGTCTGCCCGCGTCGATGTTCCCGATGCAGTACAACAACGGCATCGAGATCATCCAGACGCCGGGCTATGTCGTGCTGCGGCTCGAGATGATCCACGAGGCGCGCATCATTCCGCTCGACGGCCGGCCGCCGCTCGATCCCGAGATCAAGCAGTGGATGGGCGAGTCACGCGGCCGCTGGGAGGGCAACACGCTCGTCGTCGAGACGACGAACTTCAACGGCATCCCGCACATGACGAACATCGGCACGAGCGGGTCGCCGCGCTACAACACGCCGACGAGCGAGGAGCTTCACATCACGGAGCGCTTCACGCGCGTCAGCGATGATCGCCTCGAGTACGAGATCACCGTCGCGGATCCCGTCATGCAGACGCGGCCGTGGACGGCGGCCTACACGTGGGTGCTGAACAACGACTACGAGATCTTCGAGTACGCGTGCCACGAGGGCAACATCCAGGTGCGCAGTTACATCGAGACGTCGCGCTACGAGCGTCAGCAGCAGGTGCGGAACCAGAACTGAGGCGCGCGTCTCTCGCGCTCGATAGGAAGCGGGCCGGCGAGCGATCGCCGGCCCGCTTCGCGTCTTTCGAGGGTCAGCTTTCCGAGTCGGGCAGCGCGAACGTGATGTACTTGCCCGGCCCCGGCTCCGGCAGCCCTTCGCGGACGCCGAAGAGGCCCCAGCCGCCGCTCGCGATCGTGATGTACTGGCGGCCGTTCACCTCGTAGACGGCCGGCACGCCTTCCGATGCCGCGTCGAGCCGATACGTCCACAGCACCTCGCCGGTGTCGACGTCGTACGCGCGGAAGGCGCGATCCGACGACGTGCCGACGAAGAGCAGCCCGCCGGCCGTGACGACGGGGCCGCCGCGCGGCGCATGGCTGCCGGTGCCGGTGATGCCCTGGGCCGCAAGGTATGCGACCTCGCCGTTCGGCACCTGCCACTCGATCACGCCCTCGTTCAGGTCGTACGCGGTGAGCCGGGACCACGGCGGGCCGATCGCGGAGAGGCCGTTGCTCTGCAGCATGAAGTCGACCGGCACCGAGTACGGGATGAAGTCCTCGCCCTCGTTCGGCACGGGACCGCCGCCGCCCTGCGGCCCGCCGGGGCCGCCGCCCTGACGGAGCTGCAGGTTCGCCGTCGTCGGCAGCTCCTTCGAGACGATGTAGAGCTTGCCGTTCACCGGATCGACGGCCGCGCTGCCCCAGTTCGCGCCGCCGTTGTGGCCCGGCAGCATGATCGTGCCCTGCAGGCTCGGCGGCGTGTACAGGCCTTCGTTCCGGTACGTCCGGAGCATCTCCCGCAGGCGCTCCTGGTCTTCCTCCGGGATGTACGGATTGATGTCGTCCTCGGTGAACGATTGCCGCGCGAACGGCGGCGGCGCGGTCGGGAACGGCTGCGTCGGCGACGACTGCTCGCCCGGCGCATCCGACTGCGGCACGGGCCGCTCCTCGATCGGCCAGAGCGGCTCGCCCGTGTCACGCTCGAACACGAAGAGGAATCCCTGCTTCGTCGCCTGCGCGACGACGTCGACCTCCTCGCCGTCGTGGCGCACGGTCAGGAGCTTCGGCGCCTGCGGAATATCGTAGTCCCACAGATCGTGGTGGATCGTCTGGAAGTGCCACAGCCGCTTCCCGGTGCGGGCGTCGATCGCGATGAGGCTGTTGCCGAACAGGTTGTCGCCGTGCCGGTTCGCGCCGTAGAAGTCGTAACGTGCCGTGCCGGTCGGGATGAAGACGATGCCGCGCTCGACGTCGACGGTGGACTCGCTCCAGTTGTGCACGCCGCCGAAGTCGTGCGCCGCGCCGTCCGGCCACGTGTCCGCGCCGAACTCGCCGGGGCGGGGCACCGTGTGGAAGACCCAGACGAGCTCGCCCGAGCGAACGTCGTATGCGTGGATGTCCGCCGGCGTCGAGTTGTAGCTCGCGCCGCCCGCGGGCAGCGACATGATGATCAGGTTCTCGAAGACGCGGCCGGGATTGTTCGTCTGTAGCGGCCGCACGCTGTTCACGTCGTCGACGAGACCGACCCGCAGGTCGACGCGGCCGCCGTCGCCGAACGACTCGATCACCTTGCCGGTGCGCGCATCCACCGCGGTCAGGAAGCCGCGGTTCAGATACAGGAGCCGCCGGTCCGAGCGGTCCTCGCTCTCCCAGTAGCTGACGCCGCGCGTCCCGGGGGAGATGTCGTTCCTCCAGATCTCGCGGCCCGTGGCCGCGTCGAGCGCGACGAGCCCGCCCTGTGCGCGCACGTACATGACGCCGTCGACGACGATCGGGTTGAACAGCGGATTGTCGCCCGTCTCGTAGCTCCACACCGGCTCGAGCTGCGTGACGTTGTCCCGGTTGATTTGATCGAGCGCGGAGTACTGCGACGAGTCGACGCCGCCGAGATACTGGTTCCACGTGCGGTAGTCGGGCTCGGCGGGCCGCTGCACCGTCTGCGCCTCCGCGATCGCGGCGGCCAGCACCCCCATGACGAGGCTGCCCGCCGCGACGCGCGCGAGGCGGCTCGCGGGCGCGAAGGATGGGCGAAGATTGGGTCGTCTGCGCTTCATTGGCTTTGCTCTTCTTAAGTTTTCTCGCGCCGGATGATCGGCCACCAGATACTAAAGGAACCGGTCCCGAATGTCCGCACGCGCCCGCGGCGCGGCGGATCAGAGGTCGTACAGGAGCGGCATCACGAGCGACAGCCCGATCAGCATGATCAGCGAAAGCGGCAGGCCGACGCGAATGAAGTCGTTGAACTGGTAGCCGCCCGCGCTCATGACGAGCAGGTTCGTCTGGTAGCCGACCGGGATCATGTAGCTCATGTTCGCGCCGAACAGCACCGCGAGCACGAACGGCTCGACCGGCGCGCCGAGCTGCTGCGCGACGCTGAACGCGATCGGCGTGCCGATCACGGCGACCGCGTTGTTCGTCACGACCTCCGTCAGAAGCCACATGATCAGCAGGAAGGCGGCGAGGGCGACCGGCACCGGCGCGTCGCCGATCGCCGCGACGTACAGCGACGCGATGTAGGCCGCGGCCCCGGTCTCGGTCAGCGCGAGGCCGAGCGCGAGGCTCGCGACGATCACGAAGATGATCCGGCGGTCGAGCGCGCCGAGGACGTCGCGCCACGTGAGGCAGCGCGTCGCGAGCAGCAGCGCGACGCCGAGGAGCGCCGCGACCGAGATGCGCAGCACGCCGAGCGCGGCGAACGCGACGACGCCCGCCATGATCGCGAGCGCGGCCGTCGCCCGCTCCGTCCGCGGGACCGTGATGCGTCCGTCGAGCACGAGCACCTGGCCCGAGCGCTTCAGCCGCTCGAGCGCCTCCGTGCTGCCCTGCACGAGCACGATGTCGCCGACGTGGAGCGTCTCGCGGATCGCGGGCTCAACCGTCTCGCCCGGCGCGGCGCCCGAGCGATGGAGCGCGAGCGGGACGAGCTCGTAAGCGGAGAGCACGCGGCTCGAGTCGAGCGACGCGCCGTCGAGCGCAGAGCCGGGGGTGACGACGACCTCCGCGAGGTGCTGGTCGCTCGTCAGCGGGTGCTCCCCGCCGACGTTCTCGTCCGCGTCGCCCGCGAGGAGCGTTGCGCCGAGCAGCCGCTCGAACTCCTTGAGGTTCTCGGCCGTGTCGCGCACGTGCAGCCGGTCGCCTGCGGCGATCACGACCGACGGCAGCTTCGCGAGCGACAGGTTTCCACGCGCGATCCGGGAAACCTTCATGCGTCCCCGCGTCATCGCGAGGACCTCGGCGAGCGTGCGGCCTTGCGCGGCGCTCCCCTCGTTCACGCGCAGCTTCGCGTCGAACACGCGCGGCGCGACGTCCGTCAGCGGCGGCCGCCGTTCCGGGATCAGCCGCGGCGCGACGAGCCACAGATACAGGATCGCGACCGAGCCGACGATGAAGACCGGCAGCGCGAAATCGAACATCTTGAGCTCGCGCATGCCGAGATCGGCCGCGATCGTCACGACGAGCAGGTTCGTCGACGTGCCGATCGTCGTCGCCGTGCCGCCGATCACCGTCGAGAAGCCGACCGGCATCAGGATGCCGGCGGGGGAAACCTTCGCGCGCAACGACACGGCGATCAGGAGCGGCATCAGCGCGGCGACGACCGGCGTGTTGTTCAGAAACATGCTGATGAACGCGGAGAGCAGCAGCGTCGCGAGGAACGCGAGCTGCGGTCGCTCGGCCCACATCGTCGCGAGCGACCGCGAGATCGGCTGCAGCGCGCCGGTCGTCTCGAGCGCCTTCGCGAGGATCATCAGCCCCGAGATGCCGATCAACGCCTCGTTGCCGAAGCCGGCGAGCACGGTCTCCGCGCCGAGGTCGCGATGCGGGTCGATCGGGAAGAGCTCGAACCACAGCATGACGACGCAGACGATGAAGAGGCTGCTCGCCTCGAGCAGGTAGCGCTCGCGCGTGAAGAGAAAGATCGCGAACACGGTGAACGCGATCGCGAATGCGGCATGCAGGCTCGGCGGGGTCGGCACTGTCGTTTTCGCGAAACGGCGTCAGCGGGCACGCCGCACGGCGTCGAAGTCCGGTGCGCACACCGGTGACACGCCGCGGTACGGCGCTCGTAACACTCGAGCCACTGGCGTTACTGCCGGTTCCCGATCGACTGCAGATAGCGGAAGAAGTCCGACTCGGCGTCGATCATCAGCGTCGTGTTCTCGCCGAGCGCACGGTAGCTCTCGAGCGTCTTGAAGAAGTCGTAGAACTCGGGATCGGCGCCGAAGGCCTCGCCGTAGATCCGCGTCGCTTCGGCGTCCGCCTCGCCGATGATCTCCTGCGCGCGCCGCTCGGCCTCGGAGCGGATCCTGCGGAGCTCCCGCTCCATCTCGCCGAGGATTTCCTGGCTCCTGCCTTCGCCCTCGGAGCGGAAGCGGGCGGCGATGCTCTCACGCTCCGAGATCATGCGCGCCTCGACCTGCTCGCGGACGGAGTCGATGTAGTTGATGCGCTTGATGCGGACGTCGACGAGCTCGATACCGAGACCCGGCATCAGCCGCGATGCCGCTTCGAGCATCTCTTCCTCGAGCTGGGCGCGCCCCTTCGTGGGCCGCTCGAGGTCCGTCTCGGCGAGCGCGTCGATCTCTTCCTCCGCGAGCGCGGACACGTCCACCTGCCAGTCGGCGGAGCGCACGATCTCCTCGAGCTCCGTGCCGGACACGATGTCGCGAACGACCGAATCGAGGATGTCGTCGAGCCGCGTGTGCGCGCCTTGCTCGTCGCGCACCGAGCGCAGGAACTGGAGCGGATCCGAGATGCGCCAGCGGGCCGTCGTGTCGACGATGATGAACTCGCGGCCGAGCGTCGGAATCTGACTGACGTCGCCGACCCAGTCGAGGAGCCGCTTGTCGAAGCGGCGGACTTCCTGAATGAAGGGCACGCGGAAGTGCAGCCCCGGCTCGTCGATCACGCCTCCGATCGGCTCGCCGAACTGCACGATGATGCCTTGCTCGGCCTGATCGATGATGAACGCGGAATTCACCACGATGAACGCGGTGACGATGACGGCGAGCGCCGGGATCGTCAGGTTCTTCATCGGGACCTCCCCGTGTTGCGAGGCGAGCGCTCGGGCTCGGGCGGCGGGACGGGCTGCGGCGGGGCGCTACGCGTCGCCTCCTGTTCCGGCCGCGGCCGAGTCTGCGCGCCCCCGTCGCGCAGATTGAGCAGCGGCAGCGGCGGTATCTGTCCGTCGCCCTGCACGACGATCACCGAGCCGACCTCCGGCAGAACCTCGTTCAGCGCCTCGAGGTAGAGCCGCGACCGCGTCACCTCCGGCACGTTGCGGTACTCCGCGAGCACCGCGCTGAAGCGGGCCGCCTCGCCGAGCGCGCGGTTCACGCGCTCCGTCGCGTAACCTTCTGCTTCAGCGATCGTGCGCTGCGCCGTGCCCTGCGCGAGCGGGATCTGCTGGTTCACCTGACGGTTCGCCTCGTTGATCATCCGCTCGCGCTCCTGGCGCGCCTCGTTGACCTCGTTGAATGCCGGCTGCACGCGCTCCGGCGGGACGACGTCCTGCAGCTCGACGGTGATCACCCGGATCCCGTTGTCGTACCGGTCCATCGCCTCCTGAATCTCTTCGCGGGCGGTGTTCGCGATGTCGACGCGAGCGGTCGTCAGCACCTCGCTGCCGACGCGATTGCCGACGACGCGGCGCATCACCGACTCCGACAGGTCGCGCAGCGACTGGGTCGGGTTGCGCATCGAATACAAGAACTTGATCGGGTCCGAGATGCGGTACTGCACGACCCATTCGACCTGGATGATGTTCAGGTCGCCCGTGAGCATCAGCGACTCGTCGGGGATCGGCCCGGTGAACTGGCTGCGCTCGAACGCGGCGCTCTCGGTCGTGCGGAAGCCGAACTCCTGCTTCAGCACGCGCTCGGTCGCGACCTTCTGCACGGTATCGATGCCGAACGGCAGCTTGAAGTGCAGCCCGGGCTCGGCGATGTCGTAGACGCGGCCGAAGCGCTTCAGGATGGCCTGTTCCTCCGGCTGCACGGTGAAGAACGACGTCAGGATACCGATCGCGACGATCGCGGCTGCGAGGCCGAGGAGCACGTACGCCGGCTTCGGAGGCCGCGCCCCCGACGTGCCTCTGCGCTTCGGACGCTGGCCGATGCGGCTCAGCAGATCCGTGATCGGGTCGTCGTTCTGCTTCATGAGAAACTCCTCTCGCCTGACCCGGAAGTGTAGGCAAATCCGGGCTGCGTTGCCTCACCCGACGGGGCGCCGGGGATCGTGCCGATCCGCGCGCACAGGCTATGCTGAAGCCGGCACTCGGAAATCTGCCGTTTCCGCGGAGGACCGACGATGGCGTCGAACGAGCGGCCGGCCGGCCCGCTGAGAACGGTGTTGGGCATCTTCGCGGACGCCTTCGTGTCGTTCATCGCGCACGAGCCGTTCAGGCTCGCCGCCGCGCTGTCGTATTACTCGCTGCTGTCGATGGCGCCGCTGCTCCTGATCGTGATCGGCACCGCCGGCTTCTTCTTCGGAGAAGGCGTCGTGCGGGAGGAGCTGATCGAGCAGGTCGGCACATTGACGGGGCAGGAGGGCGCCGCGCTCGTCCGAACCGTGGTCGAGAATGCCGACCGGCTCGAGCAGGACGTCTTCTCGATCCTGCTCGGCGGCGGCCTGATGCTGTTCGGAGCGACGACGGTCTTCGCGCAGCTGCAGGGCGCGCTCAATCAGATCTGGCAGGTGAAGGCAGCGCCGGAGAACGCGGTGCTCGGGTTTCTGCGCCATCGGCTCTTGTCCTTCGCGCTGATTCTGAGCCTCGGCTTCCTGCTGATGGTCTCGCTGATCGCAAGCGCGATACTCGCGGCGCTGCAGGGGTATCTCGATACGCTCGGCTTCGCTACGGTCGGCTGGTGGCGCTTCGTCACCGCGGCCGTGTCGTTCACGTTCGCGACGCTGCTGATCGCGATGATCTTCAAGTATCTGCCGGACGCGTTGATAGGCTGGGCGAACGTCTGGCTCGGCGCCCTGATCACGTCGCTGCTGCTGCTCGCGGGCCGGTACGTGATCGGCGCTTATCTGGGGCAGGCGAGCATCGGGTCGGTATTCGGCGCCGCGGGCTCCGTCGTCGTCTTCATGGTCTGGGTCTACTATGCCGCGCTGATCTTCTTCTTCGGCGCGCAGATCACGCGCACGGTCGCCCGCTATCGGGGCCAGCGCGTCGATCCGTCCGATCACGGCAAGCCGGACGAGCATTCGCCGCAAGGCGCGGAGCCGTGATCCTCCCGCGCGATCCCGCGCGCTCGAGCGCGGACAGGGCAGGGCGGGCGTCGGCGCCGCCCCGGCACTCGAGGCCACAGCGCGTCGTCTCGACCCGCAGCGCCGCGGCGAGCAGCCTCGCGCTCAGCACGAGACCGGCCGATTCGGCCGCCGGGAGCCCGACCTCGAAGCGCACACGCCGGTCGACGAGCTGGAAATTGATCATCGAGCCCGCCTCGAGCCCGTCCGGGGCGTCGGTGACGATCAGCGTCGGGCCGTCGACCGCGGCGATGAGCTGCGCGAGGCGCCAATTCTCGGCCGGGCCGATGAACAGCACGTCGTCGCCGTCGAGCTCGTCGATCGAACGCAGCCTTCGAACCCGAACCGGCCGGTTCTGCAGCGTCCGCCCCTCCACGAGGCGCTCGAGCGCCTGCTCGACGCCGGCCGCGCCGAGCACAGCGAACGTGATCGGATCGGACGCATCGGCCTCCCACGGCCACTGCACGTAGCTGCCGAAGTTGTAGAGGAACGCGGCCTTGATCTCGACCTCGGAGTACGCGGACGAAGCCGCGGCCGTCGCCGGCTGCGCCTCGAGCGTCGCCGGGCCCGCGCCGCCGAGCAGGACCGTCGAGGCGCACAGCGAGTGCAGCCACCGCCTCAGTACGGTGCTCGAGCCGCGCCGCGTCGTCGCTTGCGTGTGCAGCATACTCACCTGGCGCCCGCCAGTCCGGCAAGCACGTTCTCGATCGTCCGCAAGTCCACCGGCTTCACGAGGTGGTCCGCGAAGCCCGCTTCGTAGGACCGCTTGCGATCCTCGATCTGCCCCCAACCGCTCAGAGCGATCATCGTCGTGTTTGCGCACGACGGCAATGCCTTGAGGCGCGCCGCAACCTCGTAGCCGCTCACGTCGGGCAGCCCGATGTCGAGGAACGCGACGTCCGGCTCGAGCTCCACGGCGGCCTCGATCGCGCCCTGCGCCTCGTGGGCGACCTTCACCTCGTGGCCGAGCGACTCGAGCAGGATCGCGAGGCTCGTAGCGAAGTCGATGTTGTCGTCAACGAGCAGGATGCGGTGCGTTCGCGCGCCGGCATCGGCCTCCGCCTGCACGGCGGCATCCGCAGCCGGTGGCTCGGTGGCCTGCTTCGAGTCCGCGCGCGCCGGCAGCCGCACCTCGAAGGTGCTGCCATGGCCCGGCCCCGGGCTCGACGCCGTGATCGTGCCGCCGTGCAGCTCGACGAGGCGGCGGGCGAGGGCGAGGCCGACGCCGAGCCCCGACTGTGCTCGGCTCGTCTTGTCCCCGGGCGCCTGCGTGAACATCTCGAAGATCGTGCCGAGCGTTTCCTGCGACATGCCGATGCCGTCGTCCGTGATCGTGACCTTGACCTCGCCGCCGTCGAGGGTGGCCGACAGCGCGATCCGTCCTCCGGGGTGGGTGTACTTCGCGGAATTGTTGAGGAGATTAGAGAACACCTGCGACAGGCGCACGGCGTCGCCGTCGAGGTACACCGGCTCGTGCGGCAGCGAGACGTCGAGCCGATGGCCGCGCGCGTCGATGACCGGCCTCACGGTGTCGACCGCGCTGCCGATGATGCCCCCGAGCTCGACCTCCGTCATGTGCACGGTGAGCTTGCCGCGCGTGATCCGTGACACGTCGAGCAGATCGTCGACGAGGCGCACCATGTGGCCGAGCTGTCGCTCGATGATGTCGCGCGCGTGCTGCGCGTCGGGTCCGAGCTTCGACACGTCGATCATGCCGAGGGCGTTGACCATCGGCGCGAGGGGATTGCGCAGCTCGTGAGCGAGCGTCGCGAGGAACTCGTCCTTGCGCCGGTCGGCGATCCTGAGCGCCGTCTCGGCGCTGCGGCGCTCCTCGGTCTCCTCGAGCAGACGGCGATTCGTCGTCTCGAGCGCCTCGGTCATCCGGCCGACCTCGCCGAGCATCGCGTTGAAGGAGTCGACGAGGACGCCGATCTCGTCGTCGGTCGACTTCTGCGCCCGATGCGCGAAGTCACGCTGCTCGATGACCTTGCGCGCGACCGCGCTCACGGCGAGCACCGGCGCGGTGATGCTGCGCTGGAGCTGCAGCGAGATGAAGCCCGCTACGATCAGGCTCAGCAGCATCACGGCGCCCAGGATCAGCAGGTAGTCCTGGACGCGGCCGCCGAGATCGTAGCTCGCGCGCAGGAACACCATGCCGATCTCCTCGTTCTCGGAGATCACCGGAACGAGCAGCTCGGTCACGCCGCCCTCGAAGCGCAGGAGGCTTCCGGCGCCGCGCCGCAGCTCGCGCGGCGGCGTGGGCGGCGGTTTGCCGAGGTCGCCGCGGCCGCTGCCTTCGTAGGCCGCGAAGAGATCGCCTTCGGCCGTGTAGATCGCGCCGGCCAGGATGTCCGGTCGAATCGTCAACGGCGAAAGGCTTTCCTGCGCGAGCTCGCGGTCGTCGTACTGCAATGCGACGGTGTTCGCGTCCGCGAGGAACGCGGCTTGCGTGCGAATGTCCGTGATCACGCCCTGCCTGTAGCGGCGGATGTCGTAGCTCAACAACGCGGCGCTCGCGACGAGTAACGCGGCAAGTGTCGTCGCGAGGATGACGGCGATCAGCTTGAACCGGACGGAACGATTGATGAGCGCGAACATCGAGCCGAGGCCGCTAATTCGGGGACTCGAAATGGGTATTCATCCGGGACCGACCGCACTCTCGTGAACCCGGAACATTACGGTAGCCCGCGCTTCGGCTGCAACCGCGGGTCGTGTGCGGGCGCGTCGCGTGCGGGCGCGCGGCTCAATCGTCGTCGACGAGCCGCTGCAGCGTGCGTGCGAGGTGATCGAGCATTCCGTCGTCGGGCGTCTCGTTCGACGGCGTGCAGCCGAGCGCGAGCATCGTCGCTGCGCCCATCAATATCGATCCCGCGAGCCACGCCTTCTGCGCCGCGCATTCGCCGCCCACCCACGCGGTGAACGGCACGATGAACTGACTCTCGATGCGCTCGCGCACGAGCTTGCTTGCAACGGGCGACGTGCTCGAGCGAATCGCGAGCTGCACGAAGGCCAAACGATCCGGCCGGCAGTCGGTGGGACGCAGCAACGCCTCGGCGACGCGTCTGCCGAAGCTCGCGCGATCGCCGGCGATGATCTCCATCGGATCACGTCCGGTCGTGGCGAGGACCTCGGCGAACAAGAGCTCCTTGCCGCCGAAGTATCGGCAGATCAGCGCGGGATCGACCCCCGCATCGGCGGCGATCGCGCGCAGACCCGCGTGATCGTAGCCATCGAGCGTGAAGCGATTCCGCGCGGCGGCAAGGATCGCTTCGCGCGTGCTGGCCGCGTTGCGGTGTTTGATCGGAAGCGACATAGGCGACTCCGGAGCACGATACCGGACGGAACGGAGGCCGGCACGTCGGCTGCGTTGACAGAGGCTAGCAGTGCGGATCTAATAAGTCACCATCTGTTGACACGCGACTCCCGGCGCCCGCCGTGGGTCGCGTTTCTCGTTCCGCTGCCAAGGACAACGATCAATGCGCTTTCTCCGTCTCCTTTCGGCGCTTGCCGCTGCCGGCATGCTGTGCGGCTGCGACGACGCGCAGCCCGTGCAGGCGGCCGCGCGGCCGCAGGTCACCGTGGCCGAGCCGCTCGTCCGCACGATCGTCGACTGGGACGAGTTCGTCGGCCGCTTCGAGCCCGTGGAGCACGTCGAGGTGCGCCCGCGCGTCTCGGGTTACATCGTCGAAGCGCACTTCGAGGAGGGACAGCGGGTCGAGCGGGGCCAGCTCCTCTTCACGATCGATCCGCGGCCGTTCGAGGCGCGGCGCGACGAGGCACGCGGACGCGCGGCGGCGGCGAGCGCGCGCCTCGAGAACGCGCGCACGGAGCTCGAGCGCGCCCGCGGCCTGGTCGACATCGGCGCGGTCAGCACCGAGGAGCTCGAGGCGCTCGAGGCGGCCGTCCGCACCGCGGAGGCCGAGCTCACCGCGGCGCGCGCGGCCGTGCGCGCGGCCGAGCTCGACGTCGAGTTCACGAAGGTCGTCGCACCGATATCGGGCAGAGTCTCGTATCGGCGCGTCGACCCCGGCAACGCCGTGAAGGCCGACGAGACCGTGCTGACGACGGTCGTGTCGGTCGACCCGATTCATTTCGTGTTCCAGGGCTCCGAGGCGCTGTATCTGAAGTACAAGCGCGCCGAGATCGAAGGGCCGCGCATCGTGAGGATCAGGCTGCAGGACGAGCGCGATTATCGCTGGGCCGGCGAGCTCGACTTCCTCGACAACTCGATCGACACGGGCTCGGGGACGATTCGCGGCCGCGCGGTCGTGCCGAACCCGGACGGCTTCCTGACGCCCGGAATGTTTGGCCACATGCTGCTGCAGGCGTCGGCGGAATATTCGGGCGTGCTGCTGCCGGACAGTGCAATCGCGACGCGCGGCGCGGACCGGATCGTCTATGTCGTCGACGACGAGGGCCTCGTGTCCGCGCGGACGATCGAGCTCGGCGACCTGCACGAGGGCCTGCGCGTGATCCGCTCGGGGCTCGCCGCGGGGGACCGCGTCGTCGTCGACGGGCAGCAGCGGGTTCGGCCGGGACAGAACGCCGACGTCGTGCTCGCGCGGCTCGAGGCGCCCGGCCCCGACGGCGCACCGGTCGCGATCGTGCCGATCGACGCCGAGCCCGAGGTCGCCGACGCGCGCTGAGGCGTCGGCGCCTTCTCTCCGAACCGCTGCCACCGCCAGCGAGGCCTCATCGCCTATGCGTCTAGCGCACTTCTTCGTCGACCGCCCGATTTTCGCGACCGTGATCGCGATCGTGATCACGCTCGTCGGCGCGTTCTCGTATCCGCTCCTGCCCGTCGCGCAGTTCCCGCAGATCGCGCCGCCGACGATCAGCGTCGCCGTGACCTATCCCGGTGCATCCGCCGAGATCGTGTCCGAGACCGTGCTCGCGCCGCTCGAGCAGCAGATCAACGGCGTGGAGAACATGCTGTACATGACGTCGACCGCGGTCGCGAACGGGCAGTCGCAGATCCTGATCGCGTTCGAGCAGGGGACCGACCTCGACACCGCGCAGGTGCAGGTGCAGAACCGCGTCGCGGTCGCGGAGCCGCGCCTGCCCGAGCAGGTGCGCGCGCTCGGCGTCGTCGTCTCGAAGCAGGCGCCGGGCTTCCTGATGCTCGTCACGATGAAGTCGTCGGACCCCGACGTCGACGTCGACTACATGGGCAACTGGGCGAACACGGTCGTGCGCGACCGGCTGCTGCGCATCGACGGCGTCGGCGACGTGCGCGTGTTCGGCGGCGGCGACTACGCGATGCGGATCTGGATCGACCCGGACCGCGCGGCCGCGCGCAACCTGACCGCGATGGAGATCGTGCAGGCGCTCAGGACGCAGAACGTGCAGGTCGCGGCGGGCTCGATCGGCCAGGCGCCGATGGACAAGCACGAGGCCGCGTTCCTGCTGCCGATCCAGATGCAGGGGCGGCTCGAGGACCCGGCCGAGTTCGAGGACGTGATCATCAAGGTCGCCGCGGACGGCGCCGTGACGCGGCTCAAGGACGTCGGCCGCGCGGAGCTGACGCGTCAGGACTTCTCGGTCAGCGCGTACTCGAGCGGGGGGCTGCCGACGATCGGCATGGCGATCATCGCGCAGCCCGAGTCGAACGAGCTCGCGGCCGCGAACGCGGTGCTCGCCGAGCTCGAGGCGATGCTGCCCGAGTTCCCGCCCGGCGTGACCTACAGCGTTCCGTACAACCCGACCGAGTTCGTCGAGGCGTCGATCGGCGCCGTGCAGGAGACGCTGCTCGAGGCCGTGCTGCTCGTCGTCGTCGTCATCGTCGTGTTCCTGCAGACGTGGCGCGCCGCGATCATTCCGATCGTCGTGATCCCGGTCGCGCTGATCGGCGCGATGGCCGCGCTGCTCGTGCTCGGCTACTCGCTGAACTCACTCGCGCTCTTCGCGCTCGTGCTCGCGGTCGGCATCGTCGTCGACGACGCGATCGTCGTCGTCGAGAACGTCGAGCGGAACATCCGCGCCGGGCTCACGCCGCGCGAGGCCGCGCACCGGACGATGGACGAGGTGTCGGGCGCGCTGATCGCGATCGGTCTCGTGCTGCTTTCCGTGTTCATCCCGACCGCGTTCGTCGCCGGCATCCCGGGGCTCTTCTACCGCCAGTTCGCCGTGACGATCTCCGCGGCCGCGGTGATCTCGCTGCTCCTGTCGCTGACGCTGACGCCGGCGATGGCGGCCGTGCTGCTCAGGCCGCACGCGGCGGGCGACGCGCACGAGGCGCACGGCCCGCGGTGGCTCGCGCCGCTGCGCCGCGCCGGCGCCGCGTTCAACCACTACTTCGACCGGCTCGGCGAGCGGTACGGCTGGTTGACCGCGCGAACGGTCCGCCACGCCGCGATGATGCTCGTGCTCTACGCGGGGCTCCTCGCGCTCACCGGCTGGCGCTTCGTCGCGACGCCGAGCGGCTTCATCCCCGAGCAGGACCAGGGCGCGCTGATCGGCGTGATCACGCTGCCGCCTGGGGCGGCGTCCGCGCGCACGAACGAGGTCATGCAGCAGGCGATGGCGATCGTCGAGGACCTGCCGGGCATCTCAGAGGTCGTCGCGTTCTCGGGCTACAACGCGGCGAGCTCGTCGCTCGAGTCGAACTCGGGCGCGCTGTTCGCGCGGCTCGCGTCGTTCGAGGAGCGCGAGCGGGAAGGCGTGACCGCGGTGGAGCTGAGCCAGGTGCTGACGCAGCGCCTCGCGGCGATCCAGGGCGCGTCGATCGTCGTGATCCCGCCGCCGACGGTGCAGGGCATGGGCAACGGCGGCGGCTGGCGCATGATGATCCAGGACCGCACCGGCGCGAACTACGCGGCGCTCGAGGCGGCCGCGAACGATCTCGTCGCGGCGGCGGCGCAGCGGCCCGAGATCGTCGGCGCGTTCAGCCAGTTCAGCACCGGCGCGCCCAGGCTCTTCGCCGAGCTCGACCGCGACAAGGCGCAGCTTTTGGGCGTCCATCCCGCCGACGTCTACAGCACGATGAACGTGTACCTCGGGTCGATCTACGTGAACGACCTGAACCTGTTCGGCCGCACGTATCAGGTGATCGCGCAGGCCGAGCCGACCCACAGGAACGACCGCTCCGACATTCTGAACCTGCACGTGCGCTCCGTGTCCGGAGAGATGGTGCCGCTCGCGTCGGTCATCGAGCTCCGAGAGGACTCCGGCGCGACGCGCGTGATCCGCCATAACCTGTTCCCGACCGCGGACATTCGCGGGCAGGCGGCGCCGGGCTATTCGTCGGCGCAGGCGCTCGACGCGATGGAGGAGCTCGCGGCCGAGCGGCTGCCGCCGGGCATGAGCTTCGAATGGACCGACATCGCGTTCCAGGAGCGGCTCGCCGGCAACACCGGCATTCTCGTGTTCGGGCTCGCCGTCGTGTTCGCGTTCCTCGTGCTCGCGGCGCAGTACGAGGCGTTCATGCTGCCGCTGTCCGTGATCCTGATCGTGCCGATGTGCCTGCTCGCGGCGATCCTCGGCGTGAACCTGCGCGGCATGGACGTGAACATCCTGACGCAGATCGGACTCGTCGTGCTGATCGCGCTCGCGGCGAAGAACGCGATCCTGATCGTCGAGTTCGCGCGCCAGTACGAGGAGCGGGACGGCATGTCGCGCTTCGATGCGGCGATCGCGGCGGCGCGCACGCGGCTTCGCCCGATCCTGATGACGTCGTTCGCGTTCATCCTGGGCGTGCTGCCGCTCGCGATCGCGGAGGGGCCGGGCAAGGAGATGCGCCAGGCGCTCGGCACGGCCGTGTTCTTCGGCATGATCGGCGTGACCCTGTTCGGCCTGATCTTCACGCCGGTCTTCTACGTCGTCTGCCGCAAGCTCGCGTCGATGCGAAGGAGGGCGGCATGAGGCGCATGGGTTACGTCGCGCTCGCCGTCGCGCTCGCGTGCGCCGGCTGCGCCGTCGGTCCCGACTACCGCGCACCCGAGCCCGCGCCCGCCGCGGTCGCGCCCTTCGCCGGCGCCGACGTCGACGCGTTCCGTCAGGACGCGCCGGCGGACGACTGGTGGCGGCTCTACGACGACCCGGTCCTCGACGCGGCGATCGGCGAGGCGCTCGACGCGAACACGGACCTGCGCCGGGCCGCGGCGAATCTCGCCCGCGCGAGCGCGCTGCTCGCCGAGGCGCGCGGCGGCCGGCTGCCGACGACGACGTTCGGCGCGGGCGCGACGAGCGGGCGGCAGAACGTCGTGCAGCAGGGCTTCGCGTTCGAGGACACGATCTACGACGTCGGCCTCGACGTGTCGTATCAGGTCGATCTCTTCGGCCGCGTGCGCCGCGCGGTGCAGGCGGCGAGGGCCGACGCCGAAGCGGTCGAGGCGGTCTATCACACGGTCCAGATCACGGTCGCGGCGGAAACGGCGCGCGCGTACGTCGCGGCGTGCGCGGCGCGGCTCGAGCTCGAGGCGGCGGAGAGGAGCCTCGCGCTGCAGCGCGAGACGGAAGCGCTGACGCAGCGCCTCTACGCGGCCGGGCGCGGGACGGCGCTCGACGTCGCGCGTGCGTCCGCGGCGGCGGAGCGGACGCGCGCGACGATCCCGACGCTCGAGGCCGCGCATCGGAGCGCGCTCTACCGCCTCGCGGTGCTGATGGGACGCGCGCCGACGGATTTCCCGCCCGAGGCGGCCGAGTGCCGGACGCCGCCGACGCTCGACGCGCCGATCGCCGTCGGCGACGGCGCCGCGCTGCTCGCGCGACGGCCGGACATCCGCGAGGCCGAGCGTCGGCTCGCGGCCGCGACGGCCCGGATCGGCGTCGCGACGGCGGACCTCTATCCGAGCGTGAGCCTCGCCGGGTCGACCGGCGCCGTCGCGCTCGCGGCGTCGGATCTCGACAGCGGCGACGCGTCGCGCTGGAGCTTCGGGCCGCTCGTCAGGTTCAGCTTTCCGAACCGCACGATCGTGCGCGCGCGGCTCGCGCAGGCCGAGGCCGACGCGGACGCGGCGCTCGCGGCGTTCGACGGCGCATGGCTGAACGCGCTCCGCGAGGTTGAGAGCGCGCTCGTCGATTACTCGAAGGAGCTCGAGCGGCGCGACGCGCTTTCGGCCGCGCGCGGGCACGCGGCGGACGCGGCGCGGCTCGCGCGCGCGCGTTTCGATGCGGGGCAGGTCAGCTTCCTCGACGTGCTGCAGGCGGATCTCGCGCTGGCCGAGGCCGAGGCCGCGCTCGCGCGCTCGGTCGCGCAGACGGCCCAGCTCGAGGTGGAGCTGTTTCTTGCGCTCGGCGGCGGGTGGGGCGAACGCTGACCGGTTCGCCGTGCCCATCCGAACGACTGCGTACGTCGGTCGGCGAGCGCCGGTCGCCGCGTTCATAGTAATCTTCGGGCGGATCATGCGCCGTCGGACGCGCGTCCGGCGTCCTTTAACGATAAGAAGCTAAGGAAATCGGCATGAGCACGAAGCGCCTCGACATGATCTCCATCGGATGCCTTTCGGTGCTCGCGTCCGCGCTCGCGGCGGCGCAGACCTCGGCGCCGCAGACCGACAGGCTCGCGGCCGTCGCGGCGGCTCCCGTGAACGACGAGGTGCTCGAGCGGCCCGATGCGGCGGACTGGCTGATGTACAGCCGCACGTACGACGCACAGCGCTTCAGCCCGCTCGATCAGATCAATCGCGACAACGTTGCGAACCTGGAGAAGGCATGGACGATGCCGCTCCCGCCCGGGACGATCGAGATCATCCCGCTCGTCTACGAGGGCGTGATGTACCTCGTCACGCCGGGCGGGCGCGAGGGGCCGAGCGAGGTGCTCGCGCTCGATGCGGCAACCGGCGACGAGCTTTGGAGGTATACGCCCGAGGGGCGCACGTCGTCGCGCATCAAGGCGCTCGCGATCTACGACGACATGATCTACTTCACCGCGCCCGCGCCGCGCAACGAGCCGAACTCGGTCGTCGCGCTCGACGCCGCGACGGGCGAGGTCCGCTGGCAGACTGAGGTCTCGATCGAGACGCACACTTCAGGCGCGATCGTCGCGGACGGCAAGGTGATCTCGGGCCGCACGTGCAACAGCTCCCGCGAGCAGTGCTACATCGTCGCGCACGACGCGAAGACCGGCGAAGAGGTGTGGCGCTTCTACACGACGCCCGGCGCCGGCGAGCCGGGCGACGACTCGTGGGGCGGCACGCCGCCGAGCGAGCGGCGCGCGTCCACGTGGGGGCTCCCCGGGACGTACGACCCGGAGCTCGGCATCGTGTACTGGGGCATCTCGAACCCGATGCCGAACACGCGCGCGGACCGGCACGGCGGCGATCCCGAGGCGATCCCGCGCCACGCGCCCGCCGACCTCTACAGCAACTCGACGGTCGCGCTCGATGTCGATACCGGCGAGCTCGTCTGGTACTACCAGCATCTGCCGGGCGACGACTGGGACATGGACATCAACCAGGAGAAGGTGCTGATCCGCACGGTCGTCGATCCCGATCCCGAGCACGTGAAGTGGATCAGCACGAAGCTCGAGCGCGGCGCCGAGCGCGACGTCGTCGTCACGGTCGGCGAGGGCGGAGGCATCTGGGTCAACGACCGGCGCACCGGCGAATTTCTGTGGGCGACGCCGTTCCCGTACGACACGCCGCATTTCATCCTGTCGGACATCGACGAGGAAACCGGCACGACCTACATCAACTGGGACCTCGTGCTGAAGGAGCCCGGCGCGAACAGCCTGATCTGCTTCTGGAACACGCGCAGCTACTGGCCGACGGCGTATCACCCCGGCACGAATTCGTTGTATGTGCCGTACACGGACCTTTGCCTCGACATGACCCGCGCGGTCCCCGGCGGCGCCGGCGAGCGGCGCACGGGGGCGCTGCGCCCCGGCGCCGATCCCGAGAGGTTCGCCGGGCTCGCACGCATCGACATGACGACCGGCGAGATCCACAGGCTCTACGAGGGCAGGGCGGCCGGCGCGGGCGCGGTGCTCGCGACGGCCGGCGGCCTCGTGTTCTGGGGCGACATCGGGCAGGTGCTGCGCGCGTTCGACGCGGAGACGGGCGAGATCCTGTGGGAGTCCGAGCCGCTGGGCGCGACCGTGCAGAACAGCACGATCACGTACGCGGTCGACGGCAAGCAGTACGTCGCGGTCGTGAACGGCGAGCAGCTGACCGGCGCGCAGTGGGTCGCGGGGCCCGCCGGCTTCACCGTGCCCGAGAATCGCGGCAACTCGCTCAACGTGTTCGCGCTGCCCGAGCGGTAAGCGTGCGCAGCGGGCGGCATTTCCTGCAGATCCCCGGTCCGACCAACGTGCCGGACCGGATCCTGCGCGCGATCGATCGGCCGACGATCGACCACCGCGGGCCCGAGTTCGCCGCGCTCGCGCGCGACGTGCTTGCCGAGATCCGCACGATCTTCAGGACCCGTCATCCGGTCGTGATCTACTCGGCGTCCGGCACGGGCGCGTGGGAGGCCGCGCTCGTGAACGTGCTCGCGCCGGGCGACGCGGTGCTGATGTGCGAGACGGGCCATTTCGCGGCCACGTGGGCGAAGCTCGGCGCCCGTCTCGGGCTCGAGATCGTCTCGATCGAGACCGACTGGCGGCGAGGCGCCGACGCGGCGGCGATCGAGGCGCGCCTCGCGGAGGACCGCGCCCACCGCATCAAGGCGGTCTGCGTCGTGCACAACGAGACGTCGACCGGCGCGGTCACGCGGATCGACCGCGTGCGGCGCGCGCTCGACGCCGCGAACCATCCCGCGCTCCTCCTCGTCGACACGATCTCGTCGCTCGGCTCGATCGACTACCGAATGGACGAATGGGGCGTCGACGTGACGGTCGCGGGCTCGCAGAAGGGGCTGATGCTGCCACCGGGGCTCGCGTTCAACGCGGTGTCGGACAAGGCGCTTGCGGCCGCGAAGGCGCTGCGCTGCCGGAGCACGTACTGGGACTGGCACGAGATGCTCGCCGCGAACGCGAAAGGCTTCTTCCCGTACACGCCGTCGACGAACCTGCTGTTCGGCCTTCGCGAGGCGATCGCGATGCTGCTCGAGGAGGGGCTCGACACCGTGTTCGCACGCCACGCCCGCCATGCCGAGGCGACGCGCCGCGCGGTCGACGCGTGGGGGCTCGAGAACTGGTGCGTCGTTCCCGACGAGCGCAGCAACTCGCTGACCGCCGTGCTGATGCCGGACGGGCACGATGCGGATGAGTTCAGGCGCAAGACCCTCGCCGCGTTCGATCTGTCGCTCGGCGCCGGCCTCGGCAGGATCGCCGGCAAGGTCTTCAGGATCGGGCATCTCGGCAGCTTCAACGACCTGATGCTCGCCGGGACACTGTCCGGCGTCGAGATGGGCCTCGAGCTCGCCGGCGTCCCGCACCGGGCCGGCGGCGTCGCATCCGCGCTCGAGTACCTCGCCGCCGCGGCTCGCGACTCGTCCCGGCCGGACGCGGCCGCCGCCCGGGGCTAACCCCGTCCGCCAGCGGCCGCCGCTCAAGGTCGACCCCTTCAGCCAGCCGGCGCTCGGGGCTGACCCCGTCTGGAAAGCGGACGCCGCTCGGGCGCCGGGCAAAACGCAATTGACAATCGTTCGCAACGCGCCCATCCTAGGCGCCATGTACATCTGCATCTGCAACGGCCATCGCGACAGCGACATCCGCGACGCGGCCCGCGAGGGGCTCCGTTCCGCGCCCGAGATCTACCGCCGCCTGGGCAAGCCGGTCCGGTGCGGCCGCTGCCTCGAGGTGGCGAAGCAGGTCATCGAGGAAGTGCACGCGACGCTGGACGATCGCGCGGTGGAGGTCTCCGAGGTTGCATAGCTGGCGAGGACTGCGTCCCGGCATCGTGCTCGACGTGCTCGAGCACGCGGGGCTCCTGCCGGCACGCAAGTCCGCGCCTACTCCGCCGGGTCGCTCTGCAGCTGAACGTAGTTCTGAAGACCCACGCGCTTTATCAGCTCGAACTGAGCCTCGAGCTTGTCCACGTGCTCCTCTTCGTTAGCGAGGATCTCCTCGAGCAGGCGGCGGGACACGTAGTCGTTCGCGCGCTCGCATAGCGCGATCCCTTCCCTGAGCAGGGGGATCGCGAGCTGCTCTTGACGCAGATCGCACTGCAGGATCTCCTCGACGTCCTCCCCGATGAAGAGCTTGCCGAGGTCCTGCAGGTTCGGCAGGCCTTCGAGGAACAGGATGCGCTCGATCAGCTTGTCGGCGTGGCGCATCTCGTCCAGGGACTCCTCGTACTCGTACTTCGCGAGCTTCGTGACGCCCCAGTTGGCCAGCATGCGCGAGTGCAGGAAGTACTGGTTGATCGCGGTGAGCTCGTTGTAGAGCACCTTGTTCAACATCGCCACTACGTCGTCGTTGCCTTTCATTCCCAGCTCGCCGCATTCGAAGATGCGCACAGGCTACCACAGAGCGAGCATGCGGACCCGTGGTCCCCGTCAGAGATACGGCGTGAAGAGCCACGCGGCGCCGTCGCGGATCCGCTCGGGCAGCGGCCTGCCGTCGACGTCGCGCAGCGTGACCGGCGTCGAGCGCGCGCGGCACTCGTCGAAGTGAGCGGCGAGCGCGTCGACGAGGCGCGCGTCCCGGACCTCGACGGCGAGCTCGAAGTTGAGCCGCAGGCTGCGGGGATCGAGATTCCAGGAGCCGACGACGGCGCGCTCGTCGTCGACGACGAGCAGCTTCGTGTGCACGAACGGCCCCGGCTGATAGTAGACGCGCACGCCGAACAGCAGGAGCTCCCAGAGCATGTGCCGTGTCGCCCAATGCACGTACGGCAGATTGTTCGTCGCCGGCAGCACGACGGCGACGTCGATTCCGCGGAGCGCCGTCGCCTGCATGACGCCGACGAGCTCCGGCGGCGGCAGGAAATACGGCGTCATGATCGCGACGCGCCGGCGCGCGCTCGCGACGGCTTCGAGGAGCAGCGCGACGAGCGGATCCCGGTTCTCGTCAGGGCCGTCCGCGACGACCCTGCAGAGCGCGTCGCCGCACGGCTCGCCGGGCGCCGCGGGCGGGAGCGACTCGCCGGTCGCGAAGCGCCAGTCGGTGACGAAGACCGCGTCGAGGAGCGCGACGACGGGGCCCGCGAGCCGGAAATGCAGATCGACGACCGGCCGCTCGCGGGCGGGATCGCCAACGAGATGCCGTGCGTCGATGTTCATGCCGCCCGTGAACGCGACCGCGCCGTCGACGACGAGGATCTTGCGGTGATTGCGCAGGTTGACGTGCAGCGTCGGCGGGATCAGCCGCGGGGGCAGGAAGCGCGCGACCCGCACCCCGCGGCGGCGGAGCTCCGCTCCGGCACGGGGCCACGTATAGAGCTCGCCGACGCCGTCGAGCAGCACGCGCACGTCGACGCCGCGCCTGCGCGCGGCCGCGAGCGCCTCGACGAACTCCGCGCCGACGCCGCGCGTGCCGAAGATGTACGTCGACAGCCGGATCGAGCGCTCCGCGCCGCGAATCGCCGCGAGCATCGCGGGATACGCGTCCTCGCCGTTGCGGAGCGCGTCGACGCGGTTGCCGCCGACGAGCGGAAGCTCGGCGGCGGGGTCGAGCGGTGCCGACGACACGATCGTCCCGCGCAGGACGCGCGCGCGGCTCTCGACGCGATTGATCCCGAAGAGGTAGTAGAGGAGCGGGCCGACGAACGGCAGCGCAAGGCTGACCGCGATCCAGCCGAACGCGGCCTGCGGTCGGCGCTTGTTCAGCAGCGCGTGCACCGCGGCGAAAAGCCCGAGCGCGGTCGCGGCGACGGTCAGGGCAGCGTGGAGCGGCGGCACGCGTGGCACCGTGGTATGGATCTTGCTGACAGTGCGGTTCCGACCGAACGGCCCACGAGGAGGGAACCGGGATGCCGAACCGCAATGAAGGTGAAGGAAGCCGCACGGCGGCGCGCCGTTACAACGAGGGCGCGCGCAAGACCGCGGAGCGCGGCGTGCAGGAGGAGCCGGAAGCGCTGTCCGACGCGGAGCGCGCGGAGCTCGAGCGCGCCGAGAAGGAGGGCTTGAGCCGCGCGAAGGAAGACGATCCGGCCCTCGAGCGCGATTACACGAAGCCTACCCGTTGACGTGATCGACGTTGCGGGCCGGCGGCCGCGGTCGCCGGCCCGGCCGACGGCGTGCCCGCGCATCGCCCGGCCCTCATTCCACCTTGCCCCGGCGGCGAAGATAGCGGGCAACGGAGTAGCATGCGAGCGCCCAGGCGCCGCCTGCGGTCCACCCGCCGAGCACGTCGGTTGGCCAGTGCACGCCGAGATAGACCCTCGAGACGCCGATGGCGACGGTGAGCAGCACGGCGAGGCCGAGCAGGTACGCGCGCAGCACCGCGCTCGTCTGCGCGCCCGCGAGCAGCGCGCCGAGCGTCAGGTACGCGACCGCGGCCATCATCGAGTGGCCGCTCGGAAAGCTGCTCGTATAAACGGCCTGACCGTGCGGGACGAGGTCCGGCCGCGGGCGATCGAAGCCCGCCTTGAGCAGCACGCTGAGGAGCATCCCGCTGCCGACGGCGACGAGCACGTAGCGCGCGAGGTTCGCCTTGCCCTGCAGCACGAGGAAGCCCGCCGATGCGAGCGTGACGAACGTCAGGATGCCGATGCCGCCGAGTCCCGTGACGTCGCGCGCGGTCTCCTCGACCCAGCGCGGACCGAGCGGATCGGCCGGATCGTGCTCGGCGCGAAAGAGGAGCAGCAGCTGCTCGTCGACCGCTCGCGTCTCGCCTTCGAGCACCTCGTCGGCGATCTCCGCGAACAGCCACGTGCCGCCGAGCGCGACGAGCAGCGCGACGAGCACTCCGCGCTCCCGCGCGCCGGCCCAGCGGAGCAGCCCCCGCCAACGTCCTCGGGGAATGCCGGACGACACCACGGCCGACGGTGCGGCGTTTACGTCATCGCGCGTCGCTCGGCCTGCGGCGCCGCGCTCATACGACGTTGTCCTGCTCGGCGGGCTCCTCGTCGTACACGAACCAGTCGACGCAGCCGTAATCCGGCCCGCCGGGCTCGCTCGGCCCGCCGGGCTCGTTCGGCGCGGACCGGCGGGTGCCCCGAGCCGGCATCGCGCGCTGCGGCTGCCTCTGCCTGTTCTGCTCCGCGGGATCGTGCAGGCGTCTGCCGCGCAGCGTCATCGCCGTCAGCACGTCGGGGGACCAATGCATGCCTTTCACTCCTTACGCTCGCCGCTTCGAGGTCGTCACTGAATCAGCACGAACAGCTGTCGTCCCATCCGCTCGATCCGCAGCGCGACGGGACCCGTCGCCTGCTCGAGCGCCGCGGTCAGCTCGGCGACCGTGGTCACCTCCGTCCGATTGACCGCCGTGATGATGTCGTTCGGGCGCAAGCCGTTGCGGGCGGCGGCGCTGTTCGGCCGCACGCTCGCGACGAGCACGCCGCTCTGGCCGTCGAAACGCGGGTCGCTCGGATCGAGCGTCACGAGCTCCGCGCCGTCGAGCCCCCGTGCGCCTTCCGGCTGCTCTTCGCCGCCCGGCTGAGGCGCGGCCGCGGTCTCTTCGGCCGGGCCCACGCGGACGTCGACCTCCATCGTCTGTCCGTCGCGCACGTATGTGAGCGTCACGGTCTCGCCGAGGCGGACGAGGCCGATCGCATTGCGCAGCTGCGACGCGTTCGCGACCTCCTCGCCGTTCACCGCAATGATGACGTCGCCGACCTCGATGCCGGCCTCCTCGGCCGGGGAGCCCGGCTCGACCTCGCTGACGAGCGCGCCGCGGTCGACCCCGAGCCCGAGCGCCTCGGAGAGTCCCGGCACGACGTCCTGGATGCCGATGCCGACGCGGCCTCGCTGTACCTCGCCGTATTCGAGGAGCTGATCGACGACCTCGCGGACCATGTTGCTCGGGATCGCGAAGCCGATGCCGATGTTGCCGCCCGCAGGCGAGAGGATCGCGCTGTTGATTCCTTTGAGCGTGCCGTCGAGACCGACCAGCGCGCCGCCCGAGTTACCCGGATTGATCGATGCGTCCGTCTGAATGAAGTCCTCGTAGCCCTCGACGTTGATGCCGCTGCGGCCGAGCGCGCTGACGATGCCGGCCGTCGCGGTCTGACCGAGACCGAACGGATTGCCGATTGCGACGACGAAATCGCCGACATCGAGATCGTCCGAGTTGCCGAGCTGGAGCTCGCTCAAGCCGTCGGCCTCGATCTTGAGCAGGGCGACGTCGGTCGGCGGGTCGCTGCCGATCACCTCGGCCTCGAACTGGCGCTGATCGGTCAGGGTCACGACGATCGAGTCCGCGTTCTGCACGACGTGGTTGTTCGAAACGATCAGTCCGCGCTCCGCGTCGATGATAACTCCGGAGCCGACGCCCTGCTGCGGCACCGGCGGCTGCTGGAATTCCTCGGGCAGATCGAAAAACCGGCGGAAGAACGGATCCTCGAGGAGCGGGTTCTGCGGGACCTGCGGCGCCGCCGCCGCGACGGCGACGTTGACCACTGCCGGCGTCACCTGCTCGAGCAGCGGCGCAAGTGTCGGATTGTCGTTCTCGTCGGTGAACGGCCATGCGCCCGCTACGGTGAATGAGGCCGCGACAGCGACGGCGAGGAACCCCGTCCCTACGGCCCAGCCGATCGGTTTCATGTCGAACGCCCTTGGATGCGGTGTCGGGGAGTAGGGAGGCGGAGCAAGATGCATGCCATCGCAGCGTCTGCAGTCGTTCAGCGGCTTACGTGCTCTGCCCGTGCTCGCCGCCCAGAATCTACAAACCGGCGGCTCAGAACTTGCGGCGTGAGGCCGTGCCCGGACTCGGGTACGATGAAACCGAAACGGCGCTTCGAAGCATGCGCCGACGAGCATCGACAAGGAGGCCGATCATGAGCCTGGCGGACCAGAAGTGTGTGCCGTGCCGCGGCGGTGTCCCCCCGCTCGAGCGCAGCCGGGCGGAGGCGCTTCTCGAGCAGCTCGACGGCGCGTGGCGGCTGAACGAGGCCGGTCACCTCGAGCGCACGTTCGAGTTCAAGAACTTCAAGCAAGCCCTCGATTTCGCGAATCGAGTCGGGGAGATCGCCGAAGCGGAGCAGCACCATCCGGACTTGCACGTCGCATGGGGCCGCTGCACCGTCGAAGTGTGGACGCACAAGATCGACGGGCTGACCGAAAGCGACTTTTACTTCGCGGCGAAGGTCGATCGCGCGGCGGCCGGCTGACGCGTCGGCCGGCGGCGCGAGGCGCATCGAAACGGCGGGGGCGCCAATGCGCAACGACGTCACGAGACCGATCCAGCTTCCCGAGGAGCTCGGCATGTACCTCGACGGGCTGCGCAAGGCCTATCCGTCGATCGACCAGGTCTGGCTGCTCGGTCCGCGCGTGAACGAAGACGACGAGCGGGGCAGCGAGTGGGACCTGCTCGCGTTCGCGGACGAGAGCGCGCTTGCCGGGATTCGCGCGGATCGTTCCGTTCATCGCGCCGGTCTCAATCTGATGATCGTCCTCGACGGCGACCGCTTCGAGGGAGCATGGGGTGCGCGCCGGTCCGGCCGGCTCTCTTCGATTCACTGGCGAGTCCGGGACTTGCACTCCGCGACCTACGTCGGAGACCGCGGCGCGCGGGAAGCGGCCATTCGCGTGCGTTGACGGTTTCACTGCCCATCGATCGCCGTCGCCTTGCACCGCGAGAATCCCATGCGTGAGAATCGCGCGTGCTGCCGGCAACCTCTCTTGCGCACTCTCCTTACAACCGCTTCGATGCACGGGCTTAGATGAGGATATTGGTCGTAGAGGACGACGACGATTCACGTGAGGGTTTGCGGATGCTGCTCGAGGCATCGGGGCATCGAGTCGACACCGCGGCGACGGGGCCGGATGGTCTCGAGAAGCTCGTTGCGGGAAAGCCCGACACCGCGATCGTCGACATCGACCTGCCGGGCATGAACGGTTACGAGATCGCAAGGCGCGCGCGGCGTCTTCCCGAGCTCCGCGGCGTGCTGCTCATCGCGTTGACCGGCTACGGCCGCGACAAGGACCGTGCCGCGGCGCACAGCGCCGGCTTCAATCTGCATCTGACGAAACCCGTGAGCTTCGCGACGCTGCGTCGCCAGATCGAGCGCTGACGGCGAGGCGCTGCCTTGCGGCCGCTCGGCTTCGCTCCGTGGCATGGCTCTTGCTTCCGAGGCGTGCGACGTCGAAACGTCGATACTGAGGAGTCGAGCGAGATGGCCGCGGTACAACACGCGATAAACGCGACCGATATGCTGCGCGAGGATCACGACAAGGTGCGCGAGTTGCTGTCGCAACTGTCGAGCACGACGAACCGCGCGGCGAAGAAGCGCAGCGAGCTGCTGCAGAAGCTCAAGAAGGAAGTGCTGATCCACACGCAGATCGAGGAAGAGATCTTCTACCCCGCGTTCCGCGACTCGAAAGCCGAGGAGAGCAAGAGGCTCTTCTACGAAGCGAAGGAAGAGCATCGCGCCGTCGACGAGCTCGTGCTGCCCGATGTCGAGACCACGGAACCCTCGAGCGAGGAGTTCGCGGGCCGCATCAAGGTGCTTAAGGACATGATCGAGCACCACGCGGAGGAAGAGGAGAAGGAGATCTTCCCGAAGGCCAAGAAGGCGCTCGGCAAGGAGGAGCTCGAGGAGCTCGGCGAAAGAATGGCGGAGCGCAAGCAGGAGCTCGAGCAGCAGTTCTGAGCGGGGAGGGCGCGAACGCGTGTACTTTCTCGCGCTCGCCACCGACTACGACGGAACGCTCGCTCACGGCGGGGTCGTCGCTGCAGACACCCGCGCGGCGCTCCGCCGGCTGAAGGACACGGGGCGACGGTTGATCCTCGTGACCGGGCGCGAGCTCGGCGATCTCGAGCGCGTCTGCCGAGACGTCGACGTTTTCGACCGCATCGTTGCCGAGAACGGCGCCGTGCTGTTCGATCCCTCGGCCGGCGTGGAGCGCGTGCTCGCCGAGCGGCCGCCCGAGCTCTTCATCGAGCGATTGCGCGCGCGGCGGATCGAGCCGCTGTCCGTCGGGCGCGTGATCGTCGCGACCTGGGAGCCCGAGGAGAAGACGGTGCTCGACGTGATCCGGGAGCTCGGGCTCGAGCTGCAGATCGTCTTCAACAAGGGTGCGGTCATGGTCCTGCCGGCCGGCGTCAACAAGGCGACCGGTCTTGCCGCGGCGCTCGACGATCTCCGCATCTCCGCGCACAACGTGATCGGCGTCGGGGACGCGGAGAACGATCACGCGTTCATGCGCGCGTGCGGCGCCTCCGCAGCCGTCGCGAATGCTCTGCCGATGCTGAAGGCCGAGGCCGACCACGTGCTCGGCGCCGCGCACGGCGCCGGGGTCGTCGAGCTCATCGAACGTATGATCGCGGACGACTCGACGCTCGTGCCCGAGCGCCACGCGATCGCGGTCGGGACCGCGGCGGACGGACGGGACGTCGTGCTCGAGCCGCACGGCGGCAGCGTGCTGATCGCGGGCACGTCGGGTGTCGGCAAGTCGAGGCTCGCGACCGCGCTGACCGAGCGGATGGCGGAGCGCGGCTTCGAGTTCTGCGTGCTCGACCCCGAAGGCGACTACGACGAGCTCGAGCATGCGGTGACGATCGGCGACGCGCAGACCGCGCCGCAGACCGACGAAGCGTTGAAGCTGCTCGAGCAGCGCGGAACGAACGTCGTGATCAACACGCAATGCTTCGCGACGGAGGAGCGGCCCGAGTATTTCGCCGCGCTGCTGCCGAAGATCGCGGCGCTGCGCGCTCGGACCGGCCGTCCTCACTGGCTGCTGATCGACGAAGCCCACCATCTGCTGCCGGCGAACCGGGCCGATCTCCCGGTCGTGCTTCCCGACGCGTTGCCGGCCATCGTGCTGGTCACGGTGCATCCGGAAGCGGTCTCGGCCTCCGCGCTCGAGAAGGTCGGAACCGTGATCGCCGTCGGCGCGCAGGCGGCCGACGCGATCCGCGCCTTCTGCGAGGCCACGGGCCGCGCCGCGCCCGCAAGCCTGCCGGCGCCCGGGCCCGACGAGGTCGTCTTGCTCGACGTGCGCCGCGGCGCCGCGCCGCAGATCGTGAAGGCCTGGGTGCCGCGGCAAGCGCATCGCCGGCACACGCTGAAGTACGCGGAAGGGCGGCTCGGAGAGGACCGCAGCTTCTACTTCCGCGGTCCGGACGGGCGGCTCAACCTGCGTGCACACAATCTGATGCTCTTCGTCGAGCTCGCCGCCGGCGTCGACGACGACACGTGGGAGCATCATCGGCGGGCGGGCGACTACTCCGCATGGTTCCGCGACGCGATCAAGGACGACGCGCTCGCACGCGAAGCCGCGAAAATAGAAGCGGACGACGCGCTCGATGCGCGCGCGAGCCGCGAGAAGATCGCGGCGGCAGTTCGCCGCCGCTACACGGTGCCGGCCGAGGGCGCGGAACACTGATCGAGCCAACACGAAATGGGGACGACGAACGAGCGGCGCCGAGGCTCGGGCGGGACGGCAGTGCGCAGGGTTGCCGGACGGCGACGCGGCCCTCGCGCAACATCGGGCGCGACCGCCTCACGGGGCCACGTGTGACCGAGCGGCGCCGCCGTCACGCTTGCGCACGGCGCCTCGGGTTTGGCGTAATGCCCGATCTTCGAACGCAGGCAGCGCGAGCGCCGCGCCGCCGCTCCCGCATCCACCGACGGAGCGATCCTTCGTGAACGACGCCGATCAGATCGCCGCCTCGACGCACATGGCACGTCGCGCACGGGCGAGCCGAAGGCGGAGCGAGGCGGACCACCGCGTTCTCGTGCTCGTCGGGGACGGCGACGACCAGGAGCTCGCGCGCTCCGCCGCGGACAAGGCGCACGCGGAGCTTCGTTTCGTGCGCGACGTGCCCGAGCTCGCGAGGTCGATCGCGGCCGGTGCCGGCGCCGCGCTTTTGTCCGACGCGGTGCTCGATACGGGGCTCGCTGAGCTGCGCCGCGTGCTCGACCGTCAGCGCAAGTGGTCGGAGCTGCCCGTCATCGTGCTCTTCACCGAGGACGCGCCGCACGCGGCGCTCGCGGCGCTCGAGGAGTTCGAGCTGCACGCACGCGTGAAGCTCGTGCTGCTGCATCGGCCCGTCCCGGCGGTCTCGCTCGCGAGCGCGCTCCGCTCCGCGTTGAAGTCGCGCCGCCGGCAGTACGAGGTGCGCGACCTGCTGGCCCGCCTGAACAAGGACGTCCGGCTCCGCGATCAGTATCTCGCGATGCTCGGCCACGAGCTGCGCAATCCGCTCAACTCGATCGGCTACGTGGCCGAGATATTCTCGATGGCAGGCGACGCGCTCGCGCCCGAGCAGACGCGGTGGGGCGCCGAGGTGATCGGCAGGCAGCTGCGTCACCTGTCGAGGCTGCTCGACCAGCTTCTCGACGTCGCTCGCGTGCAGCGCGGCAAGATCCGGCTCGAAGCGGTCGCCGTCGATCTGCGCGCGATCGCGCGCCGCAGCGTCGAGACGTTCGATCCCGCGGCGAAGCGGCGCGACTTCGCGCTTTTCACGCCGAAGCACCCGGTGCTCGTTCGCGGCGACCCGCTGCGCCTCACGCAGATCGTCGAGAGCCTGCTCGACAACGCCTTCAAGTACACGGAGGAGGGCGGAAGGATCCGGCTCGCCGTCTGCTCCGGCAGCGAGGCGCGGCTTACGGTGACCGACGACGGCCACGGCATCAAGCCGTCGATCGTGCCTTATGTGTTCGAGCCGTTCTTCCAGGACGCGGCGCCGCACGCCGCCGGGTCGCGCGGGCTCGGCCTCGGGCTCGCGATGGCCGACAACCTGACGCGGCTGCACGGCGGGCGCATCAGCGCGCGCAGCGCCGGGGTCGGGCAGGGCGCCGAGTTCGAGGTCTGCCTGCCGCTCGCGGAGGCGCCGACCTCGGAGCACGAGGTGCCGCAGGCGTTCGCACGCGTGCTGCATCTGCTCGTCATCGAGGACGATGCGGACAGCGCGGATGCGCTCGCGCTGCTGCTCAAGTCGCTCGGCCACGACGTGAGCGTCGCGTACGACGGCGAGAGCGCGATGCACGAGATCGAAGAGCACGACTTCGATCTCGTGATCGTCGACATCGGCCTGCCGGACATCGGCGGCGAGGAGGTCGCGGAGCGCATCCGCCGACAGCTCGGCGCACATGCGCCGCGGCTCGTTGCGCTGACGGGTCGCGCGATTCCCGGCGACGCGGACGTGTTCGACGAGTTCCTGCTGAAACCCGTCCGACGCGATCAGGTCGAGCGGCTCCTCGCGGCCGTATAGCTACGGCTGCGGCCGGCGGCGCACGAGCGGAATCGGCGCGGCCACGGTCGCGGCGGCCGGCGTGTGCGGCGGCTTCGGGGTCGCCCTTGCGCACCATCGCACGCGCGCGGCGATGTGCTCGGCGAGCCGATGCGCGAGCGCCGCGACCGTCAGGGCGGGCGGCACCGCGCCGCCGCGCGGAAACGTGGCCGCGCCGCACACGTACAGGTTCGGGCTCGAGTGCACGCGCAGCATCGGATCGCAGACGCTCGTGCGCGGATCGGCGCCGATGCGGCACGTTCCGCTCGGGCAGCCGGCCCACTCGATGTCTCCCTGCGAGCGCTCGGTCGAACCGAGCCGCTCGAGCCAGCGCTCGAGCCAGGCGCGGGTCCGCGCGATCAGCTCGAGGTCCTCGGCCGAGTAGTCGAAGACGAGCTGCGCGCGCGGATCACCGAAGACGTCGAGCGACGTCGACAACGTCACCCGGTTGTCGTCCGCGGGGACCGTCTCGACGCGGCACGCGAGCGTGACGGCTTCCCGTCGATGGACCGCGTCCGCGAGACGTGCGCGCCAGCCGTCCGGGCCAATGACTCCGACGGCGCGCACGAAGAACGGGTGCACCGCGCCGAGCCCGTCGCGGCGGAACATCTGATGGAACTGCTCGGTGTGCACCGGCGGCGGCACCCTCGGCCGGCCGCCGAGCCGCTCGATCCGGCCCTGCGCGCGAACGATCGCCTGGTCGGTGAGACCGCGACCGACGCGATCGAGGTCGTTGCCGAGACCGCGCGTGAAGCGCTGCGACCGCGACAGGAGCAGCAGCCGCGGCGTCTCGACGGCGCCCGCGGCGACGACGAAGGTCTCGGCGCGCGCGGTCTTGCTGACGCCGTCGGCCGTGCGGCAGACGGCGCCGATCACGCGGCCGTTGCCGTCCGTGCGCAGGCGGGTGACGGTGACCCCGGAAACGAGTGTGCCTTTGCGCGAGACGAGGAACTCGGGCAAGAGCTCCGCCGACGTCGTGAACGTCTTGCGTCCCCGCCCGGGCGTCGCCCGGGCGGCGCCTTTCGCGTCGATGCCGTGGCGTCGGAGCAGCGCAGCGAGCGCGGGATCGGATCGACCGCGCTCGCACTGCGGCAGATGCCGGCCGGGTGCCGGCGGCACCTGGCGCACGCGCAGCATTTGCTCCGCCGCGCGGTAGTACGGCTCGAGATCCGCGTAGCCGATCGGCCACGGATTCGACCGGCGGTTGTACGGGTGCACGCGGAAATCGCCCGGATCGAGGCGCTCGCAGATGTCGTGCCACAGAAAGTGCGACCCGCCGCCGCTCCCGGGGACGAAGGGCAGCACGCCATGTCGAGCGCCGCCGGCCGCATCGAGGGCGGGCCGATCGTTCGAGCTGGGCGACGCGCCGGCATCGACGAGCAGCACGCGCAAACCCGCGCGCACGAGCTTCACGCCGAGAACGGTTCCTGCAAGGCCGGCGCCGGCGATGCAGACGTCGTAAGGCTCGGTTGCGTCCAGGGCGTCGAAGTTGCGGACGAAGCTAGCCATGCCGTTTGGAGTGCGCCCGCCGAGCGAGGCGGCCGCCGCGCGCCGCGCCCGGGCTATCGTCCTGCCGGCTTATGCGGAGACTGCCACTGCCGCGACGATCGTCCAAAAAACCGCTCCTATCCCCGCTCCGAGCAGTATTCCCTCGACCGCCCTTGCGTCTTCCTCGGCCATGTCGCGAATCCCTTCCTGCGGGAACGGTCGCGATGCAAGCCCCGTGCCAGAGAAAATAGGCCGCGTAACGCTCGAGATCTGCGCCCGCATCCGCGGCTTCGGCCGCCCGGCGCATGTCATCATTAGCGGCGGATGATGAGCACGAGGAGACACACCGTTCGCGTCCGAGCGGCGATCACGTGGCTGCTCCTCGCCGGCGTCTGCGCGCCGGCGCGCGCGGCCGTCGAGGTGCGCATCGAGGGTCTCGGCGACGAGCTCGAGCGCAACGTGCGGGCTTTCCTGTCGATCGCCGAGCTCGAGGAGGCCGTGCGGGACGACGCGTCCTCATCGGAGGCCGAAGAGGATGACGTGTCGGACGGCGACGAGGACCCGACGGAGGCGAGGATCCGCCGGCTGCATGCCGCGGCCGACGCCGAGATCGCGGCGGCGCTCCAGCCTTTCGGCTACTACGAGCCGACCGTAACGGCGACGCTCGAGCGCGACGGCGAGGACTGGGTCGCGCGCTACGTAGTCGACCCGGGCCCGCCGACGAGGATCACGGAGATCGACATCCGGGTCGTCGGCGAAGGCGCCGACGATCCCGCCGTCCGCGCCGCATGGCAGGCACTGCCGCTCGCCCGCGGAGAAGTGCTGCGGCATGCGCGTTACGAGGCCGCGAAGCAGGCGCTGTTCGATGCGGCGTACAACGCCGGCTTCATCGACGTCACGTTCCGACGCTCGGAGCTGCTCGTGCACCGCGCGCGGCGCGAAGCGTCGGTCCACCTCGAGCTCGATACCGGCCCCCGGTACTACTTCGGCGACATCACGGTCGAGCAGGATATCCTCAACGAGAGCTTCATCGAGCGCTTCGTGCCGATTCGCCCCGGCGAGCCGTTCGATACGGATCGGCTTCTCGCGCTGCAGATCGCGCTGAACGACAGCGGCTACTTCAGCGACGTCGTGATCGACGTCGAGCGCGAGCGCGCCGAGGACCGCCACATCCCCGTCGTCGTGCGCACGACGCCACGGCGCACGCAGGAGTACACGATCGGCCTCGGCTACGGCACCGACACCGGGCCGCGCATCAGCCTCGGCGTCGAGCTGCGGCGCATCAACCCGCGGGGGCACCGCTTCACGTCCGATCTGCGCCTGTCGAGCATCGAGCAGGCGATCGCGGCGGAATACCGCATCCCCCGCGGGCGTAATCCCGTCACCGACTTCCTCGCGCTGCGCGGGTCGCTCGGCAATCAGGAGATCGGCGACTGGGAGACGCGCCAGCAGTCGCTCGGCGCATCGTGGCACGACGCGTGGCGCAGCTACCAGCGGCGCCTCTATCTCGGTCTCCAGCGCGAGGAGTTCTGGACCGAGCTCACGCCGTCGGACACCGAGGCGATCCTCTTCGGCGGCGCGCAGTTTACGCGCAAGGTCGCGGACGACCCGCTCGTCCCGAGGCGCGGGTACTCGTGGTCCGTGGATCTGCGCGGCGGCAGCGATGCGCTCGGGTCCGGCACGTCGTTCGGCCGTCTGCATGCGAGCGCGAACGTCGTGCGCTCGCTCGGCGAGCGCGTGCGCGTGCTGCTGCGCGGCGAGTACGGCGCGATCACTGCCACTGAGTTCGAGCAGCTTCCGCCGTCGCAGCGTTTCTATGCCGGCGGCGACGGCAGCGTGCGCGGCTACGCGTATCAGTGGCTCGGGCCGCAGGATGCCAACGGCGCGCGCGTCGGAGGGCGCTATCTGCTCGTCGCGAGCGCCGAGCTCGAGTTCAGGGTCGTCGGCGATTACGGTGCGGCGCTCTTCTTCGACGTGGGCAACGCGAGCAATTCGGCGTGGCCGGATCTGTCGCGCGGCGTCGGCATCGGAGCGCGCTGGCGGTCGCCGGTCGGCGTCGTCGGTCTCGATATCGCCCATCCGCTCGACGACCCGGACACCGACTTCCGCCTGCATCTCAGCGTGGGATCGGACCTGTGAGGCGCGCGGCGAAGCGCATAACGGCCGGTGCGCTCGTCGCGCTCGCGACGCTGCTCGCATTCGGCGCGTGGCTCGTCGGGACCGAGAGCGGGCTCCGCGCCGCATGGCACGTCGGATCGGGATTCGTGCCCGACGACATCGAGATCCGCGCGGTCGGCGGCCGGCTCGCGGGGCCGCTCGTGCTCGAGGACGTGACGTTCGACGGGCCGGAGCTGCGCGCGCGCGTCGAGCGCATCGAGCTCGAGTGGCGGCCGACGGCGCTCCTGCGCCGCGCGCTCGCCGTCGATCGCCTGCATGCGGCGGGCATCGATGTCGTGCGCCTGCCGCGTGCGGACGAGCCCGACGACGACGCGCCGTTCCGGCTGCCCGAGGAGCTCTCGACGCCGTTCGCGATCGAGGCGGCGCTCGTGAACGTCGAGGACGTGCGCGTGCGGACGAGCCCGGAGGCCGAGCCGCTCGTCGTCGACGACGCGCGCTTCGCCTTCCTGTTCCGCGACTCGACGTTCGCCGTCGACGAGCTCGACGTGCGTGCGCCGCTGTTCGACGTGAGCGGGCGCGCCGGCGTCGAGACCGCCGACGGTTACGCGGCCGAGCTCGCGCTCGATGCGACCGTTCGGCCGCCGGGGCGGCCCGCGGCGAGCGCGGCGATCCGCGGCGCCGGCACGCTCGACGACCTGACGGTGCACGTGAGCGTCGAGCCTCCGTATGCGCTCGAGGCCGAGCTCGTCGCCGCGGACATTCTGGGAGACGTATCGCTCGACGGGACGCTGCGCGCGCGGATCGTCACGGCCGAGATCGGCCTCGACGTGCCGGTCGCCGAGACGAACGTCGAGCTCGCGTTCGCCGGGCCGATCGACGATCTCCGCATCACCGCGCAAGCGGACGCTTCGCTGCCCGAGCTCGCGGACGCCGAGCTCGACCTCGTTGCGCGGTGGCTCGGTGCGGCCGTCGAGATCGACAGGCTCGAGATCACGGAGCGGGGCGGCCCCGGCGCGGTTCGGCTCGCAGGGCGCGTCGACGTCGATCCGACGCTGTCCGCGGCGCTCGACGGCGAATGGTCGGGTCTGCGCTGGCCGCTCGCCGGCGAGCCGGTCGCGGCGAGCCCCCGCGGCAACGTCGAGCTGCGCGGCACGCCGACGCAGCTCGAGGGCCGCATCGACGCCGGATGGGATGCGGACGGCCGCGTCACCGGCGTCGTGCGCCGCGACGGCGAGCGGATCGCCGTCGAGCTCGACTGGCGGGACGTGAGCTGGCCGCCGCGCGCGCCGCGGCTCGAGAGCAGCCGGGGAACGCTCGACGTCTCGGGGACGCTCGACGATTACGTCGTCGCCGTCGACGCGGCGCTCGCCGCGGACGAGCGGGCCGTGCGCGGCGTGCACGCGGCCGGCGCGGCCGGGCACGTGCGCGCCGAAGGCCGAGGCGATCGTAGCGGCCTCGATCTCGCGCGCGTCGACGTCGCCGTGCTCGACGGCGAGCTCGGGGGCAGCGCGCGCATCGAATGGGCGCCGTCGATCGCGGCCGAGATCGACGCCGAGTTCGCGAGGCTCGACCCCGGTCTCCTCGTGCCCGAGTGGAGCGGCCGGATCGACGGCGTCATCGAAGCCGAGGCCGCGCTTGGCGATGCCGGCATCTCGGCCGACGTCACGACGCTCGACGTCGCCGGCACGTTGCGCGGGCGGCCGATCGATCTCGATGCGCGCGGGCGCTACGACGCGCCGAACCGCGCGACGGTCGAGACGCTCTCGCTCCGCTCCGGCGCGTCGACGCTCGTCGCGAGCGGCCGCATCGGCGAGTCGATCGACGTCGAATGGCGGCTCGACAGCGAGAGCCTCGAGGACTTCTGGCCGGGGCTCGCCGGCAGCTTCGCGACGTCGGGGCGCGCGAGCGGTCCCGTCGCACGGCCGCGCGTCGAGGCCGACGCGCGCGGCGAAGCGCTCGCGGTCGGCGAGATCGAGGTCGGGACATTCTCCCTCGCGGCACGACTCGACGTGGCCGGCGCGGACGAGTCGAGCGTCGAGCTCGACGTCGGCGACGCGCGCGCCCTCGGGCGCCACATCGAGCGGCTCGCGCTGCGGGCCGACGGCACGGCGGCGCGGCACCGGCTCTCGGCCGACGTCTCGGTGGACGGCATCGAGGCCGCGCTCGCGGTGCGCGGCACGGTCGAGCGGCCGTGGGAGCCGGGCTATGCATGGCGCTTCGAGCTCGACGAAGGCCGGATCGCGCCTTCGGCCCTGCCGCCGTGGACGCTCGACGGGCCCGCCGCCGGCACGTTGACCGCGGACGGGGCGGAGCTCGAGCGCTCGTGCTTCACGAGCGGCGCCGCCGCGCTCTGCATCGACGCCGCACGGCGCGACTCGCGAACGGACGTGCGCATCGAGCTCGCGGATCTGCCGTTCGAGCACTTCGCCGCGCTCCTGCCGAGCGATACGCGCGTGACCGGCGCGGTATCCGGCGAGGGCCGCATCGAGCTCGCGCCGGGCCTCGCGCCGCGCGCGTCGCTGACGCTCGCGACGACGCCGGCGAGGCTCGGCCCGACACGTGCCGGCGCGGCGGTGCCCGGGCTCGCGTTCGCGGCCGGCCGCGCGACGCTCGAGCTCGACGGCACGCGCGCCGACGCCGAGGTCGACCTGCCGCTCGCGCGCGAGCAGGGCGGGCTCTACGGACGCGCCGCCGTCGGGCTGCGCGACGGCGAGCCGATCGGCGCGGGCAGCGTCGACGGCGAGCTGCAGGCGGAGTTCTCGAATCTCGCGTTTTTGTCGGAGCTCGTGCGCGGCGTCGACGGCACGTCCGGCGCGCTGTCGCTCGACGTCGCGCTGTCCGGCACCGTCGCCGCGCCGCGCATCGCGGGCAGCGCGATGCTGACCGGCGGCAGCGCGCGGCTTCGCGAGCCCGGCATCGTCGTCGAGCAGGTCGAGGCCTTCGTCGAAGGCGACGGCAGCGGGCGGCTCACGGTCGACGTCTCGGCCATGTCGGGCGGCGGCGCGCTCGAGGCCGACGGCGTGCTGCGCTTCGCGGACTCTGTCGCGATCGGCAGGCTCGCGCTGCGCGGCGACGCGTTCGAGGTCGCGAATACGCCGGACGCGCAGGTCTGGGCGTCGCCGGACCTCGCGGTCGAGCTCGCGCCCGACCGCATCGACCTGACCGGCCGCGTGCTGATTCCCCGCGCGCGCTTCACGCCGCGCGACGCGATCGAGGGCGCTGTGACGGTGTCCGGCGATCAGGTCATCGTCGACGCGGAGGGTGGGCCGACGCAGCGGCTGTCGCGGCCGTTTTACGCGCGCGTCGCGCTGTCGCTCGGCGACGACGTCACGTTCGACGGCTTCGGGCTCACGGGCAAGCTCGCCGGCGGGCTCGAGGTCGTCGAAGTGCCGGCCGAGCCGGTCACGGGCAGCGGCGAGCTGCGTGTCGAGTCCGGGACGTACGAGGCCTACGGGCAGGAGCTCGAGGTGCGTACGGGTCGGCTGCTGTTCGCGGGCGGACCGGTCTCGCGGCCGGGT
This sequence comes from Gammaproteobacteria bacterium, assembly GCA_036381515.1. GTDB lineage: Bacteria > Pseudomonadota > Gammaproteobacteria > Steroidobacterales > Rariloculaceae > ZC4RG20. The sequence continues at coordinate 7,429 of DASVCR010000078.1, read as the reverse complement.
CTCGACATCGAGGCCGTGCGCATGCCGACGGAGGACATCCTCGTCGGCGCGCGCGTGCGCGGCACGCTCGATCGGCCGGAGCTCTCGGTGTTCTCGGAGCCGCCGATGCAGCGCTCGGAGCAGCTGTCGTATCTGCTGCTCGGCCGGCCGCTCGAGTCCGCTTCGGGGTCGGAGTCGTCGGCGCTGTCGCAGGCCGCGATGGCGCTCGGTCTCCGCGGCGGCAACTTCGTCTCCGAGCGGCTGAACCAGGCCCTGGGCTTCGACGAGTTCGGGATCCAGTCGCAGCCCGCGCAGGCGAACTCGGCGTCGTTCGTGATCGGCAAGTATCTGACGCCGAGCCTCTACGTCAGCTACGGCGTGGGGCTGTTCGAGCCAGTCAACACGTTGCGCCTGCGTTATACGATCTCGCGCCGCTGGCGCCTGGTCACGGAATCGTCGACGGAGGCGAGCGGCGGCGATCTCATCTATCACATCGAACGCGGGAACTAGCGACGTATCGAGTACCGACGATGCGTCGAGACACCTCAGCGGAGGAATTTTCCAATCGAGAATCGTTCAGCAAATCCCTCCGCGGAGGCGTCGGCCGACGTGAGGCGGGCGCGAGCGTCCTTGGCGTGACCTTCCTTGTCTTGCGCGTTCCGGCACCGCACACTTCCGGCCATCGATAAGTCCGCGCACGGCCACGCCCCGTGCGAAACGGCTGTTACGACGATCGTACGGGGGAATCACGATGCGCAAGTTCGCTGGCATTTTTCTGGCGACAGGCGCCGGCATGTTGTCCGCGCCGGCCTTCCCGCAGAACCAGAGCGGGATCGTTCACGATTGCGACCGCGCTTGCCTGACCGGCTTCGTGGACGCGTGGATGAACGGGCTCATCGCGAACGATGCTTCCGGCATCCCCCTTGCGCCGAATGCCAAGATCACGCTGAACGACGACGTCGTCGACGCGAGCGACGCGTTCTGGAGCCATGCGGCTTCCGTGCAGGCGCGCATCGACATCGCCAATCCGCGCTGGGGAGACACCGGAACCCAGGCCGTCATCGACAACGACGACGGCTCTCAGTACCTCTACGTGCTCCGCCTCAAGGTGAAGGACGGCGCGATCACGCAGGCCGAGTCGATACTGGTCCGCAACGCCGAGGAGGGCGGGCTGTTCGACCCCTCCTCGCTGCAGACGCCGAACCGAAACTTCAACGTTCGAATCCGCCCTGCGGAGCAGGACTCCTATTACGACCTGGTCGCCGCGGCCGAAAGCTATTGGCGAGCGCTCAACACGAACGGGACGGACGAATATCACCCGGCCGATGTGTGGCCGAACGTTCCGCGCGTCGAGAACGGCGTCGAGACCGCCAACGTCGCGCTCGGCGACGACCCGCCGATGACCGTCGCGGAGCAGTTCGACCTGGGCCTCCATGCGGGACGCAACGCGTGGGACCTGCGCTATCCGGTCGTCGACGAGGAATACGGCGTGGTCATGAGCGTCGCCCGTTTGGGTCTCGAGACGGGCGCGCAGCCGCTGCGCCCGGAGCACGCGGCGGAGCGGTTGGTAGCGGAGTTTTTTGCGATCCGCAATGGCCTGATCTGGGACATCCAGGGCGTGATGGTGAACCGCGTCGAGGCGCTGCCGAGCGCGTGGCAGCCGGACTACGGTCCGACGCGCGGCGGCTGGGCGCCGATCACCTGCGATCGCGCGTGCCTGACGCGCTACGTCGATGCCTACTACGCGGCGCTGCTCGCGAACGACGCCACGGCCCTGCCGCAGGCGGCGAATGCACGCATCACGCTGAACGGCAGGGAAGTCGCGTTGGCGGATGCCTTCTGGGACGAGGCGGAGAGGGTGCGTTGGCGGTTCGACATCGTGAACGAGCGGCTCGGCGACACCGGCACGCAGGTCGTGGTCGTCAACGAGGACGGCTCGGACACGATGGAGATGGTGCGCCTCAAGGTCGCCGAGGACGCAATCACCGAGATGGAGATCGTCCGCGTTTTCCGCGGTGATGCCGGCGAGGCCTGGTGGGGACCCGAGCAGCTGGATCCGGAACCTTCCCCGTTCCTGAAGCTGCCGATCCCGCCGTCGGAGCGCGATTCGTACTACAAGCTCGTCGCCGTCGCGGACGGCTATTTCAGGGCGTTCCAGACCAACGGCACGCCGGATTACCACCGAGCCGACCTGCTGCCGGATACGCGGCGCTTCGAGAACGGCGCGCAGTTCACCGGCAACTACCGAAACGGCGCCTATGCCGTCGCTGCACAAGGGTTCCACCAGGGCCGCTTCCGCGGGCGCAATCTATGGGACCGCCGCTACGCCGTGGTCGACGAGGAGCGCGGCATCGTGCTTACCATCCTGCGCTTCGGCCGGCTCGACGGTCCCATCGAGAACGCGAGCTCCGTCACCGCGTTCGACCGTCTGGTGACCGAGTTCTTCACGGTGAAGTCGGGGAAGATCCAGGAGGTTCAGGCCCTCCTGTTCAATCTCGACGACTCGGAGCCCACCGGGTGGGACACGCATTGGTACGGTCCCGGCCGCGGCGGCTGGCACAACATGCCGACGGGTCAATAGAAAGAACGTCGACAGAGAGAGCCAGGAGTGCGCGGGCGCGCTCGCGCTTGGGCTGCGGGCGGGAGCTTCGAGCCCGCGTGCGCAGGCAGTCCAGCGCGTGCTTTTCACGGAAAAGTGAACCCGCGCACTACCCGGCTTCCGGCCGGAGCGGCCACAATCCGCGACCCGGCTCGCGGGGCGCCGCCCCGGAGGAGAGGAAAGCCGACAGAATGATGCGCAGCACGTGAAGCCGCCGGTGCCCATTCGCGAGAATATTCCCGGCCGGCGCCCATCCCGGCCGGTACGCCCCGGGTCCCGTTCGAGTCGATTGCGCGAAAGCGCACATGCGTTCTACGGCGTGCTCGAGGATTCGATCCGGATCGAGGACGCACTGCTCGGCACTGCCAGGGCCTTCGGCGGCGAGATCGCAAACCTGCTCGCGACCGGACCTGATCGAACCGTTTCGTCTTCCATTCTGGTCGGCGTTCCGCCGCGCGTCCTCGAGCTCGAGGCCGAATATCTGACGATCAACCCCCGCATTGCCGTGGGACAGGATCTCGCGGCGGGCGAGCTCTCCTACGACGCGAGTCATACGACTCCCGATCAGATCGCCAAGGCCTCGGGAACTGCACCGGCGCGTCGTACAGCACATGGATCGCACCGTCCTGGACGGTCCTCGTCATCGGGGTCGTATACGTGCCGGCCGCCACCGTGCCCGTGCCCCCCTCTTCGAAGGTGAAGTCGAAGACGCGGTCGAACGAGGACAACATCGCCGGGGCTGGCCGACGAAGTGAGGGCCGCCGTGAGCCGCGCGGGCACGTCGTCGAGGTCCTCCGACTGCGCGAGCTCGGGATCCTGCGCGATCGCCGTCTGCGTCGTGAGGAAACGCTCGGGGGCCTGCTCGAGCGTCTCGGTCACGAAGCTCACGAACTCGACGAACGACTGCTCGTTGACGCCTTGCGCACGCAGCGTAACGAACTGGCCGGCGTCGGCTTCCTCGATCTCGATATCGAGGCTGTGTTGCCGTTTGCATCCGCCGTCGCCGTGAACGTCTCGTCGCCCACGGTCGCGGTGACGCTGGCGTAGGGGATCGGCGCGTCGGTCACTCGGCCGGTGAGCGTAAGGCCGACGGTAGCCGGCGGGGGCGGCGGGTCGTTGTCATTGCCGCCTGGTGTGCCGCCCCCTCCGCCGCCGCTGCTGCACGCCGCGAGGGGGGACGCGAGTGCCAGGGTACATGCGAATCGTAGCCAGCCCGGTCGGTGACGGGTCGCGATCGACGGCTCAATGGAAGGCGCAGGGGGGCCGGTTCCGATTCCGCTCGTTTCGAGCACCGAAGAACGCCGAGCCCGGGTGACTTGTTAGAATCAGCCCTTCCCGCGGCTTCCATGCCGATTCGCGAGAGAGCTTGTGTCCATGTCCTTGATCCGAATCATCCGCCTGTTCGCACTGGCCGCCTTACCGGCCACGACCGCTGTATTCGCCGGCGACCTCGAAGGTGACGCCGCCAACGGCAAGGCGTTGTTCGAGGCGAACGGCTGCGTGGCGTGCCATAGCGTGACGCCGGGAGACAGTTCGAAGGTGGGTCCCAGCCTCTTCGGCGTCGTGGGGCGCAAGGCGGGCACCGCGCCGAGCCTGTTGGGCGCGACCGAGAAGCTGAAGAATTATGGAGTGATCTGGACCGCCGAGACCTTGGATGAATTCCTGGCCGACCCGAACGCGAAGGTGCCGGGCACACCGATGGCGGGACGCTTGCCCGATCCGCAGCAACGCGCCGACGTGATCGCGTATTTGCACACGTTGAAGTAGCCGCGGCCCCCAGCTCGAAAGAAAAAGGCCCCCGGCCCGAAGCCGGGGGCCTTTTGGCTTTGCCGGCGAGCTCGAAGCTTACCGGCTGACCTGGACGCTGGTTCCAGCGCCGGGGCCGACGCCCATCGGGCCGCGGGCACCGACGCCGTTGGACACGACCTTGACCCAGAGCGCATCCTCGCCCTTGTAGTACGAGGTGGCGCTGGCCGCGCGCAGCGCATCGAGGCTGTCCACCGCTTCGCCCGAGGCAGCGGTCGTGAATCCCGGCAGCTCGAAGATCACCCACGAGCCGAGATCCATCTCCGTCAGCGTGAGGTTCAGGGTGGGCCTTTCGGTGGTCACCTTGATCTCGGTGCCGGCTCGCACGTTGGTGCTGGTCACGTCGTAATCCCTGCCATTGCGGCTGAGGATGACCGGAGGCTGAGGAGCGGGGCGGGCACCGCCGGCGGCGAGCGGCGGACGAACGGCTCCGGGTCCTGCGGGGGCAGCGCCGGGGCCGCCGGGGCCGCCGGGGACCGCGCCAGGGCCGCCCACACGGCGCGGACCGGCACCAAAGCCCCTGAAGCCGCCGCCGCCGAAGCTCAGGCGTCCGATATCTCCCGTGCACACGGCCGCGTTCCAGTCGTGCTTGATCACACAGGCTTCTTCGTCGGTCGCGATGTTGTCGTTGACGCCGTCATGGATGATGACGTACGAATCGGGGATACCGCCGACCGACCCGTCCTTGTCGTGGAACACCGCGGCCTTCCACGCGACGCCGTTCAGGTTGTCGTTGCCCCACTTGCGCTCCATCGGCGGGAAATACACGGGCTTCGCGTTGACGAATTTCGCGCCCCAGATCGCGTTCTCGGTGCTGACCCCTGCGCTCGTGAACATCAGGTAGGAGATCGCTCCCGTCTTACGGGTGGCGTTGTCCTCGTAGTTCACGAACGTGACGTTCTCGACGTCCTGGCGGTAGTCGTAGTACTCGTAGCCGCGGATCGGAAAGTCGGGGATTTGCGGCTTCGGCAGGCTGCGGCCGTAGGCGATTTCTTCCGGCGTCCTGGGGTTGCCGACGTTGTCGGTCTCGCCCACGAACAGCGAGTCGACGACCTTCGACGTGAAGGGGTCCTGACCGAACGAGCCGGATGCGTGGGTAAAGCCCATCGCGTTGTCGGCCAGCTTTACGTTCCTGAACAGGTGCATCTCGCCGCGGCCCCAGATGCCGCCATTGCGGTTCTTGTAGGAGGTGAGATCCTCGAAGACGGACTCGAGCGTCGTGCTGTCCGGGTCCTCGGGATTCTCCTTCGGCATATGCGCGTTGCCGGTGACACCGAAAGTGCCGTCCGGGTTGATGTTCCTGTCGAACATGAACCCGTCGTAGTTGGAGTGGGCGACGTTGCCCCTGAACACCCCGATCGGCATCCGACGCGGCCAGATCGTCTTGCTGATCTCCGTGCCTTCGAACTGACCTACCGGGTGCTCCGGCAGCGACATCCAGAAGCCGTTCACATCGGAGCCCGCGGCAACGTTGTCGATGAAGTCGTTCGACGGATTCGTGATCCAGAACGTCGTGACCGTGTTGTCCGAGGGAATCAGGACGTCCGGGGATCGCTGACCATTCGCTCTGACGGCCTGGCGATCGTCGTAGTTCGCCATCTCGCCGGCCGCGGCGAGGATGGTCGGCACACAAGGCTTGCTCGTATGGCACTTCGTCTGGATGCCGAGGTTGCGGACGAACCTGTTGCCGGTCTCGATGCCGTCCTCGAGGAAGAAGCAGTGACCGACGGTGTTGTAGGTCACGTTGTTCTCGATCAGCAGATTGTTCGTGCCGTGCACCGTCACGCAGCGGTTGTAGGTGTCGTGGATGGCCGCGTTCTTGATGTACTGGCCCTTCGCATCGCCCACCAGGTGCCAGTGGATCGGATAGCGCGCCAGCACCAAGTGCTGGCCCATGCGATTGAGCTCGACGCCTTCGACGTACATCTTGCTCGAGGGCATCGCCATGATGTGGCCGCCGAAGTACGACTCGGCCGCATCGTCGGACGCCTGGATCTTGATGTTGCGCGTCAGCAGGCCCACCTCGCCCCGCTCGTCGACGTCGAAGGTGATCTTGCCGAAGTGCATGTAGTCGAGCTTCCGGTCGAGCGTGATCTTGTTGCCGTTGATCGCGGCAATCGTGCGCCGCTCGGCCTGGCGCGGATCGAAGTCCGTCGACGCGAGCACGATCTCGTCGCCGACGCGCCAGCCTGAAGCGTCCAGTACTTCGATCGACGGGCTGCCGGCTTTCGCCGTGTTGCTGAGCTTGGTCCAGGTGTGGGTGCGATCGCCGTGCAGGTTCAGCGTGCCGCCCGAGATCATGATGCCGCGGTCACCCATGCCGGCCATGATGTCTTCGTTGGGAACGGTGTTGGTGAAGGTGATCGTTGCGTTGCGCGTGTGCGGGCTCGCTTCGCTGCCGATGGCGAGCTCGCCGTGCAGCATGATCCACTCGGTCGTCAGCTCGAGGTCGGCGTCGTTGGAGAAGCTGAGCTTGCCGTCGATCGAGAGCCCCCCGAGCGCCGGCGGGCTGACGTCGAGGATCACTTCCTTGTCTCGGCCGATCGTGACCTTGTCGCCTTCGACGGGCACCTTGCGGTTCGGCCAGCTGTTGGGATCGGACCAGTTCGTCGGCGTGGCCGCCGGCGCTCCGGTTTGAGCCTGCGCGACCGCGCATACGCCGCCGAGCAGGAACGCAGGAACGAGCGACACCAGGACGAACGAGCGATTCTTCTTGGTCACGAGATCAACCCCCCGACAAACCCGAAGCTGACCGAGCGCTTCAGCGGCAGATCATAGCCTGACGTACCTAGGGGCGTCGCAAGCGGCTCGACGGAGGTCTTGTCATCGAGGCTCTGGTTCGCGAGAAGGAACACGAGCCGTTGCGCCCGCCGCTCTCCCGATGCCGATGTTCACCGCATTGCTGAGCACCGGCCGCGCTGAAACGGCCGCATCGAGCCAGTCCAGGAACGCAGCCCGCTGCTCGCTCGTGAGATCGGCGACGAGCATGTTCGGGATGGGGTTGCTCCCGAGGCACCAATCCCAGAGATCCTTTCCCGATCGGAG
>DASVCR010000077.1:0-25032 GCA_036381515.1 Gammaproteobacteria bacterium | reverse complement strand
GTGCGGAACGTCCGAGAGATTGTCGAGGCCGACAACCCAGGAGCCCGCCGCCGCCGTGACCCAGCTCTCCGCATCCCGCGGAGGCTTCCGTGTCGGGACAGGCCCCGGATCAATGGCGCTGACGAGCATCTTCTGCGCCGTGGTTTTGCCGGTGCCCTGCTCGCCGAAGAACGCGAGCACCGGATGCGGGATCTCCGGATAGAGGCTTGCGACGAGCCACGACGCGACTAGCGGCCGGTCGGGCTCCGCTACGTTCAGCCAGCGCCAGAGGATGCCTAAGTCAGCACCACGCTCCGGTTCGGGGAGTGCGCCGGTCAGGATCGTGCGTTTGAAGAAGACCGGCGCGGCCGGCTCGATGCTCCAACCGCGTTCGCTAACCCGAATCGCACGGCCGGTCTGATCGCCGATGTCGAGCCATAAGGAGCCGTCGTGACGGGCGACGCGCAGATGCAGCTCTACCTCGTCGGACTCCTGTGCCATCCCCTCCAGCACGAGCATGCAGTCGGCGAGCGCCTGCTGCGGAGCGGCCTTTTTCCAGACTCGGAAATACTCTCTCGCCAGAACACCCCGCAGTGACGTCTTTGATCCGCGGAGCATGGAGACGACCTTGTTCCCGTGCTTCGGCAGCGCGAATGTCTCGCCGGTGGTCGACACTCCGAACGAATAGCGGTCGAGCGCGATCTCGACCAGCGTCGTCGACGTCGACTTCTTGTCCTTCTCGTCGGCCTCGTCGACCTTACGCTGAATGGCCTCGATGCGATCCATGCCGTCACGCATGACGCGCCCTCCCGATGCGGCCGGCTGCTAGCGCGAGCCGATGCGCCTGCTCGGCCGTCGCCGATCGTGTCCGCGCGATCTCGTCAGCGAGCAGCGCGGCGACGGTCACCTCGTGCTCGATGAGCTCGAGCCGCTCGGCCGCAGAGAGACGCGGGACGCCGCGAGCACGGCGATCGACGCGACGGATCGCGCGATCCGGGAACAGGTCGCGATACTCGAGCCCGAGCGTGTGCACGATTTCGATCGGCGAGCAGCCCCCGAAATCGTGTAGCAGGATCGTCCCGTCGTCGGTCTCGCGGATAGAGAGCGACGGTCGACGATCCTCGTGCGCGGGACACCGTGCAATCCACTTGCCCGGCCCGGTTTCACGGACGCCGTCGAGACGCGCCAGGAGATCAGCGACGTGCATGGCGCGCCACCTCGTGCTGCGAGGTATCAGCGCGCGACGTGGTATACTGAGCGTCGCGCCGGTGCCTCGGCGTGTCCCAATGCCGGCTCCGCGGCTTGGAAGCGGAGCGCCAGCGCCCGGTGCCCGCCGGGCGTTTTTTCCGGGTCATCACGCCGATCTCCGCCGACGCGGCGTGGTCGCGCCCGTGTGTGTCGTGCCGATGCCGTTACGGGTCGTCGTGTCGGCCGGCGCGTCTTTGGCGCGCGGCCGCGAGCGCAGCCACTCCTCTACCTCGTCGGAACGCCAGCCTACGGCGCGGTCGGAGAGACGGATACGTGCGGGAAATTCGCCGCGAGCCTCGAGCTCACGGATGCGAGTAGCACGGAGCCCAGTGACGGCCGTGATCTCGCTCGGTCGGATAACACGGATCATAGTGCACACCCATTGCCATACCCCAGACGTGACGCGCCCTCAGGGCGCGCAAACGCGCGTGATGCGAGCTAGCTGTCGGTTGCTGCAATCACGCCGCGCGGGGTTGCTTGCGCGGGCAGGACGCCCGGCAGAGGCCCTCGACGCGCCGCGCGGAAAATCGCGCGCCGAGACCGTCACTTCGTGCTCGGCGTGACGGGGCCGTGTGTCGCCCGACTATCGCTCGTCGGGCCGTGTGCACTCTCCGATACCATGCGTCGGAGTCCGCATTGAGACCATAGTATATATCGCGCTACTGCGCGCGACAACGTATTGGGGACTGCTATTTCGCGGCGAATGCAACAATCCGCGCGCCAGACCTGAGCCCGTCGAGATAGTCGGCCCACGCCTGCATCATCCTCGCCCGCTCCGCGAGCCGATGCGCGCGATTGTAAATGCCGCCGACGCCCGGACGTTTGTGCGCGAGCTGGCACTCGATCACGTCGTCATCCCATCCGAGCTCGTGCAGCAACGTCGAGGCCGTCGAGCGGAACCCGTGCGCGCAATGCTGCGTCCGCGTGTCGTAGTCCATGTTCCGCAACGCAACGTTGAGCGTGTTCTCAGAGAGCGGCCGTCCCGGCCGAAGACTCGGGAACACGAGCGAATCGGGGCCTCGGTCCGTGATTGGTTGCAGCTCGCGGAGAATCGCGACCGCCTGTTCGCTGAGCGGAACGACGTGCTCGCGCCGCATCTTCATGCGCTCGGCCGGGATCGTCCAGAGCTTCGCCTCGAAGTCGAACTCGCGCCACTTCGCGAGCCGGATCTCGCCCGGCCGAACGAACGTCAGTGCGATCAGGTGTAACGCCGCCCGCGTCGCCGGCTGCCCGCCGTAAGCGTGGATCGCTCGCAGCAACGCCGCGACGTCGCGAGGATCGGTTAGCGCCGGCCGATGCTTCACGGGCGGAGGTGCGAGCACGCCCTCGAGGTCCGCGGCCGGATTCCGCGTCGCTCGCCCCGTCGCTACCGCGTAGCGGAGCACTCGGCTCGCGATCTGGCGGCAACGCTTCGCGGTCTCGAGCTTCCCTTCAGCCTCGATCGCGCGGAGCGCCTTCAGAAGGTCGGGCGGCTCGATTTCGTCGGCTCGCTTGTCACCGATCTTCGGGTACAGCTTTTGCTCGAGAAGTTGGCGCGTCTTTGCGAGCGTTCGCTCGGCGAGCCGGCGCTCGATCTTCTGCGGCGGGCATCCCTTCCGCATCCACTCCTCGGCGACAGCACGAAACGTCTCGGCCCCTGCGCGCGCGGCCTTCTCCGCTTTCCGAGCGGCCGAAGGATCGACGCCCTCCGCGAGCAGCCGACGGGCCTCGTCGCGCTTCTCCCGCGCGAGCCGCAACGTCGTGTCGGGATAGCTGCCTAGTGCGAGCACCTTCTCGACGCCGCCGAATCGGTATTTGAGTCGCCAGAGCAGCGAGCCCGTCGGCGTCACGAGCACGTAGAGCCCTTTCTCGTCGGCGCGCTTATACGGCCGCTCGCGCGGCTTCAGCGCCTTCAGCGCCTTGTCGGTCAGCACCCGAATACCCCCGCTGTGACGGAATACCCCTTCCCATACCCCCGGCTGGTGGTATGCTATCAGCGGACGTTACCGGACGGTAGCGCCAAAGAAAGGCGAGGAAATTACGGAACTTCGGGGGGATTGGCTGGACGGTATCGGACAGTAAAGAAGGCTGAGTCGGTGCCCCGGACAGGATTCGAACCTGTGACCTTCCGCTTAGGAGGCGGACGCTCTATCCCCTGAGCTACCGGGGCATCCTTGGCGACACGAGCGCGCGACGAGCCCGGCCGTTGCGCATTCTAACCCGCACCCCTTCAGAAGCGCGACGCGGCGTTCCGCGCCTCTCGCTCCGCGATCGCGGCCGTGCGCTGCGCATCGGTCGCGGTCCGCAGCGCCGCATCGGCCGTCCGTTCGATGCGCGCGACGTCCGCGCGCAGCATCGACAGCGTTCGCTCGAGCTGCGCCACGCGCTCCTCGAGCTGCGTCGTGCCGGGCACCTGCGCGTCGCGGCTTCGTCCGATCGTTCTCGCGTCGAGCCGGGTGTCGAGGCTCGCCACGGCACGCTCGAGCGCGGCCACCCGCTCGTCGAGCGTCGGCTGCTCGGCCGCTTCGCGCTCGGCGTCGTCGCGTTCGACGCCTCGCGCCGTGCCCTCTTGTGCGACGGCCTCCGCGCACACGACCGCTGCAAGGACGGCCGCGGCCACGCGCACACCGATCGTGCGTCGTATCGAAACTTCGTGCGTCATTCGAGGAGCTCCTCTGTCGAGCAGTGCGTGTTTCGAGCAGGGCGTGTCTTCGTCTCCCGCGCCCGCAAATCGAGCACGTCTAATGTTTCCGTGCTATAAACAATCCTGTCACCGGCGTACTGCAGTGGGGAATGCGCGCGATGTCTCCTTTCGTGCGATACGGCATGACGATCGTGATCCTGCTGTACAGCATTTACCAGATCACGAACGACAACTCGGTCGCCGGTCTGATCGGCGTCGTGCTCGGTGCCGGATTCTTCTGGATCAGCCGCAAGTGGTGATCTGGCCGTTCGACCCCGGCCGCGAAACGCCCCTCCGCTGCCGTCGCGCGGAAAAGGCCGACCACAAACGGCCGCGACGTCAATAGAATAGGCCGATCCACGCACGTCGGCCTCCTCTTGCGCCCGTCGCCCCGGTCGACGGCACAGCCGGCAGCCGACTGCGAAAGGGAGGGGAAGCATGCCGAATCCGTTGTCGAAAGAGCGCATCGTCGCTGCGCCGGGCTTCAACCGCTGGTGGGTACCGGTCGCATCGGTCTCGATCCACCTGTGCATCGGCTCCGTGTACGCGTGGAGCATCTACAACCCCGCGCTGATCCGCATCTTCGGCGTCGTCACGCCGGCCGCGGACGACTGGTCGCTCCAGAGCGTCGTGCAGGTCTTCACGGTTGCGATCGTCTTTCTCGGTCTGTCCGCCGCGTTCGCCGGCAAGTGGCTCGAGGACGTCGGGCCGCGCACCGTGGGCGTCGTCGCCGCGTGCTGCTGGGGCGGCGGCTATCTGCTCGGCGGCCTGGGCATTCTGACGCATCAGCTGTGGCTCCTCTATCTCGGCTACGGCGTGATCGGCGGCTGCGGCCTAGGTCTCGGCTACGTGTCGCCGGTCAGCACGCTGATCCGCTGGTTCCCGGACCGTCGCGGCATGGCTGCGGGCCTCGCGATCATGGGCTTCGGCGGCGGCGCGATGGTCGGCACGCCGCTGAAGCAGACTCTGATCGAATACTTCTATGAGGCGCCCGTCTATGTCGGGACCGTTGCAGAGGTCGATCTCGTCACGCAGGACGGCCGCCGCTACGCCGACGTGGACGGAACGCTGCGCGAGGCCGTCGTCGTCGGCGCGAACGACGTCGCCGACATGCTCGTTCCGGGTCCTGAGGGCGTGTATCTGGTCGGCACGGGCTCGGCCGGCGTCGCGCAGACCTTTCTCACGCTCGGGCTCGTGTATCTCGTCGTGATGATGATGGCCGCGTTCTCGTATCGCGTCCCGCCGCCCGGCTGGCGGCCGGCGGGCTGGACGCCGCCGGACGAAGCGTATCGCGAGCGCAAGATGATCAGCCGCGGAGACGTGCACATCGACGAGGCGCTCCGGACCCGCCAGTTCTATCAGCTGTGGATCGTGCTGTGCCTCAACGTCACGGCCGGCATCGGCGTGCTCAGTGTCGCGCGCACGATGATGAGCGAAATCTTCGGCACCGTGCTGCCGGACGTCGTCGACGGCACGTTCGCGGCGATGTACGTCCTGATGATCAGCGTGTTCAACATGCTCGGCCGGTTCATGTGGGCGACCGCGTCCGATTACATCGGCCGGCGAAATACGTACTGGATCTTCCTCGGGCTCGGTATCGCGCTCTACCTGTCGATCCCGTTCACCGCGGCGCAGGTCAGCGTGAATCCGTCCGTCGTCTGGCTCGTCTACTTCTATGCCGCGACGATGATGATCTTCACGATGTACGGCGGCGGCTTCTCGACGATCCCGGCGTACATCGCGGACGTGTTCGGCACGCGCTACGTCGGCGGGATCCACGGCCGCATCCTGACCGCGTGGAGCGCCGCGGGCGTCCTCGGGCCGCTCGCGATCACGTCGCTGCGCGATCGCGCGATCGACGGCGCGATCCGGGACCTCGCCGCACGCGTCGATCCGGCCGCCTTCGCGGCGGCCTTCGGCGCAGGTCTCGACCGTCTCGACGAGCTCGTCGCGAGCCGCACGGTCACGATCGCGAAGCTGATGGAGATCGCGCCGCCCGGCACCGTCGACCCGACGAGCGGCCTCTACAACTCGACGATGCTGCTGATGGCGGCATTGCTGCTCATCGCACTCGTCGCGAACGCGACGATGCGGCCCGTCGACAGTCGCCACTACATGCCGAGCGCCGGACAGTCGAACTCGGCGGGGATCGATCCCGGCGACGGGCTCGAGACCGCGACGGCGAGCCGCTCCTGATACGGAAAGGCCTCGAGCTTTGTTCGATCTCACGGTCGCCGCGAGACTCGCACCGACAACGAAACGGAGGCTTCGATGATCCGATTCACGGGCAAGGTCCTACTCGTGCTCGCCGCGTCCGCGTGGGTGACCGCCTGCGACGGCGGCCCGGCGAGCGCCCCTTCCGCGGCCGTCGTCGCCGCGCCGGCGCCCGGCGTGCACGCGGCGACGTTGACGCTCGATACGCACGTCGACATTCCGTTCGACTTCGCGACGCCCGCCGTCGATCCGCGAACGGCGCCGCTCCAGGTCAATCTCGAGAAGATGCAGCGCGGCGGGCTCGACGCGGCGTTCTTCGCCGTCTACGTCGGCCAGGCGGCGCGCACCGAGGAGGGCTACGCGGCCGCGCGGCGCGATGCTCTGATCAAGTTCGACGCGATCCATCGCATGACCGAGGAGCTTTATCCCGACCTGATCGGCCTCGCGTCGACGCCTGCCGACGTCGAGCGCCTCGTGTCGGAGGGCAAGCTCGCCGCGGCGATCGGCATCGAGAACGGCTACGTGATCGGCCGCGACCTCGACCTGCTCGACCGATACTACGAGCTCGGCGCGCGCTACATGACGCTGGTCCACAACGGACACAACGACATCGCGGATTCCGCGCAGCCGCGTGCGGAGCTCGGGGACGCGGACACGGAGCACGGGGGCGTCAGCGAGTTCGGCGAGCGCGTCATCGCGCGCATGAACGACCTCGGCATGATGGTCGACATCTCGCACGCGTCGAAGGAAAGCGCGCTCGATGCGATCCGGCTGTCGAGGGGGCCCGTGATCGCGTCGCACTCGAGCGTGTACGCGCTCGCCGATCATCCGCGCAACCTCGACGACGAGACTCTGCTCGCACTGCGCGACAACGGCGGCGTCGTGCAGATCGTCGCGTACGACATTTATCTGCGCCACGACGCCGAGGCGATCGCCGCCGACGCGGCGCTGCGCGCGGAGTTCGGCATCTCGTCGCCGCGGGATGTCGAGCGCCTGCCGGAAGAAGACCGCACGCGTTTTCTGCGGCGCGTGCAGGAGCATCAGCAGCGCTGGCCGCCGTCGACCGTCGAGGATCTCGTCGATCACATCGACTACGCGGTCCGCCTGATCGGCATCGACCACGTCGGCATCGCGTCCGACTTCGGTGGCGGCGGCGGCGTGATCGGCTGGTCGGACGCGGAGGAAACGCCGGCCGTCACGCGCGCGCTCGAGGCGCGCGGCTACACGCGGGAAGAGATCGAAAAGCTCTGGAGCGGCAATCTGCTTCGCGTCTGGCGGGAGGTCGAGCGCGCGGCGCGGCGGTGACGTCCTGTGTCAGACACCATTTTTCCCGTTCGGGGAAAATGGTGTCTGACACGAGCTCACTTCACGCGCCACGTGCTCGTCTGCCGCAGCGCGTCCGCGACCTTCGCGGTGCGCTTCATCTGCGTCGGGTGCTTCGCGTAGAAGAGCTTCTCGAAGCTCTCGGCCGGGTCGCGGTAGACGACACCGAGCGCCACCGGGAGCTCGGGCGGCCTCATCGCGAGGAGCAGCTGCGCGAGCGTCGGGTTCGTCTCGTCGTGCACGAGGACGTCGTTCGGGCGCTCGCGCGCGTCGACGACCTCGAGCGACAGCGTCCTCACGTTCAACGCGAGCCCTTTCGAGCCGCCGTCGCCGAACACGAGCGGCTTGCCGTGCTCGACGTGGAGCTGCGCATCCGCCGCCCGCTCCTTCGCCGTGAACGCGCTGAACACGTCGTCGTTGTAGACGATGCAGTTCTGGAAGATCTCGACGAAGGCCGCGCCGTCGAACGCGTGCGCGGCCTCGAGCACGCGTCCGAGGCCCGTCTTGTCGACGTCGATCGCGCGCGCGATGAAGCGTGCGCCGGCGCCGAGCGCGAAGAGCCCCGGGACGACCGGCGTGTCGAACGATCCCGCGGGCGTCGACGGGGTCCGCGTGCCCGGCCGCGACGTCGGCGAGTACTGGCCCTTCGTGAGGCCGTACACCTCGTTGTTGAACAGCAGGATGTTCAGCCCGACGTTGCGGCGCAGCGCGTGCAGCAGATGGTTGCCGCCGATCGACAGGCCGTCGCCGTCGCCGGTCACGACCCAGACGTCGAGATCGGGCCGCGCGAGCTTCAGGCCCGTCGCAATGGCCGGCGCGCGCCCGTGGATCGTGTGAAAGCCGTACGTCTCCACGTAGTACGGGAAGCGCGACGAGCAGCCGATGCCCGAGACGAAGACCGTCCGCTCGGGACGCGCGCCGACGTCGGCGAGCGCGCGCGTCACCGACTTCAGAATCGCGTAGTCGCCGCAGCCGGGGCACCAGCGTACCTCCTGCTCGCTCTCGAAGTCCTTGGCTGCGAGTCGATCGACCGCCGCGCTCATGACCGGTCTCCTTCGTTATTGGCCGCGCGGGCCATCCGTCGGCGGCTCATCACACGGCCCTCGGTTTGCGTTGGGCGCCCGAAATTTCCGCAAGCTCCCGCTTGATCGCGGCCACGACCTCGGAGACGAGGAACGGCTGGCCGGTGACCTTGTTGAGCTGCACGGGCCGCACGTCGAGGCGGTCCCGCAGCAACGTCGCGAGCTGCCCCATGTTCATCTCCGGCACGAGCACGCGCTCGAAGCGCGCGAGGAGCTCGCCGAGGTTTGCCGGGAACGGGTTCACGTACCGGAGGTGGATCAAGCCCACCTTCGCGCCGGTCCTCGCGACCTGCTGGACCGCCTGATAGAGCGCGCCGTACGTCGACCCCCAGCCGACGACCGCGAGATCGCCCGCCTCCGCGCCGACCTCGACGCGCTGCGGCGGGATGAACCGCGCGACGGCCGCGACCTTCTCGGCGCGCAGCTGCGTCATCGCCTGGTGGTTCGCCGGATCGTACGAGATGTGCCCGGTGCGGACGTCCTTCTCGAGACCGCCGATCCGGTGCATCAGGCCCGGCGTGCCGGGCGCGATCCACGGGCGGCCGAGGCTCTCCGGGTCGCGATCGAAGATCGGCTTCTCGCCCTGCTCCACGCGCGCCGGATCGACCGTGCGCGCCTCGATCGGCGGATACGCCTCGAGATCCGGAATCCGCCACGGCTCCGCGGCGTTCGCGAGGTAACCGTCGGTCAGCAGGAACACGGGCGTCATGTGCCGGACCGCGATGCGCACCGCTTCGATCGCGACGTCGAAGCAATCGCTCGGCGAGCGCGCCGCAAGCACCGGCACCGGCGCATCCGCATTGCGGCCGTAGACGGCCTGATAGAGGTCCGACTGCTCCGTCTTCGTCGGCAGACCGGTCGACGGGCCGCCGCGCTGCGAGTCGACGATCACGAGCGGCAGCTCCGCGTTGATCGCGAGCCCGATCGCCTCGGTCTTGAGCGCGATACCCGGTCCCGAGCTGGACGTGATGCCGATCGCGCCGCCGTACGACGCGCCGATCGCCGCGCACACCGCGGCGATCTCGTCCTCGGCCTGGAACACGCCGACGCCGTGCGCGCCCATCTGCGCGAGCCGGTGCAGCAGCGGCGACGCGGGCGTGATCGGATACGAGCAGAACAGCACCGGCCGATCCGCGAGCTCGCCCGCGGCGGCGATGCCGAGCGCGAGCGCGTCGCTGCCGCGGATCCCGCGGTATTCGCCCGGCGGGAACTTCGCACGCTGCGTCCTGAGCTGCGGAATCGCGGCCGCGAGCTCCGCCGTCTCGCCGTACGCGTGCCCCGCCTGAAGCGCGGCGACGTTCGCGTCGCGTACCGCCTCGTTCGCCGCGAAGCGCTTGCGCACCCAGGCTTCGATCGACTCGATCTCGTGCCCGAACATCCACTGCACGAGGCCGAGCGCCCAGAAATTCTTGCACCGTCCCGCGTCGCTCTTGCTGAGCCCGAACGGCTTCACCGCGTCCGCGGTCAGCTTCGCGATGTCGAGCTCGATCACCTGGAAGCCGTCGAGCGCCCCGCTCGCGCGCGGGTCCTTTTCGTAGCCGGCCTTCGCGAGCCCGCGGCTCGTGAACGAATCCGTGTTCAATATGATCAGCGCGCCGCGCTCGAGCAGCGGCAGGTTCACCTTCAGCGCGGCGGGGTTGAACGCGACGAGCACCTGCGGCGCGTCGCCGGCCGTCGTGATCGGCCCCGCGCCGAGGTGGATCTGGTACGCGGACACGCCGAAGGTCGTCCCCGCCGGCGCGCGGATCTCGGCCGGGTAATCCGGGAACGTGCCGAAATCCTTCCCGGCGAGGGCCGTGGCCCCGACGAATTGCGTGCCCATCAGCTGCACGCCGTCGCCGGAATCTCCCGCGAAGCGGACGACGATGGACTCGGGTTCGGGTGTTTCGGAATGGATCATTTGCAGTCGAAGCCCATCAAAAGTAGAGTCGCGGGCGCTTCGTGGAAGCGGGTCTCGGAACGCGTTCGGTTCGCGAAATCCGCGCGATTATAGCGGCCCCAAGGCCATTCAAGGGTGATGCAAAGCGAATATGGATATTCAACTCCACCGGATCCGACCTCAGCCGGTCGACGCGGCCTCCGGGGCGCGATGACGCGGGTCACGTACATCGAGCCGGACGGCACCGTCCGGGAGGTCGAGGCCGCTCCGGGCACGACCGTTATGGAGGCGGCCGTCGACAATAACATCGACGGGATCATCGCCGAATGCGGCGGCGCGTGCTCGTGCGCGACGTGCCACGTCTACGTCGACCCGGAGTGGCTCGACCGCCTGACGCCGCCCGACGCCCAGGAGGACGGGATGCTCGACTGCGTGATCGAGCGCCGTCCGAACAGCCGGCTGAGCTGCCAGATCCAGCTCAGCGACGAGCTCGACGGGATCACCGTCACGGTGCCCGAGGCGCAGATCTGAGCGGTCGCCACGACGGCCCGATTCCGCCCCCGATGCTGTCTCCGACTCCGCTCGCGGCCCGGAGTTCGACCGGAAAGATCGGAAATCCCGAGTGGATGCTCGGCGCTTTTTGTAGGACAATGCGCGCGCTTCGGCGCCCCCGCCCGGAGGATTTTCAGGGATGACGTTCGTAGTCACCGAGGCCTGCATCAAGTGCAAGTACACCGACTGCGTGGAGGTGTGCCCCGTCGATTGCTTCCATGAAGGGCCGAACATGCTCGTGATCGACCCCGAGGAGTGTATCGACTGCACGCTCTGCGAGCCGGAATGTCCGGTCGAGGCCATCGTGTCCGAGGACGACGTGCCCCCCGGACAGGAGCAGTTCCTCGCGTTGAACGCGGAGCTCGCCAAAGAGTGGCCGGTGATCACGAAGGCGAAGGCGCCGCCCGAGGACGCGGACGAGTGGAAGGACGTCAAGGACAAGCTCGAATATCTCGAGCGGTGACGGCCGCCCCGTCGATCACGTCTGGCTCTTGATCGGCAGCAGGTTCAGGAAGAACTCCACCGCCCGCTGCGAGAACCCGTTCGCCGGCTGACGGCCGAGCGACTCGTCGCCGTTCCACCACTTGAGCCAGCCGCCGTCCTCGAGCGTGACGCGCCACGAGTTCTCGGGTCGCATGTCGCGCTCGAGTATCCGGATCAGCGCGGCCGCGAGCGCCGGATCGTCCGCGATCACGCCGATCTCGGTATTCCAGACCATCGAGCGCGGATCGATGTTCGGCGAGCCGACGAAGCTGAAGCGCCGGTCGACGACAGCCGCCTTCGTGTGCAGCGCGAGCCTTTCGGGCTCCGCGGGCGGCGTCCGGTAGCTCGCGAGGACCGCCGCGTCCGGGCGCATCTCGTAGAGCTCCACGCCCGTCCGGAGCAGCGCCCGCCGCCACTTCTTGTACGCCGAATGCGCGACGACGTGGCTGTTCGACGCCAGCGAGTTCGTCAGGATGCGCACGCGGACGCCGCGCTCGACCGCGTCCTCGAGGAGCGCGACGAACGTGCGGTCGGGG
This sequence comes from Gammaproteobacteria bacterium, assembly GCA_036381515.1. Classification (GTDB taxonomy): domain Bacteria; phylum Pseudomonadota; class Gammaproteobacteria; order Steroidobacterales; family Rariloculaceae; genus ZC4RG20. The sequence continues at coordinate 13,074 of DASVCR010000077.1, read as the reverse complement.
ACGAGATAAGGCGAGCTCAGAACCAGCTCGTGCTGCGCCTGCGCGATGAACGACTTGAAGCGCTCATAGAGGTGCGCCGGCCGTTGCCGGTCGATGTCCGGAGCGTCGACGAGCACCTCGCCCTCGCCTCGCATCGGCTCGTCGAGGAAGGCGTCGACCCAGGATGCCCAGCCGCCCGCCGGCGTCGCGAACGCGCTCAACCGCTCGTCTCGCCCGGCGACGCTCGCGCCGCTCTCGGTCGGGAGCCAGGCGTCCGCCGGCGCGACGCCGCGCCCGGGGAACGACCGCGCCAGCGGGCTCTGCCAGTAGGCGTCGAACGTCTCGAGCAGGTCCGCGAGCAACGGGCCCGCGATCAGCAGATCGATGTCGTTCTGCACGAAGCGGTCGTAGACGCCGAAATAGCGGTCGCCGATGTTCCGTCCGCCGATGATTCCGAAGCGCCCGTCGGCCACGAAGACCTTGTTGTGCATGCGGTGATTCAAGCGGTCGATCCGGGCGACGAACTCGAGCGGCCGCCCGAGCGGCGACCGCACCCGCCACGGGTTGAAGACCCGCACCTCGATCCGCGGATGCGCGTCGAGCGCCGCGAGCTCGTCGTCGCGGCCTCCGACGGCGAGGTCGTCGATCAGGAAACGGACGCGGACGCCGCGGTCGGCGGCAGCGACGACGTGCTGCATCAGCAGCCGGCCCGTCACGTCGTCCTGCCAGATGAAGTACTGGATATCGAGGGTCTCCGCGGCGAGATCCGCGAGGGCGATCCGGATCCTCAACGAATCCGCGTTGTCGTCGAGCAGCCAGAACGCCGACTCGCGCTCGCCGAGATCGGCCTCTATCCGGCGGGCGAAGCGGGCAAGCGTGCCGTCGGCGGCCGGCTCCGTCCGCGAGACCGCCGGGGCAGAGCGGGATCGATCAGGGGACGGCAGCGACCCGCAGGCCGAGAGCACGAGCGCCATCGCGGCGACCGCCGCGAAGACGACGGCCGGCGCAACGCGCGCCTCTGCGGGAACGAAACGCTGCCGAATCATCCGGCGAATGCTAGCAACTCGATGCGGCCCGACGCATCGCGTTGCCGCGAGGCGCCTTCCGGTCGCGATCGCCGTCGCGCAGGACGGCCGCAGCAGTACGCGCATCATTGCTCGCACAGGCTAGTGGACGAATCGGCCGCGCTGACAATCGGTCAATCAGTTACCTATACTACCCGCACCGTTCGGGGAACGCCGTACGATGACGTGCGGCGCATCCGGCGTTCGACAAGAACGACACCTCCGGCGCAACGACATGCAAGAACATGATCGGCACGCGTTCCGCGCATCCGACGAGCCGCGGCAGGCGGTCCGCTGCATGAGAGGAGACAGCGATGGGCAGCAGCAACAGGAATCTCTTCATCAACGGCGAGTGGGTCGCCGCCGCCGGTGGCGCGACGTTTCCGGTCTACAACCCGGCCACGGGCGAGGTGTGGACGCACGTAGCCGACGCGTCGCGAGAGGACGCGGCGAAGGCGATCGCGGCCGCCCGCGACGCGCAGCCTGCATGGGCCGCGATGACTCATTCCGAGCGGGCGCGCATCATCGCGCGCGCCGGCGACATCCTCGAGGCGCGGGCGAAGGAGATCCAGGAGGTCATCGTCGACGAGGGCGGCTCGTGGATCGGCAAGGCGATGTTCGAGACGGGCTACAGCGCGGGCGTATATCGCGCCGCGGCCGCGGCCGCCTATCAGGTCACGGGCGAGATCCTGCCGTCCGATCTGAACAAGCTGAGCCTCGTCACGCGCGAGCCGCTCGGCGTCGTCACGGTGATCTCGCCGTGGAACTTCCCTGTCATTCTCTCGTCGCGCGGCATCGCGGTCGCGCTCGCGGTCGGTAACGCGGTCGTGCTGAAGCCGTCGGAGGAGACGCCGGTGGCGGGCGGCCTGCTGCTCGCGGAGATCCTCGCCGAGGCGGGCGTGCCGAAAGGCGTGTTCAACGTCGTGACGTGCTCGCGCGACCACGTCGCCGAGGTCGGCGACGAGCTCGTCGCGAACCCCGCCGTGCGCGGCATCAGCTTCACGGGCTCGACCGCGGTCGGTGCGAAGATCGCGGCACAGGCCGGCGCGCTCCTGAAGCGCTGCGTGCTCGAGCTCGGCGGCAAGGACGCGCTGATCGTTCTCGACGACGCGGACCTCGAGCGCGCGGTCAACGCGGCGACGTTCGGCTCGTTCATGCACCAGGGCCAGATCTGCATGTCCGTCGAGCGGATCATCGTCGACCGCCGGATCGCCGACGCGTTCACGGAACAGTTCGTCGCGAACACGAAGAAGCTGAAGACCGGCAATCCGCGCGACATCGCGAATTGCATCGGCCCCGTCATCAACGAGAAGCAGCTCAGGCGTATCGCCGAGCACGTCGACGACGCGGTCACGAAAGGCGCGAAGCTTCTCTGCGGCGGCAAGCATCAGGGTCTCTTCTACGAGCCGACGGTCCTCGCCGGCGTCACGCCCGAGATGCGCGTGTTCCGCGAGGAGACGTTCGGGCCGGTCGCGCCGATCATCGTCGCCGACGGCGAGGACGATGCGGTGCGGCTCGCGAACGACTCCGAATACGGCTTGTCCGCGGGCATCATCACGAGAAACGAGGAGCGCGGCCTCGCGATCGCACGCCGGCTCCATACGGGCATGGCCCACGTCAACGACAGCTCGGTCCACGACGAGCCGCACGTGCCGTTCGGCGGGATCGGCGCGAGCGGGCTCGGCCGTCACGGCGGCCGGCCAGGCATCGAGCAGTTCACGGAGCTCAGGTGGGTCACGCTCGAGCGCGGCGGACGGCATTATCCGCCGATGTTCGTCGTGAACCCCGAGCATCACTGAGCCTCGGAAATCGTGTCAGACACCTTTTTCCAGCGGAAAAAGGTGTCTGACACACCGGAACGCGGTACACGCACTCCCGCGGACCCGCCGCTGCGAACGTGCAGCCGGTCTTTCGGCAGAGGCGCGCTCAGCCCTCGAGCAGCGCCGCCTGCGTCCGCTCGTGCTCCGCGGTCCAGACGCCCGCGTCCTTGAAAAAGGCGACCGCGCCCGAGTGATACGGCAGCGGGTGGTTCGACGGCACGAGCGACGACCGCGGCACGTCGACGAGGAGCGTATAGTCCCGTTGCAGCTCTTCCCACGCGCCGTACAGCAGCTCGACGAGCCGATACGCGTCCTCGTCGTCGACGTGCAGCCCGCCGGTGAGATACGTGTCGTACATCGCGACCCGAATCGGCTCTTCGATGCCGACCGTCGTATCGCCCGGCTCGATCGCCTCGACCCAGGCGCCCGGCATGATCTCGCCGACCTTTGCCTCGTCGGCGCCGACCTCGAGAAAGCGCAGCCCGCCGGGAATCGTTGCGTGCATCTGCAGCACGAGCGGCAGGCGGTACCCCATCGCGACCGCGTCCGCGCGGCCCTCGGCGACGAGGCTCGCGCCCTCGGGCAGGCCGGCCGCGGTCACGACCTCGATGTCCTGCTCGCGAAGCCCGGCCGTCGCGAGGATCGCGCGGTTCAGCCGGCTGAGCTGCACGAGGCTGCGATAGTTCAGCACGACGCGCCGGCCGCGCAGGTCCTCGAGGCGGCGCAGCCCCGACGAGGCCCTGACCCAGTACGCATAGCCGAGCGGGTACACGGCCATCAGCGCGCGGATGCGTGTCAGCGGCGCGCTGTACGGCGCTTCGCCGCGAAACGCGAGGTACGAATCGATGCCGGCGTTGATCCCGAGCGTGATCTCGCCGCGATGCAGGAGCGGCACGTACGCCGAAGAGCCTGCGTACGGACGCACGATCGACGGGATGCCTAGCCGGCGCTGGATCAGCTGCGCGAACCCGCCGGCGATCACGTTGAAGTTCGTCCCGGCGGGGTTAGCGCCGATCGTGACGCGGCGGAGCGCGGCCGACGCCGCGCCGGGCAGCATCATCGCGAGAGGCCCGATCGTGCCGGCCGCGACGACCTGCCTGCGGCCGATGAGCATGCTGCGCTTTCCCATGTTCTTCGCGCGTCCCCCGCGGTTCGTTTCACCCGGAGTATAGGCGCTCGGTGCGCCGTGCGGCGCCTACCGAGGCTCCGGGCGTTGGCGTATACTGCGGCTCTTCCCGCATCAAAACAACAACTTCTGAAGGCCCGGCAGCCAGCTACTGGAGGAGAACCCCATAATGCCAAAGAAGATAGTCGACACTCTGCTTCCGACGACGATGGTCGGATCCTATCCCCGACCGCACTGGTTCAAGCATCAGCTGCTCGGCCGGGACGTTAGAGTCGCCTTCAAGGAGGTTGCGCACGAGGAAGCGTATACGGACGCCGTCGCCACGGTGATCCGGGACCAGGAGGAAGCCGGTCTCGACATCGTCACCGACGGCAACATGTGGTACGACGATTACGTCGGCGTGATCGGCTCGTTCTGCTGGTATCTGTACGAGCGCATTCCCGGCTTCGAGCCGGCCCGTAACCCTCATCCGAGCTATGCGGGCGCGGATCCGAGCCAGGGCAAGACGATCATGGACGACTGGGGCGGCGTGATCGTCAGCGGGCCGGTCGATCAGAAGCCGGCCACGTTGCGCTGGGGTGACCTCTACCAGATCGCGTCGAAGCACGCCCGCGTTCCCGTCAAGGTGTCGATCGGCGCCGGCCCCGCGAACCTCGCGTGGCACGTCTATTTCGACCAGAACTCGCACTACAAGAACGCGAAGGAGCTGACGTTCGCGTTGGTGCCGATCTTCAACAAGGAGATGAAGGAGCTCGTCAAGCTCGGCGCGAAGTACCTGCAGATCGAGGACCTCGGCGCGTGGATGCCGCTCTTCTCGAACAACCCGGACGACTACAAGTGGGTGCGCGAGAGCATCGAGGCGATGTGCGACGGCGTCGACGCGAAGATCGGCTGGCACTTCTGCTTCGGCAACGCCTGGGGTAACGACATCCTGAGCGGCACGTTCCCCGAGGGCTACCAGACGGTGCTGCCGCACTACTGGAACACGGCGGGCATCGACGAGTTCGTGCTCGACTATGCGAACCGCAACATGGCGGGCGTCGAGTTCCTGAAGAACTGCCCGAAGGACAAGGGCATTCAGCTCGGCGTGCTCGACATCCGCACGAGCATGATCGAGCCGCCGAACGTGATCGCCGACCGTGTACGCCAGGCGCTGAAGGTGCTGTCGCCCGAGCAGCTCACGCTGAGCACGGACTGCGGCATGAAGCCGCTGCCGCGCATGGTCGCGAAGCTGAAGCTGAAGAACCTCGCCGAGGCGGCGGCGATCGTCCGCAAGGAGATCGGCGCCTAAAAAATCGGGGTCAGAAAAATCGGGGTCAGAGCCCTTATATCGGGTCTACGGGCTCTGACCCAACCTTTCCTGCTCGCCCCCTCTCGGGCCGAGAGCTCCGACCGAGAGCTCCGACTCCATCTTCCGCTTAGCTTCGATCTCCGACTCCATCTTCCGCCCGGCCTCGACCTCCGACTCCATCTTCCACCTGGCTTCGATCTCCAACTCCATCTTCCGCCCGGCTTCGGTCTCCGACTCCTTCTTCCACCCAGCTTCGGTCTCCGACCCCATCTTCCGCCCTGCTTCGATCTTATTTCGGGCTCTGACCCCAATTTCCCTGCCCCCAATTTCCGGCGATCGTCACGCGGAAGCCGCCGTCCGTCGGTGCGGCGGTGACCGTAACCCTGCCGTCTCCGATCCTGTCCGTGAGCAGGAACGCGCTCGCGACGCCGAGCGCCGCGCCCGCGACGACGTCCGCCTCGTCGTGCTCGTCGGCGTCGACGCGGCTCCAGCCGACGAAGCCCGCGAGCACGTAAGCCGGCCACGCCTTGCGCGCGCCGTAGCGGCGATGCAGGAACCCTGCCGCCTGGAACGCCATCGATGCGTGCCCGGACGGGAACGCGTCGTCGTCCGAGCCGTCGGGCCGCTCGTCGTCGACGACGGATTTGAGCAGCAGCGTCGCGCCGACGTTCGCGGCGAACGAGCGGTAGAACTGTCTGCGGCCCTCCCGATCGTCCTGCCTCACCGTGACCGCGAAGGCCGCGGCCGGCAGCGCGACGCGCAGGACGTCGCCGGCCGTCTCGGAATCCGCGTGCACGGCACCGCACGCGAGCGAGAGCGCAGCCGCGGCCGCGCCCCGAAACAGAGCGTCAAAGAAGGTTTTCAACGTGAGAGGCCGAAAAGGTGTCAGACACGCATTTCGAGAGAAAAGGTGTCTGACACCCATTTCCGGTAGAGCGTCGGGTTACGACAGACCGATCGTCTCGCCGTTCTCGTCGATGTCGATGTGATCCGCCGCGGGCTTCTTCGGCAGGCCCGGCATCGTCATCATGTCGCCGCCGAGGACGACCATGAACTCCGCGCCGGCCGACAGGTACACGTCGCGCACCTTGAAGATATGCCCGCTCGCGGCCCCGCGGTACGCGGGATCCGTCGAGAACGAGTACTGCGTCTTCGCGATGCAGATCGGGAAGTGGCCGTAGCCGTCCTCCTGGTACTTCTCGATCTTCTTGCGCACCGCCGTGTCGGCAATCACCTCGGCCGCGCCGTAGATCTTGCCTGCGACCTTGCCGATCTTCGCCCACAGCGTGTCCGAGTCCTCGTACACGAACTTGAGCTGCGGCGCCGGGCCCGACAGCGCGTCGACGACCGCGTGCGCCAGATCCTCGGCGCCCGCGCCGCCCTTCGAGAAGTGCTCGCAGACGACCGCCTTGACGCCTTGCGCCGCCATGTGGTCGATCACGAGCTGCAGCTCTTTCTTCGTATCGCTGCCGAAGCGGTTGATCGCGACGACGACCGGCATCCCATAGTGCTCGCGGATGTTCGCCACATGGCGGTCGAGATTGACCATGCCGCGCTTCAGCGAGTCGAGGTTCTCCGTGTTCAGATCCTTGAGCTCGGTGCCGCCCTGGTACTTCAGCGCGCGAACCGTCGCGACGAGCACGACGAGCCCGGGCCGAAGGCCGGTCTTGCGGCACTTGATGTCGATGAACTTCTCGGCGCCGAGATCCGCGCCGAAGCCGGCTTCGGTGACGACGTAGTCCGCGAGCTTCAGCGCGGTGCGCGTCGCGAGCGCGGAGTTGCAGCCGTGCGCGATGTTCGCGAACGGACCGCCGTGCACGAGCGTCGGCGTATGCTCGATCGTCTGCACGAGGTTCGGCTTCAGGGCCTCCTTCATCAGCACCGTCATCGCGCCCTGCGCGTTCAGGTCGCCGGCGTGGATCGCCTTCCCGTCGCGCGTGTAGCCGACGATGATCCGGCTGAAGCGCTGCTTCATGTCCTGCAGCGACGTCGACAGGCACAGGATCGCCATGATCTCGGACGCCGCGACGATGTCGAAGCCCGTCTCCCGCGGCACGCCCATGGTCGAGCCGCCGAGCCCGGCGACGATGTGGCGCAACGACCGGTCGTTCATGTCGACGACCCGCTTCCACGTGATCCGGCGCACGTCGAGGCCGAGCTGGTTGCCGAAATGGATGTGGTTGTCGATCAGCGCCGCGAGCAGGTTGTGCGTGATGCTGACCGCGTGGAAATCGCCCGTGAAGTGGAGGTTGATGTCCTCCATGGGCACGACCTGCGCGTAGCCGCCGCCGGCGCCGCCGCCCTTGCTGCCGAAGCAGGGCCCAAGGGACGGCTCCCGGACGCAGACCATCGCCTTCTTGCCGATGCGGTTCAACGCGTCGCCCAGGCCCACCGTCGTCGTCGTCTTGCCCTCTCCCGCCGGCGTCGGCGTGATCGCGGTGACGAGGATCAGCTTGCCGTCCGGCCGGTCCTGCAGGCGCCGAATGAGCCCCGAGGACAGCTTCGCCTTGTAGTGCCCGTAAGGCTCGAGGTCCGCCGGATCGATGCCGAGGCGCTTCTCGGCCAGCTCGGTGATCCTTTCGAGCTTGGCGTTACGGGCTATCGTAATGTCGTCGTTCATACCTGCCTCACTGGAAAACGGGGGGCGGAGCCGAATCGTCCCTGACGAGGCTCCGCCCCCACTCTTGCATCAGTAGCGATAGTGATCCGACTTGAACGGACCGTCGACCGAGACACCGAGGTAGTCGGCCTGCCTCGGCGTCAGCTTCGTCAGCTTCACACCGAGCTTGTCGAGATGCAGCGCCGCGACCTTCTCGTCGAGATGCTTCGGCAGCACGTACACGCCGAGCGGATACTTGTCGGTGTTCTGGAAGAGCTCGATCTGCGCGAGCGTCTGGTTCGTAAAGCTGCTCGACATCACGAAGCTCGGATGCCCGGTCGCGCAGCCGAGGTTCACGAGCCGCCCCTCGGCGAGCAGGATGATGCTCTTGCCGTCCGGGAACGTGATCCGGTCGACCTGCGGCTTGATGTTCTCCCACTTGTACTTCCTGAGCTTGTCGACCTGAATCTCGTTGTCGAAGTGGCCGATGTTGCACACGATCGCGTTGTGCTTCATCCGCTTCATGTGCTCTTCGGTGATCACGTCGACGCAGCCGGTCGCCGTCACGAACACGTCGCCTATCTCGCAGGCCTCGTCCATCGTGCGGACGTCGTAGCCTTCCATCGCCGCCTGCAGCGCGCAGATCGGGTCGACCTCCGTCACGATCACGCGCGCCGACTGCGCGCGAAGCGACTGCGCCGAGCCCTTGCCGACGTCGCCGTAGCCCGCGACGACCGCGATCTTGCCGGAGAGCATCACGTCCGTCGCGCGCATGATGCCGTCGACGAGCGAGTGCCTGCAGCCGTACAGGTTGTCGAACTTCGATTTCGTGACCGAGTCGTTGACATTGATCGCGGGGAACAGGAGCTCGCCGCGCTTGTGCATCTGATAGAGGCGATGCACGCCCGTCGTCGTCTCCTCGGAGACGCCGCGGATCTCCTTCGCCATCTTCTCGAAGCGGCCCGGGTTCTCCTTGATCGCCTTCTTGAGCTGCGCGAACAGCACCTGCTCCTCGCGGCTCTCGGTTTCGCGGTCGAGCACGGACGGGTCTTTCACCGCCTTGTAGCCGAGGTGCACGAACAGCGTCGCGTCGCCGCCGTCGTCGAGGATCATGTTCGGGACCTCGCCGTTGCCCCAGTCGAGCGTGCGGTCGATGAACTCCCAGTACTCCTCGAGCGACTCGCCCTTGTACGCGAACACCGGCGTGCCGCGTGCGGCGATCGCCGCGGCCGCGTGGTCCTGCGTCGAGAACACGTTGCAGCTCGCCCAACGAACCTTCGCGCCGAGCGCCTGCAGCGTCTCGATGAGCACGGCCGTCTGGATCGTCATGTGCAGAGAGCCGGTAATCCGCGCGCCCTTGAGCGGCTGCTTCGGCCCGTACTCCTCGCGGATCTTCATCAGGCCGGGCATCTCGTGCTCGGCGAGCTCGATCTCCATGCGGCCGAAATCCGCGAGGGAGATGTCCTTGACGAAATAGTCCTTACCGGCGTTGCTCGCGGCCAGTGCCTCGTTTCTGCTCATTTCTCGTCACTCCTCGAAATTCAAATCGATCGGCCGAAGCTGGCCTTGAATCGCTGCTCGAACTCGTCGCGCGTGAAGCGGTGGTTCTGCGTGCCGTGCTTCTCGATCTTGATCGCACCCATCAGGCTCGCGATGCGTCCCGTCGTCTCCCAGTCGAGGCCGTTCAGAAGCCCGTACAGCAGGCCCGCGCGATACGCGTCGCCGCAGCCCGTCGGATCCTCGATCGCGTTCGGCTTCGCCGCCGGAATCTCGTACTGCCGGTCCTTCGTGAAGATCAGCGAGCCCTCGCCGCCTCGGGTCACGATCAGCGCCTTCGTCCGCGACGTGACGTCCGCGACGTCCCAGCCGGTCCGCTCCTTCATCAGCTGCCACTCGTAGTCGTTGACCGTGACCCACGTGGCCTGGTCGATGAAGCGTCGCAGGTCCTCGCCGTTGAACATCGGCAGGCCCTGGCCCGGATCGAAGACGAACGGAATGCCGGCCTCGGCGAACTGCTGCGCGTGCTCGAGCATGCCGGCGCGGCCGTCGGGCGACACCATGCCGATCGTCACGCCCTCGGCGTCGGTCACCTTGTTGCGCTCGGAGAAGTTCATCGCGCCCGGGTGGAACGCGGTGATCTGGTTGTCGTCGAGATCGGTCGTGATGAACGCCTGAGCCGTCAGAACGCCGTCGAGCACGTTGATGTGGTCCTGACGGATCCCGCACTCGTCGAGCCAGTGCTTGTACGGATCGAAATCCTGACCGACGGTCGCCATCGGCAGCGGATCGGCGCCGAGCAGCTTCATGTTGTACGCGATGTTCGCGGCGCAGCCGCCGAACTCGCGCCGCAGATGCGGCACGAGGAAGGAGACGTTCAAGATGTGGATCTTGTCGGGGAGGATGTGGTTCTTGAACGAATCCTCGAAGACCATGATGTTGTCGTAGGCCACGGAGCCGCAGATCAGTGCTGTCATCCTTCCCTCTTATGCCTCTTGGGCTCGCTTTGTGGTTCTGGCTGGTCCGTCGTCCGTCCGTCGCCCAGCGCGCAGCGCGAGCGCAATGCAACGCGCCCGCGGTCCGGAGGCGTTACCTGCGAAGCGCCCCCGCCGATGCGCCGTGCGCGAGCGGTGCGAGGCCGATATCGGGGACTCCGCGGCGTCCGCGGCTCTGATACCGCGCCGCCCGCCGCGCGGCGACGATGCGACCTCGCGCCCCCTCCGTCAGATCAGCTCCTTCAGCGCCTCGACCTTGTCCGTCCTCTCCCAGCTGAACTCCGGACGGCCGAAGTGACCGTACGCGGCGGTCTTACGGTAGATCGGCTTCAGCAGGTCGAGCATCTTGATGATGCCGTACGGACGCAGATCGAAGTTCTCCCGCACCGCCGCCGCGATCTTCTCCTCGGGCACCTTGTTCGTGCCGAAGGTCTCGACGGTGACCGACGTCGGCTGCGCGACGCCGATCGCGTAGGAAACCTGCACCTCGCAGCGCTCCGCGAGCCCGGCCGCGACGATGTTCTTCGCGACGTAACGGCACGCGTACGCGGCGGACCGGTCGACCTTCGACGGGTCCTTGCCCGAGAACGCGCCGCCGCCGTGGCGCGAATAGCCGCCGTAGGTGTCGACGATGATCTTGCGTCCGGTAAGGCCGGTGTCGCCCATCGGTCCGCCGATCACGAAGCGGCCGGTCGGATTGATGAGAAAACGCGTGTCCCTGGTGATCATGTTCTTCGGCAGCACCGGCTTCACGATTTCCTCGATCACCGCCTCGGTCAGCGGCTCGTGCGAGATATCGGGACTGTGCTGGGTCGAGATCACGATGGTATCGACGTGGTGCGGCTTGCCATCGACATAACGGACACTTACCTGCGATTTGGCATCCGGACGAAGCCACGGCAGCCGCCCGTCTTTGCGCAGTTCGCCGTGACGCTCCATCAGGCGGTGCGCATAGTAGATCGGCATCGGCATGAGTTGCGGCGTTTCGTCGCACGCGTAGCCGTACATCAGCCCTTGATCGCCGGCGCCCTGCTCGAGGTCGAGCCCTTTGCCTTCGTCCACGCCCTGCGCGATGTCGGCGGACTGTTTGTCGAACGCGGTGAGGACGGCACAGGTGCGGTAGTCGAAACCGACCTCCGAGCTGTCATAACCGATGCGTTTTATGACGTCGCGCGCGAGTTCGCCGTACTCGACGACGGCGCCGGTCGTGATCTGGCCAGCCATCACGACCAGGCCCGTGGCGACCAGCGTCTCTGCCGCGACGCGCCCGTGTTTGTCCTGCGCGAGAATGGCATCGAGCACGGCGTCCGAGATCTGGTCGGCGATTTTGTCCGGGTGTCCTTCGGATACCGACTCGGAGGTGAACAGGAATTCGCTCATTATTTTGATTTCGGGAATGGAGAAAGCGGCGTACAATATCATATAACTCCCGATTTATAAACGACTTCATGCTTGTTCCGGTGTTGCGGTTGGCTGCGCGGCTGCCGCTCAGATGGCTGCACTGCGCAGGCGTGGCGCTGGGGTGGCTTGCCTATTGGCTGTCGCCCGCGTACGCCGCACATCTCAGGGAAAATCTCTCCGCGAGCGGCGTGTGCCCGGATGCGGCGGCGCGCCGCGCGCTATTGCGGCAGGTGATCGCCGAAACCGGCAAGGGCGTGACCGAATTGATCGCCGTGTGGTTCGGCGCGGACGAGCGAGTCGCGGCACTCGTGACGTGCGACGCATGGGACGTCGCAGAGCGGGCGCGAGATGAAGGTCGCGGCATCATTTTTCTCACGCCGCATCTTGGCTGCTTCGAAAGCTCGGCGCTGTATGCGGCGCAGCGCCTGCCGATCACCGTGATGTATCGTCCGCCAAAACTGAAATGGCTCGAACCCCTCATGATCGCTGGCCGCCAACGGTGGCGCGCAAACGTTGCTCCGGCCAACCTGAAAGGCGTACGGATGCTCTACAAGGCGCTAAAGCGCGGCGAGGCTCTCGGACTGCTGCCGGACCAGACGCCGGGTGTCGGAGAGGGCGTGTGGGTACGCTTCTTCGGCCGCCCCGCGTACACCATGACATTGGTGAGTCGGCTGCAAAAAGCGAGCGGGGCCGCGATTATCATGGCGTTTTCGGAACGCCTGCCGGCGGGGCGCGGCTATCATTTGCATTTGCAACGAATGCCCGCGGAAGATCTGGATGAAGCCGCACTCAATCGGGCGATCGAAGCATTGGTGCGGCGCTGCCCGGCGCAATATCTGTGGGGCTATAACCGCTTCAAGGTGCCCGCCGGCGTGGAACAAGCCCGAGCAGAGACCGCATGAACGATGCGCGCCGGTTGCGCGGTGTCGTCGGCGCGTGCGAAAGTGCGGCGAGCGCTTTCTTCAATCTGATGGGCGAGCGGTGAAACCATTGCGGGCGGCGGTGATCGGTGTGGGGTATCTGGGGAAGTTCCATGCCCAGAAATACGCTGCGCTACCTGATGTGAAACTGGTCGCGGTGGTGGACGAAGACCTGCCGCGGGCGCAGCAGGTAGCCGAGCAGTACGGCTGCCGTGCCGTCGCCGATTTTCGCGCCATACTGGAAGAAATCGACCTCGTTTCGATCGTCGTCCCCACCGAGCAACATCACGTTGTGGCGCGGACCTGTCTGGAAGCGGGTGCTCACATTCTCGTGGAAAAACCGGTCACACGGACGCTCGAGGAAGCGGAAGAATTGATTGGT
>DASVCR010000076.1:0-23699 GCA_036381515.1 Gammaproteobacteria bacterium | reverse complement strand
CGGACGAAGCGCGTCAGGATCTCGAAGCCGTGCTCGGTGTGCGTGACCTCGGGATGGAACTGGAGGCCGTAGATCCGCCGCTCCGGGCTCGCGATCGCCGCGAGCGGCGCGTTACGTGTCCGCGCGATCGCCTTGAACCCGGCCGGCAGCCGCTCGACGCGGTCGCCGTGGCTCATCCAAACCTTGAGCGTCTTGTCCGCGCCGCCCAATCCCCCGAGGAGCGGATCGTCGTCGATCAGCTCGACCTCGGCGTAACCGTACTCGCGCTCCGAGGACGGGCGCACCTCGCCGCCGAAACGCGCGGCGAGCGCCTGCATGCCGTAGCAGATGCCGAGCAGCGGGACGCCGGCCTCGAGCACCGCGTCAGGAATCGCCGGCGCACCGGTTTCGGTCGTCGAGTCGGGCCCGCCGGAGAGAATGATGCCGGACGCGCCGAACGATTTGATCGCGTCGTCCGGCACGTCGTGCGCGTAGATCTCGCTGTAGACGCCTGCCTCGCGCACACGGCGCGCGATCAGCTGCGTGTATTGCGAGCCGTAGTCGAGGATCAGAATTTTGCGTTCCATCAGGTTTTAGAGACAAAAATTGTGTCAGACACCATTTTCCGCGCACGGAAAATGGTGTCTGACACAATTTTCGACGGCGCCGACGTCAGTCGACGCGGTAATTCGGCGCTTCCTTCGTGATCGCGACGTCGTGGACGTGGCTCTCGCGGCGGCCCGCCGCCGTGATCCGCACGAAGCGCGGCTTCGTGCGCATCTCCTCGATGTTGGCGCACCCCGTGTAGCCCATCGCTGCACGCAGGCCGCCGATGAGCTGGTGCACGATCGTGACGAGCGTGCCCTTGTACGGCACGCGCCCTTCGATGCCCTCGGGGACGAGCTTTTGCAGCTCCTCCGCGGCGTCCTGGAAATAACGGTCCGCCGAGCCGTGGGGCCCCGCCATCGCGCCGAGCGAGCCCATGCCGCGATACGACTTGTACGAGCGGCCCTGATAGAGCTCGACGTCGCCGGGCGACTCCTCGGTGCCCGCGAAGAGGCTGCCGATCATCGTCGTATACGCGCCCGCGGCGATCGCCTTCGCGATGTCGCCCGAGTAGCGGATGCCGCCGTCGGAGATCACCGGCACACCCGTGCCCTCGAGCGCGGATGCGACCTCGGCGACCGCCGTGATCTGCGGCACGCCGACGCCCGCGACGACGCGCGTCGTGCAGATCGAGCCCGGTCCGATGCCGACCTTGACCGCATCGGCGCCCGCCTCGACGAGCGCGCGCGCTGCCTCGGCCGTCACGATGTTGCCTGCGATCAGCTGCAGATCGGGATGCGCGCGCTTGATCTCGCGGATCCGATCGATGACGCCGCGCGAGTGCCCGTGCGCGGTATCGACGACGACGACGTCGACGCCCGCCTCGACGAGGAGCGCGACGCGCTCCTCCGTGTCGTAGCCGGTGCCGACGGCCGCGCCGACGCGCAGCGCACCGTTCTCGTCCTTGCTCGCGTACGGATAGTCCTTCGCCTTCTGGAAATCCTTCGCGGTGATCATCCCGCGCAGGCGGAAGCGATCGTCGACGACGAGGACCTTCTCGATCCGGTAGCGGTGCAGCAGCGTCAGCACCTCGTCCTTGCTCGCGCCCTCGCGAACGGTCACGAGCCGCTCCTTCGGCGTCATCACGGACGACACGGGCGCGTCGAGCTGCGTCTCGAAGCGCAGGTCACGATGAGTCACGATGCCGACGAGATCCTCGCCGTCGACGACCGGCACGCCGGAGATGTTCTTCGACCGCGTGAGGTCGATGACCTCCTTGATCGTCGCCTTCGGACTGACCGTTATCGGATCGTTGATGATCCCGCTTTCGAATTTCTTGACCCGCCGCACGTGGCTCGCCTGCTCGCGCGGCGTCATGTTCTTGTGGATGATGCCGATGCCGCCTTCCTGCGCCAGCGTGATCGCGAGCCGCGCCTCGGTCACGGTATCCATGGCCGCGGAGACGATCGGGATGTTCAGGAGCAGCGAGCGGGTGAGCTTCGTCCTGAGGTCGACCTCGCGCGGCAGGATCTCGGAGTACGCGGGCTCTAAGAGGACGTCGTCGAATGTGAGCGCCTCGTGAATGATCCGCATGGGAGCTCCAACCGGATGGTGGATTTGAGCCGGGCAGTTTAATGCCCGGACGGGAAACGGTAAATGGCCGCGGGCGCGGACGGCGGCGCCGGGCGTCCCGTATACTGTGTGGTCATGCTGAGCGGCGAAAACCTCGAGCTCGACTTCTCCGTCGAAGAACGGCGCCAGATCCTCACGGTTTCCGCGCTGAATCGCGAGGCGCGCCTCCTCGTCGAGCGCAGCTTCGGCGTCGTCTGGGTCGAGGGCGAGATCTCGAACCTGTCGCGGCCGTCGTCCGGGCACCTCTACTGGTCGCTGAAGGACGCGAACGCGCAGGTACGGTGCGCGATGTTCCGCCAGGCCGCGCGCAACATCGGCTTCGCGCTCGAGAACGGCCAGCAGGTCGTCGTGCGGGCGCGCGTCAGCTTCTACGAGGCGCGCGGCGAGTTCCAGCTGGTCGTCGACGAGGTCGAGGAAGCGGGCGAAGGCCTGCTCCGCCGCCGCTTCGAGGCGCTGAAGCGACGCCTCAAGGCGGAAGGGTTATTCGATCCCGAGCGCAAGCGGCCGCTGCCGCGCGTCCCGAAACGGATCGGCGTGATTACGTCGCCCACGGGTGCGGCGATCCGCGACGTGCTGACCGCGCTCAAGCGCCGCTTCCCGACGATTCCCGTGCTGATCTATCCGACGAGCGTCCAGGGCAACGGCGCCGCGCAGGAGATCGCGCGCACGCTCGAGCTCGCGGACCGGCGCCGCGAATGCGACGTGCTGATCCTCACGCGCGGCGGCGGCTCGCTCGAGGATCTCTGGGCGTTCAACGAGGAAATCGTCGCGCGCGCCGTCGCCGCGGTCGGCATCCCGATCATCGTCGGCGTCGGCCATGAGACGGATTTCACGATCGCCGACTTCGCCGCGGACCTGCGCGCGCCGACGCCGTCGCAGGCCGCCGAGCTCGCCGTGCCCGACTGCGCCGAGTGGCGCCATCGCCTGGCACGCGCCGCCGCGCATCTCGAGCGCTCGGCGTCGCGGCGCATCAGGAGCGACGCGCAGCGGCTCTCCGTGCTCGCGCATCGGCTGAACCGCTGCCATCCGGGCCTGCTGCTCCGTCAGCAGGCGCAGCGTCTCGACGACCTCGAGGAGCGGGCGCGACGCGCGCTGACGCGCCGGCTCGACGAGCGGCGCGCGCGTCTCGTGCGGCTCGCCGCGCGGATCGACGCGCGCAACCCGCAGCATCGCGTCGCGGCCGCGGCGCAGCGCTGCCGCTTCGCGTCGGAGCGGCTCGAGCGCGCGATGCATCGCCGCATCGAGCGGCTCGCGCACCGCGTCGCGGTCACGGACCGGACGCTGCGGTCGCTCAGCCCGCTCGCGACGCTCGACCGCGGCTACGCGATCGTCGCGCGCGCCGACGACGGGCACATCGTCACGGACAGCTCGACGGTCGCCAAGGGCACCGGCCTCTCGATTCGCCTCGCGCGCGGCAGCCTGACGGCGAAGGTCGACTGAAAATTGTGTCAGACACATTTTTCGTTCGAAAAATGTGTCTGACACAATTTTCGTCAGCGCTCCGCGAAGAACCGGGCGATCAGCGGGCGATAGTTATCCATGTCGACGAGGAACGAGTCGTGGCCCTGAAGCGACGCGAGCTCGACGAACTCGACCTCGCGGCCTCGGCCCGACAATCCCTCCGCGAGCTCGCGCTGCTGATCGATCGGGAACAGGAAATCCGTCTTCACGCCGATGATCATCGAGCGCCGCGCCTCGATGCGCTTCAGCCCCGCCATCACGGTGCCGCCGTGGTCGGCGACGTCGAAGAGATCGCTCGCGCGTGACAGGTACAGATAGCAGTTCGGATCGAACTGACCGATGAACTTGTTCGCATGGTGCTCGAGGTACGACTCGACCTCGAAGATGGGCCCGAACGAATCGCCGTTCATCGGCTCGACCGACGCCGATATGCGCTCGCGGCCGAACCGCACGCGCCACTCCTCGGCCGAGCGGTACGTGATCATGCCGAGCTTGCGCGCGAGGCGCATGCCGGTCAGCGGCAGCGCATCCGGCGTGTAGTTGCCATCCTTCCAGTTCGGGTCGCGGCGGATCATCTCCCGCTGCAGCGAGCGGAGCGCGATCGAGAACGGCAGCGCGCGCGATCCGGTCGACATCAGCAGCAGGCCCTCGGTCATCCCGGGGAACAGCAGCTCGAACGCGAGCGACGTCATGCCGCCCATCGACGGGCCGACGACCGCGCGGAGCCGCTCGATGCCGAGGTGCTTCAAGAGCTCGTACCCGCCGCGCGCGACGTCCTCGAGCGACAGCACCGGGAACGTGAGCCGATACACCTGGCCGGTCCGCGGATCGATCGACGCGGGACCGGTCGAGCCGAAGCAGCTGCCGAGCGAGTTCACGCAGATCACGAAGTAGCGGTGCGTGTCGATCGGCCGCCCGGGGCCGATGATCTCCTCCCACCAGCCCGGCGTCGGGTCCTCCACGCTCGACGCGGCATGCGCGGACGGCGACATGCCGGTGAAGATCAGCACCGCGTTGCTGCGCGCGTCGTCGAGCTCGCCCCAGGTCTCGTAAGCGATAGTGGGCCGAAGCAGCGTGCCGCCCCGATACATCGGGAACTCGCCCGGCACGGTGAAGTGACGGCGTGCCTTGGCCAAGGGCCTCTCCAAACAAAAAGCGCAGATCCGAGGAGCCGGAGTGTAAGACCGCGCGGAACGCCACAACGAAACTTATCGTTATGACAATAGTGCGCGATCGTCGGGTACGCGCGCAGCTACCTAGCCATGGGGCCAGAGCTGCTCGCCGCTGCACGCCGCCACGGCCGTCGGTGGCACTCCGTCAGGGAAGAGCACGGTCGATGGCACGCCGTCAGGGAGGAGCCCGGTCGATGGCACGCCGTCAGGGAGGAGCCCAGTCGATGGCACGCCGTCAAGGAGGGCGCTGCGTGATATGCGCGTCTTGGGGAGCGTGAGCGCCATGGACGGCGCGATCGCAGGCCCCATGGACGGGTTCATGCCGGTCCCCAAGACGCGCATATCACGCAGCGCCCGACCACCGCCGAGCCCAACCACGGCCCAGCCCAACCACCACCGAGCCCGACCACCGCCGAGCCCGCCAGCGATCACCGCCTGGACTAACGACGCGCGTCTTAAGGGCGACCAGCGCGTGCTCTACTTCCGGGAGTGACGAATCACCCGCCGCCGCCGCGCCTTCTGCCGCCGCGTCAGCTCATTACGGCGCCCGGCGAACGGATTCTCGCCGCTCCTGAGCTCGATCCTGATCGGCGTCCCCTCGAGCCTGAGCCCCTTGCGGAACGCGTTCTCGAGATAGCGCCGGTAATGGTCGGGCGTCCGCTCGGCCTGCGTGCCGTGGATCACGATGATCGGCGGATAGCGTCCGCCCTGGTGCGCATAGCGGAGCCGGATCTGACGGCCGCGAATCATCGGCGGCGCGTGCTGAGTCGTCGCCTCGTGCAGCAGCTCCGTGAGGCGCGGCGTCGGAAGATCGGCACCGGCGGCCTCGTATGCCGCGAGGGCCGAGCGGACGAGCTCCGCGATGCCGCTGCCGTGCAGCGCGGACACGAAATGCCGGCGCGCGTAGCTCACGAAGTCGAGCTTGCGCTCGACCTCGGCCTGCACGCGCTCGCGCTCCGCCGGGCCGAGCCCGTCCCACTTGTTGATCCCGATCACGAGCGCCCGCCCGCGCTCGACCGCGAGGCCGATCAGGTGCAGATCCTGATCCGTCACGCCTTCACGCGCGTCGAGCAGCACGATCACGACGCCGGCCTCCTCGATCGCCTTCAGGCTCTGCACGACGCTGAACTTCTCGACGGCCTCGCTGACGCGTGCCCTGCGGCGGATGCCGGCCGTATCGATCAGCGCGAACTGGCGGCCGTCGCGCTCGCACGGCACGACGATGCTGTCGCGCGTCGTGCCGGGCTCGTCCGACGTCACGAGGCGCTCGTCGCCGATCAGCCGATTGATCAGCGTCGACTTGCCGACGTTCGGCCTGCCGATCACGGCGAGCTTCGGGCCCTCGACCGCGTCGATCTCGTCGGCCTCCCCGGGCTCGAAGGGCTCGAGCACGGACTCGATCAGCGCATCGACGCCGTGACCGTGCAGCGCCGAGATCGCGAACGGCGTGCCGAACCCGAGCCGGAAGAAGTCCGCGCCGGCAAGCTCGGCCTCGACGCCCTCCGCCTTGTTCACGGCCACGGCGACGCGCTTGCCGGAGCGCCGCAGGCGCTCCGCGATCCGCTCGTCCTCGGCCGTGATGCCGTCGCGGTGATCGACGACGAGGATCACGACGTCCGCCTGCTCGAGCGCCGCATCGACCTGCTTCTCGACGAGCGGCTCGAGCCCGCCGCCGGCGCCGAGGCCGCCGGTGTCGATCACGAGGTAGGGTCGATGACCGAAGCGCGCGTAGCCGTAGCGCCGGTCACGAGTCAGGCCGGGATAATCCGCGACGAGCGCGTCGCGCGTTCGCGTCAGGCGGTTGAAGAGCGTGGATTTGCCGACGTTCGGTCGGCCGATCAACGCGACGGCGGGGAGCATCGTCCCGCTCAGCCCTCTTCCTCGAGCTCTTCCTCGACGACACCGTATGCAGCGACGCGGCCGTCCTCGGCCTGCACGACGAGGCTGCGGCCGACGATGATCGGCGCGGCCGGGATCGGCGCGGACGTCACGCGCGCCCGCGCGACGAAGCGGCCGTCATCGACGTCCATGAAATGCAGATAGCCCTCGAAGTCGCCGACGACGATCGTGTTCATGTAGCGGACCGGCGCCGTCAGGTCCCGGAGCCGCAGCGCCTCCTGTGTCCATTGCACGGCGCCGTTCGAGCGCGCGAGCGAGACGACGTAGCTGACGTCGTTCGTCACGTACACGCTGTTCGCGTCGCCGCCGAGCCCGGCGAGCGACGACATCTCCTGCTCCCACAGCACGAAGCCGCTGTTCAGGTCCACGGCGACCGCGCGGCCCTGGTAACCCACCGCGTACACGTCGCTGCCGAGGATTTGCAGGTCGCCGCCGATGTCGACCAGCCGGTCGAGCTCGCTGCGGCCAGCCGGGGAGCCGATCGCGAGCTCCCAGAGCGGGTCGCCGGTCGCGAGCCGGTACGCGCCGATCCGCCCGTTGTCGAATCCGGCGACGACCGTCTGGCCCGCGATCTCGGGCTTCGTGTCGCCGCGGACGATCAGCGGCGGCTGGTTCTGCTCGATCGTCCACATCTGGCGCCCGTCGGTGATCGAGAAACCGCGCAGCCGGCCGTCCGTCGAACGCAGCGCGATGACGTTCGTGCCAACGGCCGGCGCCGCGAGCACCTCGCTGCCGACCGGGACCCGCCAGCGCTCCTCGCCGGTCTCGGCCTCGAGCGCGATCAGCTCTCCGTCGCTCGTGCCGAATGCGAGGACGCCGTTGCCGTAGCCGGGGCCGGCCGACAACGGGGCGTCCGTGTCGACGGACCACGCCTCGCGGCCGTTGCTCGCGTCGAGCGCGGCGACGCGCCCGTCGTACGCGCCGGCATACACGTAGACGCCGTCCGTGCTCGGCCGCAGCCCGAGGCGCAGGCCCTCCGTGCCGCGGCCGATCCGCGTGCTCCACAGCCGCTCGATCTGGAGCGTCTGCTCGATCTCCTGGAGCTCGGCCGGCGGCTCGACCGTCGAGTCGCCGCCTCCGAAGAGTGAGCAGCCGCTGGCGATCGCGGCGGCCGCCGCGACGGCAAGCGCACGCGCGATCGTCACGTGCCCGTCTCCGCGGTGTCGTCGTCGACCTCGAGCGAGTCGAGCTTCATCTCGACGAACGTGCGGTTCACCCACTCGGAGCCGGGCGCACGCAGCGCCTCCTCGTACGCGGCGCGCGCGGCATCCGTGTTGCCGAGCGCGTAGTGCGCGTCGCCCCTGGCCTCGCTGTATTGCGCCGTGAACGGGCCGAGATCGGCCACGTCGAGCAGCGAGAGCGCCTCCTCGTGCCGGTCCTGGTACATCAGGACCCGCGCGAGCCGCAGGCGCGCGATCCGGCCGAGGTCGCTATCGTCGGTGCGCTCCATGACGAAGCGCAGCTCGTCCGCGGCGCGGCTCGGCTCGGTCGACAGGTAGTAGCCGGCGATCAGCATGCCGGCCTGGTCCGTGTAGGGGCTCCCCGGATGCTCCTCGCGCAGCTCCGCGAGCAGGGCCTCGGCCGCGGTCCGGTCGTCGTCCTCGAGCACGTCCTGCAGGTCGAGATAGAGCGCGGCTGCCGCTTCGGCGCGCGCCTCGACGTAGTTCTGGTACTGCCTGAAGCCGAAGAGCGCGACGGCGCCGAGCGCGGCGCCCGCGACGAGGTACCAGCCGTTCTCGCGCCACCACTCGCGTAGGCGTTCCAGTTGTTCCTTTTCCGACAGATATTCGTCCACGGTTCCTCCGACGGAGTATTGGCGTGAGATGACGGGCTTTCCGGGCTCGAGTCGGCGCGCCTATTCTCGCCGGTCCAGGGCCGATGACAACTGCCGCACGACCTCGTCGAGCGACAACGTAAGCTGCGGTTCATCCGTGCGAAGCGGCTTCAGGCCGTATTTTTTCGCGGCGACCTCGTCCTCGCCGATGATCAGCGCGAAGCGCGCTCCGCTCTTGTCCGCGCGCCGGAACTGGGCCTTGAATCCGGCCGACGGCGCGCCGATCGACACGGAGATCCCCGGCACCGCGTCGCGGAGCGCCTCGGCGGCCGAGAATCCGGCCCGTCGGGCGGCGTCGCCGGCGCTCACGACGAACACGTCCGGCCCCGGCACATCGGACGCGCCCGCGTCGAGGCGCAGGAGCTCGACGACCCGCTCGACGCCGAGCGCCCAGCCGACCGCCGGCGTGTCGCGCCCACCGAGCTGCGCGACGAGACCGTCGTAGCGCCCGCCGGCGCAGACCGCGCTCTGCGCGCCGAGCCGGTCCGTGACCCACTCGAAGACCGTCCGCGTGTAGTAGTCGAGCCCGCGGACGAGGCGCGGATTGATCTTGAAAGGAATGCCGGCATCGGTCAGCAGCTCTTGCAGGCGCTCGAAATGGTCTCGGGAGCCCTCGTCGAGATACTCGCTGATGACCGGCGCGCCGGCGATGAGTTCCGCCATGTCCGGGTTCTTGCTGTCGAGTATGCGCAACGGGTTACGGTCGAGCCGGCGCAGGCTGTCCTCGTCGAGGCGATCCTTGTGGGCCGAGAAATACTCGACGAGCACATCGCGATAGCCGGCGCGGGACTCCGGCGTCCCGATCGAGTTCAGCTCGAGCGCCACGTGCGAGACGCCGAGCGCGCGCCAGAGCCGCGCGGAGAGCACGATCAGCTCCGCGTCGATCTCCGGCTCCGCGTAGCCGAGCGCCTCGACGCTCAGCTGGTGGAACTGGCGGTACCGTCCCTTCTGCGGCTTCTCGCGGCGGAACATCGGGCCGCTGCACCAGAGCTTCTGCTGACGGTTGTGCAGCAGGCCGTGCGTCAGGCATGCGCGGACGATGCCGGCCGTGGCCTCCGGGCGCAGCGTGAGGCTGTCGCCGCCGCGGTCCTCGAACGTGTACATCTCCTTCTCGACGATGTCCGTCGCTTCGCCGATCGAGCGGCGAAAGAGCTCCGTCTTCTCGAGGACCGGGATGCGGATACGGTGATAGTCGTAGGCCTTGAACAGCGCGGCCGCGGCCGTCTCGAGCCGCTCCCAGAGCAGCTCGTCGTCGGGCAGCACGTCGTTCATGCCCTTAACGGGCGAAATGATCGAAGTCATGATGGCTCAATTCTCCGGCGAGAGCCGGAAGCGTGCGAGGTCGCCGCTCCGGCTGCCGGCAGGATACGTGAAGGGCTCGCCGTTCACGCGGACGATCACGCCGTCCGCGTTGCCGAGCAGCACGCGGACCTCGCCGTCCGCGCGGATCCGCTCCTCGGCCCCGGCGCGGGCGAGGCCGTAGAACAGGCGCTCGCCGCCGGCCGACGTAATCTCGGTCCACGAGTCCTCGACGAAGCGGAGTTCGATCTCGAGCGCACCGGCGGCGCTCGCGCCGCGGTCCGGTGCGGACGCGCCGCCTGCAGGCGTCGACGAGGCCGCCGAATCCTCGCGCGGCGCGGACCGATCGGCGACGGCGGGCGCGGCCGCCGTCCCGGCGGCGTCGGCAGGCGCGGGGAGCGTGGCCCGATCGCCCACGAGCGGCTGGGGCGACGCCGCGCCCGGCGAGGCGGGATCGACGCCCCCGGTGTCCGAAGACCCGTCGGAGCCGGCGCCCGGCGCGGCTTCGGACGACGCGGGCGTGACCGGCGCGGCGCTCGCGAGGGTCTCGCCTGCCGCGGGCGAGCCGGCTTCGGCGGCAAGGCCTTGCGCCGCGGGCGAGCCGGCTTCACCGGCAAGGCCTTGCGTCGCGGGCGAGCCGGACTCGGCGGTAAGGCCCCGCGCCGCAGGCGAGCCGGATCCGGCGGCAGCGCCGCGTGCCGCGGACGAGCCGGACCCGGCGGCAGCGCCCCGCGCCGCGGGCTCGCGCGCGTCCGTCGTCGCGGCCGCTACGGGCGGCTCGGCCGCGTCGTCTCGCGACGACCCGCCGAATTGCCACACGCCGATCGCCGCAAGCGCGAGCACGGCGGCGGCGGCGGCGACGGTCGCGGCGCTCGACGGGGCCTTCTCCCGCTCGGCAGGCAGGCGCGCCTGCAGCGGCGGATCCGCGCCGCGGAGCCGCTCGCGCAGCTCGTCGAGCAACGGCCGCGGATCGAGGCCGAGCAGCTCGCAGTAGTGCTTCAGATAGCCCTTGACGAAGACCGGCGGGCCGATCGAGTCGAAGCGGTCCTCCTCGAGCGCGACGATGAACCGCGGCTCTATGCGGAGGAGATCGGAGACGCGCTCGATACTCGCGCGGCGAAACTCGCGGGCCGCGCGCAGCGTCTCGCCGATGCTCGGTGCCCGGCCCGAACCCTCGGCGTCGTCCGGCGATGACGGCTCGTCATTGCGCATCGCGTTCGAACGGTTGAAGCTGCGCGAGCTCCTCGGCTTGCGGGAACTCGGTACGGAGGCGCCGCGCGCACCGTTCGGCGGCCGCCCGATCCTCGAGCTCGCGCTCGATGTTGTAGCACAGGAGCAGAACGGACGGCGTGGCCGGCTGGACGTCCAGATAGCGCTGCAGGAACGCTCTCGCTTGCAGATAGTTCTCACGCTCGTAGGAGAGCGCCATCATGGCCGCAAGCGCATTGGCGTTTGCCGGGTCTATTCCGAGCGCCTCGCGGTAGTACTGCTCGGCCCGCTCGAGATCCCCCACGCCGCGCGCACAGTGGCCGGCGTTCGTCGCCGCCTCGGCCGGCGTCTCGTAGCGCGGGTTCGAGATCGCCCGGCGGAAATACGGCTCGGCCTGTTCCCAGCGGCTTCGCCGGCACAGTGCGACGGCATACGCGTTCGCGATGTTCGGATTCGCGGGCTCGAGCCGGATCGCCCGCTCGTAGTGCCGCTCGGCCTCGTCGCTCTGGCCGAGCTCGTCGTACGCGACCGCGAGCGCGTTGTGCGCGGCGGCGAGGCGCGGGTCGAGGCGCACGGCCCGCTCGAGGTTATCGACCGCGAGATCCGGCCGGTTTTGCCTTAGATACGCGACGCCGAGGTTCAGGTTCGCCTGCGCGGCGGCCGAGTCCGAGGACGCGCGCCCGCCCACCCCGGCGCACCCCGAGAGGAGCGCGCCGAGCACCGACAGCACGAGCATCGTGCGAGAGGTGCTCCCGACAGTCATCGCATTCAATGCTCCGCAATTGAGCTCAGCTTCTCACCCAGTCGAACGCGGCGCCGATCCCGGACGCGGCCGGCGAGCTGACCGCAGGCCGCCGCAATGTCGTCGCCGCGTGGCCGTCGGATCGTCGCGACGATCCCGGCCGAGCGCAGAGTCTGCCAGAAACGGTCGATCGCTTCAGGTGTCGAGCACTCGAATCCCGCGTCGGGGAACGGATTGAACGGAATCAGGTTGACCTTCGCGGGCCGGTTCTTCAGCAGCCGGACGAGCTGCCGCGCCTCGGCCGGCCCGTCGTTTACGCGATCGAGCATCACGTACTCGAACGTGATCTGCCGGCTCGCGAGGCCCTCGGCGTATCGCCAGCACGCGTCGAGCAGCTCGGCGATCGGGTGGATCCGGTTGATCGGCACGAGCCGATCCCGCAGCTCGTCCGTCGGCGCGTGCAGCGACACGGCAAGCGCGGTGTTGCAGTCCTCGGCGAGCCTCAGGATCTGCGGGACGAGGCCGGCCGTGCTGATCGTCACGCGCCGGCGCGACAGGCCGAACGCACGATCGTCGAGCAAGAGCTTCGCGACGGGCACGACGTTGCGGTAATTCGCGAGCGGCTCGCCCATTCCCATGAACACGACGTTCGTGATCTCGACCGGCGCCACCTCGCGCCGCGCGTGCACGACCTGGCCGAGGATCTCGCCAATCTCGAGATTGCGGTTGAAGCCCTGGCGCCCGGTCGCGCAGAACGCGCAATCGAGCGCGCAGCCGGCCTGCGACGAGATGCAGAGCGTCGCGCGGTTCGGCTCCGGGATGAAGACGGCCTCGACGGCCTGGCCCGCGCCGACGTCGAGCAGCCATTTGCGCGTCCCGTCGGCCGAATGTTCGTGACGGAGCACCTTCGGCGTCGCGATCTCGGCGAGCTCGTCGAGCCGCGCGCGCAGCTTCGCCGAGAGATCCGTCATCGCGGCGAAGTTCGTCACGCCGCGCTGGTACACCCAGCGCATGATCTGGCGCGCGCGATAAGGCTTCTCGCCGAGCGAGACGAAGAGCTCGGCGAGACGCTCCGGCGGCAGGTTCAGCAGGTTCGTCCTGCGCCCGCCGCCGGCGGCTTCGATCGTCAGCGGGTTCGCGGACAAATGTCGGCCTCACCGAAGAAGAAGCGGATCTCGGCGGCCGCGGTCTCCGGCCCGTCCGAGCCGTGCACGACGTTCTCCTCGATCGACGTCGCAAAATCCTTGCGGATCGTGCCGGGCGCCGCGTTCGCGGGGTTCGTCGCGCCCATCAGATCGCGGTTCTTCTGGATCGCGTTCTCGCCCTCGAGCACCTGTACCATGACCGGTCCCGACGTCATGTACTTCACGAGATCCTTGAAGAACGGTCGCTCGCGGTGCACCGCGTAGAAGCCCTCGGCCTGATCCTGCCGCAGCCTCATCATCTTCGCCGCGACGATTCGCAAGCCCGCCTGCTCGAAACGCCGGTAGATCTCGCCGATCAGGTTCTTCTCGACACCGTCGGGCTTGATGATGGAAAGCGTACGTTCAATCGCCATCGTTCACCTGCTGTGGCCAATGATCCCCGAGGGGAAACGAAGAAAAAAAGCGCCGGGCCGACGCCCGGCGCCGCTCAGACGCTGAAGCTTTCGCCGCAACCGCACTCGCCCTTGACGTTCGGGTTGCGGAACTTGAAGGCCTCGTTCAGGCCTTCCTTGACGAAATCGACCTCGGTCCCGTCGATCAGCTCGAGGCTCTTGCTGTCAACGATGACCTTCACGTCGCCGTCGTCGAACACGACGTCGTTCGCGTCGATCTCGTCCGCGTAGTCGATCATGTACGCCCAGCCCGAGCAGCCGGTGCGCTTCACGCCGATCCGAAGCCCGACGCCCCGGCCGCGCTTCTCGAGATAGCTCTTCACCCTGCGTGCGGCGTTTTCGGTCAGTGATATCGCCATGACGACATTCCCTGGTATCAACCGTCGACGCGCGGCCTGGTCCCCGCCGCGCCCAATTGCTCCGCGCAAGCCCGGACCGCGTCCTCGATCCTGAGGAGCTTCCCGAGCTTCTCTTTAGGGACGTTCAGCGCGCGCTTGAGCCCGTCGATATCGAGCCGCTCGAGCGCAGACACCGGCGCCCCGCGCAGCGACTCCGCGATCCAGCTCGCCGCCGCGATCGTGTGCGGGCAGCCGTACACCCGGAAGCGCGCCTCGCGGATCGTGTCACCGTCGGCTTGGACCTCGAACCGGACCCAGACGTTCAGGACCTTGTCCTCGGCCTCGCCGGCCGCGATGCCTGGCCCCTCGCCCGACACGTTGCCGGCGCCGGCCGGCGCGTCGAATCGCCGCTCGACCTCGGCGCTGTAATCCATAGTAGGGTCAGCAGTTTAGCCGAAAACGGGGTCGTCTGTCAGACGCGCCGAGCGCCAGGCCGAGCACCACGCGGGCGCGCCGAGCGCGAGGCGCCTCAGCCTCTCGACCGCGTCGCGCACGCGGGTCGCGGCGGCGTCGATCTCGTCGGCCGTCGTCGTGCGGCCGACGCTGAACCGGATCGAGCTCGTCGCCGCGGCGTCCGTCAGCCCCATCGCCGACAGCACGTGCGACGCCTCCGGATTATCGGACATGCACGCGGAGCCCGCCGAGACGGCGATCTCGCGCAGCGCGAAGCGGAGCGCCTCGCCGTCGACGCCCGGAAACGCGACGTTCAGGATGTGCGGCGCGGCACGAGCCGGATCGCCGTTCACGCGCGCGCCGTCGATCCGCTCGAGCGCTTCGCGGAGCCGGTCGCGCAGCGCCGCGAGCCGCGGGCCCTCCTCCGCCGGATCGGCGAGCTCGAATGCCTTGCCCATCCCGGCGATCTGATGCGTCGGCAACGTGCCGGGCCTCAAGCCCCGCTGCTGCTCGCCGCCGTGGAGCAGCGGCACGACGGTCACGTCGTCGCGGATCCACAGCGCGCCGATGCCCTTCGGCCCGCCGCACTTGTGCGCGGTCAGCGAGCAGAGCGCGACCCCGTCGCGGCGCACGTCGAGCAGGAGCTTGCCGGCGGACTGGGCCGCGTCGACGTGCAGCGGCACGCGGTGCGCCCGGCAGATCTCGGCGACCGCGGCGATCGGCTGGACCATGCCCGTCTCGTTGTTGACGTGCATCACGGAGACGAGCGACGTCTCCGGGCGGATCGCGCGCTCGATCTCGTCCGGCGACACGAGCCCCGACCCGTCGCAGCCCACGTACGTCACGTCGCAGCCGTAGCGCTCGACGGCGGCGGCCGCGTCCAGCACGGACTTGTGCTCGATCCGCGTCGTGACGAGGTGCCGGCGCCCGGGCCTCGCCGCGGCCAGCACGCCCTTGATCGCGAGGTTGTTCGCCTCGGTCGCGCCGGACGTGAAGACGAGGCCCGCGGGGTCCGCGCCGATGCGCGCCGCGATGACCCTGCGCGCGCGCTCGACGGCGCGCGCGGCCTCGCGCCCCATCGCGTGGCTCGACGACGGGTTCGCGAACGTGCCGTCGGCGCCGAGGTGACGCATCATCTCGGCCGAGACGGCCGGATCGACCGGCGACGTCGCCGCGTGATCGAGATAGATCCGGCGGCGCGTGGTCACTGCCCGCTCCTTCTGCGCGGCGCACGGCGGGCCGGATCGAGGCTCGTCAGCACGCCGCGCAGGATGTCGATCTCGTTCTTGTCGAGCCCCGCGCGCTGGAAGATGCGCCTGAGCTTCAGCTTCAGCTGACGCGGATGCGACTCGTGGATGAAGCCCGAGTCGATCAGGATGCGCTCGAGGTGGGCGTGGAAATGCTCGAGCTCCTCGGACGTTGCAAGTCGCGGACGGCTCGACGCGGTCTCGGCGAGCGGCGACGCGGCGTCGGGTCGGCCGGCTCGCAGGAGGCCCGTCATGCGGAGCTCGTAGCAGAGCACCTGCACCGCCATCGCGAGATTCAGCGACGAGAATGCGGCGTCGGTCGGGATCTGCACGTGCAGCATGCAGCGCGCGAGCGCCTCGTTCGTCAGCCCCGACTGCTCGCGGCCGAACACGACCGCGGCCCGATCACCCGCGTCGATCACGTCCCAGATCCGCGCGGCCGCTTCGCGTGGATCGGCGCACGGCCACTCGACGCCGCGCGAGCGGGCGCTCGTGCCGACGACGAACGCGCAGTCCGCGATCGCATCCTCGAGCGTTTCGTGCACGCTCGCGCGCTCGAGCAGATCCGCGGCGCCGGACGCGCGCGCGGTCGCCTCGTCGCTCGGAAACGTGCGCGGCGCGACGAGCGCGAGATCCTCGAGGCCCATCGTTTTCATCGCGCGCGCACTCGCGCCGACGTTCCCAGGATGCGTGGTTTCGACGAGGACGATGCGGACCGGAATTTGCATGAGGCGCGCGGACCCGAAAACGCGGTTTTCGCGAATTGTCACCGACGGCCGACTATTCTACGCTGCGCCCCCGTTATGCACGGCATGGTCAACATCGGAATACGCGCAGCCCGGCGCGCCGGCGAGCTGATGATTCGCCAATGGAACCAGCTCGACACGCTGCAGATCACGGATAAGGGGCGGCACGACTACGTCACGCAGGTCGATCTGCTCGCTGAAGAGACGATCGTCGGCATCATCAAGGACCACTACCCCGATCACGCGATCCTCGCCGAGGAGCGCGGCGCGGTCGGCGAGCACGAATACACGTGGATCATCGATCCCCTCGACGGGACGACGAACTACATGCACGGCTTCCCGGTGTTCGCGGTGTCGATCGCCGTCGCGCACCGCGGGGAGCTCCAGCACGCGGTCGTCTACGATCCGCTGCGGCAGGAAATCTTCACCGCGACGCGCGGCGAAGGCGCGCAGCTCGACGGGCGGCGCATCCGCGTGAGCCGCAGGCAGCACCTCTCCGGCAGCCTGATCGCGACCGGCTTCCCGTATCGGATCAGCGACGAGCGGGTCGACCGCTACCTCGAGATGCTGCGCGCGGTGATGCTCGAGAGCTCGGGCGTGCGGCGCCCCGGCTCCGCGGCGCTCGACCTCTGCTACGTCGCGGCGGGGCGCGTCGACGGGTTCTGGGAGCTCGGCCTCAGCAAGTGGGACATCGCGGCCGGCGCGCTGATCATCCGCGAGGCGGGCGGCCGCATCAGCGACTTTCACGGATCGGATCGCTACCTCGAGTCGGGCAACGTCGTCGCCGGGAACCCGAAGATCTACGCGGCGCTGTCTCGCCTCCTCGCGCCGTACGCGCGCGATCTCTGATTCACTGGCTCTAAGGTCTGCGCAACCGGAGCAGGGCTTCGGTACCGCTCTTCCCGAGACACGCCGGAAGGAGCGTGCCGGAAGGATGACCTTCACGAGGCCGTCGTCGGCCAGGGATGGCCGACGCCGAGTCGCAGGGATGCACTTCCGGCGTGCCTCGTGAAGGCCATCCTTCCGGCACGCTCCCTGCGGGGACCTCCGTGAACTGCTCTTAGAAGCTCCCGTGCGTCACGGCAGCGCGTCGACCTCCTCGCGCTTCGGCGGGACCATGTCCGCCGGCGCGACGTTGAGGTAGATGACGGCCGCGCCGCCGACGTAGATCGACGAGTACGTGCCGACGAGGATGCCCACGACCAACGCAATGGAGAACGCGAATAGCGTCTCGCCGGCGAGGAACAAGAGCGCGAACAGCACGAGCAGCGACGTCGGGCCCGTGATCAACGTGCGCGCGAGCGTCTCGTTCAGCGAGCGATTGACGATCTCGACCGTCGTGTTGCGGCGCATCGTGCGGAAGTTCTCGCGGATCCGGTCGTAGATGACGACCGTGTCGTTCAGCGAGTAACCGATCACGGCGAGGATTGACGCGAGCGCCGAAAGGTCGACCGTCAGGCCGAACACCGAGAAAAAGCCGACCGTGATGAGCACGTCGTGGACGAGCGCCACGAGCGCGCCGACGGAGAACTTCCACCGGAACCGCAGCATCACGTAGATGAAGATCATGATCGCCGCGAACAGCATCGCGAGCGCGCCCTGCTCGGACAGGTCCTCGCCGACCTGCGGTCCGACGAACTCGTTGCGCTGCAGCCTGACGTTCGGGTCCTGCATGCGCAGCACGGCCAACACCTCGTTGCCGAGCGTCGCTCCGGCCGCGGCGTCCTCGACCGGAGGCAGCCGGATCATGACGTCCGACGCCGAGCCGAACGTCTGCACGACCACCTCCTCGTAGCCTGCCTCCTCGAGCGCCGCGCGCACGTCGTTCAGCTCGACCGGCCCGCTGTAGGTCACCTCGAGCACCACGCCGCCCGTGAAGTCGAGGCCGTAGTTGAGCCCCTTAACCGCGAGGCTGGCGATCGAGATCAGCACCAGGATCGCCGACAGGATGAGCGCCGGGCGCATGTGCCCGACGAAATTGATCGAGGGCGTCTTGTCAAGTAGCTGCATGGCTGGTGCTGATCCCGATGGGCAAGTGTTTGACCTGCTGACGCCGGCCGTAGATGAGGTTCACGAGCACGCGCGTGCCGACGATCGCCGTGAACATCGACGTCACGATACCGAGCGACAGCGTGACGGCGAAGCCTTTGATCGGCCCCGTGCCGAACGCAAACAGCACGAGGCCCGCGATCAGCGTGGTGATGTTGCCGTCCGCGATGCTCGAGAACGCCTTCTCGTAGCCCGCGCGGATCGCCGCCTGCGGCGAAACCCCGTTTTTGAGCTCCTCGCGGATGCGCTCGTTGATCAGCACGTTCGCGTCGACCGCCATGCCGAGCGTCAGCACGATGCCGGCGATGCCGGGCAGCGTCAGCGTCGCCTGCAGCAGCGACATCAGCGCAACGAGCATCACGAGGTTCATCAGGAGGGCGGCGTTCGCGATCAGGCCGAACACGCGGTAGACGAGCGCCATGAACCCGACGACCAGGAGGAAGCCGACGATGACCGCATTGCGTCCGCGCTCGATGTTGTCCTGGCCGAGGCTCGGGCCGATCGTGCGCTCCTCGATCTTGAAGATCGGCGTCGCGAGCGCGCCGGAGCGCAGCAGCAGCGCGAGGTCCTGCGCCTCGAACGGCGTAAGCCCCGTGATCTCGAAGTTCGTCGAGAAGACGCCGCGGATCGTCGCGATGTTGATCACGCGCTCTTCGCTTTCGGTCTCGATGATCTGCTCACCGCCGCGCTCGACCAGGCGCGGCGTTTCCTCGATCATCAGCACCGCCATCGGACGGTTCAGGTTCGCCTGCGTCGTGCTCAGCATCCGTCGGCCGCCCTGCGAGTTGAGCCGCACGTTCACCGCGGGCGTGCCCTGCGAATAGCCGGGCGTCGCGTCCGTCAGCATGTCGCCGGACGCAATCACCTCACGGCGCAGCAGCGTGTAGGCCTTCCCGTCCGGGCCCGGTGCGCAGAACGCGGAGTTAGCGATCGAATCCGCGCAGCGGAACAGCTCCGAGCCGATCGGCGCGCGCTGGCGCTGCGCGGCGTCGAAAAGGTCGCTCTCGTAGTCGACGAGACGGAACTCGAGCGTCGCCGTCGCGCCGAGCACGCGCTCGGCCTGGGCCGGGTCCTGAATGCCCGGAAGCTGCACGAGGATCCGGTCCATGCCTTGCTGCTGCACGACGGGCTCGGCCACGCCGAGCGCATCCACGCGGTTCCGCAGCGTCGTCGTGTTCTGCTGGATCGCGAACTCCTGCCGCTCCGCGATCACCTGCTCGGACGGCCGGACGATCAGCGCCGGACGTCCGTCGATCGTCGTGCGCTCGATGAGCAGCCGCTCGGTCAGCGCGATCTGCGTGCCTTCGTCGAGCTTGCGGACGAGCTCGGTCGCACGCTCGACGTCCGACTCGTTCGCGAGCGTCACGACGAGACGGTCGCGCTCGGCGCGCACGGAGCCGCGAATGTCGTTCTCGCGCAGCTGGCTTCGAAGGTCCGACTCGTAGGACGTGAGGAGCTGCTCGATCGCGGCGTCGATATCGACCTGGTAGAGGAAGTGCACGCCGCCCCTGAGGTCGAGGCCGAGCGCCATCGGCTTCAAGCCGATCGCGGCGAGGAACGGCGGCGTGCGCGCAGCGAGCGTGAGCGCGATCACGTTGTCCGGCAACGCGTCGCGCAGCACGTCGTTCGCGCGAAGCTGCGCCTCGACGGTCGGGAAGCGCACGAGCGCGGCCGTGTCCTCGATCTCGGCGGAGAGATACGGGATCTGCGCCTCGTCGAGCACCGCTTCGATCCGCTCCACCGTCGTCGACGCGACCGGCGAGCCGTCCGACTCCGACACGTGCAGGGCGGGATCGTCCCCGAAAAAGTTCGGCAAAGCGAGGATCACGCTCGCCACGCAAATCACGAGCACGAGGACGTTGACCCAAGTCGGATACCGGTTCATCGGCGTCTAGCTGCTTGCTGGTTCAAAGGATTTCTCCGCGCCTCGCGCGTACGCGGCGCCTTCGTTCGCCCGCGGTCAGATGCTCTTCATCGTCCCCTTCGGCACGACCGCGGCGATCGTGTTCTTCTGGACCTTCATCGTGACGTTGTCGGCGAACTCGACCGTAACGTACTGATCGCCGACCTCCTTGATCTTGCCGAGCAGCCCGCCGCCGGTGATCACCTCGTCCCCGCTGCCGAGCGCCTCGATCATCGCGCGGTGCTCCTTCTGCCGCTTCGTTTGCGGGCGGATCAGCAGGAAGTAGAAGATCACGATGAGCAGGATCAGCGGGAGGAAGCCCATGATCGAAGTCTCGGGCTGCGCACCCTGCCCCTGAGCCCATGCATCATCGATCAGAAAGCGGGTCAGAAATTCCATGCTCTGCCTTGATTCCACATGACCGCGGCCCCGGCGGCCGCGTGAGGGCCAGCATTATGACATAGCATCGCCCGGCTGGTTCGGCGCGCGGGCCGCGAGCCGGGCCGCCTCCAGGGCAAGCTCCGCGAGCCGGCCCTGCTCGATCGCCGCGCGGATCCGGGCCATCCACACCGCGTAGAACCTGAGGTTATGGATCGTCGCGAGCCTCGCACCGACGATCTCGTTGCACTGCTGCAAATGCCGCACGTAGGCCCGCGAGTAGTGACGGCACGCGTAGCAATCGCAGCTCGGGTCGATCGGGCCCGTGTCCGTGCGGAAGCGGCTGTTGCGGATGTTCAGCACGCCTTCGCTCGTGAAGAGCTGGCCGTTCCGCGCGTGCCGCGTCGGCATCACGCAATCGAACATGTCGATGCCGCGCGACACCGCCGCGATCAGGTCCGACGGCGTGCCGACGCCCATCAGGTAGCGCGGCCGATCGGCCGGCAGCTCGGGCTCGAGCGCCTCGAGCACCGCGAGCCGCTCCTCCTCGGGCTCGCCGACCGCGAGGCCGCCGACGGCATAGCCGTCGAAGCCGATCGCGCGAAGGCCGTCGAGCGACTCGCGGCGCAGGTCCGGGTACACGCCGCCCTGCACGATCCCGAAGAGCGCCGCGTCGCCTGCCGTCTTCAGCCGATCGAACGCGTTCCGGCTCCGCGCGGCCCAGCGCAGCGACAACAGCATCGACGCACGCGCGTCCGCGCGGCTCGCGGGATACGGCGTGCACTCGTCGAACACCATGACGACGTCGGAGCCGAGCGCGTGCTGCACCTCGATCGACGACTCGGGCGTCAGGAGCACCTTCGCCCCGTCGACCGGCGAGCGGAACTCGACGCCGGTCTCGGTCACGCGGCGCAGCTTCTCGAGGCTCCAGACCTGGAAGCCGCCCGAGTCGGTCAGGATCGGCCGCTCCCAGTGCGTGAAGCGATGCAGCCCGCCGTGGGCGCGAACGACCTCGATGCCGGGACGGAGCATGAGGTGGAACGTGTTGCCGAGGATCATCTGTGCGCCGAGCGCTTCGAGCTCCTCCGGCGTCATCGCCTTCACGGAGCCGTACGTCCCGACGGGCATAAACGCGGGCGTGTCGACGACGCCCCGCTCGAAGATGATCCGTCCGCGCCGCGCGGCGCCGTCCCGGGCCGTGACTTCGAATTTCATCCGTGATGTGTCTCCGCGTCGTCGGGCCCGCGCGGCTCGGCACGGCCGGCGCCGGCACGTGCCTCATCGGCCGGCGTCACGAACATCGCGTCGCCGTAAGAGAAGAATCGGTAGCGCTCGGCCACCGCGTGCCTGTACGCCGCGAGCGTCCGTTCTCGTCCCGCGAATGCCGCGACGAGCATCAGCAACGACGACTCGGGCAGGTGGAAGTTCGTGACGAGCGCGTCGACGACACGGAACGTGAAGCCCGGATAGATGAAAAGGTCCGTCTCGCCCTCGAACGGCTCGAGCCGGCCGCCGAGGGCCGCGGTCTCGAGCGCGCGCACGGCCGTCGTGCCGACGGCGACGACGCGGCCGCCGCGGCTTCGGGCCTGCGCAATGCGCGCGCAGAGCTCGGCCGGCACGGAGACCCACTCAGGGTGGAGCCGGTGCGCCTCGATCTGCTCGGTTCGGACCGGCGCGAACGTCCCGGCCCCGACGTGCAGCGTCAGGAACGCGCGCTCGACGCCGCGCGCTTCGAGGCGCGCGAAGAGCGCGTCGTCGAAGTGAAGCCCCGCCGTCGGCGCGGCGACGGCGCCCGGCGTCCGCGCGAACACCGTCTGGTAGCGTTCGCGGTCCTCGTCGGCCGGCGCGCGGTCGATATAAGGCGGCAGCGGCACTTGGCCGTGCGCTGCGAGATACGGCTCGACCTCCCGATCGAGCTCGAGGTCGAAGAGCTCGCCCGCCCTGCCCTCGACGCGCGCCCGCGCTCCGCCCGGGAGCTCGATCAGCGTGCCGGCCTTCGGGCTCTTGCTCGCGCGGAGCTGCACGCGCGCCCTTCGCGGCCCAAGCACGCGCTCGAGCAGGATCTCGACGCGGCCGCCGGTCGGCTTCCTTCCGTGCAGGCGCGCCGGCACGACGCGCGTGTCGTTCAGCACGAGCAGGTCGCCCGCGCGGAGCAGCTCGACGATGTCCGGGAAGCGTCGATCCTCGATGCGCCCGGTTGCGCCGTCGAGCACGAGCAGGCGGCTCGAGCTCCGCTCGGGGAGCGGCGCCTGCGCGATCAGCTCGGGCGGGAGGTCGTAGGCGAAGTCGCGGCGATCCATGGGGCGGGCATTCTAGCCCGCTTCCTGACTGCGCCGGCGGTTCCCCGGATGGCGGGACTGGTAGACGTGCCGGAATCGACAACCCGACCGCGCCCGCACGGGGCGTAACTCGGGGCACCGCTGTGCCAGCGCGCGGCGGGGCCGCGATCACAACCGTCACCGAGCGACGGATTACGGCGCTCGGCATGAGCCGTTGCAGTGCCTATCACGACTCTCATTTGCCACGTCGGCGGACTTGACAAAACAAACTTACGCCGCGAAGTCACGACGCTTGGAGAATGGTTCACAGAAGCGCGACATGACAGGTTGCGCAAGATGTGAGGCGAGATTACGGTTCGCCCGCCACCTCGCCCGACGACCAAGGGATGGATCACCATACGGATCACTGGCGCGATTGATCGAAGGGCGACGTGGAATGACATCTACTCCACCGTGCAGCACGCACATGGATGGAAAGTGTTGACGGCTCGGATCGCGCGTTCTACGCGCGTTTCTGACTTTCCGTACGTGGTCTCGATAACAAGGAAGGGTGGATCATCGTCATGAAGGCGCCGCCAAGCTGGCGGCCGTTCTGGCGAAGTGAGAAGGTGTGAATGCGGATGTCGAAAGGATGCCGGCCATTGCCGGCTGCCGAACGCATCGGCAGCCGGCACATTTGGCACACTTCGCTCGCCATAGTGGAGGCGCCGTGGCACACCGGCATGTCGTTGGCACACTTTCACGGACCCCGAGTGTGCTAACATGCTGATCTCCAAAGGGCCGGGATGGCGGAACTGGTAGACGCGCCGGACTCAAAATCCGGTGGGGTAAAACCCGTGTCGGTTCGACTCCGACTCTCGGCACCAGCCCTGTTTCCGCTGACTTTTGAGCCTCACGAGCTTGATCCCGAGCAAGGGGCAGTTCGCGCAGAACGAG